>CAZWRV010000119.1:0-17111 GCA_964636325.1 uncultured Victivallaceae bacterium | reverse complement strand
GCTTGAATTTCTTTATCTCCCTTACTATGTTCGCATATGGTAAAAATCAAAATTCTTATCAGTAAATATACTCACGAATCAGCGCCAAGCCCACCTTCGGACGTAACGGTTTTGGAGCCCAGCAGGAACGCGGATCCGACAACCGCCCAAATCTGGCTTCGTCCTGAAACATCACCCTCAACGGCATGTTTTTCGCGCCGGTCGCCACGCCGCGGAGAATGCGGCGGAAGTTTTTTTAAAAGCTTCCTGCGCATTGATGTCCATTTTGGGATGATGTGTTTCCGGCTCGATTTTCCTCCATCCATGGCGGCCAAGCATTCGATACATCGTGGAGGGCGCCACCTTGTGCCCGACCTTCTCCTCAAGAGCCTTCAAAAGCGGTGGGACGGTAAGAACTCCGCCGGATTTGGCCTGTTCGCTCCATGGCGCGAGAAATTCGCCTTCCTCTTCCATGGAAAGTATCTGCCTCCGTCGGCCGCCCCACTGCTTCTTGATCCGTGTGCGCGCATTTTGATTGCGAATTTCATGCTGAAACCGGGCTACAGTTGCCGTGCCTATTCCGAAAATGGATGCAGTCTGGGCAATTGTTGCGCCAGTCACGGCGGGCACAAGTGCGGAGAGAGCCTTCATCGCCTCTCTGGGCACTTGGCATGTTCCGAGAATTTCCTTTGCCATGCGAATAGTCTCCGAAGTGAAAGCGGCACTCCTCGACATTTTTGTTCTCCTTTCAATATGAATTGGAGAACTATACATTTATATCATCTTGAATGCAAATTGGTATAAGCTTTTCTTTGCGGGCGGGTCAGGAAATCTGAAAATAGAACATTGCTAATTGTTAATTGACCATTGATAATTGTCCAAATGCTACTCCTCGCCTCCAGATCCCCGCAGAGAAGCGCGATCCTCCGCGCCATGGGCGTGGAGTTCCGGTGCGTTCCCTCCGAAGCCGACGAGATAACGGAGGCCGTCCACTTTTCACTGGTCCCTTTCTTCAATGCGGCGCGCAAGGCCGCCTGCGTGTCGGAAACGCATCCCGAAGATCTCGTGCTCGGGGCGGACACCGTAATAGAGTTCAAGGGCATGAGCGTCGGCAAGCCGAGGGACGCTGCGGACGCCGAAAAAATCTTGATGATGCTCTCTGGAAAAGCCCATTCGGTCGTCACAGCCGTCTGCCTGATGAGACGCTGCGACTGGACATGCTGCACCTTCTGCGACACTACCGAGGTCCGGTTCAAGGCCTTCGGCCGTTCGCCGGCGCGAGAATATGTCCGCATCGCGTCCCCACTCGACAAGGCCGGCGCATACGCCATCCAGCAGCACGGCGATCTGCTCGTTGAAAGTATTTACGGCTCATACGACAACGTCGTCGGACTTCCCTCGGAAAAGCTCGCAACGGCCCTCAAAACCTGCGGCAATGTTTATACTCATTTAGGCTAAAGGAGTATAAATCGACAAAGATGGTCGTACTTCGGAGAGAGTTTCGGGGAGCGACGGTTCGTCGATGAGCTCAATCCCTGTATAGGACGAAAAGGCCTGTGATCGCGCAGGCAATGTAGATCAGGGCGAGGACTCCAACGCCTACCGTGACGGCCTCGGCCGTGGCTACGATCAGCGCCACGACGTGCAGTATCGTGAAGAAGACCGCGAACGGCAGGAACTGCCCGTAGTTGGGCTGTACCATGTGGTCGGTCACGTTCTCGCCGCATGCGTAAGGTTTGAGTGCGCCCGGATCCTTCTTGCTCTTCTTGAAGGCCAGCGGCTTCAGCGATTCGGAGAATATAAGGACGGCGGCCAAGACGACGAGTACTGCGACCGGTGGCGCCAATATCATTGTTGCGGTCATACTGTTCAGCCTTTCAGATCCCTTAGGACGGACGCGTCTATCAGATCGGTCTTCCTGTGGACGTTCAATATCAGCCCTACGGCCACGACTATTACCGCGACCTCGATCACGATCAGGGTGATGATCATGGACTGTGCGATTGACATGCGGCCGGTCATGTGGCCGGCGAGGGCCAGGAGGATTGTGACGGACTTGGTGAGGATCTGCAGGCCGATCACCGCGCGGAGCAGGTTCCTGGTGATGATGATGCAGTAGAAGCCGACGATGAGGGTCAGCACCACGCCTGTTCCGAATATGATGAACATGTCCGCGTTCTGCATGCTCATTTCTTCCTTTCCTTTATGATTGCGGCGACACCGAACGCGCCCGCGAGAAGGACTGCGATCTGGCCCAGGACATCTATGCTCCTGTGAACCCATAGGGCATGCCGTATTGTCTCAGCGTCTTCGACGCGCACGACGAAGTCCGTCTTGATGTCCATGTGATACATGAGTATCCAGACGATGAAGAGAAGTATCGGCAGCAGCCAGAATGACTTGAGCTGCTCCTTCTTGCGCTGCGGCATCTCGTCCTTGGAGACGCGCCTTGTCAGGCCGATTACGCTGACGAAGATTACGGGTATGAGCCCCGCGCATACGGAAAGCTCTATCACGGCCGCCAGCGGGCAGCCGAGCTGGTAGATTATAACGGCGGTCACCACGCTGGTGAGCGCAAGCAGGATCGCCGAGCGCAGCAGCGTGGATGTCATAACCGTACCGATCGCGGCGATGACAAGGACTATCACAAGTATTGCGTTTGCTAGCATCGAGCCCTATCCGAATAAGAAATTGCCTATGTCCTTCAACGTCATGAAGAAGTCCCTCATCATGAACGGGAGGAACACTCCCACAATCACCAGGATGGCCGCGAGTATGACTCCGGGCATGACGAGGAATGCGTCCTCCTCTTTCACCTTTTCCATGGCCGGCGGGGTTTTGCCGAAGAACACCTTCCGCTCCATGCCGAGCAGATATGCCAAAGTCACCGCGCTGAACGCTGTCGCTGTCACCGCGAGCCAGTGATGCTGCGCCTGCCACAGGGCCAGTATGATGAGCAGCTTGCTCCAGAACCCGGAGAGCGGCGGTATTCCCGCGGTGGAAAGTATCCCTATCAGCGACGTCACATTCGTGACCGGCATTTTGGAGCCGAGGCCGCCGGTCTTCCCCATGTCCGTGGCGCCGGCATGCTTCTCAACGGCTGCAGAGTTGACGAAGAGGAGGGACTTGAAGATCGAATGGTTGAAGAAGTGGAAGACCGCGCCGGCAATCCCCAGCGTGGTTCCGCAGCCGAGGCCGAGGACGATGTAGCCTATCTGGCTGATGCTGGAATATGCAAGCAGGTTCTTCATGTCCGTCTGCATTATCGCCGCGACCGCGCCGATGACCATAGAGGCGGTTCCTGCGGTCAGGAATATGACGCATATTCCCGGATCGCCCTGGACGATGTCCATGGAGAGCCTTGCAAGCGCGTAGATTCCGGAGACCTTCGTGGTTATTCCCGCCAGCAGCACCGAGACCGGCGCGGGTGCGGAGCTGTATGCGGCGGGCAGCCAGCCGTGGAAGGGGACGAGCCCGCCCTTGATGAACATCCCGCAGATGAAGAGGCCCAGGGCGATCTTCGTGATGCCCACATCACGCGAGCCTGCGACGGCGTTCCTGACGGCGTCGAAGGAGGTGTCGCCCGCGACCATGAAGAACAGGGCCACCGACGCTAGGATCATCGTCGTGGCCGCGACCGAAAGCATGAGATACTTGAACGAGCCCTCCAGGGCGTTCTTGTCGCGGTTGATCGCTATCAGGATGAAGGAGCTGACGGTCACGACTTCGAGGAAGACATACAGGGAGAACAGATCCGACACCACTACCATGCCGTTCATTCCCGCAAGCGACAGCAGCAGCAGGCTGGCGAAGTCGAACTGCCTCTTCTCGTCCTCGAAGAACGAGAAGCCCGTAAGCGCGGCCGCCGCCACTACTATTCCGGTCGAGAGGAGTATTATCCTGCCGAACATGTCGAGGTTCAGAGTGAACGAGAAGAACGCGTCCATGCCTTCAGGGTCGTTCCAGATCCAGGGGGAGTTCAGGAGCGTCATGTTGACCTGGATCACGGCCATGAAGAAGACCGCCGCGAGCGCGTGCCTGCGCTCGTTGGGGAAGAAAGGCAGGTTCAGGAGCACAAGCCCCGCAAGCGGCACAAGTATGAGAAGAGAAAGCACTTTCCTGACTCCTTGCCTTTTATAGGAACTTTATCATCATCACCAGGACGGCTACCGCCCCTGCGAGCGCCCACAGCAGATAGTCTGCGTAGTCGCCCGTATGAGCCAGCCTGATCCTGCGCGAGGCCTCGCTGAACAGCCTGGTCGAAAAGACGTCGTAGAACCAGTCCACCGCCCTGTCGATCAGCCACAGCGCCTTCGAGAGGATGTCCGCGCACTTCATATATATGTCGTAGGGATCCCAGTATCTCTCGGCCCTCTCGTAGGCCTTTTCGAGGACTGGCGCATGGTGTATGTGGTCCACGGCGTGGAGGCCGCTGCCGTAGGCCTTGACTCCGGCCAGATGGTTGAAGAGGGCGCCGAGCAGGGCGACGCACGTGAGTATCACCAGGGCCGCGTCCTTCGGGAATCCGGCGTATGTCACTACTTCCATTTTGTCGCCAAGTATAGGCTCGATCAGGCACTGCAGCGGCAGGGCGTTCCAGACGCCGAAGAGGACGCATGCGCCGGCTATCACGATCATCGGGGCCAGCATCGACGGCGGCGCCTCGCGGACAGCGCTGTTATGCGCCTGGCATCTGCCCAGGAATGCGGCATGCCCCAGCTTGAGGAACGAGGCGGCGGTCAGGAAGGATCCCATCACGGCGGCTATGTAGAATAACGTATTAGTCTCAAGGGCGGCGTCATAGACCAGCTCCTTTGAGAAGAACCCGTTGAAGGGAGGCACGCCCGAAATCGAGGCGGCCGCCACGATGAAGCATGCGAAGGTAACCGGCATTTTGGCGCCGATCCCGCCAAGTTTGGCCAGGTCGGTGGTGCCTGTCTGCTTCTCGACCGAGCCGGCCGTCAGGAAGAGGCAGCTCTTGTACATCGCGTGGTTGATCATGTGGAAGATTCCGCCGACAATCCCGATCGGGATTGCGCTGCCGACTCCGAGTATCATGTAGCCGACCTGGCTGATGGCATGGTATGAGAGGAGCCGCTTGTAGTCCTTCTGTATCAGTGCCATCATGACGGCGAAGATGATAGTCGCCGCGCCGAGGGTCATTATGGAGTAGGACATCCCCGTGCCGTGCTCAAGTTTGAATATGTCCATCGTTATGCGGGCCAGGAAGTAGATACCGAGCAGCTTCTCAAGGCTCGCGGGCATGAACGCCATGAACGGGAGCGGCGCGTCGGATGCGGCGTCGGGTATCCAGCTGTGGAACGGCATGGATCCCGCCTTTGAGACCGCCCCCACCATCATCAGGGTCATGGCGATGCCGCCGAGAAGCGTGATATGTATCGGCTCCGCCTCGATTTCCGAAATCACGAAGGTCCCCGCCAGCTTGCCGGCTATTATCATGCCCAGCATCATGCAGAGATCCGTTACGCCGACAATGACAAACATCTTGGTCGCGGTCTTGAAGGCGGTCCTGTTGCCCACCGAGATCATGCCGAACAGCACCGCCAGGAGGCCCTCCCAGAAGAAGAGAAGCGTTATCAGGTGATCCGCCGCGGCCGCGCCGTTCGTCATCCCCAGAGATATCAGCATGTAGCCGTAGAACTGAGACGCATACTTCCTGTCCTTCATGAAATGCAGCGAATAGAGCGCGACGAGTATCGAGAATCCGGCCGCGGCGAGGATGATGAACGAGTTGAAATGCGCCAGCTTGAGCACCAGGGCTAGCCCGTAGCCGCCCCAGTCCAGCGAAAATCCCGCCGTTCCGCGCCTGACGGAGCAGTCCATGAACAGGGACGATGCGACAAGCAGGTTAATTAAGGATATAAGGAACGCCACCATGCCGGACGCACCTGCGAGCGCCCTGCGCCACACCAGCAGGACCAGGCCCGCGATGCACGGCAGGAGTATCAGCGTGAGCAGCATGTCGGCGTTGGTCAGCGTCATTTGTCGATCTCCACCATAGAAACCTGGTTGTAGAAGTCCTGCTCGGCCAGCTCCGCAGCGTCCTTAGCGAACTCCATCGGGGCGCTGATGAATATCCCCACCACCAGCCCTGCGGCAGCGAGCATCGCCACGCAGGCCACCATGACAGGCGACTTCTCCTCGGCCATGTGCTGCCCGGGCTCGCCCAGGAATATCAGGTTGAAGAGGCGGAAAAGGTAGAGTATCGTCATGAAGGCCGCGATTATGAAGAGGCCTGCGATCAGGTAGTTCCCGCTTTGGACCGCGCCGTTTATCACCATGAACTTGCTGAAGAACCCCCCGAACGGTGGTATGCCCATCACCGAAAGCGCGCAGAGCAGGAACGAGACCGCGGTGACCGGCATCGTCCTTATGAGTCCGCCCAGCTTCGTGATGTCCTTGGTGTGCGTATTCTGCTCGACGATGCCCGCGCAGAGGAAGAGCCCGCCCTTCGCAAGCCCGTGCATCAGTATATATAGGAGCGCGCCCGCGATCCCCACCTGCACCCCCGTCGCGAAGCCCATGAAGATGAACGCTATCTGGCTCACCGTGCTGTATGCGATGATGCGCTTCATATTCGTGTCGACGAGCGCCGCTCCGGCCGAGACCAGCGCGCTGAACGCCGCTATAGCCATCACAAGCTCGTGCCATTCCCGGCTGTATGCGAAGGTCGCGATGAAAATCCGCGCGAACACATATACTCCAATCTTGACCAGCACCGCCGCGTGCAGCAGCGCGGTGACAGGCGACGGCGCAACGCCGGCGTCGGGCAGCCATGTGTGGAACGGCAGAGTCGCAGACTTCGAAAGTATCCCGAACATTATGAGCAGCACTACCAGGTTCGAAAGAGTCGTCCCCTTCAGCTCGTCGAGGTCTAAAGTGCCATTCTGCATGTAGATCATTACGAACCCAAGGAGCATCATCAGCGCTCCGAACACGGTCACGATGAAGGCCTTGTCAGCTTTGACAACGTAGTCCTTCTCGCGGAAGAACCCGATCAGGCGCCAGCTCGTTATCGCCGTAAGCTCCCAGAACACGTAGAGCAGGATCAGGTTGCCCGAAAAGACCAGCCCCATCATCGACCCCAGGAAGAGCACCACCATCAGGTAATATTCGTTCTGCTCCTCATAATGGCTTATGTAGCCGGTAGAATATATCACTATTATGGAGCTGATCAGAGACGAGACCACCGCCATGAAGACCGCCAGGCAGTCCGCCACAAGCACGAAGTTGAAGCCGAGGGGCAGCTGCGCGAAAACCTCAACCTTGCCCCCCGTCACCACGTCCGGGACGAGGCAAAGCGACCCGACCAGCGACGCGAACACGAAAAGGAAGGAAAGGAAGTTCCTCACTCCCGTCGATATGCGCGAGGAAAGGGGAAGGATGAACGAACCGACGACGGGTATGAATACCGTCAGCAGCAGAAGGATTTGCTCTTTGCTCATATGGAAAACACTGCCGTGATCAGATTGAAACCGACCTTTCCTGCCCCCGCCAGGCCTCGCGTTCAGCCGGCCGTTCCATGGGCAGGAACAAAAGAAAGACCGCCTATTATATTTGAGGAAACAGCTTTTGCAAGAAAACATCGCGAAATTTTTATCGATTCACGGAATAGGATGCTGGAGGAAATGTCCCGGTGCCTCGACGTGCTGCCGTCGGAGGCGTCCCGATCTGACTACCAGGCCGCCATCGTAGAACGTAACATCGTCGGCAAGGAGACGGAGTCCACCCGCAAGGAGTCCTTCCGCCGCCTGCGCGAGCTCTAGGGGCTCGATCCCGGCATCCCGCTGTTCCAGCTGTTCCGGCAGCTTGACGCACTCGACCAGGCCTCCCGCCCGTTGCTCTGCCTGCTGACCGTCTGCGCCCGCAACCCGCTGCTGCGTGCTACGATACCGACCATCACAGGCGCCCGCGAGGGCGACACCCTCGGCGCCGACGACTTCGACGCCGCGCTGGAGCGCGCCTTCCCCGGCTACCAGAAGCCGAAGATCCGGGCCGCGACCGTACGGCACATATCGGCCACATCGTTTCCCAGGTTTGCTGAGACCATGAACACGGAGGCCGGCGATGAGCCGCTGTAACAACCTCCTAAGGCGGGCTTCGCCCGCAACCCAAAATTCAATGAATTCCATAGACACATGCACGCTTTTGCGCTAGAACTTTTTGAGAAAGTATCCTAATCCCAGTTCCGGAAAAGGCTGAAATCGTCCTGGACATCTTCAAGAAATATTCCGAAGGGGTGTCAGTTGACAAGCTGGTAAAAATCCATCCTCAGTTCGCCACCTCCACTCTCACGCATATGCTTAGGAATCCCCATTACATAGGGAAAATCGCCTGCAAGGAAAATCTATTCCAAGGCAAGCATGTGGCCATAGTTCCGATTGACTTATACAACACGGTTTAGGACAGGCTCCCGAAAAGTCTTAAAGCTCCAAGGTTGAACGCTCATAAATACGCACATCTCCTTGCTGGACTGCTCTACTGCCATTGCGGTAAGAGATTGTCCCCTTCCGGCCATTATAGCAAAATAAAAAACAAATATTTCTACTGCAAATGCACCGACTACAAGAATAAAAAGTGCAAAAGGGCTGTTTCTGCCCCCCATGATTGACAATGCCGTCCTTCAAGTCCTCAAGGAGGCTCCGTTGAAGAGGACCGAGCTCAGGTATTTGATTGACCTAGCCAACGATGAGAAGAACAGAAGGATGGACATGATAAAGCCTGAACTCAGCCGGATTAACGATGAAAAGTTGAATATTGAGGCTGACATCAGATCGGTTGAGGAATTATTTCTGAAAGGGACGGTGGATGCCGGCAACAAGGACTATTTCAACCGGAGGCTGTCCGGATTGCTGGAAAAGGTCAAAAAACTTGACGAAAGGAGGGTTGAACTGGAAAATTCGCTTGGAAATCAAATGGAGGAGATTGATTATGAGAAAGTTATAAAAGGAATAGAAAAGTTCTCCGATGCGCTCAAGAGGACGAACAGGGTGGAGCTCATCCAGTCGTTCATCAAAAGCAGGGTGGAGAGGGTAGAAGTGTCGGAGAATGGAAAGGAGTTCTGCCTGAAGCTCCGGATGGGAGATAATTTATTACCAGAACCGAGATGGTGGAGCATAAGGGAGTTGAACCCTTGACCTCCTGCATGCCATGCAGGCGCTCTAGCCAACTGAGCTAATGCCCCATATGCGGGAGAAAAATCCGAAATAAGAAACTCGAAATCCGAATAAGGCGGAAGCCTTTGACTGAAAAGTCCCGTAAGATAACACAGCAGCCTTCATTTACAAATCAAATTTCAAGTTTCCAATTTCAGATTTCCTGTCACGCCTCCAGCTCGAGCATCACAGGGCAGTGGTCCGACCCTTGCACGTCAGAGAGCATGGTGGAGTCCTTCACCTTCCTGAAGAGCTTCGGGGTGACGTAGAAGTAGTCGAGCCTCCACCCGACGTTGCGGTTCCTGGCGGCGGTGCGGAGGCTCCACCATGTGTATGCCTCGGCCTTGTCGGGGTAGAGCTTCCTGAAGGTGTCGATGTAGCCGTGCGCCTCCCACTTGTCCATCCAGTCGCGCTCGACGCGGAGGAATCCCGAGACGTCCTCGTTGTCCTTGGGCCTGGCCAGATCGATCTCGTTGTGCGCGGTGTTGTAGTCGCCGCATACGACAAGCTCCCTGCCCTCCTTCCTGCGGGATTCGCAGAACTCGAGGGTTGCATCGTAGAACTCCAGTTTGTATTTCAGCCTGTCGCCGTCCTTCTGCCCGTTGGGGAAGTAGATGTTGAGGAGCAGGAAGTCATGGTGATCGGTGATCAGTATCCTTCCCTCCGAATCGAACTTCCTGGAGAGGTTGAAGCCATATTTGACGTCCTCAGGCTCCTTCTTGGAGTATGTGGCTGTTCCGCTGTAGCCTTTTCTTTCTCCACTGTTCCAGTAGCTTCTGTAGCCGAGGACTTCCCTGAGTTCGGATGGGACGTCGGCGGTGTCGACCTTGGTCTCCTGGAGGCAGAGGATGTCAGGGGACTCGCTCATCAGCCATTCGACGAAACCCTTCTTGAGGACCGCCCTGGCGCCATTCACGTTCCAAGAGATTATCTTCATGGGCTCAGATTTTCCTCCGTTGAGAATTACACAAGGACGGCGGCATAAAATATAACTAACGCCAATTCAGAGTCATACCGCCGGAAAATCTGAATTGAAAATTCCATGGAGGATTTTTTGGACGGCAATAAATATATGCGTGATCCGGCCAGATGCCAGCAGGAAGAGTGATACTTTCCTCGTACCATTTGTTAAATGAGGCTTGGCGGGGTATTTTATTTATTCGGCCATATGGCCGCCAAATACTAGCTTTCCGGCGGGAGGTATGGATTTCGACAGCAAAGTTCACTGCAACCATCGGCAAATTTAGTTATACTCATATAGATGATTGATCGACATAATGGAGGGTTTTGCTTGTCAAAACCGGGCACGGCTCCGACGAGCGTTGTCCTCCATGGTCGTTCTTACATAAAACGCAGAACCGACCTAATCAGATATACTAAGGACGAAGATGGCTGTTAAAAGGCAGGACGAGCAGTTCAGGAGGCAGAGCTATCTGCGCCTTATCGCATATGCCAGGCCCTACAAGGCGAGGCTGTTTGCCGGCGTCATCTCCGGGATGCTGGTTGCGGGTTCGTTGTTCGGGAGCTTCTTCTGGCTCAAGGACTTCGTCAAGCCTTTCGAGGGGGGCAAGGAGGTTGCGGCCGCGTCGGTTTCGGCACATCCTGACACGCCGGCGGCAGGCGGGAAGAAGGACACCCAGATAAACCAGCTTATCAGTTTTGCCGAGAAATACGGAATCCCCGTCCAGGAACCGGGCGGGCGGATGACCTGGCAGTTCTTCACGCTGACCATATCTGGCTTCATCCTGCTCTGGCTGGTCAAGAATTTCGCGCTCTACCTAAACAAGTTCTTCACGCGCTGGGTGGGGACCAGGGTGGTTGCGGATTTGCGCAACGAGGTGTTCGACAAGCTGACGAAGCAGTCCTTGAAGTTCTACGGCAAGATGGAGATAGGGCAGCTGATAAGCAGGTGCACCAACGACACCGCGGCGATCGAGTCCGCCATCGCGGAGACGATAGCCGACATAACGAGATGCCCTTTCGAGATCATCGCCTGCGTCAGCTTCATCATATATGCCAGCGTTCTCAACGACAACTTCGTC
Source organism: uncultured Victivallaceae bacterium (assembly GCA_964636325.1). Classification (GTDB taxonomy): domain Bacteria; phylum Verrucomicrobiota; class Lentisphaeria; order Victivallales; family GWF2-50-93; genus CAZWRV01. The sequence goes on along the minus strand of CAZWRV010000119.1, from coordinate 5,914 downwards.
CTGCCGACCATACTTTTCATCGGGTTTCCGCTGGCGGTGCTTCCGATCGTCATACTCGGACGCCGGATCCGCAAGGTGTATCTGAGGGCCTTCGCCAGGATAGCCGAGGTCGTGTCGCGCATGCACGAGGTCTTCACCGGCATATTGATCGTGAAGGCCTACCACATGGAGGAGAAGGAAAGCCGGACGTTCCGTGAGATCAACAGGACATACTTCAAGTCAGTCGTCCGTGCGCTCAAGTCCGAGCTCCTGATGCAGCCGCTGATGGAGTTTGTGGCGGTCACGTGCTCGATCATATTTTTGATCTACTGCTACGCGAACGGCTACAAGCTCAGTGACATAGTCGTACTGATAGTTCCCGCCTTCCTGGTATATCCTGCGATAAAGAACATCGCGAAGATCAACACATACATCCAGCGGAGCATGGCTGCCGCGGACAGATTTTTCCACCTCATAGACCTTGACACTGAGGTGGCGGAGAGCGTCAACCCGGTGGAAATGAAGGAGTTCACCAAGGAAATTGAATTCAAGGACGTGGTGTTCTCATACGACGGCAGGAAAATCCTCGATGGAATCAGCTTCAGGATTCCCAAGGGCAGCGTTGTGGCAGTGGTTGGCGAAACCGGATCGGGGAAGACCACGATCGCAAACCTGATAGCCAGGTTCTACGACGTGGATTCGGGGCAGGTGCTGATAGACGGGGTAGACGTGAGAAATATTAAAATCGCGTCGCTCAGAGACCTGATAGGCATAGTGTCTCAGACGACCATACTCTTTAACACCACCGTGTCGGAGAACATCTCATACGGTGTGCCGTCGGCGACGAAAGAACAGATATGTGACGCGGCGGAGAAGGCGAACGCCCACAGCTTCATAGTGGACGGCCGGCATCCGGAAGGCTACGAGACTATAGTCGGGGACAAGGGCTTCAAGCTGAGCGGCGGAGAGAAGCAGAGGATATCAATAGCCCGCGCCATACTGAAGAATCCCCCGATACTCATTCTCGACGAGGCCACCAGCGCGCTCGACACCGTGACCGAACGGCTGGTCCAGGACGCCTTGAACAACCTGATGACTAACAGGACGGTTTTCGCGATCGCGCACAGGTTGAGCACGATCAAGCACGCAGACAGGATCATCGTGCTGGACAAGGGAAGGATCGTCGAGTCGGGGACGCATGACGAGCTGCTCCAGATGAAGGGCCGCTACAGGCAGCTGCACGACATGCAGTTCGGAATGGCTGGAGGCGAAGGATGAGAAGATTCTGACAGGATAACAGGATTGTCAGGATACTGGATTCGAGTTCTAGGATGGGGGGATAGCGCAGATAAGCGGTGGAAATGAACCGCTCGTCCCCGCTCATTTCCGCTTATGAGTTTTCTCGGGAGGTTTTGAACCCTGCGGCCTCGGCCAGCTTCTTCTGCCGGACATCACATGTGAAGAAATATGAGGCTCCGCTCAGTTTCGCTGCCGCAACATGGAGGATGTCAATCATCCGGCAGCCTATCCTCCCGGTGAACTCCTTCGACAAAGAGCATGCTTCCACGAACAGGTGCGGCCAATTGATGTTTCTTTTTACAAGGATGCCGGATTCGATGTCGGCTGCGATTTTTTTTGAAAGGAACTTTAATTCTGCTGCACTTATTTCCTTTCTGAACAGTTTAAGATGCAGGGCGTTTGCCAATTCAGACTCCTGCAGATGATTCAAGCATATCGGCCTGGCATACCCCATCAAAAAAGCAGTTTTCTCAGCCGAATCTTCCTCTGGAACATAGATTTTTACCAGAAGGCTTGTGTCAATATATGCCTCCATATCCATCAGTATTCCCCTCGTGCGTCGGCTACTATCTTGTCCATAGGCTTGCCCTTGACGGTTCTGCCTTTGAACAGGGATCTGATCTCTTGGAAGTGAGCGTCCCAGTCCACTTTTTTATCCGATCTCTGAACCTGGATTGGAACAATCATAGCCACCGGCCTGTTCCTTTTTGAGATCTGTATTTCCTCCCCCTTTTCAACTCTGTGGATATAGGCCGCAAGATTATGCTGGACTTCCCTGATCGAAACATTTTGCATAGAACGACTCCTGATTATTGAAATCTAACATAATGTATAACAATAATTTCCGATTGCAAGCGGCGCATGCGTCTTTTCCGTTGAGTTTCAGTGGAGAGATAAGCGTTGATTAGCGCAGATAAGCGGTGGATACGAAACGCTCATCCCAACCCTCCGGAAGACGACAAAGATAACGACAAAGTTCGCAACAAAGATGGGCGAGTTTCAGAGGAGCGGCATGAACGATGCAAAACCCGGCTTGAAGACCCAGGCGGCTCTGAGCCTTTCCCTGCTTGTTCCAATGCCGACGCTGGGAGTGCTCGTCGCGATGTGGTGGATGGCGGGAACCGCTGCAGGGAAACTTCTCTTTTTACTTTGCAAGGCCTTCCTGCTTCTTCCGCCTCTCCTGTGGTATATTTTCGTTCTCAAAGGGAGGCTGTCGCTTTCGCCCATGAAAAAAGGCGGCACGCTTTTCGGAATCGGCTCCGGAATCCTGATCGCCGCGGCGATCGCGGGCGCATGGTTCCTCTACGCTTCCGGAAAAATAGATCCCGGTGAGACGCGGAAAATCCTCTTCGGCTAAGGCGCCGACCGGCGCCGGGGAGAATTCCAAGATTTCCCGGCCGCTCTCTTGACTGTCCTGCGCGGCGGAGTATGGTATTACGGATTTATTTTTAGTAATATCAACACCCGGATGCCCCGATGCACATGTCCGACGCGCTCATTTCGCCTTCCGCCGGCCTCGGCTTCTGCGCTCTGTCCGGCGGAATAATGGCCTATGCCTGCTCGCGGACCGTAAAGGAGGCCGACTACGGACGGAAGATTCCGCTGATGGGCGCCATGGGTGCCTTCGTCTTCGCGGCCCAGATGATAAATTTCGCCATCCCCGGCACCGGCTCCAGCGGCCACATAGGCGGGGGCCTCCTGCTCGCGATGCTGCTCGGCCCGCATGCGGCATTTGTGGTGATTGGAGCTATTCTTGTCGTCCAATGCCTTTTCTTCATGGACGGCGGGGTTCTGGCGCTGGGCTGCAACATCTTCAACCTCGGCTTCTGGCCCGCGTTCGTCGGCTATCCCCTCTTCCTGATGCTGGCCGGCAAGTCTCCAGGGAGGAAAAGGCTTCTCGCAGCCACCATCGCCGCGGTCATTGTCTCCCTTGAAGCGGGCGCGCTCTGCGTTGTCTTCCAGACATTGCTTTCCGGAAGAACCGAGCTGCCGTTTGCGAAGTTCGCACCGCTCATGCTCGCGATACATCTGCCGATCGCCGTCGGGGAAGGACTGGTCACGGCCGCAGTCTACGACTTCGCGCGGAGGGCGCTGCCGGTGAAGCCCGTCCACGACTGTGACGGAACTCCTTTGCGGGCAGCCCTCTACAAGGTGATCACCGCGCTCTCAGTTGCGGCCTTGATAGTTGCCGGAGTTCTTTCTTGGTTCGCGTCCACTTCGCCCGACGGCCTTGAATGGGCGGTAGGCAAGGTCTCCGGCTCGGAGGAGCTCGGGGAAAAGTTCCAGTCTGGGATCAAGAGCGCCCTCGGCGCCTTGCAGTCTCGGACCGCCTTCATGCCGGACTATGCCGCAGCCTCCGGCGGCGCCGAAGCGTCCGAACCTCCTGGAACCGCCTCCTGGCCTGAAGTCAAGGCCGAAACTTCCGCCGCAGGGCTTCTTGGCGCGGCCATTACGGCGCTCGTCCTAATCGGCTCTGCGCTGGCCGCCGGAAAGATCGCCGCCCTCTTCGCGGGCGGCGGACGCAAATGAGCTGCGGAACCGCAAGAAGGATTGAGGAGCTCTCGTTCGAGGACAGCCTTGTGCACAGGCTTGACGCCCGGACCAAGCTCATATTCCTTTCAATATACTGCCTGACGGCGGCGTCCTTCCCGCTATATGAGACGGCGGCGCTGGTTCCTTTGTCGGCCTTCCCGCTCATCTTCATTGCCGTCGGCAAGATACCCCTTAGGCTCGTCCTTAGGATGCTGATTCTACTCTCTCCTTTCGTATTGCTCGTCGCAGGCTTGAATCCCCTTCTGGACGCTGGACTCGTCCGCATCCGCGGTACAGAGGTCTCCGTCCCCGCCGGATGGATTTCGCTGGCATCGGTGGCAATCAGGTTTGTCCTGGCCGTGTCGATGACTGTCGCCTTCACCGCGACGACCCCCCTGCCCTCGGTCGTCAACGCGCTCCACGGGCTGCGCATGCCGGAACTGCTTGTCACACAGATACATCTGATCTGCCGCTTCCTCTTCCTGCTTGCCGACCGGGCCGAGGCGATGACCCACTCCTGGAGGCTCAGATCCCCCGGGCGCAGGACGGCCGACATACCGACCGCCTCGAAGATGATATGCGCCCTCCTGGCAGGCACCTACGTCCGCGCGGAAGCCGTCTACCTCTCGATGAAGGCGAGAGGATTTTCCGGAAGAATGCCCGAGCCCGCAGGACCGTCCGGGATACGCCCCGGCGACCTGCTCTTCCTCCTAGCAGGAACCGCCTTCTGCGCGGCCGCCAGGTTCCTGCCCCTCACGGATTGGACAGGCGCCGCAGCTGCGAAAATCCTAGGCGTCTGAGGCCGCTGCGGCGGGACATGCACTACGCACATGTGCTTTTTGCCGCCCGCATGCCATATTATCCCTAGACAAGGCAGTTGGATGTCCTGGGAAAGGAGGCTTATATGAAATACGTCAGCACCATGGATTCGGCCGTATCGGCATGGGACAGGATGATGAACATCCTTTTCAGGCCATTCAACCTCGGCAAATGGTTCGTCATCGGCTTCACCGCATGGCTCGCGGAAATGCAGCTGCAGCTGAACTTCCCGAGCTCATGGGGCGACGGCGGAAGCGGCGGCTTCCGATCCCCGAAAGGATTTTCGGGGAACCTCTCTCCGGAAGCGATGCTCCAGCTGGTCAAGGACAATCCGCTCGTGGACTTCATCATAGGACTCGGACTCGTCTTCATCGTTGCCATAGTCATGCTGATAATACTCGTCGGCATAGTCTTCCTCTGGCTGAACTCGCGCGGCAAGTTCATGTTCATATGGAACCTGGCGGGGAACAGGGCCGAGGTCGTCGCACCATGGAGGGACTTCTCACAGCAGGGGAACTCCCTCTTCGTATGGCAGATCGTCATCGGGCTTGTCCTGCTCGTCCCGGCCCTGCTGCTCGGCCTGGTCATGCTGCTCACCGCGCTGCCGTGCTTCAAGGCTAACGACTTCAACGCCGCCGCGCTCTCCATAATTATCTCGGCGGCCGTCGTCCTGATCCTATATCTGATTGGCGTCGCAATCTACTATTTCCTGCTGAACAGCGTCGTCGTCCCCATCATGTTCAAGAAGAAGCTGGCGTTCCTTCCGGCCATTGGCGAATTCTCGCGGATATTCATACCCAACCTATTCACCTTCGTCAAGTTCGCTGTGCTGTATCTGATCCTGGAGATGCTGGCCGGGATGATCCTCCTGACGCTCGCGATTGTGATACTCTGTGTCTGCTGCTGCATGTGCTGCGTAATCATGGTCCTCCTCGCACTGCCTTATATTTCAACAGTGGTAATCCTTCCGGTCCTGGCATACTTCAGGCTCTTCAGCCTCGAGGTTCTCGCGAGAATAGACCCCGGTCTGGACTGTTTCGCGCCTCCCGCGCCCGCTCAGGCGCCGGCGCCTTAAGGGCAATACCGCCGGATTCTTTCCATATTCCGGCGGAGCAGCCTTCGTTTTTTTGAAAACCGCACTATATTCGCGAATGACGAAAGGGTGCGGTGTTCGACAAGTAACCGCCGCAGGCTGATGGATGGTCGGGCCGCCATCTGGAAATCTCAATTGTAAGTATTCAGCGAAGTATGTAGCCAGCCTCAAGACAGCTGGCTTCTTTTCTTG
>CAZWRV010000118.1:0-17440 GCA_964636325.1 uncultured Victivallaceae bacterium | reverse complement strand
TCCGGAGGGTTGAGCCAAGCTCAACCGCGGCGGAGCTCGGCTCCGCCCTCCATCGTGTTTCTGATCGACAATACTGCGAGCATCGCAGACGGGCACACCTCTGAAACTCGCCTCAAAGTGGCGTAGACATTCCTGTCTGCGCAATCCGCAGGTAGGAATACCTGCGCTACTTTAAGTTTCTCCCCGACAGAACTGCGAATCTCGCAGATGGCCACTCCTCTGAAACTTGAGTAGCTTGCGACTTTCAGGCGTCCGAATTATCTTATCTCGAGCATCCTGCGGATAGGGGTGATCGCGCGCTTCCGGATCTCATCCGGTACCTTGATCTCCTCCTTGAGGTCTTCGAGCGACCAGAGGACTTCCTCGAGAGTGATCTTCTTCATGTTCGGGCATATCGACTTCATCGTGGCGGGGTAGAAGCGCTTCTCCGGGTTCTCCTTCTTAAGGCGGTGGATGATGCCGGGCTCCGTGGCGATGATGAACTCCTTGTCCTTCGAGTCCTTTATGAAGCTTAACATCTGCCCTGTTGAGAGCGCATGGTCGCTCATCGCTATGACTTCGGATGTGCATTCCGGGTGGGAGACTGTGACGGCGCCGGGGTGCTCCTTTTTGGCAGCTTCGATGTCGGAGGGCAGGATCTTGACATGCGTCGGGCAGAATCCGTTCCAGAGGATCATGTCGCGGCCGGTCTGCTTCATCACGTAGCTGCCGAGATACTTGTCGGGGACGAAGATGATCTTCTGGTCGCGCGGTATGGAGTTGATGACCTTGATTGCGTTGCCGGAGGTGCAGCAGATGTCGACCTCGGCCTTGACCTCCGCTGTCGTGTTCACGTAGGCGACGACCAGCGCGTCGGGATGCTTCCTCTTGAGCTCCAGCAGCTTGGGCGCGGTGATCATGTCGGCCATCGGGCAACCGGCGTGGATGACGGGCAGGAGGATCACCTTGTCCGGCGAGAGGATCGATGCGGTCTCCGCCATGAACTTGACACCGCAGAAGACCACGACCTCGACGTCGCCTAGTTCGGCGGCCTTGCGCGAAAGCTCCAGCGAGTCCCCGGTGAAGTCCGCGATGTCCTGCACCTCGCCGACCTGGTAGTTGTGCGCGATGATGACAGCTCTGCGCCGCCTTTTCAGATCATTTATTTTCTGGGCAAGCTTATTGTCCATAGTCATACTTCCTGATTTCCAATCCATGGGCCAACTATACACCATTGCATCGGATTTGCCATGCTTTAGGAATTCCTGGAAACCTGAGATTAGAATTCCTAGCCTTCTCAAAGTATATTGCAGCAATAAGATTTTTATCCTATATATCCTGTCATACCATGTCCGGCAAGATTGAAAATCTGAAAAGATACATCGGCGGCACAGGCAAGGCTGCGGTCGCCTTTTCCGGCGGCGTGGACTCTTCGCTTATGCTCAAGCTGTGCTCCGAGGTTCTCGGCAAAGAGAATGTCGTGGCCATCACCGGCGTATCTGAAACTTACACGGACTTCGAGCTCGGCTCTGCTGCGAAATTCGCAGAAAAGCTCGGAGTCAAGCACGTCGTCATCAGGACCAAGGAGCTGGCGAATCCGGATTTCAGCTCGAATCCACCGCTGCGATGCTACCACTGCAAGAAGGAATTCTTCACAAAGGCGGAAAAGGCTGCGAAGGATTTTGGTGCAAGGTGCATCCTTGACGGCTCGAACAACGACGACCTCAAGGACTACCGTCCCGGACGTAAGGCCGCCCAGGAGGCCGGAGTCGAGAGCCCCCTTGCGAAATTCGCATTTTCCAAGGACGAGATCAGAGCTTTGGCGAAGAAGCATGGCATCAAGGCTTGGAACCGCCCTTCGAGCCCATGCCTCGCCAGCAGAGTCCCTTATGGCGAAACAATCACCGGTGAAAAGCTGAAGATGATCTACGAGGCTGAGAAGTTCCTGAAGGATAAAGGCTTCAAGGAGCTGCGCGTGAGGCATCACGGGAAGCTCGCGAGGATCGAAGTGCCGCCGGGCGAGATCGCCGCTCTGCTCAAAGAACCTTTGAGAACCCAGATCATCAGAAAAATGAAGGCGCTCGGATTCACATGGACGTCCGCCGATCTCTCCGGCTACAGGACCGGCAGCCTCAACGAAGCGCTGAATTTACCGAAAAAATAAGCGGAGTCTTCGGGATTTACTTCCTCGTCTTCCTCGGATATTTGAAAGATCGTATTTGGGCCGTGCCGAGGTTCACCGCTCCTTCGCATGGGCCTGCCTGCAGTCTGAAGTCTATGCCGTCGTTGCCGTCGACGCCTGCCGAAAGATCCGCATCAGACAGTTTGAATTTCCATATCTTTTTCTCGAAATCGATGACGAGTACTGCTTTCCCGTCGCCGATGTTTCCGCTGAACACCGCCTTCCTCGGATCCTGAATCCAGCCCCGGCCGGAGGGGAGGAGACCTTCCCATCCGTCAATTTTCACCGTTGCATTTTCAGATGTCGAGTCGAACGAGATATTGCCGCCAGTGGCGCTGCCTACCGTAAATGCGTCCTTCGCTCCCTTGTCGCAGTTCGACGTCTTTCCTTCGGCCTTGATTATGGCGAAGGCCTCGATGGGCGTCCCCGTAACATCGAGCGGCGCGGAATTGCTGCCGTTGTCGTTCCTGGCGAACTTCCATTTTGTGGTCTCATCCATCGGGACAGAGCCGCCGAACATATCGTCTCCGCAGAGCAGATAAATCCCGACGCCGTCGTAACTTTCGAAGTTCTGATGAAGTTCAACCCTCGACGCGCTCAAGGACCAGAATCTTTTTGAGGATTCGAAGCTAATCTGAAGCTTTACGTTGAACTGTCCTTTGCTCGGCTTGTAGGAGTAAATGTTCTTGCCGGCGGATTTCTTGAGCGAGCCGGACTGCGGTGTCAGATCGAACTTCATATCCTCGACAAAGACCGTGAATGCGAAGTCAGCAGGGTTGATTTCAGGATTGAATCCGTCGGGCAATGCCGCCTTCGCAACCGATATGCTGTCGCCTGCCGGTTTGGAATCGTTTAGCTTGATCTGCACCTTGCCGAAGCTTATGTCTGCGATGTCAAGAGTGAAAAGCGCCTGGACTGAGGCATCGGCCTCCAGCGCGATGGTCGTCTCCGCGGAGTTTTCGTCGCCGACCTGGGCGTCTCCCGAGACGATCCATTTCAAGAATCTATATCCTTCCCCCGGGATTGCAGCGATGTCTAAAGCCTTGCCAGCATCAACCTTGATGGAACCTTCGGGGGGGGCAGTCGTTCCTTTTCCGGCGGGTATTGCAGGAAGCATTGTCAGCAATGCCTTCACTGCTGCGAAATTCGCAGTTACAGTGCAATCCCCAGAGATTGAAACAGTCGTATCGGCCGAGTCGGCCTTCCCGAAGATGGCCGCCGGTACTGCAGTCCAATTGACGAACTGGTAATGCGGATACGGAACCGCCTTTATTTCAAGCGGTGTGTTCGTATCGATGGTTGTGCTTCCGGCTGCTGGCTCGGTCATGCCGCCGTCGGCGGGCGCGGATGCCATGGTGAGGTTGGCGGTGTCGTGCTCGAATCCGGCAGTGATAACGGCGTCTGCCGTCAGTGTCACGGCGGTGTCGGCCGAAGCCGGGTCTGCGATTTCCGCACCGCCGGAGACTGTCCAGCCGGTGAAATGCCAGTCGGCGGCCGGGAATGCGGAGATAGCCTGTGACTCCTTGGTGTTGACGGAGAAGGTGCCGGAGGGGCTTGTGCTTCCGCCCGACTTAGGTTCTGAAGCGACCGTCAATTCGGCGGTGGCATGTGCGAATGTCGCGGTCACCGTGGCGTCGCCGACGACGACAACGGTCGTTTCCGGCAGTACTGTGCTTCCGAGCACGGCGTTGGCGGCAGGTGAAGCGGTCCAGCTTGCGAATACATAGTCTGGATCGGCGATCGCATTGATTGAAACGGTGTCGCCTGACTTGCAGACGTGTTCGCCGGGTGCGGGATCGGTGGTGCCGTTGCCGTTGCTGGCCAAGGTCAGCTTGAATTCGACGGCGAAGTGCGCGATGATGTCGGCGTCCCCGGATACCGCCACTTTCGTAGAGGCCGCATTCATGTCTTCGAATGCTGCGCCGCTTGAAGACCAGTTCGTGAAGATGTAACCTTGATTTGCCGTCGCTGATATGTCGTAGCCCACGCCAGTTGTAACATTCTGGGACGTTGAAGGATCAGTTGTGCCGCCTTCCGGAGGATCGCACATGAAAGTCAAGGTGGCGGCCTTGCCGAATATGGCTGTGACCTTTGCATCGCCGGACAAAGAGACGGTGGTTTCCGGGGACAGCCTGTCCTTGATCGTTCCGTCGCCATCGATGTTCCAGCAGCCGAAGAGATATCCGGCGGCAGCTGTCGCAGCGATGCTGCGCGGAACTTTTGTAGATACCGAGATTGTTCCTGTCGCCGGATCAGTTGTTCCGCTGCCGGTCGGCGATACGGCCATGGCAAGGTTGACGGTCAGGGGCTTGTAGGCGGCGGTCACGGAAACGTCTGCTGCGGGAATGACGACCGTGGTAACCGGTTTGTCAGGACTGGACACTGCGGAAGTGTCGCCGGTCCATTTGTCGAAGAGCTTTCCGTCGGGCGGGGTGTCGGCAGCTATGGGAACTTCCTCGCCCTCGGCAAACAAGCCGCCCCCAATTCCGGATGTGACGGTAAGAGCATGGAGGGGGACATCCTTGTAAGTGGCGGAGACTTTAGTGTCTGCGGCGGGCATCGTGATGGTTGCAGTTGCGGAATGCATGTCTGCCACGGTTGCGCCGGTCCAGGCGTCGAAGACCTTTCCATCCGCGGGAAGATCTGCGATGATTGTCACCGCGGTACCTTCGGCGTATTTTCCGCTCCCCGAACCGTTGACGACGGAGAGAGTATATGCCGGTTCTGCTTCATCCTTGTAGTTTGCGGCAACGGCGGTGTCGGCGGCGGGCATCTCAATCGTGGTGGACGAAGCGTTCACATCCGCGACAATGGCGCCCGTCCAGGCGTCGAAAACCTTCCCCTGCGGAGCCGGATCGGCGCTGATGCCGACTGTTTTTCCGAAGGCATAGTCTCCGCCGCCGGTTCCGTTCACGACCGTAAGCGTATATCTCCTTTCAACTATCGAAAAATCCGCGGCGCTCTCGTCGGAGATGGAGGCGTCGTCGATGCCGGAGATCCTTATCCTGTAATCAGATCCGGGCGTGATGCCGGAAGGAATTGCCCAGTCATAGTACCAGTCGTTGCCCGTTATGCCGGCGATCGTCTCTACAGGAATCCCCGCTTTAAGAAGCTCAATCTTTACGTTGCCTGTGAACGAGGAGGAGGATGTCCACTGGATGGCGAAGCCCGAATTCTGGGCCATGGATTCTCCCCCGTTGGGATAAGAGACCTTCAAAGTCGGCGCAGGGGCCGCCTTGTCCTTTATCAGCACGTCGTCTACGAAGACGAACGCGCCGTTGCTGGATACTACCTGGAATGCGATCTTGACGTCCGTACTGCCGACGTAGTCTGGCAGGGCGATGGTGGTGTTGTACCATTTGTTGCTTTCCCACGGTCCGATGTTTCCAAAAGTCCAAAGGGCTTTGCTCCAAGTTGTTCCGCCGTCGGCGCTGACCTTGATGAATAGGTCGCCGTGGTCGTTGGGGCTGACCATGGACGCATAGTTGCTGGACCACCAGAAGCTGACTGCGGGAATGAGCGCGCCCGACAGGTTCACCGAGGGCGAGATGAGCCATTCGTCAAGGTTCGTGCCTAAGCCTGAAAGGGCGGAGTAATTCCCTGTATGGGCGCTTGCGGCATCCTTGTATATGGTCCAGTGGAAAGGCACCTGCGGTTGAAGCGGCAGGCTGTTCGGTCCGTCGATTATGGTCCACCCGGCCGGCGGCCTTACTCCGGACTCGAAGCCCTCGTTGACAAAGTAGTAATACTTCCCGAAATATGCGGTAAGAACGGAGTTGTCGATCAGTGTGACGGCAGTGTCGGCCTTTGTTTCATCTGCGAGAAATGCTCCGTTGGTGCAGGCCCAGCTCATGAAGAAGTAACCGTCCGCAGGAACGGCGCTTATGGAATACGGCACGTTCAGGGCAACGGCGACGGTCCCTGTCGGGCTTGTAGTGCCGGCTTCGAGAGGACAGCTTTCCAAGGAAAGCGAGACTACCTTGTCGCTTATCGAGAAGTCACCGTCGCTTTCGTCCGAGATGGAGCCGTCCACCTCCTTGATCCTGATCCTGTAGTCTGTGCCAGAAGCCAGATCGGAGGGGATGGTCCAGGAAAAGGTTCCATTGTTTGCGGCGTCCGAGGCGATGACGGAGCAGGGGAAACCTCCTTTGACAAGCTCTATGGTGACGTTGAGCGGGCACAGGTTGGAAATCCATGTTATGTCGTGAGCTGTTCCTTTTTCCCAGGCGTCGAGCCCGTTCGGCGCAGTCAGCCGCATGTATCTGACCGCCTTGACCGCCTTGTAGGCGTTGAGTCTCCCCCCGGACACGCATCTGCCGGCAAGATAGCTGACCGAGTCAACATTGTCCATCAGTCCGTTCTTGAGCTCTGAGACGGTGAGGTCGCCATCGTATGCCAGCATGAGCGCCGCAGTTCCTGCGACGAACGGAGCGGCTGCGGACGAACCGTCGAGGCTCTGGTACTGATTGCCGGGGATGGTGCCGTAGATCCCCTTGCCCGGCGCAATTATGTCGACGGAGAGCTTGCCGTAGTCGGACAGCGTGTAAATGATGTCGTCTTGATCGGATCCGCCGGCGACGATGATGTTCGGGCTGTCATAGCAGGCGGGATATTTCGGATAATAGTCGAGGTTGCCGCCGGTGTTTCCCGATGATGTCACGAAGAGTTTGCCGTTGTCGGAGATCTCGTCCATCAACGCCTGGTTGTATCCGCTTCCGAGCCAGGAGTTTGAAGTCAGGGAAGCGCCCATCTTGGTCGCGTAGGCGATGCACTTGATGGCGTCCGAATCGGTGCCGCTGCCCTGGCTGTCGAGGAATTTGAGGGCCATTATTCCGACCTTCCAGCAGACTCCGGCGATTCCGGTGCCGTTGTTGCCGGCTCCTCCGATGGTTCCGGCGCAGTGAGTTCCGTGCTGGAAGTCGTCCATCGGATCGCCGTTTCCTGCAATCGCGTTGATGCCGTGGACGTCGTCGATGTAGCCGTTGCCGTCGTCGTCGATGCCGTTTGTCGCCTTGTCGTTGCTGCTGCCGTCGAGTCCGGTCTCTCCGGGATTGATCCACATGTTGTCCTTCAGATCCTCGTGATTGTAGTCGACTCCGGAGTCGATTACTGCCACGGTTACGGACTTGTCGCCGGTCGTCATATCCCATGCCTTGGAGGCTTCGATCTTGTCCATGCCCCACTGGGTGCCGTCCACGAACTTCGGATCGTCCGGAGTCAGCGCCGCATGTCGGATGTAGTCAGGCTCGGCGTATTCTACCAAGTCCTGATTCCGGAGTATCTCTTGAACCGATTCGTCCAGCGATCTGGCATCTGACGCCTGGAATTGAACAAGGTAGAAGTCAGTTCCCATTATCCGGCAAGAGATTTTTAATGATTTCATCGAACACAGGCCTTCAAGCGCTTCCATTGTCACTCCTTTCCTGGCCTTGACGATCAGGTGGTCGGCAACCATCTCGGTCCTGGAAACAAGCTTTTCAGGATTTTCCCCCTTGGACGGGATTAAAACTTCCTCTATCCTTATAAGAGGGTAATGGAAGGAATTGTCCCTGACGACGGAGACTCTTTTAATCTTGCCGCCAGACAGATTCTCTTCGATCGAGGATATCTTTTCCGCCCCGGCGAAGCGCCTGGTTCCGGGGAATTCATTCCCCGCCACCTCTTCCCGGGCCTGCGACACGAAAGCTAACGCGAGCACATGAAGTGCGACTGCCAGCCTGATTATGTCCGTCATCGGCATGTCAAATCCTCATATATATCTCTCAATATCACTATATATCACTATGCTGTTGAAAAGCTTTTTCAAGCACGGAGCCGATTTTTACGGGAAAAAACTGAAGGTGGGAAATATTCAGATATGTGTTAGATTGCTATAAGGCAAGGCGTATCCCTTTGGCTGTTTTACATCGATGGCGCAAAACATAAAAGGAGACATTCCATGAAGAAGTTTCCGACGAAAGTCACGGCTCCTGCCATAGTGGCTGTGGCCATATGTTCCATGTCAGCCATGGATATAACGACACTCGACGGCAAGACCTACAGCAACATAAGAGTGACCGAGGTAAATCCCGCTGGGCTTGTCGTCATGGACAGCGACGGGGTCTTCCAGCTCGGCTTCGAGAATCTTCCTGTGGACATCCAGAAGAAGTATAAGTACGACCCCAAGGCCGCAGAGGCGTATCTCGCCAGGCAGAAGAAGGCCGTCCAGGCATGGGATGAAAGATTGCTGAGCCAGAAGAGCGAGGTCGTGAAGACTCCGGCCGGGAAGGTCAGCGACGCGGAGAAAAAGTCGCTCCAGCAATACGACAACGAGCAGAAGGAACTTGACGCGGATCTTTCATCGCAGTCGGCTGACTCCAACAATTATCCGGGCCAGTCCTACGACGACGGTTATGGCAGCAGCTACAACTACTACGGCTGGGGCTGGGGATACCCCTACATCTACAATCCATATTGGAACAACCACTGGTGGAACCACCACTATGGACCATACTACAGGAACGGGCTCGAATACGGCAAAAGAGGCTATGGCCCGGTCCAGGGATGCACTCATAGCTATGGAAGCTTCCACTACAGCAGCGGACATTACGGAGGCGGAGGTCACTTCGGCGGTGGCGGACATGGAAGGTGAGTTATACTCTTAGCGTGAAAATTTACATTTTGACGAGCAAGATTTGGGATTGGATTTTTTCGTTCCGACCGATTGGCGACATGAATGCCGTCCGAGGAAGGAACGGGAAAATACGGCCCAAAGATGCTCGCCGCGAGGCGGTTGCGGCCTTTCGGTTTTGCTCCGCACCCTTCGAGAGCCTTCGATACCCCGGTATCGGCGGCCTCTCAGAATACGGAGCAATTCCCGAAATCTCCGCAATCAAAATGTAAATCTCAGCCTAAAGGAGTATAAGATTTGGTATTTGCATCAGAAAGGATGAAAATGTGCTGCCGGGTGACACTCGTCAAGACGATCCAGGAAGCCGCCGCGGAGCTCGGCATAGACCTTGGCGGTTCCGACGCCCGTGATTTCAAGCCTTCATACAACTGCTCTCCCGGCCAGGCGCTCCCGGTGCTGTTCGAGTCCGCAGGCGCCGGCAGGGCCATAGCCATGATGCGCTGGGGGGTTTCTTCGGAGAGCAGGGGCGGCGACAAGATCGAGCTTTTCAACGCCCGCGCCGAGTCGCTGCTGGAGAAAAGAAACTTCAAGATTCTCGTACCGCGCAACAGGGCAGCCCTAATCGCCGACGGCTATTTCGAATGGCGCGAAGACGACGGAGTCAAGATACCGTATTATATCCGAAGGGCCGACGGACGGCTGATGCTTATTGCGGCACTCTTCAGTCCGGATGCAGGATCACGATCCTTCACGGTTGTGACCCGGGAGCCTTTGCCTGAAATCAGCTTCATTCATCCGCGCATGCCGGCAATTGTCGACGGCGCAGGCCTCGACGCATGGCTCGATGTTGGAAACGTCAGCGCGGAATCCGCGATAGAGGAACTCGCATCGTTTTCAGGAAGGATCCAGTTCCACACCGTGTCACGCTTCGTCAACTCTGTCAAAAACAATTCCCCCGAATGCATCCGGCCCGCGAACTACCCCGAACAGCCAGGGCTGTTTTAACATCAATATTTCCCGGCTTCCTTGACCAGGGCTACGATCTCCTTCATGTCCTTGAGGCTGACGTCCGAAGGGATTGAGTGGTCTGATCCGAATATATAGCCGCCGTTCTGCTTCATGAACGGCACTACCCTCGATATTTCTTCGCGAATGACGTCGGGCTTGGACCAGTTGAGGGCGTTTATGCCGCCGTGCAGGGCGAGTCTGTCGCCATAGGTCTTTTTGATATGGATTGGATCCATCCCCGCCTTGACTTCGAGCGGATTCAACAGGTCAATTCCGATCTCGATCAGATCCGGGATGAGCGGGTTGACGTCGCCGCAGGAATGGAGCGACACCTTCAGGCCCTTCGCGTGCGCCCAGTCGGCAGCGCGCTTGTGGACAGGCTTGAGCAGTTCGCGATACATCGGCAGCGAGAAGAACTGGTTGTGCTTGTAGCCCATGTCGTCGGGCCAGCCGATGCCGTCGAACCGGTAGCCCTCGTCCCAGATCTTCTGGAAAAGCGCGATATCGACATCGAGGTATGTGTTGAAGATGTCAACGCAGAGCTCGGGATCTTCGACAAGCCACAGCAGGAACTGTTCGGTTCCGACCATCCAGGAGTGCGATACGTCGAAGCCGAACCAGAAATGCGCCCCGACCCAAAGCCCTTCCTTGCGCCACTTCTTGTAGTTCTCCTTGAGGCTCTTCCAGTCGACTCGGTCCATCGACGGAGTCATTCTCTTCTTGGCCTCCTCCCACTTCTCGCGCGAAGTGACGGTGAACGAAATGAATTCGGGGACGGTGGCGGAATGCTTGAAGTCCTTGAGTGTCGCGCCCCACTGCGTCGTGAATATCCTGTACTCGTCGTTCTCCTCAATGGTCTTGCATTCGTAGCGCGGACTGTTGTCGGCGCCTATGCCTGCGGCCTTGTCGACGCCGAAGTAGTCCTGCCAGGCCATCTCCTTGGGCATGCCCTCCTTATGCCACCTTTCGACGGTCGCGGCCCAGGGCCCGTCAAAGAACGGTATCCTGTCGCCCTCTCTGTGCTCGTAGACGCATTTCATCCGCTCGTAGCATGTGAGTTCCTTCACGGCATTTCCTTTCAGATTTTGGCTGGGACAATATCTTTACCGGCCCATCGGCGCTTGGAGAAATCGATGGCTGTATGGTTGCGCATCAAGGAATTGGATTGCGTCTGTTACTGTATCGCGGCAAGACAACCCGTCAAACAAATCCTGGAAAACAAGGATTTATTTGAAAAAATGAATTCAACCCGGTGAAATAAACGATAAATTACAATTCGCCAAGGCCGCATAGAGCCCATCCTTGAAGAGCTTGGAGCGGCAAATTTTAAAACAGGAGGACTCCCGCCATGAGAAAAATCAAGGTCGAAGAACTGAGTGTCGAGGGATTCATGCCTTTCGGAACCTTTGCGGACATGCTCAGCCCCAAGGGCGAGAAGATCGGCGCTTCCCCAATCACATTCTACCGAGACATGCTCCAGGGCGACTTCGGGAACTGCTCGTCGTCGGTCTCCTTCTCCGTGTGCAGCATCGAAAAACGACCGCTTGTCATCGACGTTTCGGAATACCATTCCTGCTGTGCGGAAGGCTGCATGGCCCTCGACAACGACATGCTGATGCACGTCGCCCCGGCCGTGGCGGCCGGCGCTCCGTTTCCCGCCGACAAGGTAAGAGTCTTCCGCGTCCCGCGCGGCACCATGACCGTCATACGCGCCGGCGTCTGGCACCACGCCCCGTTCACCCCGGACGGCAAGCCGCTCAACACCCTCGTCGTGCTGCCGGAACGCACATACGCCAACGACTGCGTCGTCAAGAAGCTCGGTAAGACCGAAATGCTGCAAATCGCCCGCTAAAAGCAATATGAATTCTCACACTAAGGCGCAAAGCCACAAAGAAATAAAATCATAGTTGGTTCAAATTCCCCCAAAAGCTTTGTGCCTTCGTGTCCTTGTGTGAGTTTGATAATTTTATTTGAAGGTTTCTTTTGCGAGCCTGGTGACCGCTCCGATGTCGAGCTTGCCGCTTCCGAGGAGAGGGAGCCTGTCAATTTTGCGGAAGCTTTCCGGCTTGGGTATCCAAAGGTTCGGGAGCTTGCCCTCGGTCTTCAGCTTTTCGACGATCTCGGCCGGGGCGAGCTTCATTTCGGTATGCAGGACGACCAGCTTCTCGCCCTTCTTCTCATCGGGGATTCCGCAGACTGCGACGACGCGGTCCTCGGCGCCCGAGATCCGCTGGATCATCTCCTCGACAAGCTCATGCGGGACCATCTCTCCGCCGATCTTGCTGAACCTTGAAAGGCGCCCTGTAATCGTTATACGGCCGTCGGTGTCCACTTTGGCGATGTCGCCGGTATTGTACCATCCATCCTGGATCACCTCCGCGGTCTTTTCCGGATCGTTGAGATAGCCCTGCATTACGTTCGCGCCCTTTACGAGCATGAGGCCTTCGGTGCCCGGCGCAACTTCCTTCCGGGTCTCGGGCTCCACAATCTTCACGCAAATCCCGGGCATCGGCATTCCGACGCAGCCCCGCGGCCCGGAACTCGTGCCAAGGTCAAGCATGGAATTCGAAATGTTGATGGAAACCACCGGCGAAAGTTCGGTGCAACCGTAGCCTTCGATCGGTACGAGGCCGGTCACCTCCTTGAACTTCGCCGCTATTTCAGGGCGGAGCTTTTCGGCCCCGACAATAACAAGCCTCAGGCTCCTAAACTGCTCCGCCGGACACTTCCTCATATACATCTGCAGGAAGGTCGGCGTCGCCAGCAGAACTGTCAGCCTGTTCTTCTCGATGGCCTCGCCGGTCAGCGCGGCGTCAAGCGGATTGGCTATGTAGACGACCTTAGTCCCTGTCATGCACGGAATCCAGAACGAAGTCGTCAGGCCGAACGAATGGAAAAGCGGGAGATTTCCTAGAAGTCTGTCGCGCTTCCTGTCCCAGCCGACGATCCGGTAGAACGAGTATACGTCGCTGTTTATGTTGTGGTGCGAAAGCAGTATCCCCTTGGGCGATCCCGTAGAGCCGCTTGAGAACAGGAGTACCGCCGTCTCGAAGACGTCTCGGTGCGATCTGGGCGCAAGTATGTTCATGAGCTCCTGGTGCGGCAGGACCGCTGCGAGAAACGTCCACAGGAACTTGTTCCAAGATGAAACGCCCTTCGCAATATCCTCCAGATAAAACATTTCCGGCCTTTCGGCGATCCCGGCCTTCTTCACGAAGAGCCTGCTGGTGATTATACACCCTCGCCCGGCCTTGCGGATGGCCTCGTCCATGGCCTGGGCGGACGCGGTGAAGTTGAGCATCGCAGGAACCTTGTCGGCCATCATGACCGCGAGCGTGGCCAGCGCGCTGTAGGTCGAGTTCGGCAGAAGGACGCCTACGAACTTCGCATCCTTCCCCGCGACCTTGCGGATTTCGCGGCTCAGGATCGCCGCCCTCGCAAGCATGCTGAAATTCCTTATCCCTTCGCCTCCATGGTCGAAGAAAGTCCTGCTGAAGGGGCGCCTCTTTGCGAATTTCGCAAACTGGTAGTGGACAGGCCGTTCCTCCT
Source organism: uncultured Victivallaceae bacterium (assembly GCA_964636325.1). Classification (GTDB taxonomy): domain Bacteria; phylum Verrucomicrobiota; class Lentisphaeria; order Victivallales; family GWF2-50-93; genus CAZWRV01. Next base: position 4,112 of record CAZWRV010000118.1, on the reverse strand, counting down.
CCCTCGGCCTCCCTTCCGCTTCGGCGGCCATCTCTGAAATGATCTGCCTTATCTGGAAGGCGCTTATGTCTTTATGAACCGGCCTGCCGATTGTCACCGACACGGGGTGAGGCAGTTCCACCGGCATCCTGATCCTTATCTTCCCGTAGAAGTAGCTGAAGATGCTGCCCCAGAGCATGCCGAGGCGCACCGGTATGACCGGAACGTCCAGCTCCTCTGGAATCATCTTCATGAAGCCCTCCTTGAACTCGTCCATCACCCCGTTGCGCGTGAGCTTGCCCTCGGGGAATATGCAGACCACCCCCCCCTCCCTGAGCGCCGCCTTCGTCCGTTCAAAAGTCTCCATGATCTTCTTAGGCCTGTCCGCCGGCGGAACCTCTATGAAGCCGAACCACTTGAAGAGCGGCTTCAGGAACGGGATGTTGTAGTAGTCCTCGTACATCAGAAAGCGGACAAACCTCGAAGAGCACGACGTTATCAGGAGGCCGTCCACAAAAGAGACGTGGTTCGCAACGAGCAGCGCGGGGCCGCGCTCGGGAATGTTCTCCTCGCCCTCAAGCCTTATCTTGTAGACGGTATGCGTGAGAATTATGACCATGAACCTCAGCATGAACTCGGGCAGCAGCATCACGGCATAGGCGGAGACAATGACAGTTATGACGCTAATCCCAACAAAGACCGCGGAGGCCGGTAGATCAAGGAAGTGGCTCTGCACCTGCCCGATGAGGCTGTGCGACGCCGACTTCTCAATCCCGCCGGTAAGCACAAGCATGAGGAAGCCCGCCAGTATGATCGCGCCGAAGCAGAGCACATTCACGTTCGCAAGCAACGTCCCCCGTGTTTCCGAATCGGTCTTCTGCTGCATGTATGCCCTCAGCGGAACCATGAATAGCCCCCCGCAGACGCCGACAAGTAGAAGATTCAGCATGAATACCGGATAAATCCCGAGGCTGCCGATCTTTCCGATTTCAGGCAAATGGACCGGATTTCCAGGCAGTGCCGTCAAAAGAACAAGGAACACGACTATGCCGAGCGCTCCGAAAGGGACAAGCCCAAGTTCCACTTTCCTGCCGGAGAGCTTGCCCGCAAGATAGCAGCCCAGTCCCACTCCGAATGCGAGCCCGAGCTGTATGATGCCCTGCTCGAACTCCTTCGCCAGGCCCAGCGCGTATTTCGCATGGACGATGAGAAGGGCCTGTATCGCCGTGCCGATAGCGACGAAGAACGCGTCGCCGAGAACACACAGGAATACGGCTCTGTTCTTCTTCATGAGCTTGAAGCCGTCCCAGTAGCCCTTGAACCAGTTCCAAGCCCACTTGACCGCGGGATTGGCCGGAAGCCCATGGACTATCTTCAGCGAAATGAAGAACGCCATAAGAGAAAAGCACGAGAGGAAGAGCCCGCATTTGTAAAGATGCGCTCCGGCAAGGGATTTGAGCGTGATCCCCGTGCACATCCCCAGGATCACCGCCAGCATCGTCAGCATCTCCTTCAAACCGTTGACGTGCGAGATTTCCTTCTCGTTGAACAGCTCCGGGAGTATTCCGTTGAGCGGCGGGCTGAAGAACGCGCTCTGCGTTGCCAGAAGAAACATTGTCAGCGCCAACGGCGCAGAACCCCAGGCTGCGAAGTTCGCAAGGCAGAGCGTACCAGCCAGCATGAAGAAAAGCTCGACTAGCTTTATCAGCACGATCACGTTCCGCTTCGCAAAGCGGTCTGCGAAGAATCCGGCCGGCGACGGGAAGAGGACGAACGGCAGGGCATAGACCATCGTTATAATTGCAATGAACGCGGCGTTATCGGACGAACTCTCCTTCGCCCCCACCACGGCGAATATCGCGACGGCCCTGAACGCGTGGTCGTTGAAGACCCCGAAGAACTGCGCCGCCGCAATCGGCCAGAAACGCGTCCAAGTTGACTTGCGGATTTCCATGTAAATGAGTCATATCCATTAGTTCAATAACTGAGATCGGCTCAACCGGCGGCGGAATAGAATTCCGCCCTCCACCGATTGCGGATTCGACAAGTCGGAGGGTTGAATTCTATTCAACTGTTCATGCTGCGTGAAACAACCGCGACTATTCCACCAAGCCTTTCCTTATCAACTTCATCAGGCGGACGGTTTCGGCCAGATCTTTTTTACCGAGCAGCCTCATTGTCTCCGAGACCTTCGCCATATACTTCTTTTCGACCGTATCGGTTATCCGCCTGCCCTCTGCTGTTGCGACGATGTGGTAGCTGCGCCTGTCGCCCTCGACGTCCTTCCTCGCAATCAGGCCGTCGCGCTCCATCCGGTCGATGAGGCCGGTGACGTTGGACTTGTCGACCAGGAGCCGCTTGCCGATCTCGTTCTGAGTCAATGTCTTCCCGGAATATTTCAGTATCATGAGGACGTTGAACTGGGCGTCGGACGAGATCCTGTTCGCGCCGAAGAAACGCTTCGACTCCTTCCTGACGATAAGCGCCGTCCACAGGACGCTCATCAGCGCCTCGTGCGCGGAATTATCGAAAGGCATAGGGAGATCGATTTCATTTTCACTCATTGATGCTCCTAGAGCTTAATTGGCCTGATTGACATTATTGACCTGATTGACGTGGCTGCGGCTGAAGTCCTTAGCGCCTGTCAATCGCCACCATTGGCTAGTTTTTCCAGGACTTTCTCCATACCCTTGACGACTCGGGCCATCCTGTCGTAGTCGATCTGGTCGGGATTGTCCTTGTCGGTATGGTAGTAGGGATACCTGTAGGGCGCGGTGTCGGTTATCATGACACCGGGATAGCCCATCTTCCAGAACGACCAGTGGTCGGACCATCCCACGCCCGGGACAAGGCCGGGGAACGCCGCCCCTTGTGAGGGGAATTTAGTCCCTTCGCGGAAAAATCCCAGGGACTTCTTCAAGAACGATCTCGACGAGACATCTGACACGAAGGCGATGAAATTCCCTTTAGACGGATAGAAGTAGTTGATCGGGAAGGGATAGTTCTGGCTGCCTTCGTCGTCGGAGTAGTAGCCGATCGTCTCCATGCTGAACATTCCGACGATGTTCTCGTTCTTGTCCTTGCATGACTTGGCGTAGACATAGCTGCCCATGCCGGGGGTCCAGAAGTAGGGTGGCTCCTCGTTGGTGAAGGCCACGAAGCGGATCGTCCTTCCCTGCTTCCTCCCGGCAAACGACCTGGCGAGCGCGAGGACGGCCGCGACCCCGGAGGCGTTGTCGTTGGCCGCCTTGCAGCCGTCTACCGGCGGGGAATCGTAATGGGCGCCGACAACTATTATCTCGTCCGGAAGCTTGACGCCTTTCAGCTCCGCCTCGATGTTGACATATTCGAGCTGGTCGTTCTTCGGTGCGCCGCGCCATGAGCTTATGATGCTCGCTTCTGCCCTGTAGCTCTGCAGTTTAGGTTCGTAGCCGGCGTCCTTGAACGACTTCTCGATGAAATCGGCCGTCTTCTGAAGATTCTGGTAGTTGATGAAGTTACGGGGGCCAATAGTCCCCGCCATGAATTCAACATCCGACTTCATAGAACCGGACAGCGCCTTTTCATAGTCGTCGAGAGGGACGAAAGGCCCCTCGTAGCTTTGACCAGGCATGGACATCATCATACAGCCTCCTATTGCAAGTCCAATTGATATTATAACAAAAAATATTGACAGCCTCAGCAGGGCTTTCTTGGTAACAATCTTCACTTTCATGGCAGACCTCCTTGTGATTTAGGATACTTTCTCAAAAAGTTCTAGCGCAAAAGCGTGCATGTGTCTATGGAATTCATTGAATTTTGGGTTGCGGGCGAAGCCCGCCTTAGAGATGTACCTTGATTCCAAGAGCTCCTTTGTAACTTCGTTATGGACTGCGCAAGCTCCGATGCAAAAAGCTGAAGCAAGCTTCAGCACTCCAAAATTTCACGTAGGCAAAACTGCGAATCTCGCAGTTCGACACTCCTCTGAAACTCGCCCATCTTTGTCGGTAACTTTGTCACGAGCTTTGTCGTCTTCTGGAGGGTTGAGCCGAGCTCAACCGCAGCTCAGCACGGCTTCGCCCTCCATCGAGTTTCTGAACGACAGAACTGCGAATCTCGCAGTTCGACACTCCTCTGAAACTCGATTCCTTTCG
>CAZWRV010000117.1:0-18063 GCA_964636325.1 uncultured Victivallaceae bacterium | reverse complement strand
ACTCGATGGAGGGCGAAGCCGTGCTGAGCCGCGGTTGAGCTCGGCTCAACCCTCCACCGAAAGGAATCGAGTTTCAGAGGAGAAGTGCCCATCTGCGAGATTCGCAGTTCTGTCAAACAGAAACTCGATGGAGGGCGGAATTCTATTCCGCCGGGTGGCGGGAGTTCCCGCCACCGAGAAGACGGTTGAATAGAATTCAACCCTCCGGAAGGCGACAAAGTTAGCGACAAAGATACAGACAAAGATTTACAAGTTTCAGAGGAAATCTTATGAAAGTTTGCACTGTGGTCGGGGCGCGCCCCCAGTTCGTTAAGGCGGCCGCGGTTTCAGCGAAGATCGCGGAGAAGGGGGGGATCGAAGAGGCTATCATCCATACAGGCCAGCACTACGATGCGGCGATGTCCAAGGTCTTCTTCGACGAGCTGAATATCCCCAGGGAGAAATACAACCTCGGGATCGGCTCAGGGCCGCACGGCGCCCAGACCGGGAGGATGCTGGAGAAGATGGAGGCCGTGCTTGAAGCGGAGAGGCCGTGCCGAGTGCTCGTCTACGGGGACACGAATTCGACGCTCGCAGGTGCGCTTGCGGCGGCCAAGCTGCACATTCCCGTGGCCCACGTCGAGGCCGGGATGCGCTCCTTCAACCGCAGGATGCCGGAGGAGATAAACAGGGTCGTCGCAGACCACATCTGCGACATCAATTTCTGCTCCTCACCGGCCGCGGTCGAGAATCTGGTCAAGGAAGGCCTCGGCGGAACCTCCTTCCTCGTGGGCGACGTCATGTTCGACTGTGCGCTGAAGTTCGAACACGTCGCCGAAAAGCACTACAATCCTTTCAAGGAATACAACGTCGACAAGGGGCTCTACATACTTGTCACCTGCCACCGCGCCGAGAATACCGACGAGAGGAGGAACCTGAAGCAGATCGTAGACGCCGTGAACATGATTTCCGAACATTTCCCGGTCGTGTTCCCAGTTCATCCCAGGACGAAGAAGTTCCTCGAACAATACCGGCTCGCCTTCAACGGCTCGGTCAACGTCATACCGCCGGTAAGCTACTTCGAAATGCTCCTCCTCGAAAAGCATGCGAAGATGATCCTGACCGACTCCGGCGGCGTGCAGAAGGAGGCCTTCTTCTACAGGGTTCCGTGCATAACCATGAGACACGAGACGGAATGGATCGAGACCGTCGAACTCGGATGGAACATCGTCGCCGGCCCCGACAGGAAAAAGATTATGGCTGCATTTGCGAATTTCGCGACGCACACCCTGACCGTCCCAAAAGAGCAGCCCTACGGCGACGGCGACGCCGCGGGGAAGATAGTGGAAAGGCTGAGGGAGTAGCAGATATATACTCCTTTAGCGTGAAAATTTACATTTTGACGAGCAAGATTTGGGATTGGATATTTTCGTTCCGACCGAGGGGCGACATGAATGTCGTCCGAGGAAAAGGAGTATAACTTCATTGTGCGAAAGGAAATAAGAGATGAGGACGAACGGGCCGATGAGAAATTATTCGCGGATAGAAAAGGCCGTCTCTCCGGAGATGGAGAAGGTGCTCCTGCAATATCTTGACATCCAGAGGAGGGAGAACGAACTGCAGTCAGAGAAGGAGTCGCTGAAGGAGAAGATACTGCAGTTCCTGAATGGGGAGCCGGACGGATTCTGGTTTCCGTCCGTGGACGGCGTTCCGCTGAAGGTGCGCTACGCGAAGGAGAACGTGGTGAAATACGACGAGGAGGCGATCAGGGCCAGGCTCGGCGAGCGCTATCTAATGGTGGCAGGCCCGGACCTGCAGAAGATCCGCGCGAATCTTTCAGAGATCGAACCGCTCCTCGCGCCGCTCGCCGCGAAGATCTTCTCGACGGATCGCGAAAAGGTCCGGAGCGCGATCGGGAGGGGGCTTGTAAGGCAGGAGGAATTCGCCGGGACGTTCCGCAAGAGCGTCCGGACCAGGATCGCAGTGATGAAGGACCGGCAGAACCAGGCAGGGGGCATCGAACAGTGATCCCGGACTGGGAAAAAGCATATGCCGTGCTAGGTTTTCACTGCTGAAAAATGCGCCCTTGCGGCGCGGAGTAGCTTGCGCACGCCGTACGCAAATAGCCAACTCAGAGCTTTCGCGGTCCGCTTTGTTTGTTATTAGCGCGCGGCGCGCGCAAACTAATTAATTAACATCGACACTCTCATTTGTCGGAATATTTCATAAGGGACTAATATAAGGGATTAATCTGTAATGAATAGCGACAAGAAGCTGAAGTTTGCGTTGGTCGGCTGCGGAAGGATTTCGAAGAACCACCTTGAGGCGCTGAGTTCGGGCGCGATACCGTCCGAGCTTGCGGCGGTCTGCGACATTGTCGAGGAAAAGGCGAAGACCAAGGGCGAGCAGTTCAAGGTTCCATTCTACACCAGCTACGACAAGATGATGGAAGAGCATCCCGAAGTGGATGTAGTCAATGTGGCGACGCCTACCGGCTACCATGCCGAGAACGTGATAGCCCTCGCCAAATATGGCAAGCATATCGTTGTCGAAAAGCCGATGGCGCTGCGCGTGCCGGACTGCGAGGCGATGATGGCCGCATGCGCGAAGCACGGCGGCAGGCTATTCGTCGTCAAGCAGAACCGCTTCAACAAGGCGGTTCAGGCTGCCCGCAAGGCTCTTGACTCGGGACGTTTCGGCAGGCAGGTCCTCGGCACGGTGAGGACGCGTTGGAAGAGGCTGCAGGCCTACTACGAGCAGGACGACTGGCACGGCACCTGGGCGCTTGATGGCGGCGTCATGTCACAGCAGGCGAGCCACCATCTCGACCTCCTCCAGTGGTTCATGGGGCCGATCGACACGATGCAGTGCGTTACAGCGACCACCCTCCTGGACATCGAGGTCGAAGACACCGCGGTCGCCACGTTCAAATTCAAGTCAGGCGCTCTCGGCGCGTTCGAGGCGACCGTCGCCACCAGGCCGGAGGACCTCGAGGCTTCGATAAGCCTTCTAGGTGAGAAGGGAACGGTCATGCTCGGCGGCTTCGCGGTCAACAAGATCACCTACTGGAAGTTCGAGGACAAGCAGCCCGAAGACGAGGCGATCATCAAGGAATTCTCCCACGAGGTTCCGAACGTCTACGGCGTCGGACACGTCGCCTACCTAGGCAACGTCATCGACGCCATCCTGAACAACAGGCCGGCGCTGGTCGAGGCCCCTGAGGGTAAGAAAAACATCGAGATATTGACGGCGCTCTACGAGTCGGCCGCCTGCGGCGGCAAAACGGTCTCCCCCGGCTGCCCGATAAAGAAGTCCCGTCTCGGCAGGCGTGATTGAAAAATGCTGATTTTATCTCATAATAATTAGTATTTCTCCATTACGCGTCCAATATTATCCTGGGCACAAAGTTAGACATACTGATCCGTGGAAAAAAAGATGCGGGGAAATACCGACCACCGGAAGGTATATTTCAGTTCAGATTTCCGGCACCCCCCGTGCAAAGCCGCATGAGCATTTTCCAGCCGTTATTAAGCTTTTCATAGCCGGCGGGTTGGGAATCTGAAAGACGAGGAGACAATGAAGCATCTCAACCGGCAGATCCCGCCGGAACCGCATACCGCCATGTATGTGTGGCACAAATATTGGTCGCGCAAGACCTGGAATGTAGTCGGCGAGTTCATCAAGTGCTACACGAGGGAGCAGGAGGTCGTCTTCGATCCGTTCGCCGGAAGCGGGGTCGTCGCCGTCGAGGCCGTCCGCAACGGACGCCGTGCGATCGTCTGCGACCTGAACCCTTCCGCATCAATGATAACCGAGGACCGCTTCAGGAAGATAGTCCTGGAAACCTGCCGCGAAGTTATGGCGGAGAGGGCTGAGCCGACCCCCTACACGCTCCTCATCAACTACGTCGACCCCAAGCTTGCCAGGCTCGGATTCTTCGGCACGCTGGACACCGGGCTCGACATCAAGAAGGTCTTGGACGAATCCGTAGGAAAGGAATTCAAGCTTGTCAGCACTCGATGACGCCGGATTCAACCAGCATCGCGGACGCCCTCGAACAGTATGCGAGGAAGCTCGGAAAGGGCTATTGGATATGGAATCCCCGCTTTTCAGCGGACATTTCAAGGACGAGAGCTGGAAGCTTCTGTATTTCGACGCGCTTAGGAAGGCCTACCTGAAGACCAAGGAAAAGACAGACCTTGAATGTCTCTACGGCCTGAAGGAAAATACTCCATTGATGATCCGGGAGGAGCTGCAGCTCTCATTCGACATTGATGAAGAACGGGTTGGCGAGCAGCATGCCTGAGTTCCGGCCGTCCATTTCAAAGCGCAGATACTGGGTTGGGACGGCGCTTTCAAGCTTGACTTCCTCCTTGATATCAAAATCTGCGCTCTTCATTTCCTTTTTCGTGATCAGTTTTCCGTTCAGGACGATCTTGAGTGTCAAGGTTTCGGCTTCGGCGGGGTTCCCCAATTTCATGCCGTCGATCCTCCCGCTCAGCCGGAACTCGATGCTGGACTGGCCTGCGCCGGCAATTTTCAGGGTTTCCCCTATCCGTGCCGACCTGCCTCCGCTCCTGATCTGCGCTTCCTCTAGCAATATTTCTCCGTCCCGCTTCACGACGGCGTAGGATCTGCCTTTGATTATGGCCTGGACGATATCATCGCAAGATGCTTTCGGGCTTTCAGTCCAGACGACGGTCTTTATCTTGTCGATGTCGATGCCTCCATGGTAGTCGAGTTCGCCGGTGACCGCGGGCAATGACGAGCGTTTGCCGGAACTGTATTCGAGCAGCATGTAGTCCCATTCCTTTCCCGGCTCGTGCGCATGGCTGACGTCCGGATATATGGCGCCGAACCCGTTGTGTCCCTGTGTTCTGCAGACGCTTTCGATGTACGTGTCGGTCTGAAGCCGGATTCCGGCGATACGGTTTTTTATGTTTTTGGCCTCGGGCGAAGACCACATGATTCCGACCTTGCCATGGCCGGATTTTCCGACATGGTCGATGACGGCCTGGAACGGGGCGTCGTCCCAGTTTGAATATTGGTCGAACGGAGTCTCCGTGGCAAATGGGTTTCTGTCGGCAGTCCAGAGCAGGCCGCAAACGACGAGGGCGGCTCCGGCGAAGATTTTCAGCTTCCTGTGGCGGTAATACTTGTTCCCCTGTCCGTCCATGTAGTATGGCCGCCATGCGGAGGAGGCAGTCAAAACTCCAAGTCCGCCGAGGACGAGAAGTGGCAGAAGCTTCTTAAATATTTTCAGCGGCCTGTGTTCCGGGCGCCGGTTGTGTATGACCGGGAGGTTCCGGTAGAATTCCGGATCGCCGCTTCCGAAGACCGTCATCTGCTTGCTGAACTGGCAGTTGACGAGGCTTTTCCTGAACGGCGATCCGATCCAGTAGTAATGGGGTGCGATATCTGCGCCCGGGACGAGCAGGATGCCGGGGGTTTTCTCCTGTACGGTTCTGATATATCCGAGATAGTTTTCAATCCCGAAGGCCATCACGCTTCCGCGTTCCATCGAGACTTTCAGGAGATTCTTCAACGGCGGCACCCCGTATTCGCATTTGACCAGGAACTGGTCTGAAACTACTGCAAAATCAAGTCCGGCCGACTTTGCCTTGGCGGCGATGGTGTCTATGCTTTCTTTCCCGGCGCTTATGTTGGAGTTCACCCTGAATATCCCATGATGCCAGAAGGTCGCCTGGTTGGTTTCGCCGGAGGGGATAGCCATGGCATGGCCGGCCGATGCAAGCGCGGCCGCCAGCAGCATTACTGCCAGGCCATGCTTCAACTTGGAAAAGGTTTGAACCATAATACACTTCCGGCAAAGTAATATAACAGGCGGGAATCTCACAATCAATGTCGCCCATTGGAAGATCCGCAGCATGCGCATTAGATTATTTCCCATCGTCCCGGACTGAAGCGTCATTATTGGCAGGATTACAGGATATGTGGCAGGCGATAAAAAGCAACAGGCTTAAGTCGTATTTCCTGGTGCTGGCGATGGGAGTTCTCCTCGTCGTCCTGGGAGCGGTGTTCGGCGGTTCGATAACCGGCGAGCAGGGCGGCATCCTGGGCGGAGTGATGTTCGCGGGGATCATCTGGTTCTTCATGACCGTCGTATCGGTGGCCGGCGGCAAGAATATCCTGCTGGCGATGTCCGGGGCGCGGGAGGTGACGCACGACGACGCGCCGCAGCTCTACAACATCGTCGAGGAGATGCGCATCGCCGCGGCTTTGCCGTCGACTCCCAAGGTCTTCATCATGGAAAGCCGTTCGCCGAACGCGTTTGCCGTCGGGACTCCTGGAAACGCCGCCGTGGCGGTCACGACCGGCATCCTTACGATCCTGTCAAGGGACGAGCTCCAGGGCGTCGTCGCGCATGAGGTCGGCCACATAAAAAACGAGGACACCAAGTTCATGACTATCGCCGGTGTCATGCTTGGAACCATCGTGATCCTCGCGGACGTATATACAAGGATGATGTTCTACGGCGGAAGCGGACGCCGTTCAAGATCATCCTCGCGCGAGGGCGGCGGCCAGCTCCAGCTCATATTGTTCCTGCTGGCGATCATTTTTGCGATACTTGCGCCGTTGCTTGCGAACCTGCTGTACCTGGCATGTTCGAGAAGCAGGGAGTATCTTGCGGACGCCTCCGGTGCGCTATTCACGAGGTATCCGGAGGGGCTTGCATCGGCGCTGGAAAAGATCTCCGGAGCCAGGATACCATTGGAGTCGGCGAACAGGATCACCGCCCCGATGTATATCGTCAACCCGCTCAACGCGGCAAGCGGAAAGGAGTTTTCCGCAATATTCAGCACGCATCCGCCTGTCGAGAAAAGAGTTGCAATCCTGCGGAGCATGGCGGGCGCCGGCCTCGACGCCTACAACAGGGCATACAGCTCCATCATGGGCAAGGACATCATCCCGGAATCATATCGCCGATCGGACGAGGAGCTTGCGCTCAGGGGTGTTTCCGTCGAGCCGCCGCCCCTTCCGGACGCGGAGATGAGGAAACGAAAACGCGAGGCCATGGACATATTCCACCGCCTGAACAGATTCCTATTCATACAGTGCCCGTGCGGAATCAAGCTGAAGGTTCCCCCGACGTTCTCCGGCCAGAGCATGTCATGCCCGCGCTGCGGCGCACAACACCAAGTCGTGGCGACCCGATCCGCCAAGGATCAGGAATATCCAGCTCCCAACAAGTAACTTCCGATGATCAAGTAAAAGGATGTTCACTTCGGCTCGACCACCGGTCCGCCGGGCTTGCCGTAGATGACCGAGTTGGGGGTTCTCTCTAGCGCGTCGATGAGCTCCTTTGCGCTCTGCAGCGTGGCATAGAGCTGCTCCATGTCCCTCTTCAGGTCGTCCCTGAGCGAGTTGATGCTCTTTAATGTCGCGTCGGAGTTTTCCATGAGCATCCTGGCCCTCTCGGCGGTCTCCGGGATTTTGCTGTCCTTCATCTGAGTGCGGGTCTCCTCGGAGAGCTTCTCTATGGACGCCAGGGTGGAGTTGAAGCTGTCGAGCGACTTCTGTATCTGGTGAGTGGTGTCCTCAAGGCGCTTCTTGTCGAAGATCTCGTTCATCCTGACAACCAGGTCGTCGAGGTTGCTGCTGATGGAGTTGATCCTGGAGACGGTCTCCTTCATTTCCTTTTCGTCAAGGATGTTGTTGGCCTTCGCCAAGAGCGAGTTGAGGTCGTCCGACAGCTTCTGGACATCTATTTTCGCCAGGTTCTGGGTGGCCTTCTGGACGTCCGTGATGATGCTGCCGATTGAGACTATCGGGATCGAGGGGAGATACGGGGGATGATCCGGGGGAAGTTCGAAGTCCCTTGGGGGGTATTCCTTCGGGTCGAAGAATGCGATGTCTATGAACATGGTCCCTGTTATGTCGCCGTATTGCAACTGGCAGCGCATCCCTTGCTCAACAAGCTCGGCGAGCCGCTTCTTGAACAGCCCCTTCATTTCCAATGCGTTGTCCAGGGCGGCGGCGTATTCGGGCTTGACCGTAGCCACCCTCGCGAAGGCTTCCGGATCAAACTTCATATGTATGTAGGTGACCTTCATGTCCGGGCCGAGGAATATCTTGTCCACGCTGCCGATCGTGACTCCTTTGATCTTCACCTTCGCCCCCTTCTCCAGCCCTTGGACGGATCCGGTTACGACAGTCATGAATTCGTAGGTGATTCTGAAATACTTCAAGGCTCCCAGCGAAATCATCCCGACGATCAGTATTGCGGACGCGACGATGGCAAGGACGCCTACCTTGTATTTGTTGCCTATGTTGCTCATGATCAACCCCTCATGTGTGAACGGTTTAAGAATTCCCTTACCCATGCGTTCGGACTGGACTCGCGCAGCTTCCTAGGATCGCCCTCTTCGACGATGCCCTTCTTCGCCTTGTCTAAGACGATGACTCTGTCTGCGACCGAAAATATGCTGTCGAGTTCGTGCGTCACGATGACGATGGTGCATCCGAGATCCTTACGCAGCGCGAGGATTAGCTTGTCGAGTTCCGCGGACGATATTGGATCCAGGCCGGCGGACGGTTCGTCTAAAAAAAGTATCTTCGGGTCGAGAGCGAGGGACCTTGCGAGGCCCGCGCGCTTCTTCATCCCGCCGCTTATCTCGCCCGGTAGAAACTGTTCGAATCCCTCGAGCCCGACGAGGCTGAGCTTGAGCTTGGCAACCGATGCAATAAGCTCGGGGCAGAGGTTTGTGAACTCCCTGAGCGGAAGCGCGACGTTCTCCGCGAGCGACAACGAGCTGAAGAGAGCGCCCGACTGGTAGAGCACTCCGAACTTCCTCGACAATTCGTCCTTCACGTTTTCAGGGCAGTTCACGATGCTCTCGCCCTGGATGAGGATGTCGCCCTTGAGCGGCCGGTTCAGCCCGATGATGTGCTTCAGCACGGTGCTTTTTCCACAGCCCGAGCCGCCGAGGATTACGAAGACCTCGCCCTCGTAAATGCTGAAGTTGAGATCCTTAAGCACGATGAAGTCTTCGTAGCCGATAGTCAGATCCCTGACTTCAATCACAGATTTTCTTGCCTCCTCCGACATATGCGCCTCAATAGCTTATCCCGAAAGTCCCCAGTATCTGCGGATAAAAGAACGTGACGAAAAAGTCCGCGATAATTACAAGGAAGATGCCGCTGACGACTGACGACGTGGTTGCGCTGCCGACGCCCTTGGCGTCCCTGTCGGCCTCGAATCCGCGGAAGCATCCGACTCCGGCTATGATGAACGCGAAGACGACTGCCTTGATGACGCTTTCGACAATGTTCCAGGGGACGAGGGTCTGCAAAGTCCTGTTCATGTATTCAACGTAAGATATGTCGCTCATCGTTACTGTTATCAGCACTCCGCCTGCGATTCCGCAGACGTCGCCGATCAGCACGAGCATGGGGACTGAAAGCGTCAGGGCGATGATCTTCGGGAGGACGAGGAAGCGGGCGGGCTTGAGGCCCATGGTGTCCATGGCGTCTATTTCCTCTGAAACTTTCATCGTGCCGAGTTCGGCGGCGTATGCGGAGCCTGCGCGCCCGATGCAGATCATCGCGACCATGAGCGGGCCCAGCTCCCTGATGATCGCCAGCCCGACAAGGTCCGCGATGTAGATCTGAAGGCCGAACCTCATCATCTGCGTGATGCCCTGGAACGCGAGTATCAGACCCATCAGGAAGCAAATGAGCATGACGATCGGCACACCATCAGCCCCGCTCTTGTCCATGTAGAACAGGACTTCCTTAAGGTCGAGCTTGCGCGGATGCAGGATTATGTAAAAGATCGCCTTTATTATTTCGCCGATGAACCCCACCAGTTTCTTGGTGTCGGCGCAGAACTTGTAGATGGCGTCGCCTGCGGTGATGAAGACGGACTTGGGCCCCTCCTTGCGGAACGCCTTCGGGGTGTAGGCGCCCTTGCCATCGAAGCCGAGGCGCGTGAGTTCGCCGCGGAGCTCTTCGTCGGCAAGCTTGGTGAAGGCGATGCCGATTTTCCTCTTTGCCGCCAGCTCCCCGCAGCCTATGACGAATGCGATCACCGAATAGTTCGTCTTTGCGACGCCGCCGAGATCGCAGGAGATACCGGTGACAGCGGAGGAACCGAGCGTCTTCTCGATCTCGGCGTACGAAGCCTGCATCTCGTCGAAGCTCATCCCCGCCGCCGGTAGCCTGGCTATCAAAAGGGTCTTGTCTATTACTGACAGCGATAGCATAAGAGCAGTTATAGGTTATCAGTTATTAGTGTTGAATGCCGTCGTATTCCCAATAACAAATAACGAATAACCAATAACTCATTTCAGTTTCATCACGTCCTGTGCGATGTCCTGGGCAATCTTGGCTATTTGGCCTCCAGCTGCCTTGGCGAAATCGTCCCCGGTGACCTTTTCCAGCGGCATTTCCTGCCGATAGATCTTTCTTAGTACGACATCTCCCTTTGCCTTGTCGCTGAATGTCGCGAGGATTGCGACTCTGGCGGCGGGCTTGTCCAGCGACGCCTCGATCAGCAATATCTGCAAGGAGACGGAATATTTTGCGGGTTTCGCGGCAGGATCGGGCTCGAACGCCATCGAGAGATATTTGTTCAGCATGTCGGCAGGATTGCAGGCCCAGCGGTTGAACTCGTCGATCTCTATGCGGTTCTCGGAAACCCTGAAGACCATCCTGTCGCCGTAAGGCCTGTCCGCATTGATTTCGCCGATTGAAACGGCGGCGCCCTTCAAGTCAATTCTGGCGTCCGGATACGAGAGGTCGTAATAGTTGACGGGCTTGTAGGGCTCCCTCTGGAGGATGGAGCATCCGCAGAGCAGAATGCATAATGAAGAGCAGGCGAAAAATCGTCTCATGGCAAATACTCCCTCTTGTGTATAAGGCTTAAAACGGAAAATCTAAATTATAACATTTTAAGAGGCTTTCACCCGGCGGGTGAAAGCCATTCGACCCGGAGGGGTTGGCCGGCTTATTGCGCCCCTTTCGCCGTCCAGCTTTCAAGCTGGATTCCTTTTGAAGTTTTCGGCGTCTTTTTGCCTGTAAATCCGAGCTTTTCGCCAACGCCAAAGGCTGCGCCATGCTTCGATCCGGCGCCGATCTGGAATATTTCTATGTTGCCCGGTATTGTCTTGCCGTCAATCGGGCTTGTTGTTGAGTCCGTGACCGGAGTTCCGGAGACCTTGAAGGTGAATTTTCCTTTGGCATCCCATTTGATGTCAATTTTTTCAACCAAGACGTTTTTGGCCTTGAATTGATCAGTGGCCTTGTTTGCGAATTTCGCAGTTCCTCCCTTGCCGGGTTTTGATGTGAATGTCTTGCTTTTATCAGCGGCGTTGCCGAAAGTCCCGGAAAAACTGTAGTTTCCAAAATTCAGCGAGAACGTTTCTCCTTCCTTTATGTCGTCCGGATTGAAATCCTGTCCGAAACTTATCGTTCCGGAAATCGTGAATTTGTTTGTGGAATGTTTTATATATTCATCGTTTTCCTTTTTCAAGAACTCCTTGTGGGAGGCGGAAAATGCCAATTTCTCGATTGTTCCGTCCGTTACCGGAGGCGGAGCCGAGCCGGGATCAAAAAGCTCGACGGAATCCATGGCATCACCGTCGTAGCCGCCAATCAAAACGACTTTTCCATCCGATGTGGACACTGCAACATGTTGCTGGCGCGCGCAAGTCATGTTTCCAATCAACTCCCATGTGTCGTTTACAGGATCATATATCTCCGAGCTTGAAAGCGGCTTGTTTCCATCATTTCCTCCTGCCACAAGAACCCTGCCGTCCTTAAGAACTGACGCCGTATGATATTGCCTGGATTCATTCATTGGAGTGACTTCCGTCCATGCATTGGTTTCCGGGTCATAAATTTCACAAGAATTGTCTTCGTCTTCATATCCCGTCTTTTGTTCGTTGGCTGAGCTTGAATACCTGTATATTTTTCCACCCATGGCAAGCTTTTTCCCTTTATCGAGATCAACAAAGGCAAAATTCTTGCGGGCTTTGTTCATATTTGAAGCATCCGACCATTTTCCTGTGCTTGGATCAAAAATCTCCGCAGATGAAAGTGGCGCTCCTTCGCTATTCATTCCGCCGACCACAATTATCTTGCCGTCATTGAGTGTTGCTATATTGGCGCCAATTCGAGCCTGCTTCATATTTTCCGCCTCTGACCATTGTCCTGTCGCAGGATCATATATTTGTGTTGTTGCCATGGCATTATGGTCGTCAGTGCCTCCGGCGCAAATCACTTTGCCATCATTCATCATGGCCACGGAACAAGAACTTGCTCCAAATTTCAACGACCCGGTTGCAGAGACTTCGCCGCTGACAGGATCATATATGTAACAATCTTGCTTTCCTCCCAAATTATCCCTGCCACCAATGACCAAAATCTTGCCATTGTTTAATCTGATTGCCGATGCGCTATACACATAACTGCCAAGTTTTGATGATAAAATTTTCCATTCCCCCTCATCAAGCACTCTGGGGCAAATCTCAATAGAATCAAGAGTGTCAGGCTTGCCGTCTTTATAATATTTTCCACCCGCTGCAAATATGGAATCATCGTCAAGAAGGACTGCGACATGTTGAAAGCGCGCCTGGTTCAAAAGTCCGGGAGCTTTGGTTTCTTTGGTGGACGTATCGTATATTTCGCTTTTTGAGAGGTATTTTGAGAAACCGAAGCTGTCGGCGCTCCGGCCGCCGGTGAAAATGACCTTGTTGTCGCCGAGATATTCCATTGCGAAATTCGCGCGCGAATTTCGCAAGGTTCCGACTGTTGTCCATGTATCTTCCGCGACATTGTATCTTTCGATGTGATTGTCGAAAGAATTCGGCCCTGTCATTCCGCCTCCCACAATGACCTCTTCGCCGGAAAGGCATACCGCGGCGGGATGCATTCTCGCGAACTCCATGTCGTCGAGGCGTCCCCAGAGGCGTGTCACGGGATCATAGAGCTGAACAAGTTTGACCGGCGTTCCAGGCGCATTGCTTCCGCCGATTAAAAGAGCCTTGCCGGTGTCAGGCAAAAAGACTGAAGCATGATACGCAACGGCTCCGAACATTTGTTCCGTTTTCTCCCAGTTGTCTGATGTAGGATCATATATTTCAGAGCTCGCAAGGTAGCCGTCATTGCTGTTATAGCCGCCGGCGACAAGAACCTTTCCGTCATTGAGAAGCGTTGCCGTGTGTCCGCTACGCGCCGTTCCCATGCTCGCGGCGTTCGACCACTGCCCCTTTTCCGGATCGTAAATATGAGTTTTCGCGTAGAATCCATCGTCCTTGTTGTATCCTCCGGCAATCAAAACCTTTCCATTTTTCAAGACTGTCGCCGTGTGGCCTGTGAAGCCTTTGCCGAGATCCCCTGCATATTCCCAGTTTGTTCCATTGAATATCTCAGGCTTGGAGACATATAAAGGATCGGTGCTTCCGCTCGAGCTGTCGTAGTAATAGCCCCCGACGACAAGAACCTTTTCGGAGTCTAAAAGAGATTCAGTATGCGCAGCGCGGACATGATTCATCTTGACAGTTTCAATAGATTTGCCGGTTGTTATATCAATTATTTCGGTGCTCATGTAGACTGTTCCCGTATTCCCGTCGTATCCTCCGGCAATCAGCAATTTGTCTCCGCTTAACTTGGTCATGGTGAACTGTGAGCGTGGCTTGTTCATTTCGTAAGGCCATTTCTGCCAGCCGGAATTGCCCTCCGCCTGAACCATGGCCATGACGCAAGCCGACGATACCGCTGCCGCCGCCAAGTTCCTGACAGCAGTGCAAAATCCATTCGTCCTCGAATTCATCAGTCCTCCTATTGCATTAAATGTTAATGTTTTGTGTACCGCCGATATTTTGATTATTTTTTAACTTGATATTCCGCATCCCGTTTTCTTACTCGACCGTCATGTCGTAGGTGTCGCGGCCGACACCGTTGTCTATGACGATGAAGTTGAACACTCCGCCATCGGGAATCTTGTTCGCCGCAGGTATTTGGACGGGCACCCTGCTTGCTCCGCTGATGCAGTTCATGCAGCTAGGCCTGCCCTTCGAGTCGGGATAGTCGTTGCCGGTGATAAGATTCTTGAGGACTTTGCATTTCAACTGCTTTATCCTTCCGTCACTGTCGTATTCGAACCACACGTTCGGCACCTTGCAGCCGTAGAAATTGCCGACAAGGTAAACTGTGGCTCCGGGCGCGACTGTCACCGGGGCGGGAATAGGAGCCTGATTGCTGTCCAAGACCGCGGTGATGTCCGGTGCCGGAATCAGGATGGTTCCCGCGTTGAACGTCCCCTTCTGGCCTGTGTTCGCAGTCGCCTTCACTTCGGTCTCATAGCAAAGCAGCGGGCTTAGCCCGGCGCCTATGAAAGTCCTCGAATCCGTCCCCTGCGGAATGGACTTCTTGTTGAAAATGGGCTGTTTCTTAGTCCATTCGGCGGTGAACAGCTGGCTCTGAGCGCTGTTGAAGCCGGTCTTCAACGACGCTTTCCTAGGCCTGCCCTGCGCCGACGTCGGATCGAGATATCCGGCTGACATTGCAGGCTTTCTGCCGAATGACTCCCCAGGGAAATCCTCGACATCGTCAACCGTATACGTCCCGAGCGATCCGAGTGTCATGTAGCGGGCGGCCGCGAAATTCGCAGTCGCCGAGACCGCACCGATGGAGAGAAGCGTGGTTACCGGAGATTGCGTATTGTAAACTATGCCGTTGACGGAAATCGTCCAGTCCGTGAATGTGAAGCCCTCCGCCGGTTCCGCGGCAATGACCAGAGGCAAATATTGGCTGGCTGCGCCAGGGGCGGGAACGGTGGTTCCACCATCCGCAGGCAATGAGGCCATTGTGACGGCGATCTGAGGGGCGGAGCCGGTGAACCTGCCAAAGGCGGCGTCAATGAAATTTGCCTGTCCGGTGGCATAAATCACCGTAGAATTCTGGTTGGCGGTTTCGTTCGGATGAGAGTCGCCGGTTGAGCCGCCGTAAGAATCTTTGAGCCGGTTCGAATACAAGGCGCCCGTGTCGGCGTTCGCCAGGACGTCGAAGAAGTCGAATATCTGGACGTTGTTGAGCCCCGGGTGCGCCGCATTGTATGCGGGGAGCCATGTCTGCTTCAGCCAGTCGTTGAATGTCCGCGCGTTTTTACCGGTGTTGGCGGTTGCGTCGGCATAAGATTCCGGAGGGGCGGTCACATAGACGAAAAGGACCTCCGGGTTCGCCGCAAACACATCCTCGAGCGCCAGATAATTGTAACCGTTGTTGGTATAGGGCGTCCCTGCCCCTGCGGCGTTTCTGAACACCGCCTGATAGTTGGCTATAGTGCGGTAGCTGTCGAAGGGATCGCCGTTGCCGGAACCGGCGGATTCGATGTGGCTGTTCGGGAAGCAGCTTTTGAACATGATTATGCGGTTGGTTCCGCCGGGGGCGCAGCCGAACGTCCTGATCGAGCCGAAATAGTCGTTGAACCAGTAGAGCCAATCAGAGACATCAGTATGGTCGCCGGCCGTGGAATCCGGTGTTGGGAGAGAATCGGGGCGTCCGGCGTCGTTCTGGACGACGTCGTTGTATGTGATTTCGTTGACTTCGTCAATGTATTCTTTCGCGTCGAGTGCGGCGCGGAGCCCTTGATCGAGCCAGTTCTGGCCGACGGAATGGTGGATGAACATGAGGTTCACCGTGCTCGGCGGAAGAACGAAATTCGCACGCACCGTCGCGTTTCCGAGAAGCGTCGCCGTGGTTGTCGCCTGGCTTGCGCTGCCGAGCGTCACCTGGCCTGTTTTTGTCCAGCCGGTGAAATTGTAGCCCTCCGCCGGAAACGCGCTGATCGTATGCGGAACCTGGGTCGCTACAGTATGCAGGCCGACAACGGGCATTGTCGTGCCGCCTTCGGCGG
The DNA here is from genome assembly GCA_964636325.1 of uncultured Victivallaceae bacterium. Taxonomy (GTDB): domain Bacteria; phylum Verrucomicrobiota; class Lentisphaeria; order Victivallales; family GWF2-50-93; genus CAZWRV01. Next base: position 2,204 of record CAZWRV010000117.1, on the reverse strand, counting down.
GATAGACTTCGATCGTCAGAGCCGCAGTGGCCGGGATTTCCGCGAAGTTCGCACGGACTCGGCAGTTGCTTGAAAAAATCAGGTTTGTGCTCGCGGAAACTGCGGATTGGACGGCCGCCGTCCCTTCGACGACCTCCCAGCTTTCAAATGCGAAATTCGCATTTGCTAGCGCCGCTATTGCCTGAGGGGAAGTCAGCTCAAGCGTGGTGCCGGCCGCAGGGGTGGTCGTTCCGCCGTCCGCCGGAGAAACTTCAATCGTCAGCTCGTATGCCGTCGGTGTTCCGGCCACGCCCTCGTATGCGCCCATGTCGACGGTGCCGCCCTGTGTCCGGGGCTGTCCGGCGATGTCGAGGGTGAGCCAGGCCGGGACTGCGGCGTTCGAGCCGGTGTTGAACGAGGGGCTTGCGGCGGTCAGGTGCAGGCCGTCGTCGATCGTCGCGTAGATGCCGTCAGCACCGGGGGGGGTCGCGGCGTTGAAGAAGAGCGGATCGGCGTCTATGCATCCGGCGCCGAAAAACGGCTGGCCGGTGCCGCCGTCGATGTTTGAATAGGTGGCCGATACAGGCCCGGCGCCGAAGACCTCCAGAGAGTTTGGAGTGTTGCCCCAGAATATCTCGTTGAAAAGCGAGGCGCTGTCGGCGGAGGATTCCGCATAGTATCCAAGTCCGCCCGCGCTGTCGGCCGAATTGTTGTAGAAGGTATTGTTCAATAGTGCGATATCTGAGCCGGAACCGATGGAAAGGCCTCCGCCGGAACCTTCTGAGGCTCCCACGCCGGCCTGATTGTTCACAAAAAGGTTTTCCGCGATATAGGCGCTTGTCACCCCGGCTCCAAAATTCACCAGTGCGCCTCCGCCGATACCGGCATTTTGATTTCCGGCGAAAACGTTTCCGATCATCCGGAGGCTCCCGGACGGAATGTTGTCTATGCACAGACCGCCTCCGAGTCCGTATGGGTCGAGGTTTCTATTTCCTAGAAACTTGTTATAATTGAAGACGATGGTTCCGCCGTCGTTGTAGAGCTGGAGGCCTCCGCCGGATATCTGTATCGCCACTCCGTGAGGAAGCGGGCCTGCGGTATTGTCCGAGAAAGTGTTGCCTGTGAAAGTTATCGTCGCTTGGTGGTGGAGGACATGCAAGGACGCTCCTGCGGCACCCTCATAGGAGAGGTTGTTGCTTATCGTGTTGTTTTCGACGGTGATGGAAGGGGCGGCCCCCGCCGTTCCGAGGTGGTATATCATCATGCCGGCGCCGTCGCAGTTGCCGACAGGGGACGGATTATGGTTTAACGTGTTGTGGCTGATGATGTTATTGCGGACTATCGCGTTTCCTGACGCATTTGCCCCGTCGAAGTAAAGATACAGTCCGCAGCCGTCGTCGGACGTTCCTTCGTCGCATGAGTTGTGGGTGAAGGATGAATTGGTGACGGTGAGGCTGCCGTTGTTTGTCCCGAGCCATGCACCTGCCGTGTTTCTGATCGCAGTGCAGTTCGTGGCAACGCATTGATCGACGGCCACCGAACCGTTCCCGTTGTTCAAGACATATAAGCCGGCTCCGAACCCGGCGATATCCGAGACCCTGCCGTGCTGGAAGGTCAATCCGCTTACTGAAATATCGCTTCCGCCGTCATTTGTTACCCTCATGATCTGGACAGTATTGCCGCCATCGAGAATTGTCGTTGCGGCACCGGCGCCAATGATTGTAAGATCAAAGGCTTCTGTGGAAGTGTATGCAAGAGACGAAGCAAGATTGTAGGTTCCTGCGACAACGTTGATGGTGTCGTCCTGACCGTTCGACTGGGCGGCGGTGAGAGCCGCCTGGAATTCCGCGGGCGTGGAGACGCTGAACGTGGCGCATTCGGCGTATTCTGCCGCAAGGAGTTCCGCGCCCAGCAGCGCGGCCGTCATGATGGAGAATCCTCTCTTCATTCACTATCTCCATATGTTGTTATAAGAGTCATGCCTACCGGGCGGTGTGGGATCGGCAGTTTTACAGGGTGAAGCTCAAGTCCGACATAAAAATTTCCGCAGCGGCTGGGCATTACATCTGAAGGCCCACATTGGCGGCAAAGGCGGACAAATCCGGGATCGCCGGGCAGCAACCCACCCGTCTTCATGCTTGGAGGAAATATCTGGGAGAGGCGGAGTCGCAGTAAATATTCAGTAAACTACGTATAAATTTAGCCTGCCAAAGTAATTTTTCACC
>CAZWRV010000116.1:0-18109 GCA_964636325.1 uncultured Victivallaceae bacterium | reverse complement strand
TACCTGCGATGCCGCAGACAGGAATGTCTGCGTTACTTGCGGCGAGTTTCAGGAGGGGGAGCCTGAAGTTTCAGTTTGGTTTCAGCCGGCCAGTCGTTTTTTGGCTTGACATCTTAGCGAGCAATTCCTCCGGGGCCATGTATCCTGTCATCTTGTCAAGGATTTTCCCGGAGGGCGAGATCAGCACGACCGTTGGGAAGCCCTGCACCTTGAACCTGCCGAGGATACTGTCGAGCTCGGGTGAGTTCCTGGTGGCGTCGATTCTCGCGGGTATCCAATTCGCGGCGATTTCGGAGACGACTCGGGCGTCCCTGAATGTCGTCGCATCCATCTCCTTGCAGGCGGCGCACCAGTCGGCCGTGAAGTCGAGCATCAGTGGCTTTCCGGCATTCTGCGATATCCGCAGTGCGTCCTCGAGAGAGCTGTTCCATGCTATTGACGCAGCGTCCCTTGCCTGCGCCCTGTATTCCATTGCCGAGAGTATCCCGGCCGAGACGAGCAGCGCGCCGATCACCTTGAAGGCCTTGACGCAGATGCGAGGGCTGTGCCCGTCCAAATGGATCGCGCCCATGGCGATTCCCAGCAGTATCATGGCCGGCCCAAGCATCGAAGAGAAGGAGGATACGCCGAGAATCAGATGCTTCAAGGATGGGACTGCGATGACGAGTGCGAATCCCGCAATGGTCATTATGGCGATCCCGATTAAGCTTTTGGCGGCGTTCATAATCGGGCCGCTCCTGGGCATTTTCACCGCAAATACGCCCAGCAAGAGGAAAGGCATTCCGAAGCCGAGGGCATATGATGCCATAAGCGGTATGGAGAACATCGGGCTTCCGCTCAAGGTCGCGAGCCCGAGCAGTACTGCCAGCACCGGCCCGGTGCACGGCACGGCGATGAATCCTGCCGCCAGCCCCATCAGGAAGGCGCCGGCATCGCTGCCGCCGCCGACCGAGTTGAGGCGCATCTGCAGTTTCTGGGGGAGTGCGATCTCATACAGGCCGAGCATGGAGAGCGAAAGGGCGAAGAAGAATAGAGCAAAGATCAGCATGGCGAAGCTGTTTCCCAGAATCTGGCCGCCGAAAGCCTTGCCGCTGAGCGCCGCTGCCGATGCGAGCGCCGTGAACATCACTACGATCCCGAATACGTAGAGGCATGAACGCCTGAGCGCCTTGTCTCTTCCGGAAGAGGCGTCGGCGCCCAGTATGGCGAGAGTGACCGGTATCAGCGGAAGGACGCACGGCGTAAGCGTGCTGAGCAGCCCTCCTATGAAGGCGCCGACGAAAAGGAGAAGGCCGCCTTCTGCGATAAGCGCCCCGATAAATCCCCGGCGTTTTCCATTGGCTTCGGCAGCTTTGCCGACATCCATGGCCTGGGTGTCCTTGGCGGCGGACTTGTCGGCCGGCCGCTCCGGTCTTGCAGCATCAGGCTTCTCCGTGGAATCAATGGTGCGGCCTGCGCCGCCTCCTTCGACGGCGATTTCCTGTTCGGCGGGCGGGAAACAAAGATATGGCTTTGTCGAACAGCCCTGGTATTTTACTGACACCTTGAACGGAGGCTTGCCGGAGGCCGGGAAGACCCATTTGTGTATTCCCGCAGCGTAGACTTCCGATTCCTCCTCTCCATCCTTGTGCTTGGACGTTGCAGGGACTGTTTCCGGATCAATCATTTTCAAATCGGCATCGCGGAATGAAACCGAGGTGCTCCCCGCATACAGAAGATGAAGCGCGGGCACTTCGACTGAGACCGCGGCCTTGTCCCCGTCCAGCGACGCTCTCCATTTGAATGCGTCTTTCTCTTCCGCCCATGCAGCGGCAATCCATATCAGCGCCAGCAGCAATATGATTGCGGCGGTCAGAATAACATGGCGGAGATGTCTTGGGTATCTAGCGGCGGCGCGCCCGGTGCAAATCTCGCAAAGGCGCCTTCTCTCGGCCATAAGCATGCCGCAAATGCGGCATCTGCATAGGCCGCTTGAATCCTTCCGCGGGGATGGCGCATGAAAAGACATTGCCGGTTCCTTCCTGCCGTGCGTCGGCTGATGCATCAATATAAAGTTGCACGGCGTAATTTCTACCGGGAATATTTCCCTTCGCAAATCATGTGCGCGGAACCGGCTTGAGTTTTGTGCTTCCCTGTGTAGCTTATTGGCCTTGTGGGAAAACAACTCCAGCGAGGCGATGTGAAAAAGATATTCTTCAGGTTTCTCCTGCCGGCCGCCGGGCTGACTGCCCTGGGCGTAAATCTTGTGATCGGCTACTGCGCGTATTCCGCGGCCACTTCCGACCAGCCGGACGACTCCGGCTACGACTCCGTCTATAAGCTGATGTACGTCATCCAGAAGATACGCAGGGACTACGTGGACGAGGGGAAGGTTGCGTATCCCGAGCTGATGAAAGGTGCGCTGAAAGGGATGCTCCGCAACCTCGATCCCTTCTGCTCATACATGGATCCTGCCGCCCACAAGGAGATGGTCGAGGAGACCGAGGGCAAGGAATACGGAGGGGTCGGCATCGTAGTGTCCTACAAGAACAACCAGCTCAAGGTCATCGCCCCGATGGAGGACTCGCCGGGCTTCAGGGCCGGTATCAAGCCTGGCGACGTCATAACCAGAATAGACGGGGTCGACACCACTACGATCACACAGGACGAGTGCGTCAAGCGGCTGAAGGGGGAGCCGGGCACACCGGTCACCATTACCGTCTACAGGGAGTCCGACGACACCACCATGGAGGTCACCATCAAGAGGGAGAAGATCGAGGTCTCCACGGTGAAGGGCGCCAAGATCATCGAGGACGGAATCGGATACGTGAGGATAATCCAGTTCAACATGCCGACCGCGGCGAAGCTCGACGAGGCGCTGGCAAAGCTGGACAAGGAGAAGCTGAGGGCCCTTGTGATTGACCTCAGGGGCAACCCCGGAGGCCTCCTCTCCTCCGCCATCGAAGTGGTGAGCAGGTTCGTAGACACAGGCGCGCTGGTGGTCTCCACCGAGGGCAGGCAGAAGAGCGCCGACGTCAAATACTACGCCATGCGATGCGACAAGCACATTGAAATTCCGCTCGCCATACTCGTTGACGAATTCAGCGCCAGCGCATCGGAAATCGTCGCAGGATGCCTGAAGGACCACAAGCGCGCCGTCCTCATCGGGTCTAAGACATTCGGCAAAGGCTCTGTCCAGACCGTCTTCCCGCTGCCGGACAACGCCGGCGCCATCCGCCTCACCACCGCCAAATACTACACCCCGAGCCATGTCGTCATCCACGAGAACGGCATCATGCCGACGGTCAGCGTCCCTCTGTCGAAGGCCGACACCGACACCATCTACTCGCAGCGCCTCGGATATCCCGGCGTGATACAGCCGGAAATCCCCAACGCCCTCCGCGACGTCCAGCTCGAACGGGCCGTCGAAATCCTCAAGGGGGTATGCATCATGAAGGAGAAAGAGGGATAATGTGGTCGAGCCTACTTCAAGACTCATAAGCCGAGCAGCGCCAGTGCGTTCCCTGCAAGGATTTTTTTCTTGTCCGTTTCGCAAATCCGCAACGTCTTGAACGCCTCAAGCTCGGTCTTCTGATCCCGCCAAGGGGAGTCTGTTCCGAAAAGTATCCTGTCCGCGCCGTGCTTCCGGATTATCCTCTCCATGTCTTCCGCGGCGATGAACCCGCTTGTGAACGATGTCTCGAGATATACCGGCAGGCCGGCAATATGCCTTTCAACCTCGTTCCACATCCGCCATGAGCCGAAATGGGCCAGGATCATCCTGAGTCCGGGGAACCTGCGGTGCAGAGCTGCGAATTTCGCAGGATCAGACCTGTATGGCGGACTGAAGCCCAGATCCGCTCCGGCATGGAAGAGGATCAGCAGTCCGTATTCCACGCATGATTCCCATATGCCGTCCAGCGATGTGTCTTCCGGAGAAAAATCCTGGTATTCGGGATGCATCTTGACACCTTTGATGCCGGAATCCCGGAGCCGCCGGCAAATTCCGGCCGGATCCTCCGACTTGGGATGGATTGCACCGAAGCTGAGGATTGGGTGACGGCTGTTGGCCGCGGCCCAGGAATTTATCTTGTCGACCTGTTCCGCGGATGTCGCCACAGGCATGTTGACGGAAATATCTATCCCTGCGGCCTCCATGCTTCTTTCCAGCCCGGCCCTGGTTCCGTCCGTAAACGCTTCGAAGCCGGGAACAGAGAGCTTCCTTATCGCGTCGCCCGCAATCTTGTCGGGGAAATAATGCGCGTGGAAGTCAACGACCATTGGAAAACCGCCTTTGGATATTTAACTTATGAGGTGCCAATCACAATTTGCCCGTCACAGGCTGAAATATAGGGCCAGTTGCATAAGTCCGCAATTGGCGGTGTTCGCTTGTCTTTAAGTATGAATTCAGCAAAAGGGTGTAGTTTGCTGAATTCATACGTCAGTGCTCAGGTGTCGGCATCAGGGGAAAGATCTTGCGTATTGGTTTTTTCACCTGACACTCGGTGCCTTGGTGGTGAAATTGGTCTTGCATCCCCCTTTTAACCTTGTGGCTGTTCCATGACGCGCAGGAAAAAAATAGTCTTGTGGAGCCTGGTCGCCGTTGTGTGCCTCGCGGTTGCTTCCCTGGCGGCGGCCGCCGTCTTGCTTTCGATGATATTCGATCCGGAGCCTCTGCAGCACAGCGTCGCCGAGCCGGACGCCGGCATCGTCCAGGCGGTCAAGAGGAAGCTGGTTCCGGATTTAGGGGGCGACGAGTCCTCGGCGGAGGATATTCTCTCGCTGATATTTAGCGGCAACGCCGTATCCGTCGAACTCGGCAGGGATGAGGTCAACGCCCTTTTCGACGCCGCATATGCCGCCAGAAAGGCAGGGGAGCCCTTGGACGATGCCGAAAAGCCGTTCGAAGAGCTGTATGTCCATTTCGACGGGGGCAAGTTTGAAATTCACGTTTCAAGGAAGATGTGCTTCAAAACCCCTTTCGGACAGTATCTGAACCTCAGAGCCATGGTTCGTCCGCATCTCGCCGGCAGGCACTTCAAGCTGGAAATATCGGAGATACATGTGGGCTCCCTGCGGATACCGTCCTCGGCGGTGAAAGGGGTTCAGAAGAAGTTGCAGGACGAGATAACCATCTGCGAGAAGGATTCGAAGATACAGGAAGTCTACGACTTCCTGGATGAGCTGCGCGTCGACCAGGACAAGGTCGTGATCAGATACTATCCGTTGAACCTGGCGCTGTTCCTGATGAAAAGGGTGGATTTCGGCGGGATGCTTCAGCAGCTGTTGAAGTGAAAGATGCAAAAAAAAAAGCGCCACTGCTGTGGCGCCTTTTTGTGTCTCGAAAACTGAGTTATTCAGCCTTCTTGGGGAGCTTCGCCTCGAGTTCCTTGATCTCCTTCTCAAGGGCTGCCTTCTTTTCTGCGTCCTGTTCCTTAGCGAGGGCGTCCTTCTTCTCCTTGATCGCCTTCTCGATGTCGGCGGGCTTCATCTCTTCGGTCTTCGCGGCGGCCTTTTCCGCAGCGTAGACTCCGGCTGAGAATGCGACGGCGACGGCGACGGCTGTGAGGAGCATGAGCTTCTTCATCTTGCTACCCTTTCCTTTTTTGTTTGTTGTTTTTTTTTTGGCCATATTCCGGCCTAAATTATTTGTCATTAAATTAGTCATAATCGCAGTAAAATCAAGCAGTTCCGGGCAAAATAAGTTGTAACTATATGAATATCAGGAAAATATTCCGTAAAAGTTCGAATTTCTCTGGACATTTGCAACAAGCTGCAGCTGCAGTGTCAGAGGATTTCCCTGACGGCGTCCATGACCTTGGATGTGTTCCTTTTCTCAAGGGCGCTGACAGGGATGATCCTGTAGCCCTTCAGCTCCCTCCTGAGCTTCCTCAGCCTCTGCTGGGCGCCGGGGAGGTCCATCTTGTTGGCGGCGACGACGGCCTTCCGCTTCGAAAGGCCTTTCATGTAGAGATCGAGCTCGTTCTGGAGCGCCCTGAAGTCGTCAGCGGGGTTGCGGCCTTCGGTTCCCGGCACGTCAAGGACGTAGATGAGAACCTTCGTCCTTTCGATGTGCCTGAGGAATTCGTGGCCGAGCCCTACGTTTTTGTGGGCGCCCTCGATGAGTCCGGGGATGTCGGCGACGGTTATCTTCTGGAGATCGGGGAACTCATGGACGCCTACGATGGGGTGAAGCGTGGTGAACGGATACGGGGCGATCTTCGGGGTCGCGCTGGAAACGGCCGTGAGGAACGTGGATTTGCCGGCGTTCGGATATCCGACCAGCCCGACGTCGGCTATGACTTTGAGCTCGAGGTCTATCTCCCGTTCCTCTCCGGGCGCGCCGGGCTCGTGCTGGCGCGGCGCCTTGTTGGCGTTGCTGAGGAAGTGCTTGTTCCCTTTGCCACCCTTGCCTCCGGCGGCTATAAGCAGCTTGGAGCCCTTGGCATCGAGGTCGGCGATGATTTCCCCGGTCTCCGAGTCGCGGACGACCGTTCCGACCGGGATTCTGATGAGTAGGTCGCGTCCCTTCCTGCCGTACATGTCCTTGCCCTTGCCGTGCATGCCCCTCTCCGCCTGGAAATGGCGGTTGTATACGAGGTCGACAAGGCTCTGCTCGCCTTCGTCGGCGACGAGATAGACGCTCCCGCCGTCGCCGCCGTCCCCCCCGTTAGGGCCGCCCTTCGGGACATATTTCTCCCTGCGGAAGCTGCAGCATCCGTCCCCGCCGTCGCCGCCCTTCACCTTGATCTGCGCCCTGTCTACGAACATAGGCCGATTCTCCGCTAAAAAAAAAGCCCGGAGCTGTCCGGGCGTTAAGTTGAAACTGCCTGCCGGCTGAAGCCGGTGCCGCCTCCCTGCTTCTGTCTAGCATGAATCCAGCAAAAGACACGCCGAAGCGGATTTGCCGGATTCATGCTACTGGGCCGGTACCACGTTGACCTGGCGTCCGTTCTTGGCGAAGCTGACGATGCCGTCGGAAAGGGCGAAAAGCGTGAAGTCCCTGCCGCAGCCTACGTTCGCGCCGGGATGGAACTTCGTGCCCCTCTGCCTGACGATGATGCTTCCTGCGGACACGAACTGGCCGCCGGACGCCTTGACCCCCAGCATCTTGGGGTTGCTGTCGCGGTTGTTCTTGCTGCTCGACTGGCCTTTCTTGTGCGCCATGATATCCTCCAAAGCATTAGCTGTTGTTGAATGAAATATAAAAACACAATCTTTAATATATGGCAATTGAAAAAGAAAAACAAGGAGATAAGTTGGGGAAATTGAAAAAGTTTTCGATGGAACCCATTGCACATTAATAACTCGAGAGGAGCCAAAGATGGCCAAGATTCATCCAACCGCCATAGTTGATCCAAAGGCCGAACTGGCGGACGACGTTGAGATAGGCGCCTACTGCATCGTCGGCCCTGATGTCAAGATGGGCGCTGGAAACGTCATGCACTCCCACAGCATCGTGACCGGGAGGACGACCCTGGGCGCAGGCAACCAGATACACTCGTTCGTGAAGCTCGGCGGCCCGCCTCAGGACTTGGGGTTTGTGCCCGGCACGGTCTCATATCTTAAGATCGGCGACAACAACGTCTTCAGGGAGGGCTTCACCGCCAACGTCGGCACCAAGCCGGACACCGAGACCGTAATCGGCAACAACTGCATGATGATGATAAACACCCATGTCGCCCACAACTGCCGCATCGGGAACCGGGTCATCATGGTGAACTGCTCGCTCGCCGCCGGCTACGTTGAAATCGGCGACTACTGCCTGATCTCCGGCATCGCCGCCATACATCAGTTCTGCCGCGTAGGGCGCCTGGCGGTGCTGAGCGGATGCTCGGCTATATCGGTGGACCTGCCTCCGTTCATGATCGGCCACGGAAGGAACGGCCCAGTCCAGGGCGTCAACCTGGTCGGACTCCAGCGCAACGGCTTCAGCGACGAAACCATCCGCGCCCTCAAGAACGTCTACAAGATATTCTTCCGTGGGAAGAGCACCGTCAAGGCCGCCATCGAGACGATTAAAAAGGAACTCCCCCAGATTCCTGAGGTCGTCGAATTCATCGATTTCGTCGAGAGCACCAAGCGCGGCGTCCTCTCCGCAAAGAACTGCAACGTCAGGCAGTATTGAGTTCAGATTTCCGGCCTGCCGCCCGCTGCGCCCGTATGAATTCTGCAAAAGGGCGTAGTCTGCCGAATTCATACGACGAAAGCGGCCAACTGCGGCAATTATGTTCATAGTCCGGTATGGAGGAACAGGAAGGAGTCGGTCAGAGCGCGATGGCTGCGGAACCTCTCCGGCAGGCCCAGCACATATATGAGACGGTCACGAAGAAGCATGCTGGGTGGCGTGACAGCAAGGAGACGAATACATCAAGCGCGGTCGTTTTTCCGCCGAGTCCGGCGGGGCCTATCCCGAGGCGGTTGATGTCTTCCAGGAGCCGTTTTTCCAAATCCGCGGCTTTGCGGTCCTTGCAGCGTTCTCCTATTTTGCGGAGGAAGTTCTTCTTCGCCTCCGCGAATCCTGCCGCCCTGTCGCCGCCGACGCAGACGGAGATTATCCCCGGCGGACAGCCGAGCCCCTGCGCCTTGATCACGGCGTCGACGACGCATTTCCTGACGCCTTCCATGCTCCGCTCGGCCCCTAGCTCCATGCAGGGCAGGGCATATTGGCGGCCGACGTTCTCGCTTCCGCCGCCCTTCATCATGAGATAGACGAGGGCCTTGCCGTCGTTCCGCGAAGTGCTCCAGCTTATCGCGGGGAAGGAGGTGCCGATGTTGTTGCCGGTGTTTCTGCCGGTCAGAGGACAGACGGCGTTGGGCCTGAGAAAGCCTTGGCGGGTGGCGGAGGCGACGGCCGACTCTATCGCGCGGCGCATCATCCGCCGATCGGCGCGCGGCGGAGCTTCGACGATGAAGGTGAGCATGCCCGTGTCCTGGCAGACCGGACGCCTCTCGGACGCGGCGATCCTGATGTTTTCAAGTATGTTTCCAAGCTGGACGTACGCCGTCGAGCCGCGCCTCTCGGATTTCCGGGCCCTTTCCAGAGCGGCGACGACGTCCGGCGGTATGCGGCAGGAAACCTCCTCGATGAGTCCGGAGATCGCGGTTGTGAAGTTTGAATACGGCATCTTGTCGCTGTCAATCTATCTGGAGGTGATTGCAAAAACAAGTTTTGCAATCACAGGTGTCGGGTGTCAGGTTTCAGTAAAAAAACAAGGGACAAACAGGTTTTTCGTCCTGCCGACACCTGAACACTGACACCTGAACACCGCCAATTGCAGACTTATGCAATTGGCTCAATACATAATATACTTCTTGGCCTGGCCGGAAATCCTTGAATCGGCGTTGACGGCCTTGTGCGTGTATTCAACAGCCCTTGCGTAGTCGCCGTACCAGTCGCAGATGATTCCGATTCGGAGAAGGTCCATTGCGCCTTCGCGGAGCTTGTCGGACTCCTTGACTTCGGGGCCGGCGTCGGTCTGTATGCGCATGTTTGCATAGAATTCGAGGAGGGTGCAGAGCTGTCCCAGGCCGAGCTGGGACCATTCGATCCTCTGCTGCTGTCCGGACTTGGTCCTTATGGAGAGGTAGTTCCTGTTGCCCATGACCGTGCAGTTGGCGTAGGTCTTGCCGTCCTTCAAAGTGACCTTCCCGTTGTAGTGCACCCTCATCATGAGCGAGCAGAGGAAGTCCTTGGCGCCGCTGACCTGCTGAAGGCGCGCCTTCTCGATCTGGGAGAGGGATTCGGGCAGGGACGAGATGTATTTCTTGGAAACGGCCTCTGAGAACTCGAAGTTCTGAGGGCGCGGCCGCCTCGCCTCTATCGGCGCCCGCCTCTTCGCGAGCCATTCGGTGGAAAGCTCGGTCAGGTTCGCAGCCGCCGTGCCGGGGCCGTCTTCGACGTCTGGGGGCATGGCCCATTCCAGGTTCTGGCCGTTTTCCTGATTCTGCTGGGTGTTCTGCGGCGGTCTTTGGACGTTGACGGCCGCGCCCGGTTCGAACTTGTTCGCGGCAATCAGGGGCTCCAGTGTTATCGCCGGCTGCGTTCCCCTCTCGACCCATTCGATCCAGGAAGGGATGCGCCGTTTCCAGGCGTTGGCCCAGAACGATGGATCAATCACCGAGGACGTGGTGGAGAGCGTCCTGGAATACTTGGCCGTCTCGGAGGCCGGCGCCTTGTTGTAAAGGCTCCGGAGGTATGTGGCCATGGCCGCGATCAGCTTGAGGTCTATGTCGTCGCCCATCAGGATGTAAAGGCTCTCCGGCGGGATCGAAGTGCCGGAGAGGAAGTTGATTGTGGCGAGAAGCGGGTTGGTCTCTTCCACGCCCGCCGCATACAGCTGCTGGAACGCGAGAGCGCAGACGTTCTTGGCGTCTGGGGCGTTGTCGAGGTAGGCGGCGAAGGCGAGCTGTATGCCGGCCTGCTTGCGCTGCTCTATGTCCGCCGATGAGTCTGCGACTATCCTCTGCGCGGAGATGACGACGTTTTTGACGTTGCCGTTCCTGAGCCTTTCAGTCAGCTCCGGAAGGCAGTCGTTCAGGAAAGTTTTTTGCGGCTTCTGCTCACCCCTGCCGAACTGGCCAGTGCTCCACAGGAAGAGGAGCGCGCAAACTATGAATATCCCCATGCACGCGTAAAGAAGCGTGTTCGAGGACTTCGTCTGCTGCGGGGAATATAAGCCGCCTATGGGCGCGCCGGACGCCGGCGGCGGGGCCGTGCCTGGCTTCCTCTCGGCCATGGGGACCTTGCTTGACGTCTTCTTCTTCTGGGCCTTCGCGTCGGCCGTTTCCGGAAACGGCTTCTCCTTGAGCCGGAGGAACTTGGTGAGCGTGTTTATTATGTCCCTGTAGTTGGGGCGGAGCTCGGTGGACCTGGACATCATCGCAAGTATGAGCGACGAGAGCTGCTCGGGTATTTCCGGGCGGTATTTCCGCGGATCCGGCGGATCGTTCGCCAGCTTGAACTTGACCAGCTCCTTGATGTTCTCGTTCTCGAACGGCGTGCGCCCCGTGATGAGGTTGTAGAACGTCGCGCCCAGGCTGTAGATGTCGCCGAGGTGGTCCTCCTTGCCGGCTACAACCTTCTCCGGGCTGACGAAGTGGGGGCTTGACCATAGCCTTGTGATGGCGTCCACGTCCTTGGAACGGGAGTTGTGCATGGCCTGGGCTATTCCGAAGTCGCCGATCTTCACGTTGCCGTCCCGGTCGAGCATTATGTTGGCCGGCTTGACGTCGTGGTGGATGATTCCGTGCCTCCTGGCGTTGTCTAGGCCCTCGGCGATGTCGCGTATCCAGCGTGCGACGTCGTTTATGGGGAGCCTGCCGTTCGCCAGCTGGAGCTGCTTGTCCAGCGAGCCGCCCTCCATGAACTGCATGACGATGTACGGCTGCCCCTTGAATTCTCCGCAAGTGTAGATGGGGAGGACCGCATAGTGGTTGAGGGTCGCGGCGGTCCTGGCCTCGTGCAGGAAGAGCTTGCTCTTCTCCAGTTCCGACGACATCTCCTTGTTGAGGACCTTTATGGCCACCTCGCGGTCGAGCGTCAGGTCCAGCGCCCTGTAAACCGTGGCCATCCCGCCTTCGCCGCCCGGCTCCTCCAGCAGATAGTTGTCGAACCATTGGGGGACGATGATGTTCACGCTGCAGGAGGGGCATTCGATCGTCGAGAACGGTTCGAGATCGGTGAGGTCGAGCTTCTGCCCGCAGTTGTAGCAGGATATCTTGCAGATTCGGGCCTCTTCCTTCTTCTTCTCCGGCGGCGGGGCCTCCTTCTTCGCCTCCCCCGGAATCTCGATGCGCTTCCTGTCGTCCCTGAAGGCGGACCTTTTTATGGAGATGGTCTCGTCGGATATAGGCTCCTCTACTGGCCTGAGTATGGTGCTGGGCTCGTGGGGGGAAGGCTTGGGAAGGCCCGACCTGTCCTTGACGCTCAATGGAGGCTGGATGGGCGCGGCAGGCGGCTTCTTTTCCTTGGGCGGGGAGGAGGGGCGCGTAGCCGCGTCGGAAGTCTCCATCTGCGAGGAGTCCACGTCCTTACGGGCGGGCTTGCCGGACTCGCCCGGGGGCGACGAGGGCTGCTGGCCTGCGCCGCCGTTAGTTTTGTCAGCATCGCTCAAGGTGTTTCACCATAATAAATCCAGAGATGAGCGGCGCCGTGAGGCGACCCTACAGCCAGACCGTCTCCGACGCCTTGTCCTGCTCCGCGACAGCCAACAATATATCAGAGCGATTAAGTTCCGCCAGTCTTTTCAGGGCCAATTCTCTCACAAGTTCCGGCCTGTTGCATTCTTCGCTGAGGTGCGCGAGGCATATGAATCGCGTTGACGGCGAGATGAAGCTGGCGAACGCGCTTATGGCGTCGTCGTTGCAGAGATGGCCGTGCTTCCCCAGTATCCTGCTCTTGAGTATCTGGTGCCTCTCGGAATTCCTCTGCATCGCGACGTCATGGTTGCATTCGAGTATCACCGCCTCGCAGTCGGACAGCCGCCGGATGCAGAGCGCGTTGAGGTGGCCCAGGTCGGTCGCGATCGCGGCCCTGGCGCCGCCGCGGGAGACTATGAATCCGACCGGATCTATTGCGTCGTGGGGGACGGAGAAGACCCGGACGTTGAACCCGCCGATGTCGAAGGACGAGCCGCTCTCGAAGACGGCAAGCTTTCCGCCGGCCTTGTCGGCTTCGCTAAGGTGCCTGATCGTGCGCGAAGTTCCGTAGGTGCATATGCCGAGATGGTCGGCGAGGGCCTTGGCCCCCCTCGTATGATCTCCGTGCTCATGGCTAATCAGGAGCGCCTTTATGATTTCCGGCCTGACGCCGGCCCCCTCCACGCGGAGCAGCGTCTCCCGGCGGCTGAAACCGGCGTCGACCAGCAGCCCCTCGTCCGCCGTATGCAGCAGTATGGAGTTGCCCCCGCTGCCGCTGCCGAGCACCGTTATCCCGAACCTGACCCCGGATTCCATAAGGGCCCGCCTTATTTTTTTTAGAACGACACGTTCGCAAGCTTGAAATTTTAACAGGGAGGACACGTCTTTGCAATAGTGGACGGCAAGAATTTCAGGCAAATCGGGCCGGGGAAAGTAATGCCTCAATCTTACATTCGGGGGCGCTGTCGGTATCGGAATCGGGGTCGGGCCCCAGTTTCTATATTCGATTCCGAATAGCGATTCCGACCCCGACACCGGTTGTCTTCGAAGAAAGACTGAGGGATTACCCGGGGAAATAATCCCGCAAACTTCTTCCCGCCCACTGAAAAAGCCGGAAGGCATGTTATATTCTTTCATGCAATAAAACAGAAAATCTGAAATACGAAAAGTGCGGAGTCCCAATGGCGGACCAGATGCTGTCACAGTCCCAGGAGCTCAGGCAGGAGCAGATACTTACTCCCCAGCAGATTCAGTCGCTGGAGATTCTTACCGCGCCTCTGCTCGAACTCCAGGCCAGGATCAGCCAGGAGCTGGAGCAGAACCCGGTCCTGGAGCAGGAGAAGCCTTCCGGCGAGGAGCTTGCCGGCGACATAATTTCAAACGCCGAGGAGGAGGAGGCCTCCGAGGAGCGCAAGGATCCTCCCGACGAGAGGGACGAGAAGCTCGACCAGCTAATAAGCATCGCCGACGAGTGGAAGGACATGCTGCCCCCGTTCCATGCCAGGAGAATTTTCACTCCCGAAGATGAGGAGAAGCACCAGCACTTCCTAGAGTCGGTGACCAGGGTGCCGTCGCTCCAGGAAAACCTGATAGAGCAGCTCCGCTTCGCGGACTGCGACGAAAAGACGAGGCAGCTCGCAGAACTCGTCATCGGGAGCATAGACGAGTCAGGATATCTCGCCAGCAACATCGCCGATCTCTCCACAGCGTCGGGCGCCTCGGAGGCTGAGATCCTTAAGGCACTCTCCCTGGTGCAGACGTTCGACCCCCCCGGCATCGGCGCACGGGACATCAAGGAGTGCCTCATGCTCCAGCTTAAGGCTCTCGGAAGAAGGAACTCCCCCGCCGCCAGGATAGTCGAGAACCACCTTGACGACCTCGCCGCCAACAGAATACCGCTCATCGCCAGGAAGACGGGTCTCTCCATCGACACAGTCCACTCGGCGGTGGACGAGATAAAGACACTCAGCGTGCATCCCGGAACCGCGCTCGCCGCCGACAATCCCGTCTACATAATACCGGAAATCACGGTCGAGAAGAGGGACGGCGCCTACACGGTGGTTCCGCGGAACGAGAACTTTCCGCGCGTCAGGCTCTCGGAGTTCTATATAAAGAAGCTCGACGACCCCATGGTCTCCAAGGAGGACAAGGAATACATCAGGGACAAGCTCGGCCAGGCGAAGATGCTCATCAAAAGCCTGGAGCAGAGGAAGGACACCCTCGTCAGGATCAGCGAGATAATAGTAGACACCCAGCAGGACTTCTTCGACAAGGGCTCTGAGCACCTCCATCCCCTGACCATGCAGCAGGTCGCCGACAAGCTCGGCGTCCACGAGACCACGGTCAGCAGGGCCATCGCCAACAAGTTCATCCAGACCCCCGCCGGGCTGCGCCCGCTGAAGTTCTTCTTCTCCGCCGGATTCACCTCCAGCGCCGGGGAGCAGATCGCCAACAAGAGCGTCATGGAGAAGATAAGGGACATGATCGCGAAGGAGGACACATCCAATCCGCTCTCCGACCAGGAGATCACCGAGATACTCAACAAGGAAGGCATCCCCGTGGCGAGGCGCACCGTCGCGAAATACAGGGACGAACTGAAGATTGCGCCGGCGAGGCTCAGAAGAGAGTTCAGGTGAATACTGTCAAATGGAAATATTCAGCGAAATGGCGTAGCTCGCTGAATATTTACATCCTCTGCGCCGCAGGTTTCCTCGCAGCCGTCTCAGCCGCGTTCCTCTTCCGATGGTATCACTTCAGCGCCGAGGCCGAGCGCTTCAAGGGATTCATGCCTTTCACATACGAGAGCGCGATGGTGTATTCATATGCGCTGTCGGTCGCGAAAGGCGAGGGTATCCCCGAACACGACAAGCTTCTTGCGGGCCTGGAGGACGTGAAGGTCTCCGAACAGTTCCCCCTCGGGATCGAATACTTCCTCGGATGGGGCTACAGGCTCAAGAATCTTGTCCTTCCGGGAAGGCCGCCCACGCCGGAGGAGGCTTCGTACGAGGACAATCCGGACTTCAGCAGCTGGATAAGGTTCCAGATCCGGCTCTGGGTAAGCCTCGCGGCCGGATTCATATTCCTTTGGCTCATGGCCCTGCGATGCCCCTTCTGGCTTTCGCTTGCCGGATCGCTGATATATGCGGCATCACCCGCGGCGGTCTCTCGCGCCACCGGGCAGGACCTCATCTGCGAACTGATGGCCATGCCGTTCATCACCGCGTCGTTCTTCCTGTATTTCTGGCATCTACGGCGTCCCCGGCCGTTCAAACTGATTCTCTTCGGAGCGGCTCTCTTCCTCGCGCTCGCAACCTGGGACATGACCCAGCTCGTCCTGGCCGCATGGATGCTGTATGAGCTCCTGCGGCTCGCGCTCGGCGGCGTTCCCGGCAGGAAGAGGATGCTGCTCAACCTGTGGGCATACGTGGCGGCCGCCCTGGCAGGCATCGCCGTGCCTTATCTGCGATACCACGGCTTCGTCCTTTCGCCTGCGATGGCAATGATATTCCCTTCGCTGCTGATCCTCGCGTTCCTTTCGCGGAGGGGAGACGGAAGTATCCGCAGGCTGCTGCTGGCCCTCGCATGCGCGGCTGTCTTTGCCGGCGCCTGGTTCGCGGTTTCCAAAGCTTCATCATACGGCGAGAACTACAGCCACTTCGCTTCACTCCTCAAGGCGAAGATAAAGTTCAGGAACGTCCTTCCTGCCGATCCGAACCTACTCGACTTCGATGCCAGAATCCTCTGGACGCCGGCGCTCCATTCGGCGGACATGGGCCTGACACGGAACATCTTTCCTGCGGCGCCGTACGTACTTGTCCTGCTCCTCGGCACGGCTTTCGCCGCGCACAGGACAAGGAAATCGCTCCTGCGCGGCGCCGGCCTATGGATATTCCCCGCGGCGATGGCCGCCTTCTTTTTCATCCTGTACGTGATGATGGTGCGTTTCCATGTGCTGTGCATAATATTCCTTTGCATCGCGCTGCCGTTGGTATTCCACTGCATCCACAGGGCATTGCGGAGGAGGTGGGCCAAGGCCCTTCTTGCCTCGGCCGCCGTCCTCGTGGTGATAGCCGAGGTGGATGTCTCCGCCAGGCTGGTCCAGGAAGGCGGAAGGAGCTACTCGCGCGAATATCCTGTCGAGACCATCGGCCTGATCCAATGGCTCCGCGGCGCACATCTGGATGGAACCCGCGTACTTGCGGAATTCACAATTTCGCCCATGCTCAAGGCGTACTGCGGCACTGGCATCGTCCTGCAGCCGAAGTTCGAGATCCCCAGGACCAGGAACGACGTCGAGGAATACCTCAGGGAGCTTTACCACGGCGACGAGAAGAGCTTCCACAGATTCTGCGTGGACAAGGGCGCGAAGTTCTTCGTCTTCGACCGCGGAACATTCGGAGACATGCTCCCGTATTCCTCGAGATACTGCGCCGCGGCCCCGAGGATCGAGACGTCTTCCCTCGTCTACAGGATGTATTACAAGAAGGAGAAGTCGACCCTCCGCGGCTTCCACGAGATCGAGCCGCCCCCGGATTACAGCTTCATCTCGATGAAGTATTCCCTCTTCAAGGTCATCACGCAGGATGAGGTGACGGAGGCGCTCCGGCTGGAACAAAAGGCGAGGGCGCTTATGAAGGAGCGCCGCCTCGACGAGGCGAGGAAGCTCGCGGAAAGGGCCGTATACCTGGACCCCCGTTCCTACAAGGCCAGGATACTTTATGCGGAACTCTTTCCATACGCGGCTAAAATCAAGCTCGAGAAATGCCGGGATTTTGAAGGTTTGGAATTTAAACGCTTAAAGCATAGAACTCTAAACAACGGAAATGAATGAGGCTCCAAGGGAAACGTGTCCTGGTCACCGGAGGCGCCGTGCGCATAGGCCGCGCGATCTCAAAGGCGTTCGCTTCCGCCGGATTCAAGGTCGCGATCCATTGCAACCGCTCCAAGGTGGATGCCTTCAAGCTGCTTGAAGAGCTCGGTGGAAGCCGGGCGGGCCATTCGGTTGTATGCGAGGACCTGGCCGAACCGGAAGCGGCAGGCCGGATTTTCAAGGCATGCGGCAGGATCGACATCCTGGTCTGCAACGCGTCCGTATACCGCCCGATGCCGCTGGCCATGGAGGGGGCTGCGGATATCGCATCCCATTTCACGGTGAACCTCGCCGCACCGCTTTCGCTGGCGCAAGAGTTCGCCGCCCAGAAAATATCCGGTGGGGCTATAATCAACATCCTGGACGAGAGAATCTGCCGCAGCACGGCCCGCGACGGCAGCTATGAGCTCTCTAAGAAGATGCTGGCGGAGGCCACTATCGCACTCGCGAAAAGCCTCGCGCCGGGGATACGCGTCAGCGCGGTCGCGCCAGGCGCTGTCATGCCCCCGGCAGGCAGCCACCTGACCATGAGGAAGCATCTCAGCAGGATGCCGCTGAGAAAGGCGCCTTCCCCGGAGGACGTCGCTGCGGCATGCATATTCCTGGCCTCGCAGGATTCGATAACAGGGCAGATATTGTTCGTCGATGGAGGAGAGCATCTCAATGGATAGGATCATCATCAGAAACTTGTCGGCTGAAACCGTCATCGGCACATACGCCAAGGAGCGCGCACGCACGCAGAAGCTCGTAATAAATGTTGCCATGTCATGCGAACTTCGCAGGGCCGGCGTCTCCGACCGGCTCGCAGACACCGTCAACTACAAGACCATCAAGAACGAAATCATGAAGTTCGCCGAAGGTTCCAGCTGCAGGCTCATCGAGGCCGTCGCCGAAGGCATCGCCGCAATCTGCCTCGCCCAGAAAGGCGTCGTCTCGGTCAAGGTCACGGTCGACAAGCCCGGCGCACTCAGCTCCGCCGAAAGCGTCGCAGTCGAAATCGAAAGGCCGTAGGCAACTGCCGGCTTTCCTGCTGCGAAGCTTTCCTGCAATGAAACAGGCTTTTATCAAACTCGTTTTAAACAGTTGGAAAAATTGAAATGTTGATAATCAACGACTTAT
>CAZWRV010000115.1:0-18299 GCA_964636325.1 uncultured Victivallaceae bacterium | reverse complement strand
AAGAAAAGAAGCCAGCTGTCTTGAGGCTGGCTACATACTTCGCTGAATACTTACCCACAGGCGGCCTTCGGGCCCCAGGCCCCAGAACCAGCCGTCGGCGTTGAATTGAAGGTTGATCTGCCTTTCCTGCCATCCGGCGGGGATGTCTATCGTCTTGCGGAAGCGTGCCAAGGATTGCTCGGGGAGGCCCAGGGCGGCAAAAGTGCCCAGCTTGACGGTCTTCCATCCGGCATCGGCGAAGTCCGGCAGCATCCAGTCTTCTGCCGTGGATTCGACGCTCATACGCCAGCCTTCGGCGGCAGGAATCACGTCGTCAGGCGTCTGGATCGGAACCGGCTTGGTAAGGGGCGGCAGCGGGGGCAGGGCGCGCCAGATATTCGACTGCGCCTGGAACCAGTCGAGTCCCGAGCGGGCGATTTCGGCTCGCGGCGCGATGAAGACCCGGGACTGCATCTGGCCGTATTCGGCGTCCGGCAGGATAATTCTGCCGTCCCTGTTCTCGACCTTCACCTTGGGATGGCCCAGGGCGCTGACTTCGACAAGTTCGCTGACGGGATGTGCGCGGCGCAGCGCCACCTGTGCGCTGGCCTTGGCCGGCGTCTTGTCGCCGCGGGTCATCCGGGCGACCGGGTAGAGGTCGTAGACCCCGTTTTTGCTGCGCCATATCTCGGCCCAGACGCCCTCGGCCCAGCTGTCGCGCCCGACGCCGACGCCGGCAAGGAACTCGTCGAGCAGCTTTCCGCGCTCCGCCTCGTTGACCCAGATTCCGTTGGCGTCGCGCATCCTGGTGAAAAAGATGGTGCCGAGCAGGATGACTCTGCCGCGGCCCAGCCGCGCTTCGGCGACGGCCATGCTGCCGTCATCGAGCCATGTCGCCACCGGCCGGACGTCCGCGCCGGCCTGATCCGCCGGGGTGTATGCGACGGCGCCGGAGTTCTCCTTGTTCTGCCAGTCGATGGCGACGCCGCTGCCGAATATCTCCTTGCCGCGCAGGCTGGGCATCAGATTCTGGCCGGCATCGAACCTGATCTTGGCGTCGGCCCATTTGTTGAAGTTTTCGTCGCTCATCCATTTGGGGATGACCTTGAGGCCCAGCGACGCGGCCAGCGGCCAGGCGTCGGCCTGTTCGGGCGAGTGGCGGCCGGTGTGGTGCTGGGCGATGAAGACGCCGCCGCGCTCGACGTAGCGTTTGATTCCCTCGACCTCGTCGGCGTCGAGGATTACGGTGCCGCAGTCCATCACGACCGGGAACCGGTCGATCGTGCCGTTGAGGATGTCGGGCACCTCGACATAGGCGAAGTTGCGTCCCACGCCCTGGAGCGCGCCGCGGGCCATGTCCCAGTTCCAGGGCTCGCTGAACCCGAGGCGCGTGGCGCGGGTGGAGCGCAGGACGCCGATCTTCGGAGTCGGCAGATGCATCTTGCCGATGCACTTGATGAGTTCGAGGTTCTTGTCGAACCAAGCGGCGATGTCAGGCTTGTCCTTGTAGTGCGTGGTGGCGAAGACGAGATCAACAGCGTCGTTGCCGTACATGAGATAGAAGGTGATCTGGGACTGGAAGTCGGCGGCGTCGCGCGGCGGGCCGCCCTGCTCGCAGCTCCAGGGGAAGCCATGGCTGCGGGCAAGCCTCGCACCGGTCATCGGGCACCAATAGCCGCCGGAGCCGCCGGTGTCGTGCTGGTAGGCGCCGTAGCGCTCGCAAAGCTCGGTGGACATGTCGAGCATGTTGATGGTGGCCATCATCTTCAGAGGACGATTGGGATCGGCGGCGCGCATCGCCTGCAGGGTCTGCTCGACCCCGCGCATCCGCAGCCAGGCGGAGAAGTTGGTCGCGTCGAACCAGCGGCGGTTCTCCGGCGGCGTCATGTGCGGGTAGGGGCGCGGCGGCAGCGGGCCGAGAAGCACGGGGCCTGCCGGCGGCTCCCCTTCCATGCGCAGGAAAAGCAGATTCTCGCCCTCCTTCGTCGAAGCGCCCAATTCGAAGGCGATCATCTGAGAACTGTCCGGAGTAACTTGGGCGAGAGGTGCACCGTTCAGATAGGCGTCGCAATATTTTTTCCCGCCGCCATGATTCTCCGGCCGCATCAGATAAAGATAGCGCAGGCGCGCGAGCTGATGTCCGTTCAGAAGTATTCTGCGGCGCAGCCAGTAGTCGGCGTGCTTGATGCCGCCATGCTGCCCTCCTCGGTATAGGAACAGCATCTGTTCGTTGCAGTGCACAGGAACCCACCCGCTGTCGTCAATCGCCTCAGGTGCGAACCATTTCTCTTCAACGCCTTTGAAGTTACGGTCGGCCTTCCCCTCCCAGATGCCCGTTATGTCCAAGCTGTCGCTGTCCATGCCGAGGAAGTCGTGCGGCTTTGGCACTTCGACCTGTTCCCAGCTTTTGTAGAAGTCCCGGCGGCCATGGTGCAATAGGCCGACCCTTGGCAGATCCAACCCCAGCACATTCACCAGATAGCAATGCCAATAGGCCTTCGTCTCAGGCATTCCTCCTACTGCGGCCAAGATGCCGATCCCGGCATTTGGAATTTCGGACACCGCCTTGGAGCCGAGGAAGTTGGGGTCATTGCTCAAGCCCTTCATGAAGCGCTGTCTGAAATCGTGCGTGTAGGGATCGCTCGCCGAGACCGGTTCGGATCCGTATGGTATGCTGAAAAGGGAATCCCTGGCGTTGTTCGGATAGCCGAACCTCCCTTGGCCGTAGCCTGGAATCCGGCGCACATACGGCAGTGTCTCGCGGTTCCACAGCCAGACGGGCTTCTGCTCCCAGCAGTGGACACGGAACGGGATGTCGAAGCGGGCGGCCATTGCCGAGAACCAGTCGGTCTGCGTCGTGTCGAGCACGCCCGGCGCCACATAGCGCCCCTCGTTGGGCGGGTGGAAGTTGAATGCGATGCCGCGCTCCTTGATCCAAGGGAACTCGGAGGGGATGTCCACCGGCGCGCCGCCGCCGCCCCACCAGATGCCCGGGCCGGCGTTGTCGAAGCAGTCCAGCCAGCGCGGGTAGGCCCTGGATGGTACCGGTTTCCAAGCGTCTGCTCCGCAGTCCTTTGCGAATTTCGCAAGAATATCCCATGTCGGTGCGAAAAGCTCGAGGAATTCCGCGCCATTGAGCCCCAGCAGCCAGCAGCCGGCACCATCAAGCTCGAGAGTAGTGCCGGGGAGCTTGTTGTCGGCTGCCAACTTGATGTCGCCGAAGCCGAGCATGTCGGCCAGACGTTTCGAAGCGATGATTTTCGCATGCTCCGCGTCCTGCGCGGCGAAGGTGGTCAGGGATGAGTCTTTCTTCTCCCCGAGAGGGCGGAGCGTCACCTCGACGGAACCGAAGCCGCGGGCCTCCGCCCGGTATGACTCCGCCTGGGGGGGTGGAGCATCAACTCCGAAGGAAGACTGCGCCAAAAACAACCCCGCCGAGCATCCGGCGGCGAACAAGAGCTTTTTCGCGATTCCCGCGGCGTTCATGCCGTTACTCCTTGATTTTTGATGTTTTTCCTCTTCAATTTATAAATATATACAAGCCCATGATTATATATTCAGAATGGATATTTTCAAGCATTGATTTTAAAAAATCAAAATATTTAATGGGTAAGCATTGAATATATATGTTAAAGGAATATATGTATGTAAACAGACTTATTATTATGGTCAATTGACATAAATCATATTTTCGACTGCGGTCATTAGGCTCAATCAAGCGTAAGGATACAGTTGCTTATGAACAAGCTTCAAAGGGTGACCAGGGCGATATGCACGGACATTGCGTCCGGGAAGTATCCTGCGGGCGGTAAGCTTCCGACGTATCAGGAGCTTGAGAAGATTCACAAGGTGAGCTACATCACTATTAATGCGTGCATCAAGCTGCTGAAACACAGCGGGCTGGTCGTGGGAAGGGAGAGGGCGGGAGTCTTTGTCACAGAGAAGCCCCCGATACTAAGCCGTTTTGCGCTGTTAATGCCGAAGGATGCGCTGCAGCATAACCGGTATCTCCAGACGATAATGGCTGTCCTTGGCGATGAGTCCGCGAAGAAGGGGGTGGACTTCGAGGTTTTCCAGTCGTTCGAACCCCATGAGGACAATCCTGACTACCGTAAAGTCCTTTCGCAGATGGAGGATATGAGGATCGGCGGAGTAGCCCACGTTTCGATGCCGTCGCTGCCGGACTCATGTCAAATACAGCGTTTTCCCGGTGTCCCGGTGGTTAACGGTTCTACGGTCGTCCATTTCGACCAGGCCGCATATGCCTACAAGGCGTCAGCCTATCTCGTTTCAAGGGGGAAGAGGCGGATAGCGGTTCTTTCGCAGGACAGGAGTCCGCTTCTGGACAAATTCCTTTCTGGAAGGGAAAAGTTTCAGATGGAGTCTCCGGAGCAGTGGTTCATTCCAGTGGGCATGAGCTCCAGGGAGGGCGCCTCCAACATCTGCAGGATTCTGTTGGATCTACAACAGGGAAAGCGGCCCAACGGGCTGATAATAACCGACGACAATCTTGTCGACCACGCCCTTGCGGGAGTCTTCCGTTCGAGGGTGGCGGTTCCTGAAGACCTGGAGATCGTCGCTCACTGCAACTGGCCTAATCCGGTCACGTCGGTCATCCCGATCAAGAGGATCGGTTTCGACGTTAGGGAGGCGGTGAACGCGATGATAGATGCGCTTCTAAAGGCGAGGGGAAGGACCGGCCTGCAGAAGACCGCTCCTATATCGCTGTCGCCGAAGTTCGAGGAGGAGTTCAAGTAAGGCGGGCTGCACCCGCCGCAACTAAAATTCCAAGCGCCAATAATCAAAAAATAGAAAACTTAGGAGATCATAGATGAATGTCGTGTTCGTTGGCGGCGGGTCGTTCAGGACTCTGCCGATTGTTCGCGGGGCGCTGCAGGATCCTGCGGTGATAGGTTCTGGCGAGATCAGGCTGGTGGACTTCAACCTCCCTCGCGCGGAGACTGTTGGGAAATTGATCATGCGGACGCCCGAGTTCGCGAAGGCGGGTTGCAAGATTGTTTGGACGGACAAGCTTGAGAAAGCCCTGCCCGGAGCGGACGTCGTCAGCATCAGCTTCCCTGTCGGGTCGCACAAGGTCAATGCGCTGAGCGACCAAGCCTGCGTACGTCACGGTCTCTTCGGCTCGGATCAGATTTCGGCGAGCGGCGCATTCCGGTCCGTCACAGGCGGCACCATAGTCCTTGACATCGCCCGGAAAATGGAGAAGCACTGTCCGAATGCCTGGCTCTTCGACTACGCGAATCCCGTCGCCGTCTACAGCGGGATGGTGAACAACCATACGAAGATACGTGCGCTCGGAATCTGCGGCGGCTTCACGAACCACCGCTGGGATCTGGCCCGCCTTATTTTCAACAAGGACATGTATTGCGAGTTCGAGGACGTGGCGTGCGCCGGCGTCAACCACTGCAGCATTCTACTGCGCGGGTCATACAAGGGGCAGGATGTCTACAAGCTCATCGACAAAAGCATCGGCCGCAAGGGCTGGGAGCCGTGCAGGATACCGAAGTTCCAGCACGCGGAAAAATATATCCGGCGCCAGCTCGGACTTCTCGCGGAGATGCGGCGCCGCTTCGGATACGTCGTCTTTTCGACCGAAGGAGACGGATTCGCCCACTTATACCCCGAAGTCTATATGCATCCTACGGGCGGCAGGCGCAAGATGAAGACTGTCGCACAGATCGAGAAGGCCGCGCGGGATCAGGCGGCGGCGCGCGCGAAGATAGACAAGGAGTTCCGCGCCCATCTGGACATGGACCTGCCGTCGTCCTTCTGGGCGAAGGACAGGCTGGCCAATCCGCATTTCGCGGCGGCGCCGGAGGACGCGGCGGCTGTGGTCCTGCGCGGCCTCAGCGGACGCAGGCGCGAATGGCTTGCTGCAAGCCTGCCGAACCGTGGGGCCGTGAAAGGTTTCAAGGATCGGACGGTACTCGAATATTCTTTTACGCTGGACAAGGACGGCGTCCATCCCGACCGCGGACTCGAAGTGCCGGACTGCTTCCACGGCATCATGACGGCCCTCTCGATGCACCAGACGCTTCTCGGCGACGCCATCGCCACGGGAGATCCCAAAATATTCGCGCAGGCCCTCTTTGCGTATCCGTTGCACCAGAACGAGCCCGGAACCCGAAAACTCTGGAAGGAGCTGCTCTCGATCCACCGCGAAGAAATGCCCGCGGCCTTCCAGAAGGCCAAGGAATACTGCTGAGCCGGGCTGCATCCGCAACCCAAATTCCAAGATCAAAATCCAAATCCCGAACAACTTCCAATGCACAAATTCCAACCGGCGCGGTTCAGAGTTTGGATATTGAAGTTTGAGGCTTGAGATTTAATTGGAATTTGGTGCTTGAAGGTTTGGAATTTAAAACATTCAAAGCATAGAAGTCCAAATAATTATGGTAAAGATAAATAGACACTGGAAATGCCTGCTTGTATCGGCAGGGATTGCAGCGACATGTATGGCTATTAACGGAAAAGGATTGGCAATGAACCATAATCTCGCATGGCCTTGGGCGGACGGCTGTTCTCCGCCGCAGACTCCGTTTCTCAGTTTCCGAAGCACGCAGTCCGAGGACATGCTTTTCAAGTCCGGGGAAAAGATTGAGATAGTCTGCCAGGCAGGGCTCCGCTCGTCGGCGCTGCGCTGGCGCCTCCACAGGAACGCCGTCAGCAAGCCGTTCCGCGACGGAACAGCCGAGCCCCAGCTTTCAAACCGCTTCCTGATTTCCATTGCAACCGCCGGACTGCATCCCGGCTTCTACGACCTCCGCGTCGAACTGGATACGGGCATGGAGAATTCGGAGAAGGAGCCCTTGAAGAAGAGGCCTGTCCGCGGAGTCTGCACTTTCGGATGGAAGGCCGACCAGATGCCGCTGGCCGAGACGCGCCCCGCCGACTTCGGGGATTTTTGGGAGAAGGGCAAGGCGGAGCTGGCCAAGGTTCCGCTGGATCCGAAGGAAGGCCCGATGCAGGTCTTCGGGTCAGAGGAGATCAACGAATACAACGTGAAGGGCGCATGCCTTCCGCCGGACTTCGATCCGGAAGGCCGTCGCTGCGAAAAAGTTGAATCCTGCAAGGTGGACTTCGCAGGTCCCGGCGGGGGAAGAGTTTACGGATGGCTCGCGAAGCCGGAAGGGAAGGGGCCTTTCCCGGCGATGCTCGTTCTTCCAGGTGCGGGATTCGCGGCCCGTCCTAGGCCGCTGGAGCATGCGCGCCACGGCTACCTCTCCCTCGACATCCAGATCCACGGCCAGGAGGTCGACCTTCCGAAGTATGAACCTCTGCCCGGCTACAACGACTCATGGATATTCGAACCGCCCGAGAAATATTATTTCCGCAACGTCTATCTGCGGGCATGGCAGGGGATAAACTATCTGGTGTCGCGGCCGGACGTCGATCCCAAACGGATTGTCGTCGTCGGCGGCAGCCAGGGCGGACGCCTTTCCATCGTCGTCTCGGCGCTTGATCAGCGCGTCGCCGCGGCCGTCGTGGCGATCGCCAACTCTCCGAACTGGCCGCATCTGCGCTGGGTTACGCGGCTGAACGGCTACGCGATGCCGGGGGACAAGAATCCGGATCCGGGGCTGGTCCTCGGCGACGGCATGGATGTGGCGGGCGCACCGCCCGTCTTCAGCGAGCCCGCCGACAGATGCATGGCCTACTACGATCCGATGAACTTCGCGCCCGACGCCCAATGCCCGGTGATGTTCAACGCCGGCCTGATAGATCCGGTCTCGCCGCCATACAGCGTCTTCGCCGCGTTCAACCGCTGGGGGGGGAAGGAAAAGATTATGGTCTCCCTCGACGGCCTCGGCCACGACTGGTGTGCCGAGTTCGACCGCCGCGCGTTCCGCTGGCTGGACAATATCCTCGGGATTAAGAAGGCCGGAAACAACTGACAGGATCATTCTTCGAGGATAGTTGGGTAGTCGGCGCCTGATGTGGCGAAGAGCATGATTTCGTGCTCGTCCCATTCGGACGCCGGCCTGGGGCTGGACATTCTGCCGCGGTGCATGACCGCGATTGTGTCGCAGATTCCGAGAAGTTCGGGGAGGTATGAGCTGACAATTACGACCGACTTGCCCTTCTGGACGAGCTTCATGATCAGGCCGTATATTTCGGCCTTGCTGCCGACGTCGATTCCCCGGGTCGGCTCGTCCATGAGGAAGATGTCGCTGTCGTGGTTGAGCATCCTGGCGATTGCCACCTTCTGCTGGTTTCCGCCCGAGAGGGCCGACACCGGCTGGCCGGCGCCGCGGCATTTTATTCCGAGGTCGGAGCACCATTGCGACGCCTTCTCGAACTCCTCCCTGAGATTCAAGAATGCGAATTTCGCGAATTCGCCGAGCTTGGAGAGCGTGATGTTGTCGGAGATGCTCATGGACGTGGCGAGGCCTTCCTCCTTGCGGTTTTCGCTTAGCATGTCAAGGCCGGAGTCGAGCGAGCGCCGGGGCGAGAGGAGCTGCGTTTTGAGCCTTGCGCCGTCCTTGAGTGTGATTTCCCCGGAGGCGGCCTTGTCGAGACCGAAGATGCTCCTCAGCGTCTCTGTCCGGCCGGAGCCTACGAGTCCCGCGATTCCGAAAACCTCCCCCCTGCGCAGGCTGAACGAGACATTGGCGGGCAGGCCTTCAGCTCCTGAAAGCCTGGAGACATCGAAGACGGTCCGGCCAAGTTCGTGCGGGACTTTGTGGTAAAGCTCGTCGAGCTTCCTGCCGACCATGAATTCCACGATTTCCGAGATCGAGCAGTCCGCAGTTTTGCCGGCCGCCACGCTTTCGCCGTCCCTGAGCACGGTGAACGAATCGGATATCTCCTTCACCTCCTCGAGGAAATGGCTTATGTAGATGATGGAGATGCCCTTTTCCTTGAGCCTGCCGATCGTCCTGAATAGCGCGGCCGTGTCCTCGGAGGAAAGCGAGCTTGTGGGCTCGTCCATGATGATGACCGACGCGTCGCTGTAGATGGCCCTGGCGATCTCGATC
This sequence comes from uncultured Victivallaceae bacterium, assembly GCA_964636325.1. Classification (GTDB taxonomy): domain Bacteria; phylum Verrucomicrobiota; class Lentisphaeria; order Victivallales; family GWF2-50-93; genus CAZWRV01. The sequence continues at coordinate 9,321 of CAZWRV010000115.1, read as the reverse complement.
ACCTGCTGGACGCCGATCTTGTATGCGCCGGCGTTCCTGTCGAGGTCGATGTCTTGGCGGCCCAGGCTTTCAAGGCAGTCGGCGACCTTCTTCCTGTCGATCCTGATGAATCCCGCCTTTGACGGCTCGATCCCGAGGCAGATGTTCTCGGCGACGGTGATGTCGGGGCAGATGTTCAGCTCCTGGTATATCATCGCGATGCCGGCCTGCCGTCCTTGCGCGGGGCTGGTGATTACGCAGGGCTTTCCGTTCAGGACGATTTCACCGGAGTCGGCATGGTATGCGCCGCTCAGTATCTTCATCAGCGTGCTCTTGCCGGCGCCGTTTTCGCCGACGAGTGCGTGCACCTCGCCCCTGCCTACGGAAAGGTTGACGCCTTTCAGCGCCTGCACCGCGCCGAAAGATTTTCTGATGTATTTCAGCTCTAAAACCGGCATTTGTCAGGAGCAGTCCATGATAAGTCCGACTTCAAGCGGCCGCCGCCGAACTCTTTTACTAATCGTCTCGAAATTGTATGGAGGCGCCGGCGGGTTCATCCCGGCGGTGGACATGACTGGGGATTCAGCAGTGAAATGGCTGACCTGCTCCCCCGTCATGTTCACCGCCGACGCAAGGTCGGTGGTGTCCATATTATTATGAGGCGATTAGTAAACAGTTTTTCTCTCCTACCACCCATGTGAGGGATGCAATATCCTTCCTGCCAGCCATTTTATAAAAATCCGGAGATTCTTCATGCCATATATGATTCCAGCCGCGCAGATCGGGAACATGAAGACATCCTCCCAGCCTATTCCGCCGCAGACAAGCGAGGAGAGCGAGGGCCGCGAAGGATCATAATAGATTTCAACCTGCCGGCCGTCCGGAAACCTGTTGATGAGCCTGTCGGCATGGCCCCATGTCATGATTCCCCGGTACAGGCCGAACTCGATCTTGTCGTTCTCATATTCCGTCCCGCCGACGGTATATTTGTAGCGTATTTTAGCCGTGGAATGGCCGCCGTGCATGGTCATCGTCCTTTCATATTCGGAGGAAATAATTGTTCCTTGGACGCTAGGCCAGAAGCAGCTTCTGAATGAACGGGCAAATTCCATGGTTTGAAAGTATAGTCCGGCGGCAAAGAGGGGCAGGCCCACTATCAGGATGCCCTGTCCAAGTTTGGAATTTGCATCGACATGAATCATTCGGAATTAGGTGCGGGCAATAATGACCGCGCACAGTAACCTGGCATCCGGTATCCGCCACTTGCTTCACTCGTTGCCCAGCCACTTTTCGATTTCGGGGTTGAGGAGGGCCTTCATCTTCTCGTCGTTCATGTTGTCTTTCGTGAGCATCTCAATTCCGGTGTCGATGCGCTCCTCGATTTTCCTGCCCTGGACGGCGTCGACGGCGGTCTTGACTCCGAGGTATCCCATCTTGAAGGGGTCCTGCTGGGCGAGGCCGTTGATCTCGCCCTTCTCGAGCGCGGCCTTCAACGGATCGCTTAGGTCGAAGCCGACGAACTTCACCTTGCCGGCCTTGCCGGAGGTCTGGAGCGCCCTGAGCATCCCGAAGGTGGAGGACTCGTTGGGGCAGAAGACACCCGCGAGGTCGGCGCCGAAGCGGTTGAGGAGGTTCTGCGCGGTCTTGAATGCGCTCTCCGCGGTCGCGCCCGCATACTGGTTGACCGAGACCAGCCTGACCTTGGGGGCGAACTCCTTCATGCCGTCCAGGAAACCCTGCTCGCGCTCGTTCGTGCTGGCGGAGCCTTCGCTGTAGCGCATCATGAGCGCATTGCCCTCGCCGCCGAGGACTTCCGCAAGCCGCTGGGCGCAGAGCTTCCCTCCCTTGTAGTTGTCGGTAGCGACGAAGCTGGAATAGCTCTTCGTCTTGATGGCCGAATCGATGATCACGACCTTGATGCCCTTCTCCTTGGCGGTCTCGACCGGCCTGATGAGCGCCTGGTCGTCGAGCGGGGCCAGGACGATCGCGTCGACCTTGCGGCTGATGAAGTTCTGGACGACCTGTATCTGCATGTTGCGGTCGTCCTCCTTCTGCGGCCCCTGCCAGATTATCTCCACGCCGAACTCCTTAGCGGCCTTCGCGGCGCCGGCGTGGATGCTCTTCCAGAAGACGTGGGTTGTCCCCTTCGGGATCACGGCGATCTTAAGCTTGGCCTGCTCCTGCGCGCAGACGGCGGCCGACGCCGCTGACAACGCCGCGGCCAGCGCCACTGTCTTCAACCGGTGTAGAGACTTCATGGGGACCTCCTTAATATCGTTAATTCTGAGAGCCTAGATTCCTTGATGTATGAAGTTCCAAACCCACAAGCACCAAATTCCAAATGAACTTCAAATCCCAAATTTCAAAATCCAAGCATATAATTGCATTATTTGGAGCTTGATTTTTTTTGAAATTATTTGTGATTTGGCTATTGGAACTTGGAAATTGCCCTGTTTCAGGTTATCACCACCATCTGGTGGCAGGTGAACGAGTCGATTTTCAGGCTGATCCTGCCAAAGCTGTCCGCCTCGAACGGGATTTCCCTGCCCTGCGGCTCGAGGGTCACCTTCCTGATTTTCCTAGGAAGCGTGACAGTGACCTCGACATTGTGCAGCGGAAGCAGGTCCTCGATGACTTCGACACTCCTCATCGGCCCGCTGGTGCCGCCGGGGAGATGCATTTCCCCGCCGCGGTTTACGGTGCCGGCGTAGAGAAGATGGAGTATCCAGCGTTTTTCCCTCTTCTGCTCCATCAGGGTGGCGCGCGCCGTGGACGGCAGATTGGTGAGCAGCGTCATGTTTTCCGCGCCGAGGAGCATTTTGAGAGCGTTCATGGCATATTCCTTGTATGCGACCGCGCCGAAGCCCCTGTAGATGCTGAATACGGGATGGGCAAGGTAAAGTATGCTGCCGTTGAGGATGCCGGCGTCGAAGCCGGACGGCTTCAGCTCCGGCGGGGTGTGCTGGTGGGAGCAGAAGTGGCGGAAGTCCCTGTTGAAATACGGGTTGTAGACCTGGCCTAGCGATCTGCCGTTTGTGCGTTTGACCTTCATGGATTTAACATACATCACCAGCGGAGAGTCCACGAAAGAGGGCCTGAGGTTCTTCTCCGGCAGGACGAAATCCGGCTGGAATCCGTTCTCGCCGAGGCATTTGCCTCCGATGTCGAACAGGAAGCCGCTGCCGTCCGTCTTAAGGCCGCTCTTCCAGGTGAGCATCAGCCTGCCGCCGCCGGCGAGATATTTCCTGAGCTTCTTCTCCAGTTCGGGGCCGACGCATACATCGTCCGGGAGGATGATCGCCTTGTATCTGGCGAGGTTCGCCTCGGACGAGTCTATGAAGTCGAAGAGGATCTGGTTTTCCAGGAGCATGCGTGCTGCGCCGGTGTCGGAGCTGGCCTCCCTGCCGTGTCCGTCGCAGGTGGAGGCGCTGGAAAGGATGGCGACATCAACGACGCTTGTGGCGTTGTCGCACCATTTCTCCTTTTCTTCAACCTCCTTGTATGCCGCGCCGATGAGCCTGTATGTGCTCTCGTCGAGCTTGCCCGAGGGATGGAGCTGGTCGCCGACGCTGCATTTCGAGCCGTGCGCGAGCATCGCGGCGCATTCGTATCTCAGTGCGTTGGGATGCTTGAAGCCGCCGAACTCGCCCCAGGTGGTGTGGAACTTCCCGGTCATACCCAGGAAGTCGAGGCCGAGGTTCTGGCAGTATTTCGCGGACATCGGGAAATGGTCGTAGCCCCAGCCGCCGGTAGGCAGGGACTCCAGTTCGAGATGGCTGAAATATTTGAGGACGGCGCGGTTCCCGACGGTTATGTGGCCGCTGTTGTGGAAGACCGGATAGTCCTTGTTGTCGCAGCGGACGGCCTCTGTGGTCTCGCGGTAGTATCTTTCCAGGCCGAGCTTCGCGCATTTCTGCCTGTCCGCCTCCAGAGTCGCATCCCAGCCGTGCTCCTCCATCAGATCCAGGCACCATCGGCAGCAGCACTGCCCTTGGTAGATTATGTCCAGGAAGACTCCGTCGGCCTCCGGGAAGAGACTGACCGCCTCGCGGATCTGCGCGCATAGGTAGTCCAAGTATGGGGAGTTGAAGCACATCTTGTGGAAACCGGCGTCGACGACTCTGCGCGCCCATCCGGTGTATGTGCCGTCGAATCCGACCTCGCGCCACTCCGGATGCTCGTAGGAGCAGACATTGTCCACTCCGGCGGAAATGTAGAGGGGGACGTTGACCCCGATCTCCTTAGACGCCTCATACTGCGCCCTGAGAAGGTCGAACTTGAGGTGTGGATGCATCTTGCCGACCTTAGTCGGATGGTAGCTCCAGCCGTGGTGGCACTTCGAGAATGTGGTGACGGAGTCCACATGCCCTTCCTTCAATGTCCTCTGCCATTCCTTCCTGTCAAACTTCGCCCCGATTCCCGGAATCTTCGGCGACGTGTGGAAGTCCAGGTGGATCTGCCTGAATCTGAGATGGTGTTTCATGGGAATCCCTTTTATTCGAATTGAAAAAATTCACCACAGAGATCACAGAGAGGAAAACAGTTATGTCAAAGATATACGGAAGCATTTCTTCTTTGTGCCCTCGGGAAAAAATGGGATTATTTATGAAAGAATGCTTTCATAGATTTGAGGACACAGAGCATTTATCTCAGTGTTCTCTGTGGTTTTCTTCTTTTTTACTTCATGAACAGCTCGATGACCGGCACGGTGACGTTTGGTTTCTGTACCGGCAGATCAAGATTTAGACAGTTCTTTGTCTTGTCATCTGAGTGCGACTGCCACTCTTCAAGGCCCTTCATCGTGATCTCCGAGGCGTCGTTGAGGAGCTGCGCGTATTCAACCTTTCCGGCGAATCCGTCGAGGTGGAGTACCTTGAAGGGCCAGGCGAAGACATGGACATACATGCGCTTCGTCTTCGGGTTCCAGGTGAGGCGGCAGTCCTGCGGCGCCTTGAAGCCGTCCGGGGCCTCGGTGCAGCCGTAGATGGAGCGCGAGTGGCGCTTCATCCACTCGCCCAGGCCGCGGAGCCTGTCAAGCGCGCGCTCGTCGAATTCGCCGCGTCCGGTCGGGCCGACGTTCAACAGGAGGTTGCCGCCCTTGCTGACTGTGTCTATGAGCATCTGCACGAGCATTTCGACGCTCTTCCAGCTTGACTCGTCGCGGTGGTATCCCCATGAGCCCGAGAACGTCTGGCAGGCCTCCCATACGACCTTCTGTCCGTTGAATGTGACCCACTCCCTGGGCTGGAATTGTTCGGGGGTCTTGATGTCCCAGCCGTAGTCAAGGTCGAGCCTGTCGTCGAGGATGATCTCCGGCTGAAGCTTGCGGACCAGCTTATACAGCTTTTCGCTCTCCCAGTCGTTTTTCCCCTTGCCGCTGCCGTCAGGCTTTGGGTACGAGAAGTCGAACCATAGGATGTCTATCTTCCCGTATTTCGTCAGGAGCTCGGTGACCTGGTTGCGCATGTATTCGGCGTATTTCGCCTGCTTCCTGGCCTTGTTCATCTTGGCCATCTCTTCCGGGGAGAGTTCGCGGTATGGGCCGATATGCCTGTCGATGATGAATTCTGGGTGGTGCCAGTCGATCAGGGAATAGTAGAATCCTGCGTGGAGGCCCTTGTCCCTGAATGCGTTGACCATGGGCTTGATCAGATCCTTGCCGTAGGGAGTTTTTGTGGCATTATAAGCGGTGTATTTAGTGTTCCATAGGCAGAAACCCTCGTGGTGCTTCGTCGTTACGACGAAATACTTCATCCCGGCCCCATAAGCGGCCTCGGCCCATTTCTCCGGATCGTAGAGGTCGGGGTTGAAGCGCGTGAAATATTTGCCGTCGTAGACTTCGTTGGGTATCTTCTCGTTGTGCCTGACCCACTCGTGCCGTGCTGGCAGCGCATAGAGGCCCCAGTGTATGAACATCCCGAACCTGTCGTGGACGAACCATTCGGTGTTTCCGGTCGTCTGCAAAAGCTTTTCGGCCATTTTTATTCTCCCGTTTTGTTGAAGCATTATAAATTCATGTCCCATCCGTTAAAATCAAGGTTCCGGGCCTGAAAATGCCTCATGCGAGCCTCAGCAGACGTTCGCCGGCCGCGTGGAGCGTCTCCTCCTTCTTGGCGAAGTGGAAGCGGATCATGCTGTTGACCGGTTCGGCGAAGAAGCTCGAACCCGGGACCGCGGCGACGCCGATCTCCTTCACAAGCCATTCGCAGAAGGCGAGATCCGATCCGTAGCCGAACCTTGAGATGTCCACCATCACATAGTATGCGCCCTGCGGGGCGGTGTAGCTGAGGCCCGCCTTGCCGAGGTAGGAGAGGAAGACGTCCCGCTTGCGGGCGTACGAGCTGCGAAGTTCGCAATAATACTCATCCGGCAGGCCGAGCGCGGCAACCGCGGCCTCCTGCAGTGGGGCGGGCGCACCGACAGTCAGGAAGTCGTGGACCTTCCTCGCGCCGCTGATGATGCGCTCGTCGGCGATCACATATCCGAGGCGCCAGCCGGTGATGGAATATGTCTTTGAAAGCGAGCTGCAGGAGATCGTCCTTTCGAACATACCCGGCAGTGACGCGATGTATCTGTGCGTCCAAGGCTCGAAGACGATGTGCTCGTAGACCTCGTCAGTCAGCACGAACGCGTCGAACTCCTTCGCGAGGTCCGCGACGGTTCCGAGCTCCTCGGCGGAGAAGACCTTGCCGCTGGGATTAGATGGGTTGCACAGGACGAGCGCCTTGGGCCGCTGTTCGAACGCCTTCCTCAGTTCTGCGGGGTCGAACGTGAAGTCGGGCGGTCTCAGCTCGACATAGATCGGGACGGCCCCCGTCAAAATCGTGTCAGCGCCGTAGTTCTCGTAGAACGGGGAGAAGATGATCACCTTGTCGCCGGGGTCGCAGGCGGTCATCATTGCGGTCATCATCGCCTCGGTGCTCCCGCAGGTCACGACGATGTTCCTGTCCGGATCGAGAGGCAGGCCCATGAACCGCGACTGCTTCCTCGCCAGCGCCTGCCTGAACGACGGGGATCCCCAGGTCACCGCATACTGGTGCGGCCCCTTGTAGACGCATTCCTTCAGGGCGTCAAGAAGTATCTTCGGCGGATCGAAGTCCGGAAAGCCCTGCGACAGGTTTATCGCACCGTGCTGGTTCGAGAGCCGCGTCATGGCCCGGATGACCGACTCGGTGAAGCCTTCAAGCCTGGAACTTGTTCGGAGCATAGCTTTCTTAGGGAACACCCCTTTCATCTTTTGATTTTTTCGCTTGTGAAGGAGACCTTCAGGCCACCTTTGCCGACGGAAGTCTGGTGGCTCCAGGCTTTTGTGTCCTTGGACGCCTTTATCTCATACTCTCCGAGGAAGCCTCTTGTCCTGAAGATGCCGTCGGCGTCGGTTTTGCCTTCGACGTCGGTCCACCACTTGTCGAAGACCAGGTCCTGGTATGCCTTGAGGTTCGGCTTCGGATTCCAGTCCTTTTTCAGCATGGCGGCTTCGGGGATCCAGTGCGAGCCCTCCCAGAAGCCCCACATGAGGAATCCTGCGCAGCTCGGGTTGCTGAACAGGGCGGTCATGTAGTCCCTGGTGAAGTCCGCCTGGAGTTTTTCGTCCTTTGTGTTGACATCGAACTCTGTGCAGACGACCGGCAGCTTGAATGTCCCGAGCATGTCGTATGTGTCTAGAACCTTCTGTATGTCCGGCGGCTGCTGCCCGTAATGGCCCTGCTCGCCGATGCCTTCGAGAGGGGCGCCGCCGTCGAGGAGAAATTTTATTGTGTTCATGTAGTGTGCTGCGTGCGCGCCGTCGGTCACGATGCCATAGTCGTTGATGAAGAGCTGTGTCGTTGGATCTGCTGACTTCGCAGTCTTGAACCATTCGATCATCACCTCGTCGCCGAGGAGGTCCATGAGGGCATGGCAGGAGAAGGGCTCGTTGACCACGTCCCACTGGAAGCACATCCCCTTGGTCGCGCCTACGACGTCCGCGACATGCTGTTTTACAAGCCTGCCGAGCTGCTGCCTGTCGTCCTCGGAAACTTCGGCCAGGAGTTCCTCCTTCGTCCTTGACTTCCTCTTGTCGTCGTATCCGACGAGCTTCTTCCAGGCAGGCGCGAAATATTCCTCGGCGGGCCATACCGCAGTGTGTCCCCGGACCTTGAGGCCGTGCTCGTTCAGCCACTTCACGGATTCGAGCCCTTGGGCGCGGGCGTCCGGATTGTACCAGCAGTAAGGCTTGAGGTTGTTCTCAATGACGGCGCAGTTGAATAGCTTGAGCAGCCATTCGCGGTATTTTGCGACGTCGGCGTCGGAACGGTTGGCTGGCTTCTTCTGGCAGAGCAGGGGGGATGCTATGCAGGTGCCCCAAGGGAACGCGTGTCTTTGCATCCTTACATGGACGCTTGCATCGCTGACGGGGCTGCCGTCCTTGTCGGTGATCTTGATTATGATGTCGGCTTTGCGGAGCTTCTCGATCCTGGCGTCGGCCTCCTTGCGCCAGGGGGCATCCGGCTCCCTTCCCCCATAGCTCACCTTCGGACGCGGGAGCTTTGACTCGTCGAAGCCCTGGCCGAGGTTGACCATCTGGATTTCAGAGAATTCCAGCGTCTGCGCGCAATAGCTCAGATGGAAGTATAGTCCCAGCTCCTCCTTCGGGATGTCCACATTAGAAATTCCGCCGCATTCGATGTCGGTCCAGTCCTTCGGAATAGGCATATGTATGAAGACCGGCTTCTCCCATGGATCCTTGTTGCGCTGCGGGCCGAACGAGATGAGGCCCATGGCCGTCTCCTTCGACGAGGCGACGGCCCGCGCCTTCATCCTGATCAGGATGGCGTCGCCCTTGGAGATTCCCACGGCGCATGGGATGATAAGCTGGACGGCCCAGGTGTTTTCGGCACCGCCCGGTACTTCGATCCGGATCGCCTGATTCTGGTTGTCTTCACCGGCCGGGACGATCTCCTTCTTGCCCTTGCCGTATGTGAACGCTTTTTCCATGCAGTCTTCCGGAAGCATGGGGGCCCCCTTTTCAAACAGGTTTTCTTCAGCAAACAATGATGAGACCGACAGCACAACAGTGAATATCGCTGGAATAGACTTGTTGAAGAACATATTGCACCTCCCCTGATGAAAACAATACTGTGCCATGCGCATGCCCGCTGCGCAAGCGAGGGCGGAGAAGTTTCACGATGCGGCCATCCGTCTGACGCGGCGGACAGTTTTGTCGGTCGGAAGCTTAAGTAGCGCAGGTATTCCTACCTGCGATGCCGCAGACAGGAATGTCTGCGTTACTTCAGGTGAGTTTCAGAGGAGTGGTGCTCTGCGAAGATCGCAGTTCTGTCGAACAGAAACTCGATGGAGGGC
>CAZWRV010000114.1:0-19306 GCA_964636325.1 uncultured Victivallaceae bacterium | reverse complement strand
AGAAAAGAAGCCAGCTGTCTTGAGGCTGGCTACATACTTCGCTGAATACTTACTCGCTCTCTCCGAAGATTTCAGGATTGCTTACCGAGCTTATCCTTATCTTGTAGAACTACGAGGCCAAGATGCTCTTCCTATGCCTGGCATGGGATGCTTTCAACTTGGTGTTCGCAGATATCTCCGGAACCGCCCAGTCATATTTCCCGGTGTTGGAGAGGACTGCAGGGATGCCGCTGTCCGCCTCGGAGAGGGCATGCCCCGACTTAAGAAGCTCTATCTTCACGTCCCCGGCCACATTGGAGGATGTCCAGGTGATCGCATGCGATGTTCCGGCCTTGAACTGTTCTCCGCCGTTCGGTGATACGACCGTTATCGAGTTCAGCTTTGCAAAGTTCGCCGTTACGGTCGCAGTGCCCATCAGCGTGACCTCTGTGCTGGCGGACTCGAAGTCTCCGAAGCTTGCGTTGACATAGGGCGCTGCGCTCCAGCTGATGAACTTGTATCCTTCGGCGGGCTGTGCGTTTATCTCCTGCGCCTCTCCAGGAACAACCGTCATGGCTGTCCCGGCTGTCGGAGTCGTTGTACCCGCATCTGCCGGGTTTGCCGCCATGAGCAGCTGGGCGGAGGACGGGATCTCTGCGAAATTGGCGGTCAGAGCCGCATCGCCTGAGAGGATCGCAGTCGTGGCCGAGGAAAGGACATCAGTCATTACTATTGCGCCGCTGTAGCTCCAGCTGACGAAGCGAAATCCGGCATTGGGGGCGGCAGCTATGCTTATTGCATTGTTCTTCGGGACGAGATTCGTTCCGATACCAGGGGTTGTGCTCCCACCTTCTTCTGGCGAAATGCTCATCGTCAGGCTGCATGATTCTGCGAAGAATGCGACGATCGTGGCATCGCCGGACAGCGAGACCGTCGTTTCTGGCGCATATATGTCGGCTATGACCGCCCCGTCCTTGGTCCCCCACTTGGCAAAGGCATAACCGGTGTTGGCGACGGCGGAAACTGGAATCGGATCGATGGTGTTGTAGACATACTCTCCGGCTATCGGTGTCGTGCTCCCGCCTACAATCGGATCGGATTGGATAATCAGCTTCGCAGTGTCGTGCTCGAAGTTGGCGGTGATTGTCATATTGTATGTGACATTCGTGACCGTAAGCGGGTTTTCGGTCCCATCATGCCCGCCAGTCCAGTTGAGGAAATGAAAGTTTGCGTCCGGGGCCGCCGTCACTGCCGAACAGTTCGAGCCGTGATTCACGGTTTGAGTCGATGCTCCATTAATTTTTCCGCCAGCCCCTGCAGAAAAATTAACCGTATATACGTTTATGGCAAATGTCGCCGATATGGTATGCTCACCCGTCACGTTCTTGAAGGTGTATTCGCTCACTGCCCCGACGGAAGTTGAATCCACCAGGACATCGGCAACGTGATATCCCTTACCCGGAGTCATGGTGAATGTTTTGTCCGTGCCATGATCAACCGATGTGTCGCCGCTGGGGGAAATTGAACCGTGCTGGCCGCAGGAAGCGCTGATCTTGTATGTGTTGATTGCGAAGTTCGCAGTCACCGAGATGTCGGCGGTGACGTTTGTGTCCGTCCTTGGATTGTCAGTCGAACCGTCGCTCCATCCGGTGAAGTGGTAGCCGGTGTCGGGAACTGCGGTGACAGCTGAACCATTAGCACCATGTTCTACGACCTGTGAAGCCTCTCCTGCCAGGTGCCCGTGCTGTCCGGCGGCATAGGTGAGAGCATAAGTGGCCACTGAATACTGTGCGGTCACCGTCAAATCTGAAATAATGTTGTTGAAAGCCTTGTCCCATCCGGTGAATACCCAACCGGTGTTGCCTGATATAGCAGGGGCCGTCGCCGCAGCTCCGTGGTCGACCGCCTGGACAAGGGCGCCGCCGCCCGTCCTGATCCCCTTTCCGGCAAGATCGAAAGTGACGGTGTAGGAGTTGATTGCGAAGTTCGCAGTCACCGAGATGTCGGCGGTGACGTTTGTGTCCGTCCTTGGATTGTCAGTCGAACCGTCGCTCCATCCGGTGAAGTGGTAGCCGGTGTCGGGTACGGCTGTGACTTCAGCACCATCGTTTCCATAATTCACAGTTTGACTTGTCTGGCCGTTAAGGCTTCCGTTCTCTCCAGCTGTATAAGTGAGCGTATGAGTATCAATGTCGAAGTTCGCTGTGACTGAGATGTCGGCGGTGACGTTGGTGTCCGTCCTAGGATTGACCGTGGAACCGTCGCTCCAATCTACAAAATGGTAGCCAGTGTCGGGAACAGCCGTGACCGCAGAACCGTCCGAACCGTAATCAACAGTTTGTGGAGTTGAATCTGATATTGAACCATTCTGTCCTGCGGAATATGTGAGAGTATATGTGTTGATTGCGAAGTTCGCAGTTATCGTCATGTCCAACGTGACGTTTGTGACGGTAAGCGGATTATCGGTTCCAGTGTAGTCGCCACTCCAATTCACAAAATGGTAGCCGGTTTTGGGAACGGCCGTAACTTCAGTGCAATCCTCTCCGTTATCGAGTAATTGAATTAAGCTTCCTGCGATAACTCCATTTGTTCCAGCGACAAATGTAACTTTGAAGTGTTTTATGTTCGGCTCGTATGCACCACATGCCCGGTTGCTGGAAAGCGGACGGTAATATCCTCTCTGGTCCGTTTCGGAGCATCCGTTCCAATCGTTAGCACCGGCGGACTGCGGAATCATAACCGCCGAACTAGTCGGCAAGATCGCACAGGTTTGAGTAGGCCCGCCATTGTCTGCAAGCAGCCCAAGGCCGGGATCTACATCAACAATATTTGTCCCATCAGCATATCCGCCTCGAATAACGCAATATGATACCACAGGACTTAACCCAGAAGTATTATATATTTCAGGCTCGTCAGTGCCAGCGACATTGTTCCATAAAATCGTATTTTTGATCGTGCTAGTTGAATATTCATTGTAGATTCCGCCGCCTCTTACGCTCGCACTATTCCCCTTGATAGTGCAATTTAAGATTACCGGAGAAGAGTTATAATTGTAAATTCCGCCACCATTGAATCCTCCTGTGTTATTGCTGATAGTACAGTTTATAATCGACGGAGAGGAGCTGTCGTTATTATAAATTCCAGCACCGCATCCTCCCCCTGGTCCAATGCTGTCTACTGTGTTATTTATTATTGTGCAGTTTATTATTGTCGGAGAGGAGTAGCTGTAATTGGAAATTCCACCGCCAAAACTGCCTGCGGTGTTGTTGCTGATAGTGCAATTTGCGATCATCGGAGAAGAGTAAAAATTGTAAATTCCGCTACCAATATAGTGGCCAGAAACATTTGCATTCCCTCCTGAAATAGTGAACCCGTCTATTACTGCAGTATTGGACAAGCTAATACCAGAGGGATGATAAAACACGTGGTATGAATTGTCTGATATATTGCCAGAAATTCCAATATCGCCTGAGAGATTGACTGGATTTCCTGTTGGATTGCGCTGAGTCCGCAATGTTTCTGTTCCGATGAACCCGCCATAGATAGCAACATTATTTTTTAGTGAAAAATGTTTTTGTCTTTCAACACTGCCCCCATTTGGCCAGGATGTCGGCTTGTATGTTCCTTTAGCGACCCAGACTTCATCGCCGGAAGCTGCAGCGTCTATCGCCGGTTGAAGATTTACAAACGCATTTATCCAGGATGATCCGTCGCCCGTTCCTGCGGCATCGGATTTGACGTAGATGGTTTTGGCCTGCAGGACACTTGAGAAAAAGACCAGATGCAGGACGACAGAAAGAAGCTTCAGAAATCTTTTCATAGGTAAATACCTCCATGACCATTCCGCCCGGCAATCGGAGAGGAATGAAATACAAAGCGGATTAAGTCTTACAATAACTTGGCGTGTCAAAATTACATGTCAAGAGGCTATGCACAATAAATTTCAAAATACATCTCACAGCATGCTTCATTTTACGACCATGAATATAAGAATGGCCTAGGACATCTTGCGTCCATGCCTTCTCGGGCTTCGATGTTTTCCCGAACTTTATTTTCCGAACCGCAGAAAAACCGTGTTGAACATCGGGTGAATGCGGGCTAAGTTCCGGGAACCGTCCTGAAGGCAATGGAAGGAACACACCTTCGACGAGATAATGGAGTGCAGGGAGATCTTCAGGTGAACGATAATGAAAGGAATGGGAAATGAGCAGATTTCTGGCAGTTGCGCTCCTTTTTATGGCCTTAGGAGCGGGGGCCGATAAAATATCCATGCTCGAGGACCTTGTAACGGTCACTTCGGTGCTGAACGCAATGGATGCGATGGAGGACAGCGACGAGGTCTTCAGGCAGAACGGAGGAGACCTGCAGGAGAGATACCGGGAAGACCTGAAGGCGCTCAAAGCTCTTTCCTCCAACTTGCGGCTGAACGATCCGAAGCTCGCCGGAAAGTTAAAGGAAAAGATGGCGGCGGCGGCCAAGTTCTACCGCTCCCTTCTGGCCGACGGAAACGACGTGAAGGCCGCAAAGAGGGATGCGGAAACCTACGCAAGGGCCGGAACCGCCTTCAACGTCTATATGCAGGAGTATTTCAGACTCGACAAGTTCATCCGGATGACGGAGGAGGATTTCAGGAAGGCGGCAGACAGGTCGAACTATGTCGGCAAGGACGAATATTTCCGATTAAGCGGACTTGTCTCCGGGGGGAAGTTCGACGACGCCTTCGAGCTTGCGGGGAAGCTGGCGGAAAAGGCTCCGGAATTCCAGGAGACTAGCGTCTACCTGCTGGAGAGGGCGGACATCCTGGAAAGGCACTCTTCCGAGATGGGGAGATTCGGAAAGAAATCATTGTCCAACGGAGGGGCGGCAAGGATGTATCTGGCAATCGTCCGCTCCGACCAGTACAGCCACTACCTGTCCGAAGCATGGCTCAAGTGGCGGACGGTCTACCAGAGGAACGAGAGAGGCAGCTCACACATGTCCGAGATCCCCAACGACGAATACGACAAGGTGCGCTACGAGGCCGCAAGGATCGTCCTCCGGCGCATCAGGCGGAATCCTGACGACGAGATGGCCGTGAACCAGCTCTTCTACCTGTGCACCTATCCCATCATCAAGGCTTACGGCGCATTCCAGTACGGCAACGACAACGTCATCACATATGCGGAGATCTTCGGGAACTGAATCGCACGGCCTGCAGTGCCGGATGAGGCTGGACATCCCGAAAAGATGTTATATCTTTGCTAAATTGAAAGGTATCTTAGGCGTGTTGGCTTTACGATTTTAGCGGAGGGAAAATATGTCGGAAAAGAAGGTTAAGGGGAAAGGTTTGCCGGCAAGGATCCGCTCCAAGATGCTCCCCGCCGTAGTTAAGGGGCCGGAGGAAAAATACAGGGACGAGGATGACGCCGCTGAAGCTTCCGGAGCCTTCCCGTCCGACGAGTGGCCTCCCCGGATTGTAGTCGAGGACGTGGAGGAGATTATCGAGGAGGCGAGTTCTAAGGTTCCCAGGAAGCCTCAGCTTAAGAGCTTCCGGTTCGGGGATCTCAGCAAAAAGGCGACGAAAACCGGCACCGCCCGACCCGAGACCGAGGAGTCCTTCGACGACATCGAGATAATCCCCGAATACGAGCAGATAATCTCCTATCTGCAGGCAGGACATCCGCAGATCCTCTTCGTGTCGGGCAAGGCCGGGACCGGAAAGACGACGTTGATCTCCTACGTCCGCAGATACCTGAGCAAGAAGAGGATCGCCGTCGTCGCACCTACGGGAGTTGCTGCGCTGAACGTGAAGGGCGTCACAATACACTCGTTCTTCCGGCTGCCACCACGCCCCGTCGACCTGGACACCATAGAGGAGGTCGTGGACAGGAGGCTCTACAGGAATTTGGACCTGCTGATAGTGGACGAGGTCTCGATGGTGAGGGCGGACCTCGTGGATGCCATGGAGAAGTTCCTCCGGCTGAACGGGCCGGACCAGGGGGCGCTGTTCGGCGGGGTGCAGGTGATGTTCGTCGGCGACCTCTTCCAGCTCTCCCCCGTCACAAGGAAGGAGGAGCTCGCCTACTTCAACGGCGCAAAATACGAAAGCCCGCACTTCTTCAGCTCCCTATTCCTGAAGGAGCATGAGATGGTCCCGGTAGAGCTTAAAAAGATATTCCGGCAGAAGGACACCCATTTTACCGAGATACTCAACAAGGTCAGGCTCGCCGAGGATCTCAGGACCGTCGTGCCGGAGATCAACGCCAGGTGCCATGCCGGGGCTTCGCCGGTGCATTCGCCCATGCTCAAGCTCACATGCACGAACGCCGCAGCGGACGCAGAAAACCTTTGGAAGCTGAAGCATCTTCCCGGCGTGGAGGTCCCGTACAAGGGAATCCACAAGGGGAGGTTCAAGATGGACGAGGACAAGCTGCCGTCCCCCAGCGAACTGGTCCTGAAGGTCGGGGCGCAGGTCATGTTCACCAAGAACGACGAGCTGAAGAAGTGGGTGAACGGGACGCTCGGGATCGTCGAGAGGCTTGAGGCGCACACGGTCGGGGTGAGGCTGCTTACGGATACTCCCGGGCTGTCGGTCGAGGTCGGCAGGGTGACGTGGGAGAACTACGAGTACAAATACGACGAGGAGCAGGACAAGATCGTCACCAAGGTCATAGGAGAATACTCCCAGTTCCCTCTGATGCTGGCATGGGCGGTCACTATCCACAAGGGCCAGGGCAAGACGCTGGAGAAGGTGGAGATCGACCTGGGGCACGGCGCATTCGCTCCGGGGCAGGTATATGTGGCGCTGAGCAGGTGCCGCTCGATGGACGACATAAGGCTGAGCCGCCCCATCGGGATCACCGACGTCAAGTGCGACCCCACGATTAAGAGGTTCTACGACGCCATGGAGTTCGACAAGGGGTAGTCTTGGTCGGATAGATGAAGGTTGTCTCCAGCCTCAGCTTTCATCTTTTTAGGTGGACTCTGGACGCTTGGACGGATCTTCTCCTAAAAAGATTCCACCGAGCGTTATTTCTTAAGGGGAGAAATCAGGCCTTAAAAATATCCTGGGAAAACTTTTTTTACCGTGTTTGCCGTCCATCCGTCCAAATCAGGCATATCTTCTCTTCCGCAACTTCGAGGATGCAAGATTCCATGGCTGGCAATGCGAGTGGAAAAGTCTTTTTATCGCTTGTATTTTTTTTCAATACCTGTATTTTCATAGATAGGCAATTGCCCCCCATTGGACCAGTCTTCCTCGTAAGACCTCCGGTGGGGTTATTTTTTTTATCTTTGAAACGACTGGATAAGGATTTAAAGAGCAGTCTATGACAAGTGCATAGATCCCAACGACTACAGGAAAAAGAAAACACCCTGAACTTGACCCCGCTAATCAAGTCACAGGTTGTGTGTTGAAATAATAACCCCTCCAGGTAAACCTTTGGAAATATCGTTTCCAGGCGGCATATTAGCGCTTCTCTACCCCTCTGCCGTTCAAATCCGTTCACATCCGATAAATAGCACTTCCCACCGGAGAAGACTGAGCCTTGAGCAAGGGGCGGCCTCATTTTGGAAGCATAAGAACACATCCGAGGTTATCATTCTGGATTTCCCATTTTCCGAGATCATGCTAGCGATTCTCCAATTTTGTCAATGATTCCAACGAAATGAAAGATTTTCTAACATATTAGACTTTTTAAAACGCTTGTTTCATTTACATTAATGAACTACTGATTATCTTCCTGAATCAACCTGGGAGGAACTGCCATGGAAGAACCGAAGAAGCCGATGCCTCCGTGCCCTAATAGCGAATGCAAAAGCTACGGGAGCAGCTCCAGGGTCTCGCCCAGGGCCATATACGGCAGGGGCAGGACGCTCTACTACTGCCGGGAATGCGGGAGGACGTTCTCCGGCAGGCCCGCACTGTCCCGTGGGCTCTGGATGGACGAGGAGAAGCTTAGGAAGTCCATCCCGTCCCTCATATCCGGGGAGAGGAAGGGAAAGGTCGCACGAAGGGCCGGAGTAAGTTCCGACTGCATGAGGAGGCTCGGGCACAGGCTGGACGCCGTCATGGAGGAGCAGATCGGCCGGATGCTGGAGGAGATATGCTGCCCCGGGGACATGATGGAGGAGGCGCTGGAGTATTTCCTGGGGAGGCTGAGGAAGAGGCTGAAAGCAAGAAAGGTCTCAGCCCGACGATAATCTTCTTGTAAATACGCTTTCTTGCGTCCTTGGTCGTGATTGTCTTTTATCACCAGTATTGCGGCATAGCTACGCAGCGGAACAGCGCCGGACAGGGATCGTTGCTGCGGGATTGCCAGCCGGACTCCTTCGGGATTCTCGGACGACGGCATCCCTTATGATTTTTGCAGTCTCCACCCGGCACTTGAGCAGATACGGATCGAGCTCGCACAGATGCTTCCTGGGAAAGCGGGACAGCAGAAGCTTAAGCAGTCCTCGGGGAACCGGCACCTCGGCTTCCTCGTCGGCATCACTTTCGGTTTGCACGCTGGAGGGGACGTCAGGCGCTGGCTTCTCTTCCGGAATGCCCGCCCCGGCTTCCTCGGAATCGGCCTGCCCGTCCTTTTCCTCCGGAGCTTCTTCCTGTGCGTCCTGCTTTTCCACCGCTTTCGGTTTCTTCTCGGGCTTAAGGAAGGAAACCGCCTCCCAAAACGTTATTTCCCCGGCAAGAACTTCTGCATTCAACTGCGCATCTGCCATGACCCTTAGGGCATCCCTCATCGTGCTTGCGGACATCCCGGTGAGCTTTGCGATGTATTCCCTGGCATTAAGGACTTCTGGGCAGTCCTGTCCCGAAGTCGCATCCAGGTCGCTGCGCCTGCCCTGGTGGGACTTCGCCTGCTCCGAAGCAATCTTATGCAGCGCCTCGACCGACCTGATAAGGACGACCGGGCTGTTGTGCCGCCTGAAATGCTGGATCCTGACGGCGTTTTCGACGACCTCCCTGTCCGACCCGAGCGGCGTTATGCAGCAGGGGATGACGAGCAAGCCCGCCTCCGTTGCGGCCATTATTCTCGTCATCCCGTCGTAGCATCTGAAGATCCCCCTCTCGTCGGGAGGCAGCACAAGGACCGGGAACCGTGCGTCGTACCCCTTTTCCTTGATCCCGTTAAGAATCCCGTTGTAGACCTCTCCGTCCCTGTTGATAGGATAAAGATTTTCAACAGCAGGATGCGGGGATATCCTTTCTATTGGGATTTCCTGGATTGCGGAGGACGATGATTTGTCCTTCCCGTCCGTGCCGCTTTGTTCCACTGCGGTTTCCGATCCGTTTGCATTCCCGCAGTCCGGCATGGCTGCGCCGCTCTTCTCGATTTTCTTCGGCATTTCGATCTCCTTTGTTATGTTGCCCAAAGACCCAGCCATCCATAATCCGCATCCATATTCATTCTTCATCTTCCTTCACCGTCCATCGCAGCAAGGCATCTCCTGGTGCTGGGAAATCCATGCGATTCCCCGGACACAGCCTGCATGTCTGAATTTGTCACCTCAGTTTTTGCCCCCCCTCCGGACACATGCATGTATTAACCATGGTTGCTTCATGTTAAATTTCAGCCAAAAATGCATTTTCATTGGTGGGTTTGGTGGGTTTCAAAGGCCATTTTCCATAAAAGTCCCATGCGAGGGTTCTATGTAGACTTTTGCTGAAATACCCTCTTCAAACCCACCAAACCCACCACGCTTCCCAATCGTGAAGTGGTTCACGCCACCATGGCCAAGCCTGCATTCAGCGTCAAAAACCTCTGCCAGATGAGGCCAGATGGCCTCCATATGCCTGCCCAGCCTCTTGGCCGTATAGAACTTCAGCGTGCCGCTGTCTGCAAGCTGAAGCGCATTGAGAAGTTCGTTTGCGGTTCCGCTGAACACGCCCTTGTCATTGACTAGATTAGATACGGCAGATCCGATCTCGTCATTCTCCAGGTTGAACAGCGACTTGTCCGCCTCGGCGTTCTTCAGTGCCTCGACGACCTCGGCTTCACGGCCTATCGCCCTGCCTATCCTCACGGCAAGCTCGGCGAAGTCGGGATGCCTCTTGTTGATCCCTTTCGGTACAGGGGCTGTGTCGGCAAGCGCCTTCGAGAGCGTGTCGGCGATCCAGGTGAGCCCGGCGTTCCTTTTCTCCAGTACCTCCTTGGATAGTCCGGTGTCTTCGGTTTCATTCCGCCTTTCCATTCTCACCACCAGCAGGCGGTCGGCCAGTCCGGAGTCGCTTGCGAACGACGGGTTTGCGCTTGTTATGACCAGCGCCGAATTTGCGCTATGCCTGACAAGTGCGGAGTCGGTATACAGTTGGCGCTTCTCGTGCTTTCCGCTCGTGGCTGCGGCCGCAAGTGCGTCGGGCAGCCACTTGAACTTGCTGTCCGCATTGTCGAGACAGAGCAGCCCTCCTGCGTCCATCGATGTCCAGAAGTCGATTTCGCCGTTTTCCTCCGGCTTGGTTATGCGGGGGTAGATGCCGAACAGCTCGAAAATCCCCCCTGCGGTCTTCGTCTTACCACCTCCGACCGGCCCCGTAAGGACGATGGGCGGCTTGCTGGGCTGGTTCGCCGGGAGCGACACGCACCATACACGCAGCAGGTCGAGGCTGTGGCCGTTTACGAGCTTCATGTCCTTGAACAGGCTGCAGCTGGAGAACGGATCCTCCGGGCTTGTCGGGGTCCATGGGGCGAGCGTGTATCCCGATGCGAAGAGCACGTCGTCCACGCCGTTGTCCTCTACCGTCACCTTCCCCGGCCCTATCTTCACTATCCGCCCGTCCCCGCAGGACATGTATATCGTGTCACCCCTGGAGCACCAGAACTTCTCCGGTACGATCTCCGGCGTGCTGAGCCCGGACAGCGCCACGACCTTAACTGCGTCGAAAACGAAGCTGTAGATCGACGTGCTCATATTGATGCCCGTGAAGTCTGCCAGCCAGCTCTGAAACTCGTCCCCAGTCAAAGGCAGGAGCCGCTTCTGGACGTTGTCGAAATAAAGGCAGCTGTCGAAGTTCCTCAGTTCCCTGTGACGGTAGAGCCGGCCGGCCCTCATCAGATATTCGATCACTTTTTCCGCAATCTTCCTGTTCTTTTCCTGAACCTCATCCCTGAGCTGTGAAATATGGAAAAGCTCCGCCTTGAGCCTTGTCCCAAGCGTCCGACCCTCGTTCTTTTCGGTGGCGGGGGCTTCCTTTGCCGCAGACGTTCTAAAGGCGGTCTTATTCCTGGCTGCTCTGGCCCGTTTGACAAGGTCCTTCAGCTGGCCGGGCTTGATCTTGATCGCATCGTTGAGCTTCTCCTTCAGCTCGTTGTAAAGGTTAGGCGTGTCGGACAAGAACAATCCTATCTCGCCGATACGCTTCATGGATCTTTCTTGGGCCTCCGGCGAAAGTTTAGGAAAGTTGATAATCTGGTCGGAGAACAGCTTAAGGCACAATGTCTTTGACGTCTGACCTTCTACAAGGATCGCATTTTCTACAAGGCCGTTGAAATGCTCTATGAATTGCCCATTCATGCCAGCGCCTCCTTTAGGTCGTCGACGCCTTTCGGGCCGCCCAGGGGAAGCCTAGGCAGCAGGACTGGAATCGGCGAGACAAGCTCGGCAAGAGTGACTGCGGCAATCGAAAAATAATGGTTCAGGGCCGTGTCGCTGTCGCCCACGAAGAAAATCCTGGGCGGGCGCATCCTGTCCAGAAAGCACTTAAGCTCGGGGAGGAGCACATGCCTTCCTTCATCCGACGTGTAGGCAAAGAAGCCGGGCAGCCCGACCGCAAGATAACCTGCGTCGATCAGGGCCAGCGCCTTGAACTCGCCTTCTGTCAGGAACAGATCACTCGCCGCTCCGTCGTCCTTCAGCAGGTCCGACGGAGGCAGGTAGGCATGGACGCCCGAATTTGGCGGCTGGAAGTATTTCATGTCGCCTCTGGGGGAATCAAGCCGCAGCCTTCCGTATCGCCTGCCGCCGACCTCCAAAGGTGCGCCGTCGATGCCGAAGTATGGTATCCAGATTCCAGCCTCTTCCAGTCCGCACTTTACATAGGCCTCTGCATGGGACACCCACGATATTTCCGCAGCATTCATAATCTCCGGAGGAAGGCCGGGGCGCTTCACCTCTTTGCGGAAGTCCGCTCCATCCACGGTAAAGATTACGGAGGCGGCAGCGCAGTCTTCGTTATCTGCCAAATGTAGGAGGGGGTTGCCCCCCTCCCTGTTATTATCGGTCTTGGTGCTCATGCACATTCTAAGTCCTCCGTCTCGTATGCGAAGTCGTCCCTGCCTACAAGCCGCCTTCCGTCGGTGAAGGTTAGCTCGAACAAGGCATCTTCTGTCGCAAGATGGACCGAGAGCATTTTCCTCCTGCACGGGCCGTCCGAGAAGCTGAAGCCCCCGAACTCGGTGTTCTCGTGCGTCAGCTTCGGGAGCGTCCGCCCGTAGTTCTTGAAGGCGAGGAGCCGGAACTCCCCGTATTCCCTAAGGACGTGCCCTACGAACCTTCTTGCCTGCCTCTTCGACGGCCTCCCCCTGAGCCTCGACATCCTCCCGAATGCGTCGGAAAGCCCGTCGCCGGCGAACAGATTAACCCTTATGATGCGCTTGGGATCCAGGATCATGCCGGTCCTGATCCGTTTTTTCCCCTGCAATGAGTTCTTCTTCATTTGGAAACCCTTCCTGTTAAATGTTTTATAACTCATTCTAACCATCTTTGAAGGGGTCATAAAACTCCATGGAAGGATATTCCACATCATTGTTCTCGCCCTGCTCATCCAATGCCTACGCAGCATTGCCTTTCCTCTCTACACACTTCACTTCCAGTCCGGCAATCCATGACCGGAGGTCAATTGGATCGAAAAGGACCTTCTTTCCCCATTTATACGACCTCAACCCGCTCCGACGTGCCTTCCACAAACTGACTCTGGACAGAGTTGTGAATTGCATCGCCCCATTCATGTCGAGATATCCCGACACCGCCTTTGCCGCAGGAGAATCTTCTTCCAAGACGCCCATCATCTCAAGGGCGGTTAGGAGCTTTTCCTTGCGTTCATTACTTGTAGCCATTCTTCACCTCCTTTCTTTTATGTGAATCTTGGCTCTAAGAATTCTAATATAGCACCGTTTCTAAAGATTCCAATAGAAATTAGAATTTAAATATAAATTTTTTCTGCAACAATCTTATACCCATTGCTTGAAATGAAATTTCCAGATGCAATATTACTACTGTTTCTAATTAGAATATAAGGAAGATGCAATGAATAATGTAGCGAAAAAAGATCTCCCGGATATCTTGAAGGAGCTTAGGCACAAGTTAAACAGGAACCAAGGGCAGTTCGCAAAGGATCTAGGCGTGTCACAGCAGCTTTTATCGGCGGTTGAGACAGGTAGGATAAAGCCGTCTTACAGCTTCATCCGCATCCTCTGCGACAAAACAAGCCTTAACTTAAAGGAAATGCTGCGGTATGCGGAGAAGGAAAGCAATCCTGAAGAGCCGACAGGCCAGGGAATAAGCTCTAGATTCCTGAGCCCGGACGAAAACCACCTTCTCGGTATCTATCGTGAGCTCCCGGAGAAGAAAAAGGCCAAGGCAATCTATATGATGATGGAGTTGAAGGCCGAAGAAAAAGAAGTCCCAATAGCGGATCCTGAATCGTCGAGTGGATGATATTGCAGCCTGCCAGATGAGGCCTAAGCTTTTGTAGCCTTCAGCCTCTTCCTGATCTTTTCGAGTTCCTTCTCGCCTATGTCCGGGGACTCGATGCGCTTGGTCCTCTCGATCCCGAACTTCTTCATCCACTTCTTTACTGCGACATCGGAGATTCCGTATATTTTTCCGATTGCGACATTGGAATACTTTACCACCAACTCCTTAAGTGCTTCTGAGCTTGGGGTCAATTTAGTTTCTGGCACATCAGGAATATCGAATTTGAGTTCTTCGATAGATCCAATTATCTCCATCGCCCTTGCATCAGCCTCACCTTGCGCCTTGACAAGTTCCCGCTCATACTCCTTCATTGTTTTATCGGATTTCCATGCCAGAATCCTCTTGGCATCCCTGGGCTCAACTCGCTTACCAAGAAGAAGACTTGTCAAAGTGGTCCTAAAAGAATGAAAAGAGCAAACGCTGGTAGTACGATTCCTATGCACCCCTGCCCCTACAACTGTCGCATCCTTGCCGAACACATCTTCAAAAACTTTCTTTGTCTTCTTCGACATGTAATCAGGATTGCGAAGATAATGTCGGGCTATTTCAGGAATGACATACTCATCCTCTGGCTTCTTGGCCTTTTTCCTTTCTGCTAGAATGCCTGCCAGAGTTGCTGATATAGGTATCCGTGCCTCCTTCATGGAGGTTTTCTTGGTCTTGGATGGAGTCAAGTCAATGAACTTCTTATCGACGTGCTTCCATTTCAATAGGCAGGCGTCTTTAAGCCGCAGCCCAGTGGTTAATCCGACTATCAGTAGATCTCTTATGCCACGTCCATACTCTGCCCCTTTGCTGATGACCTTGATTATTTCATCCGGCTCAAGAGCTTTCCGCTCGGCAGGAAGTGTCTCTTTGGACTTCTTCCGTATTATCGACCTCTTGCCGAAAGGATTTCCGAACGGCAGAGGCATGCTTTCGCTTATGGTTGAAAAGACACGGGAGAGATGGGCTATATGCTTGTTGTATCTATTAACGGTTAAGTGGCTTTCCCATAGGTACTTAGAATATTCCTTTGCAGTTCCATGGTCAACCTGGTCGATATATTCAGCCCGTGGCTCTCTGCCTGACGTCCAGTCTGAAAACTTCTTGAATATCGACGCATAGTCATCCTTCATCTTCTGGGACAGGTCCATGTAGTCCGGATATTGGGATATCCATTTATCATGGGCTTCAGAGAGTTTTAAGGATTCAACCTCCTTGCCCGTCAATCTCTTCATATATGCGGACACCATTTTACGGGCATCTTTATCGACCTTGCTCAAGGCTATTACGTCACGTTCCCCCTGGACGTATTTTTTTGCGATTTCTTCGGCCTTCCCTTTATCCGCAGTATGGGTGGATATCCATCGGTCTTTTCCGTCGACCCTCATCCGGAAAGAGAGGATTTTCTTTTTGCCCCGTGCCATCAGTTTAGGAATTTTCACCTTCTCTTTCTTCATCGGAGCCTCAACGATTATGAATGGTTGCATACAAATATGAAGGGATTATATTCGTCAGAGGCAAAATTTTCAACATCTTTGTAGCAAATTCTGTAGCAAAAGGAGATAAAACATCTTTCGAGGCGGGTTATTTTGAGGCTAAAATATAGGGAAAGTGCAAACCTTGGACCTGCGGATTATGATTCCGACGCTCTGACCAGCTGAGCTAAGCCGCCGTCGCCGCCTAATCTAGGCCGGATTGCGGAATCTTCAAGCGGTCAAACTCAATTAGCAAAAGAGTTTCGCAGATGTATTTTAACCGCGTATGAGCATTCTGAAAATATTTAAGACCGAATTTTTCCTTGCGTGGCGCTATCTCAGGCCGAAAAGGAACGCCGTGTCGGTGATCACGTGCATCTCAGTGGTTGGGGTGATGCTTGGCGTGGGCGTCCTGATAGTCGTCCTGGCGGTGATGACGGGGTTCACGGACGAGATGAAGGAGAAGCTCCTCGAGACTACTGCGCACATGCAGATATTCGACTTCAGGAACGGTTGCATCCGGGACACGGCGGAGGTCATGAGGAAGGTGGAGGAGGCCGGCTGCAGGGGCGCGCCAGTGGTCGGCCGGCCCGGGCTCCTGCAGAAGGACAAGCGTCTCGTCCCCAAGGAGGTGATCGGGATCGACCCTGCGCATCTGGACGACGGCATCCAGGTGAGCAAGTACATAAGCGCCGGCAGGTTTTCGCTTGAAAAGGGGAAGATACTGGTCGGCGACGTGACCGCGCACGAGCTCGGGCTCCAAGTCGGCGACAAGATCGTCATCCATTCCCCAGAGAAGATCGCGCAGATGGTGAAATACGACGGCAAGGGCAAGGTTGATCTGGCTTCCACATCGAAGGTGTATCTCCCCGACGAATATGAGATTTCGGGGACTTTCCTCTTCGGCAAATACGACTTCGACAGCTCGATAGTCTTCATGAACATGGACGATGCCGGCGAGCTGTTCAATCTCCCGTGGGGTGCGGCGACTTCGATATACGTGCGGACGCCGGATCCGTTCCACCTGGACAGCGAGCTGCGCGCGCTGCGCGATAAGCTTCCGGACCTCAAAATCTATTCCTGGAAGCAGATGAACAGCCAGTTCCTGGGCGTGCTGGCCGTGGAGAAGAACATGATGTTCTTCCTTCTGGTCTTCATAGTGCTCGTGGCCGCGTTCAGCATATCCAACACGCTGATAACCGTCGTGATGCAGAAGACGAGGGAAATCGGCCTTCTCAAGGCGATAGGCGCCGATTCCGGCACAGTCATGAGGATATTCGTCCTCCAAGGCTTCCTTGTCGGGGTCGCAGGAACCTTCTGCGGGATTGCTCTCGGAGTGGCCGTGATAGCTCTGCGCTCGCAGATCCTTCTGGCGATTAGGAGCCTCACCGGCATGGAGATATTCCCCAGGAAGTTCTACTTCTTCAGCGAGCTTCCGGCCAGCATAAGGCTTTCGGACATCGTGATAATCGCGGTGGTGTCGGTCGCCCTCTGCACGCTTGGCGCCCTTATCCCGGCCTTCAGGGCCTCCAGGCTGGATCCGGCCAAGGCGCTGAGATACGAATGAGAAATTCCGATTCAGGAGGAATTTCAAATCCGGATTTACGGCGCCGGCGACTGATGCGGAGGATTGGCCGAATCAAATCGGGCTAAGGCCATTCGGGCGCAGGCAAGTAAATACGGATTAGCCGCCGTCGGCTATGCTCTCGAGCTGGTTGACGACTTCGAGCAGGCCTTCCATGCCGACGGGCTTTACTATGTATGCCCTGGCGTTGAGGCTGCGGACCTTAACCATGTCCTCATGGCTGTGCGAAAGGCTGAAAACCACGACCGGAATCTTCTTCAGTTCCTCGTCCTTGTTGATTTCCTCCAGAACCTCGAAGCCGTTCATGCGGGGCATGTTGAGATCCAGGAGGATGAGGTCGGGGACGGGCCTGTTCGAGAACTCGCCCTCCTTTCGGAGATACTGCATCCCTTCGACGCCGTCCTGGGCCACGTTCACGTTGAATTCGCGCTGGCTCTCCCTGAAGGCCTCCAGTGTGAGTTCGATATCGTCGGGGTTGTCTTCGATCATGAAGACCTGTATGATTTTCGGGTTGCTCATATGCCGTTTTCCTTCCTTATGGGTATTGTGAAGCGGAACACAGAACCTTTCCCCGGGGCGGACTCGACCCATATCCTGCCGCCGTGCCTCTCGACGATCTTCTTGCACATTGCGAGGCCGACGCCGTATCCGCCCGTGTCGGACCTCATCTGCAGCCTTTGGAACAGGATGAATATACGTTCGAAATACTTAGGTTCAATGCCCATCCCGTTGTCCTTGACGTAAAACTCGTGCGAATCGTCCCCCGTGATTACGCCGACATGTATTTTGAGAGGGGCGTCGCCCCTGTATTTGATGGCGTTGGCGACGAGGTTCTGGAAGACTCGGGTGAGCTGCAGGTAGTCGGCGCGTATCTTGGGCATCCTGTCGAAGGTGACAGTCGCGCCCGACTCCTGTATGCTCGCATGGAGGTTCGCGGCGACGTGCTCCATGATCTCGTTGCAGTCGACCTCGGCAAGTTCGCCGGGCTTGGTGCTGAGCCGTGAATATTCGAGGACGCAGGTGATCATCTTCTGCATCCGTATCGCGGCGCCGGAGGCGCGGGATATGTAGTGGTCCGCCTTCTCGTCGAGCCTGCCCTTGTAGTTCTTCTCCAGGAGCTGCATGAAGCCAGTGATGGACCGCAGCGGCTCGCAGAGGTCGTGCGAGACGGCGTATGCGAACTGCTCCAGGTCCTTGTTTGACCTGGCCAGATCCTCCAATGTCTGCTTAAGCTTCCGTTCCGACTCGACCTTGTCGGAGATGTCCCTGAACATCACGAACGAGGCGTTCCCGTCCTTCCAGGGGATCTGGACGGTGTGTATCTCGAGGTGCCTGGTGGAGTCCTGCCGTTTCAGCGGTATCTTTACGGTGTCGGTCTTGAGGAGCAGCTCGTCGTCCAGTCCGGGCATAATCTCGGGGAAGACATAGCCCTCGGCTGCGCCGCCCTCCGCGATTCCGAGAAGCCTTAAGCCTGTGGGATTTATATAAAGTATTTTCCTGTCCGGATCAAGGATCACAATGCCGTATATGTTCTTCTCGATCATTGTCCGGAAGCGGACTTCGCTCTCTTCGAGCTCGGCCTCCTTCCTGCCCAGTTCGTTCAGCATCTTCTGGGTTTCGGCGGCGTTGTCGAGGAACTTGACCAGCAGCCTGGCCTTGAGAGTATGCTTGTATATGTAGCTTCTGATGTCGAGGAAGCCCGCGTTCAGGATGAAGTCCTCGTTCTCGAAGCCCGTCAGAAGGAGGATGGGAATTTCCGGGTAGCCGCTCTTCAGCTTCCTGAGCAGTTCGATCTCTTTGACGGAGGTAGAGGCCGAATCTATGAGTATGATGTCGAAAGGGTGGACGGTAAGGAGCTCCAAGGCCGCGGCGACCGAGCCCGCGGGGATCATTTCGTACCGGTTTTCCCCGGATTCGGCCAGCAGCTGCCCGAGGATGTCTATGTCTTCGGAGCTCTTCTCGATGAACAATATGCGTGAAATCGTGGGCAAGGTCGGCAATCCTCATGCTATATCGCGGCTGACGCATCCATTGGAATAAGATACGACAAAAATCCCCCGTTGCAAGGCTTTGCACTTAATAAGGAAAGAAAAATAGAAAAAATCTTCCAAAACGAATTCCCATAGGTGAAACCGGCTTGAAAAGATGATATAATATGCCACACGAATAAACTTGAACGGCCCGGGTGTTCCAATGTCTGTCGTCAAGTCCTCCGCTCCATCGGCCAGGAGCCGGACCGTCGGGGATTTCACCTTGGTCGAATTCCTGGCGGTCATAAGCATACTGGCTGTCCTGCTGTATGTGGCCCTGCCCACCTTCACAAAGCTCATCAAGGGAAGCGGGAAGAGGTATACCGCCAGCGTGCTTGTCGCGAAAATCGGGATGACGAGGTGCTACGCCATCAACACCCGGCGGCACGCGGCCCTGGTCTTCTACCAGGCGGATCAGCCTCCAGGCGGCGGCGTGCCTGCCGGAATGTCCCCAAGCCAGTTCATGAATAGAGGATACCGGATATGCAACGTCCTCAAGGTCACCACCGATCCCACGATCAACGTAAGCGTCAAATGAACCCATAGGTCCGGCGGCTTGCAAACGGTTTTACCGGGAT
>CAZWRV010000113.1:0-19486 GCA_964636325.1 uncultured Victivallaceae bacterium | reverse complement strand
ACTCGACGGAGGGCGAAGCCGTGCTGAGCCGCGGTTGAGCTTGGCTCAACCCTCCGGAAGACGACAAAGATAACGACAAAGTTTGCGACAAAGATGGGCGAGTTTCAGAGGAGTGCCGCTCTGGCGGGGAAATCCGCCAGTTCTGTCGATGAGAAACTCGACGGAGGGCGAAGCCGTGCTGAGCCGCGGTTGAGCTTGGCTCAACCCTCCGGAAGACGACAAAGATAGCGACAAAGATGATCGAGTTTCAGGGGAACGCCGAGCTGGGGGACCAGCCCGTTTTAGACGGGCTATTTGTCCGCGATGATCTCCGCCATCCCTGCGATCTTGAAGACCTTCTTGACAGGCGGAGTGAGGTTTTTTACGCAGAAGTTGCCGTGTCCGGCCTTGCTGTTGGCCCTGGCGCATATCCTCAGGAAGGACGACGATATGTAAGTGACCTTCGCCATGTCGAAGAGGATCTTGCCGCTCTTCAGCTCCTCTATTTTCTCCATGATCGGCTTTTCGGCGGCCACCGCCTTGTCCGTGCTCATGTTCTCCGCGAGAAATACGCAGCAGAGAGTCCCGTCCTTCTCGTTGAAATCAACCAGTTTCTCCTGTTCCATTTTAATCTCCTGTTCTTCTCAATAGTTTTCGTTGTATTTCGCGATGAGTTCGTCTGCGCCCTTGGACTCGTCGAGGAAGCTCTTCAGGTCGCATCTGGCGAAGCGTTCGTTCATCCTGCGCCTGCAGATCCTCTGTATGTTGAGGAGGTGCTTGGCTGTGATGTTGTCTGTGGTGATGTTCTTTCCGCCGGTTCCGCAGCCGAGGGTGAGGGACGGCATGAGCGTATTGAACATTCCTCCGACGGCCCCCTGGGAGGACGGCATGTTCACGAGTATCCTGCCGGCGTTCATGAGCATGGAGAACCTCTTGATCTTGGCGTCGTCGTTTGAGAAGATGGAGACGGTGTGGCCGATGCCGCCGAAGTAGTTGAGGTCGATGCAGAGGTTGACCGCGTCCTCGAATGTCGAGGCCTCGTAGTAGGCGAGGATGGGGGCGAGGATCTCGGCGGAGAGCGGATATTCCTTGCCCACGCCCTTCAGATGCGCGACCAGCAGCTTCGTCCCCGGCGGCACCTTGACGCCGGCCTTCTCGGCGATGAATTCGGCGGGCTTGCCGACCACGTCGACGTTCATGACCTCCTTCTCGGAGTCGTATGCGACCTTCTCGACCGCCTTGATTTCGTCGGGCGAGAGGAAGTGGGCCTTGCGCGCCGCGAGCTCCTTCCTCACTGCGGCGGCGACCGAACTCTCCACGATCAGCGACTGCTCGCTCGCGCAGATCGTCCCGTTGTCGAAGGTCTTGGAAAGCATGATCTGCTCGACCGCGAACGGGATCTTCGCGCTTTCCTCGATGAAAACCGGAACGTTGCCCGCGCCGACGCCGATGGCCGGCGTGCCGGAGCTGTATGCGGCCTTGACAACGCTGCCGCTGCCGGTGGCGAGGATCAGCGCAAGCCGCGGATCCCTCATCAGCTCCTGCGTCTCCTCGCGGGAGGCCCTCTCGAAAAACTGGATGCAGTTCTCGGGGGCGTCCTCCTTCAGCGCCGCCTCGTAGCAGATCCTCACCGTCTCGCGGCAGCAGTTCAGAGCCCTGTGGTGCGCGCTGATGATTATCGGGTTGCGCGTCTTCAGGCAGATAAGAATCTTGAAGAGCACGGTCGAAGTCGGGTTCGTCATCGGTATGATCGACAGCACCGGCCCCAGCGGCTGGGCTATCTCCACGATGCCGGTCTCGATGTTCTCGTCGATGATGCCGACCGTCTTCTCGTTCTTGATGCTTTCGTAGACCAGAAGCGAGCCGACGACGTTCTTGATCACCTTGTCCTCGAAGACGCCCAGCTGCGTCTCCTCGTGCGCCAGCTTCGCAAGCTTCACCCTGTTGGAGAATCCGGCCATGAACACGGCCTTCACTATCCGGTCGACATCCTCCTGCCCCAGCTGGCTGAAGACAGCCGCCGCCTGAACCGCGTTGTCAAGAACTTCGTTCACGACTTTCGATGCGCCCATCTTTTCCTCCGTTAAATTATGTATGATTTTTAGACTGGATAACAGGATTGACAGGATGTAATAAAGCAAAACGGCCACTTCCACATGATTTTAAATGGCCGAAAGTGATAAATCAAGCCGCAGGCCGCAAATCACCGGACGAATAGCGCCCGATCTTCGCTTGAATCCCATTTGCAAGGTGATATTATATTGCATAAAAAGGTGATAATATGAACATGATTGCAATAAATGAACTCAAGTCTCCCAGGCTCCTCAAAGAGAAGCTCGCAAAAAAGCATGAACTGCTGCTGACAAGCAGTGGAAAGCCCATCGCAGTCATCGTGGAGATCAAGGATGCGGATGACGCCGAAGCGGAGCTCAAGAGCGTAAAGGACGCCAGAAGCCGTCTTGCCCTCTCCAGGATAAGGGAGTCTGCTAGGGAATATGGATCGGACAGGCTGAAGTTGGAGGATGTGAACAAGATCATCAGAAAAGTCCGGGCTGGGGACAAGTAAATGGAAACTTTTTATGCGGTGATTGATACAAATGTCCTGGTCTCGGGTCTTCTTTCTCCGAACGGACACCCTGGTAGAATAATGGAAATGCTGAGGGCAGGTGAAGTGACAGCTGTCCTGGACGACAGGATCTTACGGGAATACTCCGAGGTCCTGAAACGTCCGGAATTCGCATTTCCAAAAGCGGAAGTCGACATATTGCTGAGGCATATCGTTTCCTATGCACAGCATGCGGATGTAGACAGCCGCTCCATGGTGATGCAAATGGATGATCAGGGAGACATTCCATTCGCAGAATGCGCTTTATCGTTCGCTTGTCCGATAGTGACTGGGAATGTCAGGCATTTCAAAGGCATCGACCAGGGGAGGACGCCTGTATTGAATCCAGCGGAATTCATCGAATATATTTTAAGAAGCCGCTGAGGAAATCAAGTCTTCTTCTTAGCGCCGGCTGAAGATGCGTGGATGCAGTTCCCGTGGACGGCGTGTGCGGCCTCCATGAGCGACTCGCCTAGCGTGGGATGCGGATGGACAATCTTTCCGAGGGTCTCGGCCGTGGCCTCCATGCCGATGGCGAGCGCGGCCTCCGAGATCAGATCCGTGGCGTGCGGACCCAGGATATGTATCCCGAGTATCTGGTCTGACTCGGCGGACGCTATGATCTTGCAGAAGCCGGTTGTCTCGTTGATTGCCATTGCCTTGCCCAGGGCGGCGAACGGGAACTTGCCTGTCTTCACCTTCAGATTCTTCTCGGCGCACTGCTCCTCGGTAAGACCGACGGTTCCGATTTCCGGGGTTGTGAAAATGCAGCCGGGAACAAGATCTTCACGGAATTCCGAGCGGCCTCCGCATGCGTTCTCGGCGGCGCAGACGCCCATCGCGCTTGCGAAATGCGCAAGCTGTGTCCTGCCTGTGACGTCGCCGATAGCGAAGATGTTCGGCACGTTGGTCCTGGCCTTTGAATCGACCGGGATCCAGCCCTTCTCATTGGTTTTGACTCCTGCGGCCGCGATGTTCAGCTCCTTGAGCGACGGGGAACGGCCTATCGATACAAGCATGCAGTCGGCGGAGACCTCATTGCCGGCGGCGGTTCCCGATACGGATTTCTTGTCGGCCACGATCTTCTCGAGCGGACTTCCGCTCAGGACTTCGATTCCGAGCTTCTTCATCTCCCTGGCCATTGTCTTGGAGAGCTCCTTGTCGATCATCGGAAGTATCGAGGGAAGCATTTCGACGACGGTGACCTTCGATCCGAGCCCGGCGAAGAGGCATGCGAACTCGCAGCCGATGACTCCGCCGCCGAGGACGATCAGGCTGGCTGGAATCTCGCCGATGGAAAGGATCCCCGTCGAGTCAAGTATCCTTGGAGACTTGGGAATGAAGCCGGGCATCGCGGGGACGGATCCCGCTGCGATTATCGTCTTGGCGGCTGTGATTTCCTCGGATGTCCCGTCCTCTTTCCTGCAGAGGATCTTCTTCCGGTCGACGAACGAGGCGGAGCCCTTGAATGTGGTGACGCCCGCGGACTTGAGGAGCATTCCGATTCCGTTCCTCAGCTTCTCGACGACGGCCTCCTTGCGTGCGAGCATCGCAGGCCAGTCGGCGCTGACCATGCCTTCGATTTTGACACCGAACTCCGCGGCCGTTTTCGCCTTGTGGAGGACTTCCGCGCCGGCGATCAAGGTCTTCGTCGGTATGCATCCCCAGTTTAGGCATGTGCCTCCGAGGAATTCCTTCTCGATCACCGCCACCTTGGCGCCCAGCTGCGCAGCTCTGATCGCCGCGACATATCCGCCCGGGCCCGCTCCGATCACGCAAAGATCATAATTCATCTCATTCCCTTTCAGATTTTCAAACAGTTATTTGCTCCAAGTTTCAGCGGCAAGGAAATAGCCAGTGCCGCTTTCTGAGCCAAGCGCCGAAAATCTGAACCTGACTCGAAGCCTGAGTCCATCAAGAGATTTCGGCTGTGGCCGGTCAATTGAAGCGATAAGCTATCACGGGGAGGCTTCATAGGCAAGCGGGAAGAGGAATACAGAAAAGAATCCCGCCCGCGAACCGACATCTCGTCCTTAATCGCCAAAAGACCGTGCTGGGGCTCGGCCTTTTGAATATTACGGATGGAAAACTCCGTTTTTTGAACTATTTTAGTTCTTTCATGTCTAATCAGCATAAGCGGAACAAGAAACCCTTGAGCCATGTGGCTCCTCTTATAATCCTCCGAAAACAACGGGCTGAAAAATGAATGTCTATTTTGCACGGCCGGGGATTTTCCTATTATTCGCCGCCTTGACTGCGCTTGCTGGAGGCTGCGCCACCGACACCAGCGTCGACAAGCAGCTGTCCGCAGCCTTTTCCGGAACCTTCGTGGACGGATTCGACAGGGAGGCGGCGACGAAGAGGCTGTGCGATCTCACACCGACGCCTGTGCCGGGGGAGAACGTCCCGCCCAAGGACGCTCCGATAGAGACCCCGGCGAAAATGGCGGTCTACATGGACATGGAGACGCTCGAATCCTCCGGCGAGTTCAGCAGGAGGTGGGACTGGTCGGACAAGGACGACAAATTCTTCCTTTCATTCCTGAATCAGATGGTGAAAAAAAGAATACTCTCGGAATATTATTTCCTCCCCCGCAACCATATACCGCCGACGGACATTGACGGGATATTCAACCAGGCGCAGAAGGACGGCGCCTCGATACTTATGTCGGTTAGGAGCATCGCATTCGTGGACAAGTATTTCAATCCTGCGGGCATACTTGATCTGACGCTTATAGGCGCGATGTGGTTTCCGGGCTCAACCCGAGACGCCCTTGTCTTCATCCGCTGCGACATATGGGACATCCGGAACAGGCAGTGCAAGTTCTCTCTGTGGGCGGAGGGCCTGAAGCGCGTGATGAAGCCGACCTTCACGATAAGGTGCGAGGACGCCTTCCTGCCCGCGAAGGAGCAGGCGCTGATCAACATGATAAAGGTGATCAACGAGGAGTCGCACCCCAGCTTCGACCTTAAGTGGAACAGATGATTGAATTTTTCCTCTGTAGAACGGCTTCACGTCCGCAGGGATATCCCATTCGTCGAAGAGGTATGAATTCAGCAAAAGGGCGTAGCTTGCTGAATTCATACCGTCGAAGGCACTAGAAGGGTGCGGAGCAAAACCGAAAGACCGAAATCCGCCAGGCGGGCTAGCATCTTTGATCCGTATTTTTCCGTTCACCCTCCACACGCGTAAGAACGCTCCCGACACCATAATATTACACCCGCTTGCCGGATAATGAAGCATCGGACGCCTCCCCCGGTACCGGAAAAATCACGTCTTTCCACCGAAATACGCTTGACATCTGTAATATTACAGATAAATTACAGCATAAAAAGACAGTGATTATGGGAAACGAGCAGCACAAGGCAAGGAAGGCGATCACCGGGCTGATAGCCTCGGGGGGCTATTCGATCGGGGACAGGATCCCTTCCGTGAACAGGCTCAGCCGCGATCTCGGCATAGGCAGGATCTCAGTCCAGCAGGCGGTCAAGGCGCTGCACAGGGATGGTGTGCTTGAGAACATACCTCGCAGCGGCTGCTACGTGAGGAACGTCCCCCGGACGGCGGATAACGCAGCGAAGAAGCCGGGGCTCGCGCACGGGACGGGCTTCGCCTTCGCCGGCGGCCTTCGCAGGCGCATCCGAGTCGGGATACTCGCGGACTTCTCGCTTTTCGCCTACCAATGGAAGAAGGTCTTCCTGGATTACATGAGGGCACATCCGGATTTGGACATAGAGGCCGTCCCGCTTACCGACATATATGCCGAGGGCGCCTTCGACGGACTGGACATATTTCAGGCTCCTCTCTCGTTCGTCGGGGACTTGGCGGAGCAGGGCCGGCTCTACAGCTTGGACGAGCTTGGCGGCTGCGCGCTGGATCGCGGCGACATTTACGGCGGGCTTCTCTCGGGCGTGACACACGGCAGGAAGCTGTGGGGCGTCCCGCTCATAAGCGCAGTGTCGTGCATATTCTTCAACAGGAATTATTCAGAGTTTGCCGGCTCGCTGGATTTCGGACATGGTTTCTGGGCCTTCATGGAGAGCATCCGGACAGGCGCGGAAAAGGCGGCCGGGGCCCCTCCTTGTGCGGCCACCTTCGACATTGGTTTCGGGGAAATATTGAAGATGGCCTCATGCAGGTGCGGTTCCGCGGAGATGACATCCCCCAAGTCGCCGAAAATGCGGGCCTGTCTTTCGAGGTTCGAGAAATATTTCCAGGATCCCAAGGTCGCCGCGCCATTCCTGCTCCCGGGACACAGCGTCACCGAGACGTCGATAGGCAATTTCATGTCCGGCAACTGCGCGCTTATGCTCAGCGGCTCCCACAACATCCCTATTTTGATCGGGCAGGCGCCGTTCCAGGTCGGCCTGCTTCCCCTTCCGCTGGAAAAGGGGGGTGCCTGCACCGTCGCTGCCAACGTCAATGTGATCTCAAGTTCCAGCAGGCTCCCTATGGAGTGCGCCGAAATCCTGAACCATCTGGCCTCCCCCGCCATGCAGGAATATTTCGCGTCGGAAGGCAGGCTCACCGCCAGCAGGAAGGCGAACCGCAGTCTCAGAATCAAGGATATGAGCCCCGCCTCCCTGGCAAGCCTGGCCGCTTCTATGGAGAGGGGAACCTGCGGATCCGAAAACGATCTCCCGTTCGTCGAATTCACGCACGCCGTGATATTCCACGAGATGGAGAAATGGCGGCAGGGCCAGTTCAAGGCGGCAGAATTCATGGACAGGATCAGCAAGAGGGCGTTCTATTTCTTCAGGAACGGCAACGCCAGGAATAATGCGGCCGCGGCACCTGAAAGCCTGAAGGTCGTCTGAAACCGGAAACGAAGCTTCAGGAGAGTGCCGCTCTGGCGGGGAAATCCGCCAGTTCTGTCGGGAAGAAACTTGAAGTAGCGCAGGTATTCCTACCTGCGATTCCGCAGACAGGAATGTCTGCGTTACTTGAATCGAGTTTCAGAGGAGTGGCCGTTTGGCCGCACCAGTTTTGTCGGTGTGAAACTTAAAGTGGCGCAGGTATTCCTACCTGCGATGCCGCAGACAGGAATGTCCGCGTTACTTCTGGCAAGTTTCAGAGGAGTATAAATATGGGCTCGGTAACTATTTCCCGACATATTCGCCGAAAAGCCCCGCCGTAGCCCTCCGAGCCCTGGTTCTGGCCGTGCGAGATAGGGGAATACGCGGGCATGCCGAGCCGGCGCGATGTCAACTGGTGGTGGCGTGACGACACGTAGAATTATAAGACGGAGGGAATTATCATGATGACAATTCCGAGACGAACTGCCGTGCTGATTGTGGCGGCAAACATTTTGACTGCATGGTCGCTTGACGCCGGAAAACTGCTGTCGAAGGACTGGACCGTCGCCGGTCCGGACGGCGCGAAGATTGCCGCCGCGGCAGACAACGATATTTCCACGGCCTGGACAAGCACGGCGCCGCAGCAGGAGGGGATGGCTCTCACGATTGATCTTGGAAAGACGGCCGTCGTCCACCGCATCTACCTGAATCCAGGCAAGGCACTTGAGAACTTCCCGCGCTCCCTTCGCATTCTCGCCGGGCCAGACGCAGAAAACCTTAAGCCGATCCAGGAAAGCCTCCTCCTCACCGACACCGAGACGAACCTCAAGTTCAATCCTGCAGCAGGACGCGTGTTCCGTCTTGAGATTGGAAAGGAGACTTCAGGATTCCCATGGAGCGTGGCGGAGCTTGAACTCTATGGCAGCTCCGACCCCGAGGCGATGAAGCCGGGAGACGCGGTCGTGGTAGATCCGAAGGCGCCTGCGCCGCTCCAGACCGCCGCCCGCGAACTCCGCTACTACGTCGGCGAACTCACCGGCAGGCCAATCCCGATAATCGCTCCGGATCAGGCGGACAAATATCCGGGCACGCTCTACACTGTCGTCGATCTTGCGGAATTCGCAAAGACCTACGACGAGATGGAGGCGAACAAGAAGTCCGGCGCCATTCCAAAAGAGGCCGTCAACGTCGAAAAGGAAGGCAGGAAGGTCTTTTTCAA
Organism: uncultured Victivallaceae bacterium; assembly: GCA_964636325.1. Taxonomy (GTDB): domain Bacteria; phylum Verrucomicrobiota; class Lentisphaeria; order Victivallales; family GWF2-50-93; genus CAZWRV01. Next base: position 10,887 of record CAZWRV010000113.1, on the reverse strand, counting down.
GGCCTGGCCGTATGCCAATGTCCTCAACAGTGTCTGGGAATTCCTCGAAAAACAGGGTGTCCGGTGGACGTATCCCGACGAGCAGGGCGACTTCGTCCCCTCGGGCAAAGGCGTCGATCTCGGCGTCCTGCCGCTGAAATACAGCCCGCCCTCCGAAATACGCCATGCGAATTTCGCAGTATCAAGCTTCGGACAGAATCCGGACAGCGACCAATATCTCTACTGGTGGCGCAGCCGCTGGAACCTGACCTGGGGGAACCAGCAGACAACGGTTCTCGGCGGAACCGAAGTGCCTAAGCCGGATCCGGCGAAAAAACCGATGGTGGGCAAAGGTTTCGAAGGCTACCCGCACAACTTCGACACGGTTGTGCCGGACAAAGTCCTTCAGGAGCATCCGGAATGGTGCGGCATGTATCGGGGAATAATGTGCAAGGACATCAAGCATGACTCCCCGAAGTTCGGCAAAAGACTCTCGCCCGAGCAAGGCGGGCCGACCTTCTGCATGAGCAATACGGAACTTATAGAATGGATCACGAAGAAGGCCGTCGATTCCGTCAACGCGAATCCGGACGCGGAAGGCACGATCTGGCTCCTGCCCATGGACGCCGCGCGCTACTGCGAATGCGAGAACTGCATGCAGCTGATCGGAAAGCCGGAGCTGGACAACTTCATCTTCGAGTTCGGCGGCTGGGCAAACGTCTCCGAAGTATACTACTATTTCATATCGGAAATCGCCAGGCGCGTCGGAAAGGCGCTGCCCAAGGTCAAGGTCGGCGCCCTCGCCTACTCGACCGTCCACCGTCCGCCGCAGAAACTCGACAGGATGCCGGACAACGTCCGCATTGACATCTGCCTCTACGGCGCGATGACGCTTCCATTGACCAGCCCGAATAATTCGGAGATGCTTGGGCGCCTTGAAAGATGGGCTTCGATGTGCGGGAACCTGGGATACTACAGCTATGCACTGATCCACGGTGACTCCGGCAACAGGACGCCGGTTCCGCTCGTAACCGCCCAGGCAGATTGGCTCAGTATCCTCGAGAAGCACATCGCGTTGAGCGGCGGCTCGCAGGCCAGCGAAGGCAACCAGAGGATGATGGCCTACAATCCCTGGAACTACTACGCCTTTCCGCACCTGGCCTGGAACCCGGCTCTACCGCCGGAAACGATCCTGAATGACTTCTTCTCGGCCTTCTACAGGGAATCCTCCGGGCCGATGCTTTCATATTACAAGACCTTGGAGGACAAGGTGATCAAGGACGGCATCGACATGCACATGGGCAGCTACGGCTACGGGCCCAAGCCGGAAGTCTTCACGCCTGAAATACTTAAGGCTCTCGGGAACCGCCTGGCGGAGGCAGAAAAGGCCGCAGACACCTGGCAGACCAAGGAGAGGCTCAAGCCGGTCAGGGAGGCATACGATTGGGCCGCCACGCAGGTTGCGCGGCTGACTTCGGCGCCGGAGAACGCGGAAAAGGGCGGCAAGTCCATATATCCGTGCTTCCGGCGCGCCGGGGATATAGCCGTGGACGGCAAGCTCGACGACGAAGCATGGAAATGCTTTCCGGCCGCCACCGGTTTCACAACTCCGACAAAATATCTGCCGGCCATACTCCGCCAGACGGAGTTCAGGATGGCCTGGGACGACGAGAACCTTTACCTCGCGGTCAAATGCCAGGAGCCCGATATCGCAAACATGAAGATCGCGGAAGGCGACCAGTATTTCAGCGATTCCATCGAAGTCTTCCTGGCCCCGGCGAAGGGAAGCCCTACAACCTATTACCGTTTTGCGGTCGCATGCAACGGCAGCTACAGCGGCCCCACATGCTACGTCGGCAGCATGTATAATCCGCAGAAGGCCGAACCCGTCCCCTGCAAGACCGCAGCAGGAAAAGGCGACGGATTCTGGGCGGTCGAGGCGGCAATACCGTTCAAGGCGCTCGGCGGCGCGCCAAAGCCCGGAAGCGCCTGGTACGGAAACGTCTGCAGGAACGTCCGCGTCGCCGGCGGCCTCGCCGAAAACTGCACCACATGGTCAAAACTCCCCATGCTCAACTGGCATTTCTACGACGAATACAACTCCATACTTTTCATACCTGAATCGATGACTCCCGAAAAGGCCGAGCTCGCGGAAAAAAAGCTCAACGGCGATTTCCGCGTGCGCCACGACGAACTGCTGAAGCGGTTCAGGCAGGACGAGGAAACGCTTGCCGGACTAAGAGACAAGCGCAACCTGGCTGTCAATCCGAAGGACGTGAAAAAGGCTGATCTCGCGGTGTCGACCGCCTCTAGCGGACTTGGCATCGACCGATTCACCGCGGAAACCGGCGGATGGATGATCTACAACAACAGCCCCCAGTTCAGCCAGATCAAGTGGCCTAAGCCCGTCGACCTCGACACCATTGTGATCCGCTTCAGCGGGCAGTACCAGATAATCACCGACTTCAGCGTCGAATACCATGACGGAAAAAATTGGCGGATCCTGGCCGACGAGAAGAACAATGTCTTTCCTGTGGCGGTCATCAGGACTGCGCCGGTAAAGGCCGAAAGGCTCAGGCTCTACGTCTACAGGCCCTATGACGGATACCGAAAGGTCGAGAGGTTCGAGGCATACATGTCAGGGAAATAAGGCCCGAAGGCGAAGATTGCGATTATGATTAAGATAGTCGGGTTTCAGACGAGTGACCGTCTGCGATTATCGCAGTTTCGCCGGAGAAGCTCGATGGAGGGCGAAGCCATGCTGAGCCGTTTCCGGCACGCAGAACCCTAGGAAACGGTTGAGCGCGGCTCAACCCTCCAGAAGACGACGAAGATAGTGACGAAAATCGCGGTTAAGATGTTCGACGGAGGGCGACGCTTGTCGGAGCCGGAAGTTTCAGGAGGCGAAAATGCGTGTCAAAGGATTTCTATGCTTGGCCGCAGCAATTTTACTTTTATCAACCTGCGGATTGCCATGCCGCTGCGGGGACAGCACCCCGCCCATCGCGAAAGGCTGGCGCTCCGCCTGGATCGGACTGGACAACCTTGACAAGGTCCTGCATGCCGCCAAGGAACTCAACTTCAACGCCGTTATTTCGCACGGCGAAGGAGGCAAGTTCAAGGATTTCATCGCCGCCGCGAAGTCTGCAGGCCTTGAAAGCTACTGGTGGTTTTCACCGGCCGCGCCCGCCGGCTCCGGCGACAAGTTCTTGCAGCAGATGTCACTGGAAGAAGATGAATTGTTGAAGGGCCAGCTGGCTCTCGCAAAAGAAAATAAGCTGTGGATTGACGGCAGCTACCAGGGCGGAGGCGAACCGCTGCCCGGGAACAATGAGGTGCTGCTCAACAACATCCCGTGCTTCCATTGCCCCGAAGTTGTCGAAGCCACGAAGATCCAGGTGAAAAATACCCTCGAAGAAAATCCGGATCTTACCGGAATCGCCCTGGACATGTTCGGATATCAGAACTACCGCTGCTGCCACTGCCCGGTTTCGATGAAGCTGCTTGAAAGCTTCAGGAAGCAGCGCCCAGATCTCGAGGAGAAGAAGGCGCGGGAAGAGCTCTCGCTGAAAACACTCGTGGATTTCCAGAATGTAATATGCGATTATGCGAGGACCGTCCGGCCCGGTGTCAAGACTACCGTCCATGTCTGGCCCGTATATCTCCCCGAACCTCTCTACGGAAACAGGCTCGACCTTGACTACTGCTGCCAGACCGCCGCATGGTTCTTCAAGCCCTACTGGAGCGACGAGAAGATCGCAGACTACGCTCAAAAAATCGTCGGCGAGGCAAACAAATACAACAAACGTCAGACTGGCGTGCCCTTCATCGGGTATGACTCCGAAAAAGGCCCGGTAGGCGGCAAGCAGGGAAAAAGCGCCGAACGTCTGGAGCATGAGCTGAGAGTCATTCTGCAGAACGACCCCGACCGTAGCCTGAGCATCTTCGTCTTCAAGTCGGTTGCCGAAAGTCCGGAGGCGATGGAAGTGTTCAAGAAGGTTTTCAGGGAATTTGGAATAGTCAAATAAAATGCGACTGCAGCCGGCCGCAATCAACTGCGACCGATTGCGGTCGATCAGAAAATCGGTGGAGGGCGAAGCCGTGCTGAGCCGTGGTTGAGCTCGGTTCAATCCTCCAGAATGCAACGAAGATAGAGAGGAAGATCGCGATTAAGATAGTCGAGTTTCAGGAGAATATATGAAAGATAAAATGCAGTTTTTGCTGGCGCTGGCCGCTGCCGCCTTTGCGGCGATAGGCGCCGGGGCCGCACAGCTTCCCGCTCAAGGATGGAAAATTCAGGATTTGGCGGGTGGGCGTCTGGACAAGCTGACCGACGGCGATCCGCTGACGCTGGTGACTTTGAAAGGCGGGGAGCTTGAGCCCGCAGGCTTGACGGTTGATCTTGGCGAATCCTGCGCGATTCACCGCGTCTTCCTCTCTGGAAAGGAGCACAGGCTGGAACTCTGGGACTGGCAGAAGAACAAGGATGAAAAGCCTCTCGGGCAGATCGTCCTATCAGTAGGCGACACTGCGGAATCCTGCAGGAAGGCGGCTGAATTCATGGTGCCATACGACGGCGGCCAGCCGATCGACATCGAGGCCGACATGCGCTTCAGCCCTCTGGAAGGCAGATACCTGAGGATTGAGCTGCAGAACGCCCCGGACGGCGTGGAATGGAATGTCGGAGAACTGGAGGTCTACGGATTCAAAGGTCCTGATGCAAAGGCGAAGAAGGACGCGGTCGTCCTTCAGAAAGATGCGGCTGCACCTCTCGCGCTCGCGGCCGGCGAACTCAGCTACTACCTCGGCGAACTTTCCGGCAGACCGCATCCGATAATAACCCCGGATCATGCCGGCGAATATCCGGGAACCCTTTACCATATCGTTGATTTGAAACCACTTGCCCCCAGCTACGAAGCTATGGAGGAAAATATTGCGGAAGGGAAATTGCCGGACGGAATCAACATCGAAAAGGAAGGCCCGAACGTCTTTTTCAAGGCCTGGCCCTACCGATGCGTCCTTTGGAGCGTATGGGAGTTTCTTGAGCGGCAGGGCGTCCGCTGGCTCTATCCCGACGCGCATGGCGACTTCGTCCCGACCGGCAAGGGAGTGGATCTTGCGATCCTACCGCTGAAATACAGCCCTTCCGCCTGGAACATCTACGCCAACTGGAACGCAGACTGCTTCCAGCCTTGGCCGCCTTGGGACAAGAAACAGACGCTCAGGCAGAGCTATCTCTACCCCTGGCGCAACCGCTGGACCTACACCTGGGGCGGCAGGTCAGGGCCGCTCGGCGGCGAGGAAATCCCCAAGCCGGTCGCGTCGGACTTCAAATTGAATGAGGACTACAAGGAGGGATTCGCCGGCTTCCCGCACAACTTCGACACGGTATTGCCGCGGAGGATTCGCGACCAGCATCCCGACTGGAACGGCTATTCCAAGAAGGAAGGAAAGAGGATTCCATGCAACAAGTATGACGATCCGACCTTCTGCATGAGCAATCCAGAGCTCATCGAATGGGTGGCCGACAAGATGGTCGAAGCCTCAAAGGCATCGCCGCTACCGAAAAGGCCTTTGGCTATGGCGTCATGGCAGATGGCATATAATCTTCTACCGATGGACGCATGCCGGTTCTGCGAATGCGAAAGATGCCTGGAAATCAACGGCCCCAGGATCGAGAGCCGCGCCCCATACGTCTACGAACGTTCAATGTCCGGAGTCTATTACTATTTCATCTCGGAGGTCGCCAAACTGGTGAAGGAACGGGCGCCCGGCGCTATCGTCGGAGCACTTGCCTACTGCAACGTCAATTATCCGCCGGAGAACATCAGGTCGCTGCCTGAAAACACATACGTCGACCTATGCGTCTACGGGGAAGGTAACCTTCCGATGGACGCGAAGGTCAACGCGGACGAACTGCGCAACTGGGAGACATGGAGCAGGAAGTGCGGGCGATTTTCAACCTACGATTACATTTTGCTTCACACCGGACACTATCAGAAGGATTCGCGCCTGCCGGTTCCGCTCGTGACCGCGATTGTAGACCGCGCGAAGCACCTGAACATGCTCGGGATGCTGAACGGCGGCTGCGAGGCCACACCCGGCAGCCTTCCATACAATCCTTGGAATTTCTACGCGTACCCAAGGATACGCTGGAACATCGGTCAGACGGCCGAACAGATTCTCGACGATTTCTTCAACGGCTACTACCGGGAATCAGCCGGTCCTATGCTCGCATACTACATGACGCTGGAGGACCACCTGATCAAAAATGAAATCAGCCTTGGCCAGACGGAATATTACAGGATCGTCCCCGGCGCGTTTCCGCCAAACATCCTTTCCGCCATGAAGAAGCATCTCGATCAGGCTGCGGCGTCCGCGAAAAGCTGGGTGACTAAACACCGGGTTGCCCTGGCGCGCGAAAGCTTTGACTGGATCCTTGAAAAAAGGAATCTGAAGGGCGTCGACCTGGACGACGTTTCAATTTATCCGAAAACGGCAGCCGCCAATAACGGGATACTGCAAGTAGATATATCCAAGATGTGGAGGCCGGACCGCGGCGCCAGGGGCAACTTCACCGAGTTCAAAAACGGCGAATGGCATTTCGAGGCGCAGGGGGAAATCCAGACGCCGCTGTTATTTGAGAAGCCTGGGAAATATAAGGTCACAGTGACCGCCAGGAGCGTCCCGCACGGCGAACTCTGGCCGATCTTGAACCTTTGGATCGGGCGCAGCAAGGCCTCGTCGCTGCCGGCCGACTCGGCGGAAAACAAGGATTTCATCTTTGATATGGACGTTCCCGCCGGAGTCTGGGATCTTGTCCTGACCTTTGAAAATTCCGCCGAGGGAGGGAAACGCAATCTGATTGTCAAAGGCATAAGAGTAGAGCAGGCAATCGACGGGGGTGAAAAATGAGCAGGCGCGAAGGGTTCACGCTCATAGAGCTTCTTGTGGTAATTGCGATAATCGCAATTCTGGCTGCAATGTTCCTTCCGGCGCTGAAGCAGGCGCGTGACACCGCGAAGGGGATACTGTGCGTCAACAATGAAAAGCAAATAGGAAATGCGTTCCTCAACTATGCCGGCGATTTTGAAAACTGGCTGCCACAGCCATGGAGCAGCGGCGGTTTCAAATGGCCGTGGGCGCTCACCTGCTATGTGATTCCCGGATGCCCCATGTATCCAGACAGCGACTGGACAGAGAAGGGGTTCAAACCACTGATAAGAGGGCAGACCGCGTTCACTTGCCCCATGCAAGTCTTCAACTATCAGGGAACCGCATACGGCATACAATATCCCGGCGAAGAGGGTGTCACCTACGGCGGCAACCAGTGGTGCAGCAACCAGATGCTCTCCCAGTGGCAGAAGAACACCCGAGTCGCGTCCATCATCATTATGGGTGACATGGAAAAGCGCTACCAGCTCATGCCGTGGGCGACACAGGGCGATCCCTTCTTTCTGAATTACACGCACCGAGGCGGCACCAACCTGCTTTTCTTCGACTTCCATGTGGAATGGCGCAAGGGGCCTGTTCCAAACTCCTCAATGGACCGGAGTATTTGGTATTATGAATGACTAAATTTAAGGAGATGTCATGAACGACGGATTTCCGAAACTCAGAAGCCAGGGAAGAAAAGTAGTCGTATCGAACGAATACTGGGAGATCATACACGATGCTGCTCAGGGCGGATGCCCGGTCTCTATCAAGTTCTTCAACGGTTCGAAGGAGAACTATCTCGTCAGGCCGATACACGCCCACTTCAGCGTCAACGAGCCGGACTCCTGGGCGAACTTCTACCGCCAAAACCACTGCACAGACGCGTCCATCGAAACCGCCAGGAAGAAAGATCATGTGCGCCTGGAGACAAAAGGACGCCTGACGAGCGAAAAGGGGAAAATCCTTCCGGTGGATTATGTGCAGGAATATTCATACTTCAACTTCGGGATGGTGAAGGTCCGGCTCACATTCATAGTCAAAAAACTTTTCAAGACTTCCGTCGTCGAAGTGAGCCCGTGCACCTTCTATCTGAGCGGCAATACCGACATGTTTGGATTCCGCCGTGCCTCTTATCCGCATGCGATCCCCCCGGAACCGGCCGTTGAATGGCGGGAGGTCGACTACAAGCGGTCATACAAGGACCGGCGTCCGCCCTATGAAAACTATACGCCTCTTTATTTCTGCGCGTTCCGCACGGGCGTAGAAGGCATCGAGTTCTACCGCGGGGCGGACTTCAACCAGTGGGACGAGCCGTTCGGCCTAGAACCGGGCGGCGCCGTCTTCCGCGCCAATCCGATGCCGAAGGACACCCCATTCTTCGGAGCGGGCAACAGGGACTCCCTATTCGTGGAGAACAACCTTGTCTGCAATTGGGGCGACTTCCAGACTATCAAGCCCGGCCGTTACACGTTCGACTGGACAATCGGACTGCCCTTCGTAAAGCCGAAAAAGACCGCGCGCAGGCATGTCTTCCACGCATGCGTCCAGCCGCGCCCCTGGCCGGATTTCCCGACTTTGAAGAGATGGTCCCAGAGCGGAGTCACACTGCTCAGGCTGCATGACGACTCGACCTTCGTGAAACCCTCCTGGCCCGACGGCCTCTACCCGCCGTATCCTCCGGGAGTCTTGAAGGCAATGGACGAGATGATAGACAATGCGCACAGGCTAGGTATGAAGATTGTCCCGTATTTCTCGCTGAAGGAGTTCCATCCGTCGTGCCCGGAATACAAGCCTAACGCGCAGGCGTGGAAGCGCCAGGCGACCCGCGACCCTAAATTCATAGCATGCGAGAAGGGCCCGTTCGGCGGCTACATGTGCATGAAATCCGGATGGCTCGACTACCGCAAGAGGTCCATCGAGCTGGTGCTTAAGAAGCACAAGTTCGACGGAGTCTATTACGATCACACTTGGTTCCGTGTCTGCCGCCATCCGGAACACATGGGCGGCCATGTCCACAGCGACGTCGACGAGGTCCTCGACTTCCTGCGCTGGACACGGGAGAAGGTCGGATCCGACGGCTACATCTTCCTGCACAATTCCGCGACTCCGAGCTTCATCGGCGAAAACCTCGCGGACCTGGTCTATCTAGGCGAGCACACAGACCCGAGCATACCCCTGCCGGGAAGGATGTCGCCCGACATGGAGTTCGTCCCAATCGTTCCGCGCAACGGAATCATCTACGGACCGTGGCGCACGGACGAAGAAGGCGTCCTGGCGCACGCCCTCGAAGGCTGGCCCGTCACCGCATCCATTTCGACCACGAAGCCGACGGCCGACGATTTCACGTTGAACCTCTACAAGGCCTTGTCTGGTCTCGGCCTGGATAGGTATGAATTCCTACGCGCCGGCGAAAAACCCGTTGGTACCGGCAATGAAAACGTCTACGCCTCAATATATTACCGCAGCAATGACGCCGTGATCTTCTGCGCCAACATCGGTGAGAAGAAGGCCCGGGCGATCCTCAAGCCCGACTTCCCGCGCATCGGATGGAGCAGAAAAGGCATGATAGAGATCGAACTAGGCGGGCGTAAAAAGATTTATTCAACAGAGGAAATCAGCAAGAAAGGAATTCCGCTCAGCCTGCCGCAGGACAGCTACGCCTTGCTCAAGCTGGCAAAATATAAAACCCGATAAAATAACGCCAATACCCTTCGTTATTAGTCCCTTACGGTTCAACTTGGAAAACGTTTTTACCAAAAGTAGTTTGCGCGCGCCGAGCGCAAGCTACCTGCGCGCCGTAAGGGCGCATTTTTCCCGCAGGGAAAAACCTAGTCCCTTACGGCGCGATTATAGCAAATGTTTTGGTCATCTTTTTAACGCCCAACGCTGAATGAATATGAATAATTTCCATATTCGCATATCTATGGCTTCAATGATCGCAGTCAGAGCATGTCGTCGAGTATGAACACCTCCACCTCGGACACCTTTTTCAACGCTTTGTCATTGGTTATGATGGCCGGCCTTTCGGTCTGCATGGCGGCGGCCATCTGGAACATGTCCGGAAGCGGCAGCTTGTATTTCGCCTTCAGGGCTCCGGCCATATGGCCGGTCTCGATGCTTGATACCGCGTGCCCGACATTGACCATGCCCTTCAGCTCCGCGATATATCTGTCCGCAAGCTCTTTCATCCCTTCCGCCAGCGGCTTCACTACGATTTCTGCGGCAGTCAAGGGTGTTATCAATCCCGAGAACATGCCATCCGAAATCATGTTGACGACGGACTCGCACAATATGCCGTATCTGGGGCTGTCCTCGAAAAGATAGATGAAAAACATGGTATCGAGGACAACATCCTTGCGACCGTTCAACCGGTCAAAAGAATTCATTTGCTTCTGGCTTCCCATTCCGCCCTCAACGTCTTCACATAGTCGGTCGCATCGTGCCCACCTGCCAGCGCCCTGCCTATTCCACGCAGACCTGATCTTTGCGGGCGGACTATCAAATAGTCCTCCTTCGCCTCGACCATGACTTTCGTGTGTGGCTTCAAGTTCAGGCGCTTCCTTTCCCTGCTCGGGATGACCACCTGGTATCTGCTGCCGATCGTCGCTGTTGTCATACATTACTCCTGATTATCATACGTGAACAATATATTTCATACATAATTCCGTTTCAAGCGGCAAGAAATGATTTTAAGGAGGAAGGGACTTGCCTGCAGAACTGTGAGGGACGCCGAAAGGCCGTATTTGAATGCCGTCGCCGATGTGATTGTTCTTATTCTCGGCTATATTACACCCTATTTCGCGGATGGATTCGCAGTTTTGTTATCGAGAAACAGCAGTCCCGAGAGCCTTTTGAACCAATTCGGCGCAGAAATCATTGATTTGCGCGCGGCGCGCGGAAGCTGCTCGAGTTTCAGGAGTGACCATCTGCGAGATTCGCACTTCTGTCGATCAGAAACTCGATGGAGGGCGA
>CAZWRV010000112.1:0-19727 GCA_964636325.1 uncultured Victivallaceae bacterium | reverse complement strand
TGTAGACGGCCTCTCCCGTTTTGGGATCCAGTTTTTCCAGCTTTCCGTGCGCGGGCGGACCGAGGATTTTGAATGTTATTGCGTCGCCGTCCTCGTCGGAGCCCTTCAGTGAAATCCGCAGTGGTTTGCCTGCTTCCGCCACGACCTTCTGGCCTTCAGCGACAGGAGCGTGCTTCGCCCCTGTTGACAGATAAATCTTCTTGGCGTTCTCCAGATCGGGCCCGCCATACCAGCAATTGACCATGAGGACATTTCCGCGCCGCACCGCCTCGAGCGCATCGCCGTAGTTCTTAGAATAGTCCACGTTCCCCATGCAGCAGAACGCGTCCGGCCAGCAAGCCCTGATCTCGTCGGGGACACCGCGGTAGAAGCCGGTAAACTTGGTGTAGCTGAACTGCGAGCTGTGCCGGTAGGAGCGTGTCCGAGCCCATTCCGGCATCAGGAGCTTCATGCTGTATACTGAAAACATGACCAGCGACATGGATCCCTATGCGTATTATCCGTGGTGAAGGATTTCAGCTTTCCTGATCCGCCCCGACGAAGAGGTTGAAATGACAGAATTTTCAAAAAGGCAATACAGCAAGGCCGCCATCTCAAGGCCAGCCTCTTATGCAAAAAGGATCACGCTTATGTGCGCGCTCGCCGGATGCCTTCAAGCAGTGACAGGAGAAACTCCCAGCCCCCTGGCCCCGCTGGAGAATGCGGCTCGGCTCTCGATTGACCGTGCAGGATTCCTACGTCAGCATGAAGCGGTCTTCCTGCAGCCGATACGGGAGGGCGGCAACGCGATCCCAGTAGGGAACGGCGACCTGGCCGCAGTGGCCTGGCAGCCGGGTCATCTCACATGGATGCTGAACAAGTGCGACATAGGCGGCACCTCGCAGGCGGCGCGGCTGACAGTCGAGACGCCCTATAAAATAAGCGACCGCATCGGAACGCTCGAAACACTGCTCTCGCTCGATCCCGGAGAAGGCCCCCGCCTCCTCGCCCAAGCCCTCTCGCGCGAAAACAGCCAGGCCGTCCGAGTCCGCATCGAAGACCTCATGCAAAATTCCCGGCCGGACTCCAATGCGAAGTGAACCACTCTCAGCCAAACATTGAATCCGGCCATTTCAAAGCCGACAGGGCATGTTATAGTTCCAGGGTTCCTGCCCCGACCAATATGAAAAGCTTATAATCGGCGGGATGTTAATTGATTATTGTTAATTGTCCAATGACTTCCACCGACATAGTCGTCCTGCGCAAGACGCCGTACAGCGAGAGCAGCCTCATCATCGCCTCGCTTAGCCCGGACTTCGGACGGCTCGACTTCCTGATCCGCGGAGCCAGAAGGCTCGAGAAGAAGAAGTTCCCCCAGGTGGACCTCTTCCGCGAGCTGAACGTCCACTTCCGCGAGGACAAGTCCGGGCTGCACACCCTGAACTCGGTCGAGCTTGTCCGCTCGCACGACGGCGTCGCGCTTGACATAGAAAGCTTCACCGGCGCCAGCCGGATGGCGTCCTTCGTCCTGCGAAATTCGCACCCGATGATCCCCGGACGCCGCCTCTACAAGTCGCTGACAGCCATGCTGGCGCGCCTCTCCAGGGAGAAGATGCACGGTTCGGCGGTGGAGTTCGTCAAGCTGGTCTATCTTGATGAGCACGGCCTCCTCCCCAAGACCCTCGGCGACGCAGCAGACAAGAAGGCCGAGGCCGACAGGCACAAGTTTCTCGATAAGCTGCTGGCCGCGCTCCTGGAAGGTGCCCCCCTGCCGCAGTTCTCCGACAATTACTGGAAGGCGTTCTCCGCCTGGATATCGGAGCTCTGCGCATACCACGAGCTCGCGGAGTGACACCCACTCCATTATCCTAAAAGAAACCGTCAAATCCCGTCCAAAATAAAGATGGAATTGTCCACGTAAAACGTCTCAAGGGGTGTTTTCTTTCGGGGTCGGGGTCGCTATCGGGATCGGAATCGTAGATTGAATTCAAACGACACCGATTCCGATACCGAGTTGTCGGGAGCGGAAACATGGATATAGGCCCGATGTTTCAGCTTATAATCCTGCGCAGGGCAAGGAGGGTCATGTCGTCGAAGAGGTTTTCGCCCTGGAAGCTGTCGACGGCGGAGACGATGCCCTCGTTTATCTTCTTGACGGGCGACGAGATGTTGGAGCGTATGGTTGCGACGAGCCTGTCCTCTCCGAAGAACTCGCCGGATGGTGAGTTGGCGTCCGTTATGCCGTCTGTGGAGAAGACGAGCGTCTCGCCGGGCTGCAGCTGCTCGAAGCCGGTCGAATAGACTTGTTCGGGGTTGAGGCCGGCGGGCGGGTTTTTGAAGTTCCCAAAGCTCCTGTGGGTGCCGTCGGGCCTGAAGATCATTCCGGGGTTGTGCCCCGCGTTGGCGTATTCGAAGCTTCCGGAGCGGACATTGTAGAACACCAGGAACACCGTGACGAACATGCACATGTCGTTGTCCTTGGCGAGGAAGCGGTTCGCGGCGCCGAGGACTTCGGCTGGCGATCCCTTCTCCCTGTCGCAGATGTTCCTGAGGAGGGTCCTGGAGACGGCCATGAAGATTGCCGCGGGGATTCCCTTGCCCGAGACGTCGGCGATCAGCAGCGCGAGCGTCCATCCGTTCACGAAGAAGTAGTCGTAGAAGTCGCCGGAGACGTTCTTCGCGGGGCGCAGGACGGCGTCCAGATCGATGCCCGCCGTCTCAAGCTCGGCACCGGAGAGCCTGCCGGGGAGGAGGGACTCCTGTATCTTTCTTCCGGCGGAGAGTTCGCCCTCGATTGCCTGGCGTGCGGTGACTTCGGCCTTCAGTTTCCTGACGTAGCCGGCGAGTTCGCCGCCGAGCGCGTTGAATTCGTCCGCGAGCTCCTTGATTTCCGTGAAGCTTTTGCTCGGGATCGGAACCTTGGCGGTGAAGTCTCCGCCCCCGATCCTCTTGACCGCGTCGCAGAGATCGGTTATGGGCTCGGAAATCCGCCTGGAGAACGAGAGGGCGGTGAATGCGCCGACGCCGATGAGAAAGATTCCGACGATGACACCCAGGCATATTGAAAGGCCGGTGGTCTCGTCCTCCGACCTCTGTATGGCCGCCTCCGCGTCATTCCTGGCCGCCCGCCCCTTCGCCTTCATCTCGTCGTTCAGGAAGTCATAGTAGTCCTTTATGGAAACTTCGCCTTCGACGATGAAAGGCGTTCCGGGCACATGCGTCAGAAGGATGTATCTCCGATGGGATTCGTCGTTCACGCCGTCGAGGTAATATGTCCCGTCCGCTGGATCCTCCGAGAAGGAACGTTCGACGATCTTCCGTCTTTCCGGGGATTCGTCCTTGAGCTCCGAATATTTGCGGCCTTCGAGGGTTCTGTCGCCGCAGAGCACGATGGTGCCGTCCTTGTCAAGGAGGCGGAAGCTGCCGATGACCTCATGGTTGTCCGGCGCCAGCAGGTTCTGCATGATCTCCTTCCTTATGCGGGCGTCCCCCCTTACGGCCTCATAATAGTCCCTCGGGTCAACGCCTTTCAGGCCGAGGAGCACCTGGGCGCCGATGTTCTTCTCGGTAAGCTCCATGAAGGACTTGCCGTATTTGGCCAGAATGCTCTCGTAGAGCTTTTCATTTCCGTCCAGCAGGGAATTTATGTTTTTCAGCGCGGACTCGGTGTTCATCCTCCGCATCACCGAGATGTTACGGAGATGCCAGAGCAGGAATGCGGCGACGATGAGGACGACGATGGAGAGGTAGGAGATGAAAAGCTTTGTCTTTATCTTCATGGAGGGGCTTACCCATGGCGGGCCGTCAGCGGACCTTTTTGGTCATGACGACGACGTTCATGTTGCGTTCGCGGTGGTAGGAGATGCTGTCCATGAAGTTGCGGGCCAGGTGTATGCCAAGGCCGCCGATCTGCCTTTCCTCCAGCGGCGCGGTGACGTCGGGGGCGGGGAACGAAAGGGGGTCGAAGGGCCTGCCCCAGTCGGAGATCGTTATCTCCAGCGTCCCCTTTTCCTTTTCGGAGGCGGCGATGTCGATTTCGCCGGCATGGCCGGGTATGTATGCGTAGGAGACGATGTTGACTATAATCTCCTCGCAGGCGACCAGTATTTCGGATTCGGCGTCCTTTGAGAAGCCTATCTTCCCTGCGGCCGAGGAGATGAAGTCGAGTATTTTCGAGAGGTTTTCGGTGCTTGCGGCGACTCTGAGAATGTTCATGTCTGCACCATATTGACGATGCGGATGCGGCGGGACGAACCGTTGTTGCCCTAGGACGGTGCCGCAATCCCATCCCATAACAATCGCCTCTTATTTGAATAAATCAAATTCGGGGTGTAATAAATAGAGTCAATAAACGGCTCGGTTCATGAGTTTTGAAATTGGCTCAACAGGACAAATGAGAACGCTTTTCGAGAATGTAGGCATAGAGGGCGTCGGCTACGAGCTTCCGCCCCAGAAGGCGAGTTCGGCGGAAATAGAGAGGATGCTTGAACCGCTTTACGGCAGGTTGAAGCTTCCGGAAGGCCGGCTGGAGCTGATGACGGGCATCAGGGAGCGGCGGCTCTGGCCGCCCGGCTTCAAGCCGAGCGAGGCCGCGGCGCTCGCGGGCAAGAACGTCCTGGCCAGGACGGGTTTTCCGAAGGATAGGATCGGCGCCCTCCTGATGTGCTCGGTGTCGAGGGACTTCCTGGAGCCGGCGACGGCGACCGTGGTCCACGACGCCCTGGGGCTGCCTGAGGACGCCGTCGTGTTCGACGTGTCCAACGCCTGCCTGGGCGTCCTGACGGGCATGATCGTAGTGGGGAACATGATCGAGCTAGGGCAGATAGAGGCGGGCATGCTGGTGGCCGGGGAGAACAGCCGCCCGCTCATGGAAAGCACCATCGCCCAGCTGAACAGGGACGAAAGGCTCACGAGGCAGTCAATCAAGCCGTGGTTCTCATCGCTGACCATCGGATCGGGGTGCGTCGCCGTGATACTCTCGCGGAAAGGAACGGCCCCAAGGCGGCACCGCCTCCTCGGCGGAGTCTCCGTTTCAAAGACCAGATACAACGGCCTGTGCAGGGGGAACGAGGACAAGGGCATGACGCAGAACTCGGACACCCTCATGAACACCGACTCGGAGCTCCTGATGCGTCGGGGCGTCGAGGTGGCGGCCGAGACATGGGCGGAGTTCAAGGGCGCGCTCGGCTGGGACGAATCGACCCCGGACTGCTTCTGCACGCACCAGGTGGGCTCGGCGCACCGCAGGCTTCTCTTCGAGACATTGCGCATCCCTCCGGAGAGGGACGTCAGAACCTTCGACATCTTCGGCAACGTAGGCTCCGTCTCGTGCCCCCTCACGCTGGCGATGGCACTTGAGCAGGGGAGGCTCTCCGAAGGGGGAAAGGCGGCGCTGCTGGGAATAGGAAGCGGGATCAACTGCACGATGCTGGGGGTGGAATGGTGACGGACGCATCCTCAATTGCCGACATCTACGGATTCAAGCCCCACTTCATGAAGATCAAGGACTTCAGCTACCACTACGTCGACGAGGGCTCCGGCGATCCGGTCGTCATGCTGCACGGCAACCCCACCTGGTCCTTCCTCTTCAGGAACCTCATACGTCCGGTCAGCGCGGCCAACAGGGTGATCGCGCCCGACCACCTCGGCTGCGGCCTCTCTGACAAGCCGCTGGACTTCCCCTACAGGCTCGAGACGCACATCGACAACCTGGAGCAGCTCGTCCACACCCTGAACCTGGAAAACATCACGCTGCTGGTCCACGACTGGGGCGGCCCCATTGGCATGGGCTTCGCGACAAGATACCCGGAGAAGATCAGGAGGCTCATCATCACGAACACCGCCGCGTTCACCTCCAGGTGGATCCCGATGAGGATAGAGGTCTGCAGGATACCCTGGCTCGGAAGGAAGATCATATTGGACTGGAACCTCTTCTGCAAGGCCGCATGCCATATGACGACTGTGAAGAAGATGCCGGAAAACGTCAGGCGCGGATACCTGCTGCCCTATGACACTCCCGAGAGCCGGATCGCAGTGCACCGCTTCGTCCAGGACATCCCGCTCGACTACTGCGACCAGTCCTACGAGCTCATGGTGGGCATGGAGGACGGCCTCTGGATGTTCAGGGAGCTGCCGGTCCTCATACTTTGGGGGATGAAGGACTGGTGCTTCACGCCGAAGTTCCTGGCGAGATGGCAGGAGTTCCTCCCTGACGCGAACATCGTCCGCCTCATGAACGCCGGCCACTACCTCTTCGAGGACGCCCCGGACGAAATCGCCGCGAGCGTCGTCTCGTTCCTTAAGGAATAGGCCCACGGTCCCTTGCGGGGCGGACGTCCAAAGCTCAACTTCCAATCCCAGTCTTTCTTGAGCTTTTCATGGTGGGCGGGCCAGGAATTCTGAAATATATGCAAAAACATTTTGCATAATATTTCGTGGGGGGCTAAGTTTTTACAATTGCAGACTGGAGCTCCGTGCCATGGCCCCTCTGAAGAAGTTCCGATACGACAAGGAATCGACGAATTCCTGCAAGATTTGCCGTAGTTCGAACATCCTTGTGAAGTTCATATTGAAAATTTCCCGAACATACTGTAATTCTGTCCTATTAATTCGGCATTTTATTGCTGCAGAAGGACTGCGCCATGTCTGACCTGAAATGTTTTTCAAAAGACCACGTCGCCAAGGCCGAGTCTCTCGTCGCCGAGGCGCACAGGAACGGCGGTCTGGCCCCTCTGGACGTCGAGCTCTTCTGGAAGGATCAGGACGAGGCCGTGAAGGCACCGTTTTCAAAAGGCATAAGGCAGATGCCGCTCAACATCTTCTACAGCCAGGAGGTGGTATTCGACGAGCTCGGCATCCCGGAGGACTTCTGGCGCCAGCAGAACGACGAGGAATGGCGGCTCTCGCTAAACAAGGCGTTCAACGACAAGGCCGAGAAGATCATCGGCCGCCGCGTACTCGGCGAAAAGCCCGGGCCGCCTCCGGAAGACCGCTATCCGGCCGCGAAGGGCCTGCACGACGTCTTCGAGGCGAAGAACGTCTGGCACGAGGGCTCATGGTGGCTCCAGCAGTCCGCTGGCAACGAGGACGAACTGAAGGCGCTGCTCGACCGCGTCGAGAAGCGCGACATACGCAAGTTCATCCTCCCCGACGGCTGGGACGAGGCGAAAGCCAGGCTTCTGCCCAGGGGGATCAAGCCGCCCCCCTACCGCGGCCAGCGCGGCCCCTGCACTTTCGCCACAAGCATATACGGCGCGGAGAACATGCTCTTCCTCGTGCTGGACAACCCCGATCTCGCCGCCCGCTTCCGTGACTGCATCATGAGGGTGATGCTCGAGATTGCCCGCGTCCTCGACGAGGAGGCTGGCTGCACGCCTGGAACAGAACCGCGCGGCTTCGGCTTCGCCGACGACAACTGCTGCCTCTTCAATCCCGAGATGTATGAGCTTTTCGCTTTTCCGATACTCAAGGGGATTTTCGAGAAGTTCAGCCCGGATCCCGGAGACTGCCGCTTCCAGCATTCCGATTCGTCGATGGCGCATCTCCTGCCCTTCTTCACCAGGCTCAACATGACCGGCGTCAACTTCGGGCCGACGCTTACGGTAAGTGAAATCCGCAGCCATTGCCCGAACGCAGTCATATATGGCCAGCTCGCCCCCTTCACCTTCAGCCGCAATGAAGAAGTCAACATGGTCTGCGAGCTCCTGCGCGACTTCGAGCAGGCGAAAGAGAAAAGAGGAATTGTCTTCTCGACCGCCGGATCAATCAACAACGGCTCCCGCCTGACCGGCATGCGCCTCATCATGGCCGCCGCACAGCGATGGTGCCGATATTCGGAGTAAGCAGGGGCGGCCTTCAGGCTGTCCCCTCCCCAGATATACTCCTTTAGGCTGAAAAATTTACATTTTGGGTGCGGAGATTTTGGAATTTGCTCCGCATTCCGAGAGACCGCCGATAACGAGGTATCGAAGGCTCTCGAAGGGTGCGGAGCAAAACCAGAAGACCGCAACCGCCTTGCGGCGAGCATCTTTGGGCCGTATTTTCCCGTTCCTTCCTCGGACGACATTCATGTCGCCTCCCGGTCGGAACGAAAAAATCCAATCCCAAATCTTGCCCGTCAAAATGTATATTTTCACGATGAAGGAGTATACTTTTGCGGCAAAAAAATTCTGCTTGATTTTATAAGGAATAAGGATCTTCCCGCATGAGCATGGAAATATCGGAAGCGGATGCCGTCCAGGAGGAACGAACTGTCCGCATCCGCCCGGTCCTGACCGGGCTCGGGCACGTGATCGTCGAACCGGGTGAAGAAGCTGCGGACAGCGTCGAAAGGTCTTCCGCGGAGGCGATCAGAAAAAGCTTCTCACTTTCGACCGAAGCTGGCATCCTCCATCTGGCCGGCCCGGAGCTTTCGACGCATCTTCCCGCAGCGTTCGACTTCTGGCGCGAACTGGGACGGCTATACCTCTCCAGGATCTGCCATGTGCCGGAATCGGAGTTCAAGGCCGCGGAGACGGCGCCGCCGGAGCCGTCCGACCTAGATGATCTCTGCGCGCATGCCCCTCCGATGGACGGCATCGAATATCTCAACGCCGAAGCGTTGAAGGAAATCTGGAAGCGCCTGGACGGACACGTCAGGGACGAAATGGTCAGGTCGGGCGGGACAGCCCAGGAATATCTCAGGAGCATCAACCCAGCCTGGCGGCTTGTCGGAAAAGTCACATTCCACCTGGCCGAGAACAAGAAGAACCCGGCGCTCCCGTTCGCGTTCCTAGCCACCTACACTTCGAGAATTTCAAAGTCCGCCCAGCCCCAGTACATCCCGCTCGGCAGGGCGCTCCAGGAATACGCCGGAGAAAAGAACAGGGCCAAGCTGCTTTCACTGCTCTCGCCGGTGCACGCCGCCTCAGAGAAGAGCGCGTTCGCCAAGGAGCTTGTGGAGACGGGCTCGGTCTTCCAGCCGCAGGCCTGGACGCAGGGCCAGGCATACAGGTTCTTGAAGGATATCCCCGTGTTCGAGTCCGCCGGACTCATCGTCCGCATGCCCGACTGGTGGAAGGGCGGACGCCCGCCTAAGCCCATGGTCAGCGTCAGGATCGGGGACTCGCCCAGGTCTAGGCTCGGCGCGGACACGCTCATGGAATTCAGCGTGGAGGCAGTTCTAGGCGGACAGCCCCTCACGCAGGAGGAGATCAACGCCATCTTGAATTCCAAGGAAAACCTCGTCCAGCTCAAGGGGCAATGGATCGAGGCGGACAGGGAAAAGCTCAAGGAGGCGCTCGACCATTGGAAGGAGCTGCAGAAAAGATCGCCTGACGGAATATCCTTCCTCGAAGGGATGCGGCTTCTGGCTGGAACAGGAATCTCGGGCGGGGCCGGCGCCCAGTACGCGCAGGGCCAGCCCTCCCACATGCAGGTCAGGGCGGGAGACTGGCTCTCGAAAATCCTCGACGAGCTGCGGAATCCGCAGAAACTCGCCCCCGAGGAAGGAGTCGCACACGGCCTGAACGCGGAACTCCGGCCGTACCAGAAGACCGGCGTGGAATGGCTATCCTTCATGAACCGCCTCGGCCTCGGCTCATGCCTCGCCGACGACATGGGGCTCGGCAAGACGCTGCAGGTCCTCGCGCTGCTTATGCGGCTTAAGGCGTCGGCCCGCTCCGCCCCATCCATCCTCGTGGTCCCCGCTTCGCTCATCGGCAACTGGAAGAACGAAATCGCGAAGTTCGCACCGGCCTTGGACTTTAAGATACTCCATCCTTCCGAGGACAAGGAGTTCGGCAGGAATGATTTCATGGACATGCCGTCCAAGCCAGTCCTGGCGATAACCAGCTACGGAATGCTTTCGCGCACGCCCTGGCTCTCCGAGATCGAATGGGGCATCGTGATCATCGACGAGGCCCAGGCAATCAAAAACCCGGGAACCCGCCAGACCAAGGCCGTCAAAATGCTGCGCGGCTCGCACAGGATCGCACTCACCGGAACACCCGTCGAAAACCGCCTCGGTGACCTCTGGTCCATCTTCGATTTCATCAACCCCGGCCTGCTGGGCAACGCGAAGCAGTTCGGGGAATATGCCAAAAAGCTTTCCGCGCAGGAAGGCGCCGACTACGGACCGCTCCGTTCGCTGGTCCGTCCATACATCCTCCGCAGGCTAAAGACGGACAAAAACGTTATCGCCGACCTCCCGGACAAGACCGAGATGCAGGCGTTCTGCCAGCTCACGAAGGCCCAGGCCGCCCTCTACGCCAAGGTCGTCAAGGAGCTTGCCGACAAACTCGACGGCGCGGACGGAATTGCCCGGAAAGGGGCGGTGCTCGCCGCCATCATCAAGTTCAAGCAAGTCTGCAACCACCCATCGCACCTCACCGGCGACGGAGTGTGGAATTCCGCCGACAGCGGCAAGTTCGCGAGGCTCGCGGAAATTTCAGAAAGCATCTCGTCCCGAAGGGAGAAGGCGCTGATATTCACGCAGTTCAAGGAGATAGCAGAACCGCTCCTGCATCATCTCGCGGCGGTCTTCCGCAGACCGGGCCTTGTCCTCCACGGCGGAACTCCCGTCAAGGAGCGCCAGAAGATCGTCGAGCAGTTCCAGCAGGAGGACGGCCCCCCGTTCCTAATACTCACCGTCAAGGCCGGCGGAACCGGCCTCAACCTCACCGCCGCCTCGCACGTCGTCCACTTTGACAGATGGTGGAATCCCGCCGTCGAAAACCAGGCCACCGACCGCGCGTTCAGAATAGGACAAAAGAAGAACGTCCTCGTCCACAAGTTCGTCTGCAAGGGCACCGTAGAGGAGAAGATCGACGCCCTCATAAACGAGAAGAAGGCCCTTTCAGACAACATCCTCGCGGGCGGCGAGGAGAAAATACTCACAGAGATGAGCAACGACGAACTGATCAAGTTCGTCTCCCTCGACCTCGCCAAGGCGACGGAGGAGTAAGAATGCCAACGCTCAACGCCCATCCGAAGAAGTAAAAGAATGCTTGTTCGGCCGACAAGGATTCGTTCTCGGTGAGGCGGACGGCGGCCGGCAATATATGAACATTTACGGTGTCATGCCTGGTTCAGCTTGTCGAGGACGGTCTTGTTGACGATCTGCGGGTTGGCCTTGCCCTTGGTCTCCTTCATGACCTGTCCGACAAAATACTGGACGACGGCGGCCTTTCCGGACTTGAACTGCTGGACCTGGGCCGGGCTCTTCTGTATCACGGTGTCGACCACGCCCTCGATGAGCGAGCTGTCGCAGATCTGGACAAGGCCTTTCTCCTTTACGAGCTCCGCGGGAGACTTGCCGCCGATGAAAAGCTCGGTGAAGAGCTCCTTGGCGGTCTTGCCTGTGATCGTCCCCTTGCTTATGAGCTCGAGAAGTTCGGCGAGATGCTCTACCCTGACCGGATTCGCCTCGACCGGTATCTTCCTGTCGCCGAGCTCGCGCAGCAGCTCGGTAATGATCCAGTTCGCGAGCTGCTTGGGGTTCGACGTCAGCTTCGCGCCCTTGTCGAAATAGTCCGCGAGCTGCCTGCCGGAGGTGAGGACGTCCGCGTCGTATGGCGTTAGCCCGTAGTCCCTTATGAACCTTTCCCTCTTCTTTTCCGGCAGTTCCGGGAGCTGTTCGGCAATCTTCCGGATCTCCTCGTCGCTTATCGTCATGGGCATGAGGTCCGGGTCGGGGAAGTAGCGGTAGTCGTGCGCGCTCTCCTTCGTCCTCAGGAGGTATGTCTCGCCGTCGTCGTCGTTCCAGCCTCGCGTCTCCTGGACGAGCGAGCCGCCCGAGGATACGATTCCGATCTGCCTTTCGATCTCGTATGCCAGCGACCTGTGGACGGAGCGGAAGCTGTTGAGGTTCTTTATCTCGATCTTGGTGCCGAGCTTTTCAGATCCTTCCGGGCGGACCGACACGTTGACGTCGCATCGCATCTGGCCCTTCTCCATGTCGCAGTCGCTGATCCCGCCGTACTGCATAATCTCCTTGAGCGCAGTGAGATATGCGTAGGCCTCGTCCGGCGAGCTCATGTCGGGCTCGCTGACTATCTCCATCAGGGGGACGCCCGCGCGGTTGAAGTCGATGCCGCTGAAGGTAGGGAAATGCGTGGACTTCGCGACGTCCTCCTCGAGATGTATCCTGGTTATGCCGATCGCCTTGTCCGGAAGCTCCGCGCCCGAGAAGCCTTTGCCGTGGATATGTATCCTGCCCTTTCCGCAGAGCGGCAGATCATACTGGGAAATCTGGTAGTTCTTGGGCATGTCCGGGTAGAAGTAGCTCTTCCGGTCGAACTTGCTGAACTTCGAGATGGCGCACTCGCACATCAGTCCGGCGGCGACGGTCTTCCTGACCGCCTCGCGGTTCGCTACCGGAAGCACGCCAGGATAGCCCATGCATACAGGGCAGACGAGCGTGTTCGCATCCGCGCCGAAGACGTTCGCGCAGGAGCAGAACAGCTTGCTCTCCGTCCTCACCTGGACGTGCACCTCCAGCCCTATGACCGCTTCGTATTTCATGCAGTCGAACCCTCTAATACTTTTTCTCTCACAAAGCCACGGAGCCACAAAGAATAATCTTAATACAAAGAAGCAGGCAGGCCCAGGATGGATCTTCAAGTTATGTGTTTTTAAGACTTCGTGCCTTTGCGCCTTCGTGAGAGGTATTCCTGATTAAATTAAAAGCATAATACATTTCCTTTGAAAATCCACACCTCTGCGGATAATTTTCCCAGCAATGGAAATATATGCAAGACAATTTGCCGCAGCCGCATTTCTGATGGGGCTTGTTTTTTAGCAGCCGCCTCGTTGCTGGGGACAAGACCGTCGCAGTCTTCGTCGCGCTCGCCGACAACGCCAGCCAGGGGATTGTTCCAGTGCCCCCGCGATCGGGAACGGCGACGATCCTGAACGCAATCTCTACTGGGATACTGCCGAAGGCCTGAAAGCCGTCTTCGACAAGAGCAAGGAATGGGAGCTTACGGAGAAGAATGATGACACTGGCGACAATGACATCCTATGGCCCTGAATGCAATGGTCGGAATGGGGGATTCTCCCAATTCCAGGAACTGATTATTTTATCCATGAGCTTACAATGACATGGAGCCGTAAAAACCGTCCGAGGGCGATATTCAAAAATCCTTCGCGGCGAAGGATTTTCAATTCAGATTTCCGGCGCCCCGCCCTGAAAAGCCACAATGGTATTTCCCGCTGTTTCAAGCACTTTGCAGAGGCGGGCCAGGAAATCTGAACATCACTTCTTCAAAACCTCGACGACCCTGAACGGGTCGAAGAGCCACTTCTTGTCGATTTTCCTCAGGGTTCCTGCGATCTCTCGGACTTCGTCGACGGCCTTTTCGCCCTTTGCGCTGCCGGTCAGCCTGGCTGTGAATTCGACGCGGGCCCTGTCCTTCTCCGGGAATTCGACCGTCATGTCGTAGAACTTGAGCGTCAGGCTGGAGAAGTGCATCCTGGCGCGTGTGGCGTTGCTTGTGATCTCCTCGGGGGAGTATTGGCCGATGAGCGGGCTCTGCGGAATTTCAACGTCGCATGAGTCGGCGAACAAGGTAGGCAGGGTCTCCATCTTTAGCGCCATGGAGATATTGCCTTCGCCGGGCTCCTTCGACACGGCAAAGGCCAGGCGCTCGAACTGCTTGCGGACCTTGCCCTCCTCTCCGCCGCGGAAATAAAGAAAGGCGCCGACGGCGGCCGCGACGACAAAAACGATAAAAATGGTCGCCTTGATTTTCATCAGCCGGACAAAAAACTTCTCCTGCCAATACGGTCAATTCCGTCAGCCAGGTCAATCCGCTAAAGGCTTCTTCGTCCTGATCTTCAGCTCCGGCGGTGCGATGGTGACGAGGGTTCCCGGGCCGACGCTTTCAGTAAGCCACACGTTGCCGCCGATGGTCGAACCTTCGCCGATGACGATGTTGCCGAGGACGGTGGCGCCGGAATACAGCGTGACGTTTTTCTCCAGGGTCGGATGCCGCTTCGCGCCCTTGATGATCTTGCCGCAGGCGTCCTTCGGGAAGCTTAGCGCGCCGAGCGTGACGCCCTGGTATATCTTGCAGTTGTCGCCGATCTCGCAGGTCTCGCCTATCACGACGCCTGTCCCGTGATCGATGAAGATGGACTTGCCGAGCTTGGCGCCGGGATGGATGTCGATGCCGGTGGCCCTGTGCGCGCTTTCGCTCATCATCCTTGGGATCAGCGGCACGCCCTTGACGAAGAGTTCATGCGAAATGCGGTGGACTGTCAGCGCCTTGATGCCGGGGTAGCTGAGGACGATCTCATCGAGGCTCTTGGCGGCCGGATCCCCTTCGAACGCGGCGATGACGTCCAGCTTGAGATCCTCGCGGATGCCCGGGAGCGATTCCAGGAGGTGCCTTGTGGCGCCCTCGGACAGGGCGGGCGTGTCGCAGTCGAGGCACTTCGTCATCTCGCAGTTGTATCTGAACGCCCGGGCGACCTGGTCCGTGAGCTGGAGATAGACCCTGGTCAGGATTTCCCCGACGCTGTATTGGACGCTCTGGATGCTGAGCGCGCGCCTGCTGGTGTAGCCGGGGAATATTATCTCGATCAGATCGTTCAGGATGGCAAGGACTTCCGACTCGCTGGGCAGGTTGAACCCCTCGATATGGTTTATGCCCTGGCTGTCCTTGTATGTCTCGCAGACGCGCCCCACGATCGAGTCTATGTCTATGTTCCCCGTTCCTGCCACCGTTTTTTCATTCGGGCATTGCTTCATGATTATCTCCTTTAGGCTGAAAAATTTACATTTTGACGCTAAATGAGTATAAAGTCCAGCTGGACTAGCTGCTGCAAGCGACCGCGCTTGCCCGCGAGCCGACGCTCAACGGAACCCTAAACCGTTGCGTCTCGCCCGCCGCCACCCGATAGGTCGGCCAGCGCAATGCGGCCGCCTGGCCGAGAATCCCGCTGGCGGCGGAGGAGCGTTCGGCAAGCACCCGGATCTCGGCATCGAAGGCGGTCGGGTTGCGGCACTCAATCGTAACCTCGTCCCGGGCTGTGTCCACCCACCGGGCTTCCACGTGGTCAAAGATGCACAGCCGTCCCGTATCGGGCTGGGCGTAAATGCCGGGCAGTTCGGCGACGGTCAGCAGCAGCGACACCTCGGGCCAGCAGGAGCCAAAGAGGCTGCCGCCGATGTTCTCGCGCCCTTCCCAGTCGCTGAAGTTGACGCGTTCGCAGATGTAGCCGGGACGCATCGCCGGCGGCGTGCCCACCGTCCGGTCGGAACGCGAAAGATACTGCATCAGATTATGCGCGGTCTCCTGGATTTGGTCGAGCCACAATGCCTCGCCCGTATAGCGGAAGAGTTTGAACAGCGAATCGCCCGACAGCGTGCAGATGCCGGGCGCGCTGTGCTTGTTCTGCACGTTCGCCCAGACCGAACCGGCCGCCCGCATGTAGAGCCGTCCGAACGGGGAGTCCGGCGGAAACGCGTAGTCGTACGAAGCGCACCAGGTCAGGCACTGCGCCGCCATGGCCTCCGCGCGCGCCAGCCAGTGCGCTTTGCCGGTGACTTCATAGAGCACCACGAACGATTCCAGCATGGCGAACGCCGATTCGCTGTCGGCGCACTTGAGTATCTCGCCGGGCCCGCCGGTGGTGACGCCGCTTCGCACGTCGCGCTCGTCCAAGTGCCGGGCGAGGGCTTCCGCGACTTCGAGGTATTCCGGGTTGTCGAAGTACTGCCCGGCCAGAGCGAGGGCGCCGGGTGCCATGGCGGCGGCGGTCGAGCCGCCAACGATAACGTTGCCAGTCTCGCAATCGAGGTATTGCCCGAGCTGGCCGAACCGGCGCCACGCGGCGACGAAGCAGTCCGCCAAGCGCCGCGTGCCCGCCGCCCACCGCTCGGGAAGACGCCAGGCGGCATCCCGAGCATGGAGCGCGTGAAACGCCTTGAGCAGGAAATACAGGGCATCAGCCTGTTTCCGCGTCATGTACCAACGCTCGGTGCCGGGCAGATCGAATCCGTCCGCCGAGGCTTTGCCTTCGTGATACACGGCATGGAAGAGGCCGCTGGGATGCTGGGCACGGTTGAACATCCAGTCGAGGTTGCGCATGGCGCGCTGCCGGGCTTCGGCCTGTCCGGCGATTAGGAAGGCAGTCGGCGACATGCCGCCGCCGACCCAGCCAACCTGCCAGTCCTGGTACTTGCTGCCCGCGGCCGCCTCGTGGGTGCCGACCCGGTAGTAGCCTTCATCGCACCAATTCTCGCGCTGGTGTTTTTCCTCGACGATGGCGAAGGCGGCGGAAAACGGCAGTTGGTGCCGGAGCGTCACCGGACCGGTCAAGTCCTTGCGCACGAGGGCAAAGCGGTCGTACAGCGCCTGCACGTCGGCGGCAGGGAAGCGGTAGAGCCGAAAGCGCAGGGTGACGGTGGCGCCTGTGTTCCATCCCGCGCCGCGATCCCAGGACGGGGTTGCGGTGTTGACCATGGTGTAGAGCGTGTCGCGCCGCACGCCCGGCGCTTCGATGCGCAGCACGGCGGACGACCGGTCGAGGCTCTCCTCCACCGTCACCCCGTGGTTGCCGAGGGCGCTGCCCTGCTCGGTCAGCAGGATCATCGCCTCGTTGCGGCGCGGATGATAAACGCCGATAGCGGGCGTCGTGAGGTCGCCGGTGAGCACTTGGAGGCGCGATGGCTGGCCGTTCTCGTGGTTGAGCCGCGGCACATCGGTCACCAGGATCGGCGCCTCGGGGCCGATGTCGGCAGGTTCATGCACCATGGGCGGGTACTTGTACGGCCGACACGGATAGCGGTTGCCGTTGTAGGCGGCGGCCGGCAGCATGACAAAAACCTCGCGGGACCAGTCGGTGACCGTCCACTCCAGCGCCACCGCCACCTCGCGCGCCGAGCCCCGCGCGACACTGAAGGTCACCGTGCCGTCAAGCGCCTCCGGGTGGGCGGGCGCCGGCCCAAGAGTCGCGGCGATCCGCCAGTCGGCGTCGGCGAAAGGAATCTCGAACGTCGAGGCGCCATTCAGCGCCACGCCGCGGCGCGCGTGCGCCGTTTCGTGGCTCCCCGCGAACCGGGTTAGTAATGCATGGATTTCGATCGTCGTGTTCATCGAGTCCTCTGCTTTTGTTTTCGTCTCCTCGGCGCATCGGTCTTCAGCGGGCGTTCCGGCGAGTTGCCGTGGTTGGCGTCGTCACCCGCCGCCGGGCCGATTGGATAGGCAATAAAATTCATTATCTCTCACGCCTTGTCGCTCTGATTTTCCTCCGTCATGAAGCGGCTCAACCACGCATCGATCATTCGAACCTTCTCCGCGATCATGTCGGCGGCGGGTGAATACCGTCCGTCGATCCGCATCGGATAGTCGAGCCAGGGCGCCGCACTGTAGACCGGCAAGGCGGCCAGTGCGTTCTCCCGCTCGTCGAGAGCAACGGCGCACATGCCGGCCGTATCGCCGGCGTCGCGGGCGATGAACCACCTCGCCGTGTTCCAGCAGGCGCGGTTGGTGCGGTACACCGCCTCGGTCAGCAGCATTTCCTCGCGCAGATGCGCGCGGTCGACCGCCGT
The DNA here is from genome assembly GCA_964636325.1 of uncultured Victivallaceae bacterium. GTDB lineage: Bacteria > Verrucomicrobiota > Lentisphaeria > Victivallales > GWF2-50-93 > CAZWRV01. The sequence continues at coordinate 2,212 of CAZWRV010000112.1, read as the reverse complement.
TGCCGCACGGAGAGCGGCCTGGCGCAGGCAATTTAGGGCGCGCAGCGACGCCTCGGTCGCCAGCCCGTATTCGTCGCGGACGATCGCCTCGGGTGTACGCGTCTCGCCGGGCAAAATCTGCGGCATCCCGCCAGCCGGAGCAAAGCGATCAATGGCCAGGCAGGTGCGCGTCTCGCTGACATCCTTGGAAGAAAAGGTTTCCCCGGTCTCCTGCAGGTAGAACAGGTGGCCGTCGAACACCGGCGACAGCTTTATCCCTTTCTCCGGAACCAACGGATGACAGGGGCCAAGAAACGACGGCCCGACATAGTAGTGGTTGAACTGAAGCAGCGGCAGGCGTCCCATGGACTCGCTCATGTGCCGCCACGACTCGACAACGAGGCCGGCCGCCGCCGGGCCGAAATCCCGAACGGCCAACCGCCGCAAGTACTCGTCGCGCGGCATCTCCGGCGCATACGCCGCCCACAGTCCGAGCGCCTCGGCACGTGAATTGAACATGCCGAAGAACAGCCAGGATTGATGTACCGCGAATGGGGTCAACCCTCGCACCCCCTGCCACTTGTCGGCCAGCCGCTGCATGGCCGGCACATAGGGGAATTGAATCACCTCCAGCCCGATGCCGGTCTCAGTCTTGACAACTAGCGGCCGGCCGGCGTCGCGACATGCCGCGGAACATTTCAGCATGGGGTCGGCGGGTCCGCCATAATCCACGCTGTAGTCCCAGACGGCCTTGATGTAACCGTTCTTGCGGCAAGCTTGGTCCTTCTCGATGCTCAGCATGAAGGCCACGTCGCGCGGCAGCCGGCGGATGAACTCGAGCCGATCCGGACGTTCCCATCCATTCGTACTATAGGGCCAAGCCGCCACGTAGGCGTCGGGTTGCCGCGCGCGGACAGCCTCTTGGATGCCGCCAAGGATATGCGCCAGCACGTCCTCGGTGGCCTGCCCGTCGCAGCGTGGACACTTCTCCCGCTGCCCTGTCCACCACATCTTGCAGTGGTAGAACGATTCCTGCGCCACGATCAAGATCAGGCCGGCGAGTTCGGGAACTGCACGGAAAAGCCGGCCGAACTGCTCCTGGTAGAAGGCGCGCCCCTCGGAGCTTTCGGTGCAGAGAAACCGCAGCCGTCCGCCGCCCATCTCCACGACGATTCCGCCGACATCGGGGTGCGCCGCGAAGACCGGGTGGTGCGGCCTGAGTTTCGGACCGACCGGCACGTAACTGAAACGCACGCCGCAGCGGGCCGCGCGCCGGGCGGCGTCTTGGAGCATGGCCAGGTTTCGCTCTGCATCGGGATGGTTCAATTCCGGCAGGACGGCGCTTTGCACGTAGCACAGCAGGTCGCCATAGATCATCATCTCGTTGACGCCGTAGTGCGCGTAGAGCCGAAAGCAATCGTCGCTGAGATACTCCGGCGCGAAATCGGGGACCGAGTAGTTAGCTCCCCACGGTCCCTGGCTGATCTGGTGGGCCCAGGCGGCGCGACGCTCGGTTCCGCCCGCGGGCAGGAAGGGTCCGCGACGGGTGCGCATCTCAAACTCGAGCCAGGCCACCGCCGCCCACAAGCCGGCAACGCCACCGGCTTGGATCATTACGCCGTCATCCCCACACTTCCATTGGAAATCACGCGGTCCCAGCCTGGACGTCGAACGCAGTGCGATGCGTGGCTTGCCCCCCGGGTCGATCCGCACGCCCAAGCGCCCGAGAAAATCGTCGAGGTCGTCCTGCACCCGCGCGGCGACCTGGGCATCCGGCCATTCGCAGACAACGGCCCAGCCATCGGCAATGGTCAAGTCATCCGGCCCGGCCTGGGCCGCCGGATCGCGGGCCACCAGGCGGTGCGGATCGCGCCGCTCGCGGCAGAGCGGCTCCGCATTCATGCGCCGCAGCAGTTCGCGAATATGAAGGGAATTATGCATGGCTAAGCCTCTAAGTTTTTCCCTGCGGGAAAAAGGCATCCGCCAGGCGGATGCGAACGTCCAATATCCAGCACTCAACATCCAACATTGAACGGATGAATAACGCTAATTTGATCGGGGTATTTTTCAAGTGCGTGGCTGAGGCATATATTGCAGGCATGGGAATATCTGGAGGAAGATCCGATGAGTGCGCCTGACGATTTCACTGAGTATTACATGGAAGACATAGAGGGATTCATAGTCGTCGGACGTGCGCAGGCTCCGGTGTGGGAGGTGAAGCGCGACGGGTCGG
>CAZWRV010000111.1:0-20817 GCA_964636325.1 uncultured Victivallaceae bacterium | reverse complement strand
CGTCGGAATCCAAGGCTAGACGAAAAGCTTTGCATTTATATTTACCAAAGTAGAACTATTGAAGGAAACATCTTCCGAATGCCTAAGAAACGTTGAACTGCCGGGAGCCGCGTTATACTCCTTTAGGCTGAATATTTTACATTTTGATTACGGAGATTTTGGAATTTGCCTCGCATTCTGAGAGACCGCCGATACCGAGGTGTCGAAGGTTCTCGAAGGGTGCGGGGCAAAACCGAAAGACCGCAACCGCCTTGCGGCGGGCATCTTTGGGCCGTATTTTTCCGTTAAGTCAATATCCTGCTTGACATACGCCAGGAACCATGATATAATCATTTTAAAATATATGGATGGAATCGTACAAGCTCCGGAGGCGGGATGAGAAACGTTCAAAAATCCTTCACACTCATTGAGCTGCTCGTGGTCATCGCGATCATCGCGATCCTGGCCGCCATGCTGCTGCCAGCGCTTGCGAAAGCGCGCGAAACAGCCAGGTTCCTCCACTGCAGGAACAACATGCGGCAAATCACCCTGGCCTTATTCCAATATGTGAGCGACAACAATGGGGTCTATCCAATGGCAGGGGCGAACACCCATGGGTTTGGCTGGCCTGCCGGAGCGCAAGGCGCCGGAGGACCTGGAGGATGGGGCGCCGGATGGGGAGGCCTGTTCTATTATCATCACTATATCTTCGACTATATCGGCGCCAAGATTCCGCCCGGAGGAGTATATAACAGCATCTACAAGGAATCACCCCAGGTGTTCCGGTGTCCGAACGACATGAACTGGGGAAAGAACGCCGACGACATAAGCTATGGCGCTGTCTGCTACGGAGGCGGCCCGACCGTGGACTACAATCCTTCCGAGCCGACATTCCATGGCGCGCAGATGTTGCTATCAGGATCGAAGATAAAGTGTTTCTTCCTGAATATCGACAGTTCAGGCACATATAGCGGGCCATTCTGGGGCGGCCCTGATGTTCCCAGCTACGGCCCTTACATCCTCCCCGACAACTCGGCATCCGCATATTACGGTTCCGCCTACACCGCAGGCGGCACAGTGCTGCGGCACGGGATATCAAGGTTCCCCTACATCTCGGCCTCGCTCGAAGTGCGCGTCGCCAACCTTCGGGACTCCGGCCATGCCGCCAAGTTTTACAATCCTGATCCTGCGGCGGGTCTTCCAGGAGGGGATCCCACCGGCGGCTGGTACCGGGTAGTCCCTTATCCGGCAAACCAGAACCCATACAAGAACAGCGAAATCTTCTCGGGCCAGCTGCAGTAATTTCTGATTTCCTGGCCCGCCCACCGTGAAAAGCTTAAAGATGGCTGGAAAATGCCGATGCGGCTTTTCAGGGCGGGGCGCCGGAAATTTGAATTAAAATAAATACCTTTCGGGGGCCGGTATTTCACCATATTGGTATTTTCCACGGATCAGGATGTTTGAATTTGGCCCCAGCCGGGGCAAGGGTCCATAAAGCCTCACCTGAAACTCGCCTCAAGTAACGCAGACATTCCTGTCTGCGGCATCGCAGGTAGGAATACCTGCGCGACTTTAAGTTTCTCCCCGACAGAACTGGCGGATTTCCCCGCCAGAGCGGCACTCACCTGAAACTCGCCTCAAGTAACGCAGACATTCCTGTCTGCGGCATCGCAGGTAAGAATACCTGCGCGACTTTAAGTTTCACACTGGCTAAACTAATGTGAATTTTTCAGTCTGAAGGAGTATATCTGGAATTTGGTCAATTGGTGCTTGAAATTTACAGGCAACGACCGTTGCACTCGATCACCCTCCTATACCATTCGAAGCTGTCCTTTGGGGTTCGCTTGAAGGTCGTGTAGTCGACGTGGACGAGTCCGAAGCGCTGCTTGTAGCCCTCGCCCCATTCGAAGTTGTCCATGAGAGACCAGTGGAAATATCCGCGGACATCCACGCCGTCGCCGATTGCGCGGCCGAGCGCCTTGAGATACTGGCCTGTGAAATGGATGCGATACGGATCGTGGACCTTTCCGTCGTCCGTCACCCAGTCGTGGCCGGACATCCCGTTCTCGGTTATGACGATCGGCAGCTTGTAGCGCTCATGGAGGAAGCGGGGCCCCCAGTAGAGCGATTCCGGAACCGTGTGCCAACCCATCATTGTGATCGGATGGCCGATCGCTTCCTGCCGTTCAGGATAATCTCCGGCGTTGTTGGCACGGGGGCCGACTGTCGCTCCCCCGTAGATGTTTATGCCGAGGAAGTCCAGCGGCTGGCACATGAGCTCCATGTCGCCGTTCTTGACCGGCGGCAGAACATCTTTAAAAAGTCCGACATGATCCTCGGGATATCTGCCAAGAAGCATCGGATCCATGTAGAATGCGTTGTTGAAATGACCTCGGTTCGTGACTGCGAACATCGCAGCACGTGCAAGCTCGACGTCCTTCCTGCTTTTCCCCGGCGGAATTTTCACAAAGCCCGCAGGTGCGAATCCGATCTGGAGCTTTTTCCTGGCGTATGCCCTCATCGCCTTGACTGCCTTCCCGTGCGCGCAGAATGCGTGATGGCAGGCCCTCAGCATCTCGGCGTCCGCATATTTCATCCCGGGAGCATGGACGCCCGATACATGTCCGAGCGCAAGAAATATCTGCGGCTCGTTGAATGTCATCCAGTTCGTCACCCGGTCGGACAATCTCCCTACGACAGCATCGGCGTAGTCCGCGAACCAGTCTATAGAGTCGCGGTTGAGCCAGCCGCCCCGGCAATACAGCTCATACGGGTAGTCCCAGTGGAAAAGAGTGATCCACGGCTGGATGCCGGCTTCGAGCAGCGCGTCCACCAGCCGTTCATAGAAGGTCATGCCCTTAACATTCAACTTACCGGTTCCTTCAGGGAAGATGCGCGGCCAGGCGACGGACATCCTGTATCCCTTGATGCCGAGCTTCTTCATCAGCGCCACGTCTTCGCGCCAGCGGTGGTAGTGGTCGCAGGCGTTTTCTCCAGAATGCCCGCCCCATATCGCACCGGGCTTCCTGCAGAGCATGTCCCACACCGACATCCCGCGCCCGTCCTCGCGGACTGCGCCCTCGATCTGGTATGCCGCGGTCGCGGCGCCCCACACGAAATTTTCAGGGAATTTCATCGTTCAGCCTTCCTATCCTGAATTATAAACAAACAGTTCTGCTTGCTAAAAGTTTGTGAATAATTCAGCCGCTGAAACTATTTTTTCAAAACATGCTCAAAATTTAGTAAATAATGGTAGACATTGTAGATTTAATCCGAAACTTTTCAGGTTCCTATGCGCGTCGCCTACAATGCGGCTCTTCTAGGGGGCTACTTTTCGGGGGTGGAGATAACGATTTCCACCCTGGCCGGCATGCTGTCGCGCCGGCTGGGGCGCGACCTCCACGTCTTCGTCGGCGCCCGCGCCAGGGACAGCCATCCCTTCCCGGAGGCGACCGTCCATTCTGCGAATTTCGCACCCGGAAGCCGTGTTGCAAGGATAGCCTGGGAACATCTTGTGCTGCCCGGCCGAGCTCGCAGCCTAGGCTGCGAGCTTCTGCACTGCCCCGGATACATCGCTCCATGCAATTCCCCCTGCCCGACCGTCGTCACCATCCATGACCTCACTGTCTTCCTCAGGCCGGAGCTATGCAGGATTTCAAACCGGCTGTACTACCGGATGCTCCTCGGCAGAAGCGCAAGGAACGCGGCACAGATGATCGTCCCGTCGAAGATAGTTAAGGACCAGCTGATCGAACTTTTCAGCGTCGATGCGGCAAGGATAAATGTGATCCCGTTCGCCGCATCTCCGATCTTCAAGAAGGTGGAAGATCAAAATCTTCTGGATCATGTTCGCAATAAATACGGCCTGCCGGAAAAATTCATCCTCTTTGCCTCGAACCACGAGCCGAAGAAGAACATCCCCGGAATACTCCGCACCTTCGCCGAATTTAGAAACAAGGTCGAAGGCTACAAGCTTGTCCTGGCCGGAAGGAAAGCGTGGGGGACGGAGGAGGCGGACGCGCTGATAAGACGGCTAGGCCTCGGAGAGGAGCTTATAGCTCCCGGCTATGTGCCGGTCGCCGACCTCTCTGCTCTGTATTCGCTGGCGGACATCTTCTTCTTTCCTTCGCTGGACGAAGGGTTTGGAATTCCTGTCCTGGAGGCGATGGCATGCGGAGTTCCTGTGGTCTGCTCGGACCGCGGGGCACTGCCGGAAACAACGGCCGGTGCCGCGGTATGCGTCCCGCCGACGGACGTCGACGGCATGGCCCGGGCGCTTGCGAATTTCGCAGAAGACAAGGCACTGCGCAAGACCTTCATTCAAAAAGGCTTTGAAAGGGCCGCCTCGCTGACATGGGAAAAGACCGCGGACACCACGCTTGAGGTCTACAAAAAGGCTTTAGGCTTGAAAGGTTGGGTGGGTGGATGATTCGCTTGGGCAGTGTCTCGACAGGTTTCGGCAGGCATCGGTAGGTATCGGCAGGTTACGATGGCTAAAGTCTTATACATCCTCGACAAATTCCCGAATCTCACCGAGAACTTCATCCTCCGGGAAATCCTCGCGCTGAGGAGGCTCGGCGTGGACATACAGGTCTGCGCGCTAAACAGGCCGGCGCTATCCATCGCCGGCGATGCCGCAGCTCCACAGGAAGTGAAAGTTTTTTATCTGGACAGCCTGCCTCGCTCGAAAAAAGTCTGCGCGGTTTTTGTAGCGGCCTTCAAGCGCCCTGCCCTCTTCGCGAGGCTTCTTCTTTCCGCGGCATGCGAATTTCGCTTCTCACTGCGCTTCATGTTCCAGAGGCTGAAGGGCTTGTTAATTGCTGCCGCTATTGCGGAATCCGCAGATTTCGAGCCGGATCACGTCCATGCGCATTTCGCATATGTCGCCGCGGATGTTGCGCGAATTCTTGCGGAACTTTACGCCTGCAAGTGGAGCGTCTCGGCGCACGCCTGGGACATCTTCACGCAGCCCCACCGGATTATCGCCAGACGAATCAGCGATACCGACAGGATATTCGTCTGCTCCATGTTCGGGAAGAACATATTGGAAGATTTACATCAAGAGCATTTAGGCGGAAGGATCACCCTGATGTATCACGGGCTCGAACCGGCAGAGTTTGAAATCTCCGGCAATCCCGGCCATATCATCGCGGTCGGACGGCTCGAGGAGAAGAAGGGCTTCGACGTCCTGCTGCGGGCTTTGAAGATCCTTGCGGACCAAGGCCTGAGGCCACGCTGCCTGATCGTGGGCGACGGGCCTCAGTTGATGAAGCTTGAAGCACTGATCAAAGAACTGAAACTGACCACAGTCGAACTCACTGGAGAAAAAGATCTCGGGCAAGTCAAAAGGCTGATGGCGGATTCAATAATGCTTGTGCACCCCGGAAGGATCGCGAAAAACCTTGACTGCGACGGAATCCCGAACGTGATACTCGAGGCGATGGCCCTCGGCAGGCCCGTCGTCGCAAGCGCCGTCGGCGGAATTCCGGAACTGATCCGGGACGGAGTAAACGGCATACTTGTTGAACCGGACAATCCGGAAGCCTTGTCAGCGGCAATAGGGAAGCTGCTGGCCGACCGTTCGCTTTCCGGGCGGATGGGTAATGCCGCGAAAGAGCATGTGAAAAAGTCCTTCCGGATTTCAGACACGGTACAGCCCATTTTCATATATTTCTCTGCCGCAGACAAGGACAAGTGACTTCCCGTCCAGCTGAGATAACATTTATTTAAGCACGACATAAGAAAGCTTTTCATCCGATCAAGGAGCGGAACATATGGAGCAAAGGACGTATAAGTTCAAAATGTTCTTCTACTACGACGACAAGAAAGGGCTCAGGCAGCTCGGGTTCCTTATCTACAACATCCACGGTTATTTCGACGGTCCCTCCGCAAGCAACATCCTTTCAAGCATCGCCGTCAGCAGGGATGAAAAATTTGCCGCCGTCGGCGGCGCCGACCGTATCGGAGCGATCCACATAGCCGAACTACGACATCATGGCAACAACAAAGTTTGCGACAAAGCTCGCGAGAAAGATTACAGATGACGGCGAACGGGCAACGGAGAACGGAAACAAAGTTTCAGAGGGGCTACAAGCTCTATATGCCCAGGTCGGCGGTGATGACGCCCAGGAGTTCCTTGTCCTTGCCGTAGGCCGGAATCGAGCAGGTGATAATGAAGACGCCTGCGCTGCTTGCAAAACTCTTTGAAGGCGTTATGCTAAAAGGTTGAATCAACCCAGATGAGAGACTTATGCCGAATCAGCTCGCAGGGACAAAGCGCCGACAGAGCCTGGCGGAGCACAGGGCTGTGCTTGCCGCCTTGTCAGAGATAGCCCGGCATGAAGGCACGACGTCCATGGCGCTCCTACGTCAGGCCGTGCGTGCCTTGATCAAGGCACGGGCGGCCAATCCGGTTCATGCAGAACGTCTTCGGGACGCGGTCATCCGATTCGCCCCCAGGCAGCCCAGGCAGTTTTCATCCAGAGCGCAGCTGGCCCGCTTCAAGCGCAACCAGCGCGAGTTTGACAGCCTTCTCATAGATCTTGAACTGGCCAGTCCTAATGCGGTGGAAACCCGCAACTCAGTCGTTGCCCCTGGCTGCAAGATACGAATATTAGAATTGGAACGGGGCCATGCCGATTGACAAAGCATCCGACTGCGGCGATCACGCGCCGGAAGATTTTGCTCCGGTTCTGGCAAGCGGCGCGCAACTTTTCCTGGTGGGCGGACAGGCAGTGAATCTATGGGCGCTGTACTACCGTGATCGGACGTCTGCAATGGCGCCGTTCGTGTCGAGGGATCTCGATGTCCTTGGCAATCGGGAAACTCTCTCCGAAATAGCCGCTTTCGCGGGTGTCAGGCCGCAATTTTTCCCGATGAGGCCGCCCAGCAACGAGATTGGTGTTGCCATCGCCAAGGGCACGGACGGGCGCCCCTTGCCGGTTGAGGTGTTGAACCACGTCCATGGCATCTCCAATGAGGAACTCCGCCAGCCTGCCTACACCTTTGTCCTAGGCGAAGATAAGGCCACAGTCCGCGTGCCAGGTCCAATTGCCTTGTTGAAGGCCAAGATTTCAAATGTCGCCGACCTGGCGCAGGCGGGACGCCAGGACGTGCGCCATGTCCGCATTCTCGCGCTGTTGCTTCCGGCATATCTGGCGGACATCCATGCATCGGCGGCCGACGGAAGAGTCAGCGAACGCGACATGTTAAACCTTATAAAGTTCCTTCTTGCCGTTTTAACATCATCCAAGGCGCGAAAGGTCTTGAAAAAACTTGGCATCTCCGGTCGCGGGATCTTTTCAGAGCTGAACCCTGTCTCTTCAAACAAGCTGCATACATTCCTGACAAATCGGTTGTCAAGGGCTCTGCCGGAATAGGCCAGGAAGGTTTTATGGCATCTAAGACAATAGGCGAACGGATAATCAGCGCGAGCTTCGCTGTGCTTGCCGCGCATCTGTGCTGGAAGCTTGTCGGGTTCCTCCAGTTTTTCGTCATCGGCGGGGTGACCGAGACCGTCGAATGGGAGGCGCTATACGGCTTCGCGTTCGACGGAGTCATCTTCAGCCTTTTCCTGATAGGCGAGGAGCTGATCGGTCCCGCATTCCTGCCGCTCTTCATCGAGGAGAAGGAGAAGAAGTCGGAGTCGGACGCCTGGCTGCTGGCCGACACATTGCTCACATGCCAGGCGATCATACTTCTGATTACTGTCCTGATCCTCTTTCTCTTCCCTGAAACGCTAACCCGCTGGATCACTTATTTCGACGCTGGCAGGAAGAAGGAGCATTTCGAGATGGCGGTGAAGGGGGTTCGGCTCATGGCGCCTGCGCTTATATGCCTCTCTCTTGCCTCGACTACATACATCCTCCTCAACGGATACAAGAAGTTCTTCCTGGCGGCGTTCGGCGACGCAGTGTGGAAGGCGTTCGTGCTCGTGTCAGTAGTCGTCGGCGTTAAACTGCTTGGCTTCACCTGGCAGGCGCTGGTATTCGGAGTGGTGGTGGGAAGCGTCACAAAGCTTCTTACGCACCTGATCGGGTTGTTGCGGCAGCTTCACTTTTTCAGGCCTTCGATGCAGATTGGGAATCCGACGTTCAAGGCGATGCTGATATTGATGCTGCCGCTCTTCGTGGGGATAGTTTTTGCTAAAGCGAGGGACTTCTACAACAACATAACCGTTTTGAGCTATCTGGACTCTGACGGCCTCATCAAGGCCAACGCATACGGCCGGAAGCTCTTCCAGGGACTGGGATTGATCATCCCATACACGCTGTCCATCGCGATGTTCCCGTTCTTCTGCGAGCTTGTTTCGAAGGACAACAAGGAGAAACTCGGAGAGATACTGACTGTCTCGGGAAGGATGCTGCTGGTGCTGCTCGTCCCGGTCTCGCTGGTGTTCGTCGTCTTTTCGCCGGAGCTGGTCAAGCTCCTCGTGCTGGGCAAGTTTTCCGCGGAGGACGCGCAGCTTGCGGGGATATCGATGGCCTGCTACACGTTGGTTCTGCCCGCATACGGCATGGAGATGCTGCTTATGCAGGCGTTCTTCGCCAGGAAGCAGACTTACCTGATCACGACCATAGGAATAAGCACTTCGGCGCTGTCGATTCTTATCAGCTATCTTGGGATCATAAAGTTTGGAGCGAAAGGGGCGACGGCGCTCGCGATCATCGCGCTGGGCTATGTGTTCTGCAGATTTTTAAAGACGGCGATCCTGCTCGGATTCCTGAAGCGCGCGGTTCCGATGTTCAGATGGAAGGAGAGCCTCAGCTTCGGAATACGCCTGGCCGTGGTAAGCCTGCTGGCCGCCGGGGCGACCTGGGCCGCGTTCCACGGCTTCGACGCCTCGCTTGGCGTTCCCGCAGGGAAGATGCCCTTGATGATCAAGCTGGCCTTCGGCATCTCGGCCGCCGCAGCCGTATTCCTGGCGGGGACATTCCTGCTTAAAATCCACGAGCCCGCAGAAATCTGGAAGTGGGGGATTGCAAAGCTGAAAGGCAAAGCGGGCCGCGCCCGCGCCTAAAATTCCAAGCTCCAAATTCCAAATCACAAATAATTTACAATTTACAAGTTCCAAACGAGGCGTCTCAGAGTTTGGATATTGAAATTTGAGATTTGATAGTTTATTTGGAATTTGGTACTTGGAGGCTTGGAATTTATATAAGCGCCAAGCATATACGACAGGGCCATTAAGATCCGGGAAACAATGGATAAGATACGGATACTCTTTGTCCTGGAAGCCACGGCCGGCGGCACGCGACGCCACGTCGGCCAGATTCTCACACATCTGGATCCGGCGCGATTTGAGACCGTCCTCTTCTGTTCGACCAGGCGCGATCCGGCCTTCCTGAACGACATCGAAGTCTTCAGGAGACGCGGCATAAAAGTCGAAATGTTCCAAATGGATAGAGAAATTTCTCCGTTGTCGGATATCATTGCGATCTTCAGGATGGCCGCTGCGATAAGACGGGAGAAGCCGGCCATCGTCCACACGCACAGCAGCAAGGCGGGATTCATCGGCCGGGCCGCGGCCAGGCTGGCCGGAACTGCGAAGATCGCACATACTCCGCACGTCTTCCCGTTCGAAATGGGCGTTGGAAATCTTAGGAGGAAATTCTATCTCGCACTGGAGAAAATCGCCGCTGGATGGACTGACATGCTGATCGCCGTGAGCGGTTCGGAAAAGGCGGTTGCGCTGAAACATAAGCTCTTCAACGATGAAAACTCGGTCGTGAACGTCAACGGCATCGAACCCGAACTGTGGCAGCCTGTTGATGCCGTTAAAAAGAAGACTCTCAGGGAAAAGGCGGGAATCCCGGAGGACGTCTTCCTTGCGGGCATGGTCGGACGCTTCATGCCGCAGAAGGGACACGCGATACTGCTGGACGCGGCCGCGGCGCTGCCGGAGGGAATGAGAGCAATCCATTTCGCCCTGGTCGGCGACGGCGAACTGAAAAATGAAATTAAGGAACGTGTTGCCCGTGCGAAGGCCGAAGGCTGTTTCCATTTCTTCGAGCAGGATGAGAATGTCGCGGACTATTACGCCATGTTCGACTGCCTCGTCCTGCCGTCGCTCTGGGAGGCCTGCCCTTATACCTTGCTCGAGGCGATGGCGATGAAAATTCCTGTCGTCGCAAGTTCCGTCGGCGGAGTGGATGAGATAATAGAGGACGGAGTTTCCGGGCTTCTTGTACCGCCGTTAAATCCCCCTGCCCTGGCCGACGCGATAATGAAGCTCCGCGAAGATCGCGGCCTCCGCGAAAAGCTGGCCGTGAACGGGTGCCTGAAGATAAAAGAGAAATTCCTCCTTTCCGAAAGCATTGTCCGTTTGGAAGTGATCTATCGGCGGCTCCGCGCACGGTGACTTTTGCCATCTGCTTTTGCGCCTGAGACAACAGTTCCGCATGGCTGCACTTTTTCACGGGAATTCCTTGATTCTTACTTCGGTTTCCTTTACCTTATGGGGATTTATCAGCATTGATTATTATCTCCACCCCCTCGCACAGAAAGGGATTATGAAACAGTTCTTTTCGCGTCTGCTGGCCGCCTCTCTGGCTTTCGGGCTCCCTATGATGCTTGCTGCAGACACTCTGACCTGCACACCCAAACAAGGAGGCCAGGAGGCCGAAATCGTGATTGAAGGGCAGGACTTCGGGCTGAAAAAGGGCAAGGTCACCCTCGGTGGGGAGCCATGCCTGGTGAAGAAATGGACGGCCACGAGCATAACTGCCAGGACTCCGAGAAAACTGAAGGCCCTTGGCGCAAAATATGATATGCAGGTGATCGAAAAAAGCGGGGAAGTATCAGATCTCCCCCAGGCGTTCGAACTTATTGCGATGGTTCTGGATGAGGTGCCTTTCACTCCTGACGACTACGTCGATCTTCCATATGGGCTGCTGCATTATGTCGCCGGCTCGAACGGCAAGCGGGGCAGGACATTCACGCTTGAGGGCGACGGCTTCGGCGGCAAAAAGGGGAAAGTCTTCGTTTCCGGACCCGACGGCAAGGAGAAGGCTTGCAGCATATTGGATTGGGACGACGATTCAATTGAATGCCTCATACCCAAGGGTATGGAAAACAACGACAGCCTCTCGGTAAGGGTTGTGAACTCGCTGGGCTCGTTCAGCCATGAGAACCTTGTCAAAATGGACAGGCCGGCACAGCTCCTCGGCGAGGCGCAAAGCTGGAGAAGCAGTGTCTATGCCAGCGGCGACTGCCATGAGATCAGCTACCAAGGGCACAGCATTATGTTCTACGCCGGCTGGAGGGACGAGTGGGCCCATTTCGAGGTCGATTTCAACGGAGTCCGTCAAATATATTACAGCGACCTTCAGAACAGGACACAGTCATTATGGATGACGGGCCTCTGGCCGGTTATCATGGACGGCCGCCTTTACCTGTTTTTCAACAAGGGCGGCAACCTCAACTGCCTCCAGCTCGACGGCGGATGCAATGTCGCCAATCCCGACTCATACATATGGCGTCAATGCAGCCTGCCGGCCGACTTCAGCCTTACAAGCGGAGATTTTGTCCCCGTATATGACCAGCAGAAGCATCTGCTGTATGTGTTTGCAAACGCAAACAACTATCTTTATGTGCGTACGGCCGAAATCACTCCATACTTCCACCGCTCCCGCATACTGAACCAGTGGAAATACAGCAGAATGGCCTATGCCAGATGGCATTCAGGCGGCAGTTCAAGTGTCTTGCAGTTATCCGATTTGGTCTACGGCCCGGCGGCCTGCATGGCCTTCAACCCCAAGGTGAACGCCACCCGGCCGCTAGTGGCCTGGCGGCAGAAGAACGAGCTTTGGTACGGCTTTTTTGAGGACGATCAGAGCAATAGTTCCATAGTGGACACATTCGCCAAGATAAACGACCTGAACGATAATCAGCCGTTCCTTATCTCCTGCGGTGACGGGTCGGCGGCAATGACTTACAAAGCGTCCGGTTTCTCATTCTTATCACTCCGCATATACGGTTATTATCCGGAAAACCAACAGGCGGGCAAGGATCTCTTTCAGAAGATTAATTTCCCCTTCGTCTTTCCTGTTGCACTGGACAGACCGCCCAGGCTCTCCGTGAGCATGAGGAAGGACGGAAACAACAACTTCCACATGATAATGTGGTCCTATTTTGCCACTGGGAGCTATGTATATGGAAGGAGCATCACCGACCTCGGGACGGTCACACCGCAGGCGCCCGGCGACATCGTTGACTGGGCGACCCTTAGCCACAAGGATCCTGTCGAGTGGCTGTGGGACTGCCCGGTGCTGGGCGTAATCGACGGCGGCCCGCCGCTCTGCAACAGCACGGATCCGAAAAACGACAAGAAGGGGGAGCTCCTGTTCACCGATTCGTCTTCGCAGTCCAGGATCTGGGAGCTGAACGGGAAAGCGGGAATCTTTGTGTCGGTCGACCCCCCGGTTCTTCCGGGGCCGTGCGGCGAATTCCACGCGGGGATTTCATCCGCATACTCGCAGGAGATCACCAAGACCATCGGAGTCGAGCTGGCATTCGCCTCGTCCCCTGAGGACAACGACAGCGTATGGGTCCTTTTCCTCGTCCCTCAAACACGATGCACCAAGTTCAACTACCAGACCGCCTGGGGGAACCTCGACTACAGGAATTTCCGCAATTTCCTGACGACACAGGTCAATGTCGAGGGCGTGAGCATTCAGCCCCAGCGCTTTCCTCGCTCCTATTTTACAAGCAGCTATTTCCCGAGCCGCCGGACATACGGCGATCTGACAAGCTACTCCGTCCCTCCGAAACAAGACGATCCCTGCGGCTATCTGAATCTTGGGCAGAGCACCCGCTGGGGCACGGGCGCCACCGCCAAGCTGAGGATGACTCAGCTGGTGGGCGAGTCGATAAGCGCCGGATTTTACCTGAACTTCAAGGTGGGCGTAGGCATAGCCGATGTAGCAACCGCAGGGATTGAAGGCGAGTTTGCCATGAACAGCACCATCAAGAAGACCAAGGAGACCAGCGTCAACGCGACAATCCTGAATAACGACGCCGAGACGGCCGGACAGGTGAAGAGCGCATCCTACAAGGCATATTGGTTCGGCACAAAGGACAAAGCGCCGGGCGACTGCTATTGGATGCCCCAGAAGCGTCTCGGCTGCGGCGACCAGCCGTTTTTCGTAACCTATTCGGTCAACGACATCGATTATAAAAAATAAGCCAGCCAGGAGCGATGGAAATGGACGAGATCAGTGTGCTTCGCAAGCTTGCCGGGGAATATTTTCTGCTGTCGCAGCAGGAGCGCTTCATGGAGAACCGGAAGCTGCACAGGGCGGTGAACGATCTGAAAATGATCCGTCCGGTCGTGCTGATCGACGAACTGCCCTGGAGCGAGATGAACATCGGCGATGAACTGACGCTGCTCTGCAAGGATCCCGAGCTCAAGGGCGTCGAATGGTTCTTCAGGAGCTCCATCTACAAGGCCAAGCATCTTCCCGCCGACATGATCCTGCCGCCCTACGTGCCGGTATGGAAGGTGAGCCGCTACTCGGGAATAGGGATATCCGTCGAGGAGAAGACCCTGGCAACGGACGCCCGCAACAACATCGTCTCCCACGAATACCACGACCAGCTCGCCACCGAGGATGATCTGGAGAAGATACACAGGCAGACAGTCACATACGACAAGGACGAGACCATGCGCAGGTATCAGCGCGTGGCGGACGCAGTCGGCGACATCCTGCCAGTCAAGCTGAAAGGCCACGACTACGTGGGCAGCGGGACATGGGATCAGATATCCGTCTTCCGCGGCGTCACCAACATGCTGATGGATCTGGCGGAACGTCCTGAATTCATGCACAGGACTGTGAGGAAGCTCCACGATGTCCAATGGGACACCGTGAGGCAGCTCGAGGCGCTCGGCCTCCTGGACAATGATCCGCTCAGCCTGCACTGCACCCCGATTCTTGCAAGCGATCTTCCTGGCAAGGACTTCGACGGGGAACATGTGAGGCTCAAGGATGTCTGGGGACGCTGCGCCGCGCAGATCTTCGCTTCGGTCTCGAAGGAGATGCACGACGAGTTCGACATCGAATATATAAAGGACGACCTCGCGGACTGCGGCCTCTCCTACTACGGATGCTGCGAGCCGCTGGACAGGAAGATCGACATCGTCTCGAAAATCCCCAATCTCCGCAAGATATCCATAACGCCATGGGCCGACGTGAATGTGGCCGCGGAGGCGATAGGCAAGAAATATGTCCTTTCATCCAAGCCGAATCCTGCGGCGGTCGCGGTCGAAAAGCTTGATCACGCCGCACTACGCAAGGAAATCGGAACCATCCTCGACGCCTGCGCCAGGAACGGATGCTCCTGCGACATCACGCTGAAGGACATCAGCACATGCTGCGGCCGCCCCCAGAACATCTTCGAGTGGGAGAAGATCGTGATGGAGATGGTGAAAAGTTGAACAGCGGCCGTCCAAGGGACGGCGCATTGAGGGATGCTTGGATTGATGGATGTTTGGATGGATGGCGATAAGTTACAAGATGCCGGACACCAGGCATTCTCCGACAGGCTGCGGGAGGTATCGAAAGATATCGGGAGGCTTCTTAAAATGTTATTCTCATTCCTAAGTGCTTTTTACCCAGGCATCCAATCATCCAGCCATCCACGGAGTTACGGCGGAATATCCACCCGTCTGCCAATTCTACTTGCCCTAATCTTTTTCTTGGCGGCGATGCACGCCACGGCCGAGACCACGGTCTGCTTCGAGGCCGAGGACTCCAAGGAGCTCAAGGCGCCCGTCAAGATCACGGAAATAAAGGAAAACGCCGATGCCGCCAAGGTGTCCGGCGGCAAGATTATCGAGATCGAACAGGATGCGGGGGAAGGCGGAAAAGTCGGCGGTTCGGCGAAATACAGCATAACACTGAAGGAGGACGGCACCTATTACTTCTGGGCGCGATGCTGGTGGCTGGACGGATGCGGGAACTCCTTCGGCGTCAAGATCGGCGACAAGCCGGAATTCATCGTGGGCAACGACGGCACATACAAGGCCTGGCACTGGGTCAAGGCCAAGGTCGGCCTCAAACTGGAAAAGGGAAGCTACGACGTCTTCATACTTAACCGCGAGGACGGGATCAAGATCGACCAGATCCTAGTCACATCCGACCGCAAGCTCATACCCGTAGACATAGAAAAAAGCGAGAAACTCCCGGAATAAAAGCTTTGCGAGGTTCACTGCGCCTGTGCGGAAGTGAAGTTGACGCCGGAGACGTCGGTGCCGTAGACCGATATGTCTTTCGATGCCGGGGAGAAGACATATCCAGAGAGGCTGGGCGTGACGGTGTAGTTTCCGCTCGGAATGCCTGTGAATCCATATTTGCCGTCTCCGTCGCTTGTCGTCGTCTGGGAGATTGCGCCCTTGATTGTGACGGAGACGTTCTTGGAGACGGCGCCGCTGATGCTGCCGGAGACGGCATACTTGAGGCTGGCCGCGGTGAAATTGATGCCGTTTGCGCTTGCGTTGGCGACGGTGACGTCCCGGCTTGGCGGATCGAAGGAGTAGCCCTTGTAGGACGGGGTGACGGTGTATTCGCCGTTGAGTATGTCTTCAAAGGAATAAGCCCCGCCTGAGCCTGTTGTTGTGCTGGCCGAGATGTCGCCGCCCAGAGTTACAGTGACACCTGCCGAGACATCCCCGGACACTGTTCCGGAAATGCCGTAGATCCTTGCGATGAGCCTGAATCCCACATAGGCGGTGAAAGCCTCCGGCTCGAAGTAGGTTCTTCTTGCTGAACGGACGGAGGCGGCCTTGTTGTTCCATCCTGCGCCGCGTATTACCCGTTGGACGCCGTTGGCGGGACCGGTCGGGTCGGTGGCGCCGGTCGCGGTGTCCTCATACCAGTCGAGCGCGAGCTCCCATACGTTGCCGTGCATGTCGCAAAGGCCCCAGTTGTTGGGTATCTTCAGGCCGACGACCTGGTGGTAGACGCCGTATGTGTTGTAGTAATACCAGGCGGCCTCTCCGGTGTTCGCGCACATGGTGAGGCTTGTGAGGTTGAGGCCGGTATTGAGCGCAGTAGTTGTTCCGGCCCTGCAGGCGTATTCCCACTGGGCCTCGGTGGGAAGGTCGATTTCCAGGCCGGTCTTGGCCCTGAGCATCCCGATGAAGGAACTTTCCGAGGGCTGGCCCTGCCCCGCGGGATCGCCGGGCCAGGTTCCGCCGCGGGCCTGCGTCCACGTAACCTGTTCGACCGGTCTCATGTCCCCCTGTAGGAGGCTGGGGTTGAGCCCGGTGACGTTCATATGCTGCTTCTGCGTCGTTTCGAACAAGGCCATGTAGAAGTCGGAAGTGAGAGTCACGTCGTGCTGGGCCTCGTTTTTTACTCTTCCGAGCTCTTTCTCGGGCGACCCCATTGAAAAGCTGCCGCCGGAAATCTTGAAGAAGGCGATACGATCCGTCTTGTAGATGTCGTTGTAATACAGGTCGGGCGGGGCGTCGGCGGCTTTGTATATCTGATACGGATAGCTTTCTGCGGCGGGACCGGCGCTTATGTCTATCACGAGGCATTTCAGGGACTCGGTGGCCACGAAGTCAATGCCCGTGGGATTGCTGTTCTGCACCGAGACATCAACGCTGTCTGGATAGAAATAGAATCCTGGCAGCTCCGGGACGACGGTATAGTCGCCGTTGTGAAGGCCGCCCAGGGAGTATGAACCGTCGAAGGAGCTCTTCGTTTCGGCGATCTTGACGTCGTTCTGAAAAAGCTGGACTGGGACGCCTTCGAGCGCGTCCCTTGAAATCTTGCCGCTTATGTAGAATGTCGGAGTGAAGGCGGCTGTGCTTTCGCCGACGCCGTTGTCGAGATGGAACATGCATTCGGTGTCGGGCAGAGACTCCGGGACAAAGAAGGTCAGTTCGCTGACGCCTGTGGCGAGTTCCATGCAGCTCATTCCGCCCTTGTCCTGGGCGTCGGGATAGGCGAGCGGCTTCTTGATGCCGCAGCTTTTGCTGAGTTCTTTAGCGCCCTGCAGGAAGGAGAGCCAGAGTTTCGGAGGTGGTTTCCCGAAAAATTTGCCGGACACCTTGATCTCGGCGCCGGCGGCACCGCTGGCGGGGGTCAGCGATAATATTTCCGGGGGCAGGATTGTGAACGGTGTGCTGGCCACCCCTATCTTTGTGTCCATCATGAGCATCCAGTCGCCTGCGGAAAGCCCGGAGGGCACATACAGGACGAGCTTGCTCTCGCCGCTGTCCACGTCCATGCAGCTCGTTCCCGCCCTGCCCTTGGCGTCGTCATACTGAAGCGGTGTCTGGATCGAGCAGCTTTTTTTGATGATCCTGCCATCTATTGGAGCGGCGCTCTGAAGCCAGAGCTTGGGCTTCGGCTGCCCGAAGAACGTCCCGGCGGCGGTCACCTCCAGCCAGCCGGTTCCAGATTCCATCGAAAGAGTGGCGAAGGCCGGGGCGAATACATTGAAGTCGTCCGAGGCCACGGCAGGCGAGGACGACTGGCCGCGCACAAAGACGTAAAGGCTGTATTTGCCTGGGGGAACCGGAGACTTCCAGACGCACGTCGCGGTAAGCTGAGGAAAATGGGAGATGACCATGGCCTTCTTCTTGACCGTCCGTCCGCCGTCCTGATACTGGACGTATATGTCAGGCTTCTTGAGAAAGCTGGGGAGTCCCGCATCAAGGGCGCTGACTATGAATTTAGAGCCGATACCGACATTGTAGGAAGCGGCATCGGCCACGGCGGCAATGAGGCAGAACGGCACCGCCACGAAAAGGCATATCAGTGTTTTTGGCATTTGGTTCATATCTATAAACATAAAAACGACGGAAAACTGGAAATGTCGTCCGGATTCCCGTTATTTATCGAAATAATATATTTGGAGGGGGTGTTTTTCAACAATCCCCTCCGTTAAAGATGATTAGACAGAGGATATTGCACCGATGTTCGATATTTTTACAGTAAAACAGGCATGGCTGCACATAAACTTGAAAATCTTTGTCGCTAGCTTTGTCGCAATCTTTGTCGTCTTCTGGAGGGTTGAGCCGGGCTCAACCGCGGCGGAGCACGGCTCCGCCCTCCATCGAGATTCTGATCGACAAAACTGCGATATCCGCAGACAGCCTCTCCTAGAATTCGCATTGAGTATTTGAAGACGAGCTTGTCCAATGCTAGCTTTATGTTTCAATCTTGGGATTTATAGTCTGAAATATTCGAAAAACGCTTCAATACGGAGACTGAGATGGGTTCCAGATATGATGTCGCGATAATGATGGGGAGCAAGAACGATCTCGGTGTCCTCGAGGACGCCTTCAAAACTCTGAGGGAGTTCGGTGTCCCGTTCACGGCGAGGATTATGTCGGCGCACCGGACGCCGGACGAGGCCGCGGAATTCGCAAGGGGCCTCGGGGACGCCGGCGCGAAGGTGGTGATCTGCGCGGCCGGGATGGCGGCGCATCTGGCCGGCGTGGTCGCGGCGCACACGACGCTGCCCGTGATAGGCGTGCCCCTCGCGTCCGAGCCCTTCAACGGGTTGGACTCGCTCCTCTCTATGGTGCAGATGCCGCCGGGGATTCCAGTCGCGACAGTCACGGCGGGCAAGGCCGGGGCTAAGAACGCCGCCCTTTACGCTATCGCCATCCTCGCACTCGGCAGCCCGGAACTGGCCGAAAAACTGAGGGGATTCCGGAAGAAGCAGTCCGACACGGTCCGTGAAAGCGACGCCCTGCTGCAGAACGAACTTGCGAAAGGATGATGGACAGTTGAAGAGGAAATCACAGATTCTGCCGTTGATGGCGCTTCTCTGCGCGGCCGCATGCCTTTCCGCCGACGACGGAACGGAGAACGAAGGAATCGAGAAGATCGAGATCCGGCCTATTACTGAGAAGCCGGCGGAAGAAGCCCCCCCCACGGCCGCCAAGGCCGCCGAGCCGGCCCGGCCCGAAAAGAAGGAAGCGCCCGCCGACCGCAAAATCCTCTCCGAGCTGGGCTATGTCCTCGACGAAATCAACAAGAACACCCCGGTAACATACAGCAAGATATCGGACATGGACAGCCAGGCCGTGGTCGAACGCTTCCTGAAATCCCTGAACGCCGGAATACGATTCGAGAAGGCCGGCGCCGCCAACGATGCTTCCAAGGAGGGCGAGACCGAAAAGGAGGCGCAGCCTTATCCCGCCGTCCTGCTCGCGGCGCACAAGATCCTGTATGCCAGGTTCGACAGCATGAACGACGAGAGCTTCAACAAGTTCAAGGAGGACTGCGAGAACAACGCGCGGCTCGCGAACAAGCCAACCGGAACGGTCATCGACCTAAGGAGCTGCCACGGCTACGGCTACGAGCCCGCGCTGCGCACGCTCGCCCTGGTCGCCCCGCTGAAAAAACTCGGCAAATACGACGGGTTCAAGCTGCCGGAGCAGGTCTTTCAAACTCCGTGCATACTCATCGTGGGGCCGGGCACGGAAGGCGCCGCGGAAATCTTCTCATACCTTTTCCATTCCACGAAGAAATGCCTCATCATCGGCTCGCCAACGGCCGGAACGCAGTTCAAGGCCAGGCGCATCCCCCTGAAATCCGGCGACTTCATGCTGGTGCCGGAAGTGGATGAAATCTTCAAGGACGTACCGCTAGGTCCGCTCAAGCCGGACGTCCCATTCGCCTGGAAGGGACAGATCAAATACGAGGAGCTGGCAAAGGAGGCTGGAAGCGAGAAGCAGGACAAGGCCCTCCAGAGGGCCGTCGAACTCATACACTGCTTCAACTCCCTAACCGACGACAAGAAGACGAACAATAAGAAGTGACCCGTCTCGGGTTGATCGTTATCAGTTGAGACAATCACTGAATATTTACCGGCATCTCGCACCCGGCCATTCACTATTCACCATTCACTTATCCGGCATCCATTGAAGCGCATATGATTATCAGGGCTTTAGATGGGAAAAAACGCGAGGTCGTCGTTGACGAATGCCTATCGTTGCTCAAGACGAATGGCAAGGTCCTCCTGCTGCCGACGGAAACGGTCTACGGCCTGATCTGCGCCTATAACGATTCAGCGGCCCGGAAGCGGATCCTGGAGATGAAGAGAAGGGATCCGGCAAAGCATTTCCAGGTGCTTGCGTCCGGACTGGGCATGCTTGAAGGAGTCATAAGTGCATCCCCCGCCGCTAGAAAGCTTGTTGAAAAGTTCTGTCCCGGCCCGATTACGATAATCGTGAAATCTGCTGACGGCTTTTCCTCCGTCGGATTCAGGATTCCCGACCACGAATTCATGCTGGAACTGTTGGACGCCTACGGCCGGCCCGTCTCTGCGACAAGCGCCAACCTCTCCGGAAATCCGCCTGCCGCCACACTGGAGGAAGCCCTGAAGGGCCTCGCAGGAAAGCCCGACCTCGCAGTAGACGCCGGAAGGATATCCGGCGGCGGAAAGGCCTCGACGGTCGTGGACATCACAGGCGGAAGACCGAAGATACTTAGGCAGGGACCGATCGGCGAAGAGGAAATTATGAGATGCTTCTAATTTTAGATTTCCTGACCGGAGCTCCCATGATATTCGACCATCTTTGTCGGTAACTTTGCCGCGAGCTTTGTCGTCTTCCGGAGGGTTGAATTCTATTCAACCGTCTTCTCGGCGGCGGGAACTCCCGCCGCCCGGCGGAATAGAATTCCGCCCTCCATCGAGTTTCTGTTCGACAGAACTGCGAACTTCGCGGATGATCACCCTAATTGCCGCAGTTGAAAATATGCTTTATAAATTAACAATCTCAGAATAAGGCAGTTACATATTTAGTCCCTTACGGCGCGACTTGGAAAACGTTTTTTCCAAAAGATAGGGGTAGGGAGAGCGCATTGATTTGCG
>CAZWRV010000110.1:0-21007 GCA_964636325.1 uncultured Victivallaceae bacterium | reverse complement strand
TCGGAACTCCTTGACGCGATGGGCGTCAAACTGCCGAACAGACCAAAATACATAAAAATGTAGCGGAGAAAAATGCCCTTCTGAAAAGTCCCTTCACAGGGGAAAAGGAACTTTAAGACCTCATAACTGCGCAACTTGGGCTAAAGGAGTATAAGCAGCGACAGTATCTTCTTGCCGGTGGGAGTCTTCCCCGGACGTATCATCGCCTTTATGAACTTCCCGCTCAGCCCCTCGTAGACATGGAACGGCATCAGGCAGTATTCGTCCTCGTAGCCGCAGGCTGTCTGGAAGACCCGCTGCATCAGCATCTCCCGGAGGCCGTGCTCGACGTAGGACTTGTGCCTTTCATCCTCTATCTTCCCTGCCAGCGTCTCCACGATCTTCTCCTTTTCCTCGACCGCCCTCATCAGGACGGCCCCGAAGTCGCCGGTCACCTCGGGCTCGTCGAACACCGCTTCGATCCTCCTGCAGCCCTTGAACTTGAATTCCAGCTGTCCGTATGTATTTTTTTTCAACTTTGGAACCTTTTGCTGTTTTGTTGTTTTTATAGACATAACATATTAGACACCAACATGTTGTAAAAGGTTCCACAGATATCTTCACAATTTTTATGAATGATTCAGGTTTAAACGTAAAAAGTAGCTGAAATTGAAAGGATCAGATATGAATTCATACGACAGTTTGTTCACATTGCCTGCGGACGTCGAGGCGCGCTGGTTCAACCCCGAAAACATCAGGGGAGAGAAGGGCGATGACTGAATATTTACACATGTTCGACCTGCATTGCCACACAAACATCAGCTACTGCGCGTATGAGGAACTGACCTTGGAATTCTACGCGGATAGGATCCCGCATACCAATGGGCTCGGCGGCGCCGCCATAACCGACCACGGCATGGCCATATATTTCCCACCGGAAATAGCCTGGTCTTGGAGCTTCGTCTCCGACAGCCGGATATTCGACAAGTTCCGCGACGCGGGAAATGAAAAGCTTTGCGGACATCTTGCGAACCTCGCAAGGCACCGGGACAAGGGCATCGTTCCGGGCTTCGAAGCGGAGATGATGCATGACGGGAGGCTTACCTTCGACGATGCGTTCAGGAAAAGGCTTGAGATAATCATAGGGAGCGTCCATTTCCTCCCCGTCTCGACGGACGCGGGCTGCAGTCCCGAGGACACTTTAAAGTTCTGGAAGGAGCACACCATAAGGCTCATCGGATCGGGAATCCATGTCCTCGGCCATCCGTTCAGATGGATAGCGGGGCAGTGCCCGGTGGGCGAGTCGGCCGTCCGGGAAATAGTCCGAGAGGCCAAGGCTAACAACGTCGCCGTGGAGCTCAATTCCCACTACAAAATAGGAACCGATGTCCTTATGCTGCAGATCGCGGCGGAAGAGGACGCCGCGGTGTCAATCGCCACCGACGCGCACAGGCCCGACGAAATCGGAGACTTCGCGTACCACATGGAGATGATCCGGACGGCCGGCCTCAAGCTCTCCGACCTCAGACTCCTCAACCGGAGATTCTCACGATAAACTGACACTTCCGGCGCGCTGTCGGAATGTGCTATAGTTTTTCAGAGAAATAATTTCCGGTCAGGGCATATAGCCTTTGCCCTAATCGGAAATTTGCTTGGCTGTCAGGCATAGATTGGATTTGCGCCGCCGGCTCCGTAGACGACCGTCTTGATCATCCGCCATTCTTCACCGTCCTTCCTGTAGCAGAGCCTGCCTTTCGAGTCGACCGCGAAACGGCCTGACGCGAACTCGTCCACTGCAGGGGGGAAGACCGTCCAATAGCCCTTCTCCTTAAGCAGGTTCTGGTTGTGCGCGGCCAGCGCCTCCAACGCTTGAATCCGCCCGGCGGACGCTGCGCCGGCCGCGCGGCCGCCCGGGCCGAATGGCTGCGGACGACGCAGCCGCCCTGTTCCTCTTCTCCATGGCAGTAAATATTCAGTGAACTACGCACTTTCACTGAATTCATACGATTTCGGCGGCCTTGCACTCGAATGCCCCGGTCAGTCTGCGGGAGCTACGTCGATTTTCTTCATGCTTTCAGGAATCTTCGGGGTGAAGACGCCGTCGGGATTGGCGGCAGAATCCCATTTCCTTATATCGGCCTCGTATCTGGGGCTGCCCTCGAGGGCCTTGTAGGTCACGAGGAGTTTTCTGGGGAGCGGCTTTTCGCCGGCGTCTATCCAGATTTCCCAGTCTACCGCCTCCTGCGAGAAGGCCAGATGGTGGCAGTTGGCCGGCTCCTCGCTCATTCCGACATATTCGGCGCTCTCTATGGACGATGACAGCCTGGGGTAGGCGTCCGTATAAAGCAGGTCGCCGAGCAGCATGGAGAAGCCGTATTTCTTCGACAGTTCGTCGAGCATCCCGTCTATCGTGGACGGCATCTTCAGCTCGGAATAAGACTGTGTGCCGTAGTCGACGGCCGTGGCGGCTCCCTTGTTGAAGAAGAAGTTCCTGTTGTTTTCAGCGGAACGGATTTTTGAGAAGAGCATGTCCGGGCGCCTGACGTTGAGAGTCCTTTCATCCTCAGTCTGCGCCTTTGAACCGTTGTCAAGGACCTCCTCGGCCGTCTCCTTGACGAGGACGGAAAAATCCTTCTGCTGGGCTATATAATCGGCCATTTTGCGCAGGACTTCCATGGGATCCGGAGTTTTTTCGCCGCCGGTCGGATCCTCTACGACCTTGTATTTGCCGTTCTCCTCCTGGACGTATGTCCCTTCGTCGTCGGTGTAGTAAGTGTTGTTGTTGATGACGACTTCGTCGTAGTCCTCTGGGACAGAATCCCAGCAGACGCCGACCGGCGGATATACACGCGCATACCACCACTCGTCGTTATACCAGTAAGGGCGGTAGTAGTTGTAGCCGTTGTTCCAGTAGTTGGTCCCGTTGAAGTTTACCTGGCGCGAGCCGTCGGGTAGCGTCCTGGCCCATGCGGTGTTTCCGCCCGGGCCTCTGACGCCGCCTGCTGAGCCGCCGCGGGGGCCGCCGGCCTTGACGAAGGCTCCTCCGCCGGGCCCCTTCCCGGCGACGACGCCTCCGCCCGCGGGGCCTTTGATCCCCCCGATGGTGCCGCCGCGCGGGCCTGTCCATGTGCCTCCGGCGGCTCCGGACGGGAGCTGGCTGGGATGCCCGGTGCCGATGCTGCCGTTGACGAAGCTCGACTTTGCCTTTGTGATGGAGCCCATGTTGGCTGGGCGGTAGCTGTTTCCCGCATATCCGGATTTTTTCGGGAGCTGCCTTGCCGGGGCGGCAGGGCCTGCCTGCCTGGGAACGTCCGTTTTTGAAACGCCCTTGTTCTGGACTTTCGGCCTGTCCGCGACGGAAGCTTTTGGACGGCTGGCGGAACTGGGCTTCGGCCTGTTCACGCTGCTGGGCTTTGACGTGCTGGGGCGGTTTCCCCCTGAGTAGCGCACGCTGCCCCCGCCGCCCTTGAAGCCTCCTCCGCCGCGGCTTCCTCCTCCTCCGCCGCCGCGTCCGCTGCGGGCCATGGCATCGCCGGCAATCATGCAGAAGACAAGAAGCGCCAACGCCAGCTTAGACAGCAAGTGTATTTTCATGGATGCATTCCTCCTATTCTTCTTCGCTGTTGCTTTCGTCTTCGCCGAGCAGCTCGGAAATCGGAACCTCCTTCGCGTCCTTCGGCGCCTGGAAGACGAAAGTGTCTGCCGCAGGCGCGGCTGCCAGGTTCCACTTGTCCAGCAGCGCGACGAACTGCGGGCTGCCCGGCTCCTTCTTCATCGTGATGACCACCTTCCGTGGGAGGGGCTGTTTTCCGATCTCTATCCATATCTGCCAGTCGACATTCTCCTGCGTGAAGAGAAGGTGCTGGCACTCCTGGCCGCCGGCAAGATCCTTGCCGAGGCTTGTCCCGGTCTGAACCTTGTCGGTCAGGACTGAGTAGGGGTCGGGGAAGAGGAGGTCCGCCAGCGGAAAAGTCACATCGTATTCTTCCATCACATGGTCGAGCATCCTGTCAATACTGTCCGGCACCTCGATGACGGCGTATTCTTTGGAGTCCTTATCCATCAGCGTCAGGCTCCCGCCGTCGTACCATAGGGCGCGGCGTCCGTCGTCGCCGGAGACCTCGGCGTATGCCTTGTCGGGGCGCGACACAATAATCCTGCCCTGCCGGCTTATCCGGACCATCCTGCCGTTCTCGTCCTTCTGGTCCATGCTCTGCGACGATTCGTAGGAGAACGAATTTGCCGCGGCCAGCGTGTCACTCATGGCCTTGAGAGCCTGGTCGGCCTCGGGGTCGATCTGCCGCGGCGCCGTCGTGCAGCCCGATCCGAAGACCAGGCCCGCCAGGAATACAGACATCAGCAGGCTTCTTAGATCCATTTCAGACCTCCTTGCATGTTTTGAGTATGCATTCAGCAAAAGGGCGTAGTTTGCTGAATTCATATTGTTTGGACGCCATAAGAGAGATGCTTGGACAGAAATCCCCAGCCGTCCGCTAATTTAAAAGCAAATGGCTTGATTTCAAGGCACTTGAAGAAATCGCTCACTTGTCGTCCGCCTGGTCGGCCGAAGGCCCCCCCGCGGCGGCGGGGGCCGACGCGCCGATTATTCTCTTCGAATAGAATTCGGTGAGGAGCGGTCCGAGGATCGAAGTCACCACGACCATGACTAGGACGCTGCTCATGACGCTGTCGTCGATAAGGCGCTTGCCATGCGCGTCGAGGGAGTTGAAAGCCACAAGGGCGGCGGCTATCGTGGCCGCCACCTGAGGGATGCTGAGCGACCACATGTTCAGCCATTCGTCGGGCTTGTACTTGAAGACAAGGCCGGTCAGCGCGGCGGCAAGGAACTTCGCCGCGATCAGGCCGCAGGACATGCAGACGACGAACAGAGTGTTGAGAAGAAGAGACTCCCAGACCTTCGGGAGGTCCAGGCTCAGCCCTATCGCCAGGAAGAAGCATGGGACGAAAAGGGTCTTTCCCAGAACCTCGATGTGCTCGTGCGTCTGTGTGCCTCTGAGGCAGCGGTTGACGGCCAGGCCCGCCATGAAAGCTCCCACTATGCTCTCGAGATGGATCATCTCGGCGAGCGTCGCGGCCGTCATGACGATGATTAGAAGGATCAACATCTGCATGTCCTGGTCCGGCTTGTATTTCTTCTGATACCAGCTGACGATCTTGCTGAGGCCGACGAGGACTATAAATATATAAAGGGCTATCTGGACGATCTGATATGCCGTGTTGGCCGGCTTGAACCCCATCGTGTGTATCGATACGCAGATTGCCAGGATGATCAGGGAGATGGTGTCGGTGAAGATTGTCGCGCCGATGGTGACGATGACCGGTTCGTTCTTGAGGAGCTTGTAGCGCTGGACTATGGGAAATCCTAGGAGCGTGTGCGAGGCCAGCAGGGAGCCTGTGAGGACCGCCGCGACGTTGCTGTAGCCGAAATAATGACCGAGCGCTATTCCCATCGCAAGCGGGCAGAGGAGCGTCGCAATACCGAAGAAGCTTGTCCTCCAGCGCGCCTCCTTGAACATCACCAGGTCGATTTCCAGTCCCGCGAAAAAGAGCAGGAGGAGCTTGCCCAGATCAGAAAACACCGAGATGATCACTCCGTCCTCCCTCCATATCCCCAGCATGAAAGGGCCCATGATCACTCCGGCGAGTATGAGACCGACCACGTCCGGCAGCTTGTATCTCCGGGCCAGGACCGGAGCCAGAAGAAGCACGGTCAGGCCGGCCATGAACCTGACAAGGGGCGGAAACTTTTCGAAGAAGCGCCCTGCGGGCGTCAGGGTTTTGACGGCGTCAAGCACGTCGCCTTTTTTCCCTTTTGCTTCAGCTTCGCCGCCGGCTTCGCTGCAGGCGTCCGCAGGGCCTTGTTCCTTCTCTGCCTGGACTTCCTGCTCAGGCGCATGCTTCGGGGACGAAGCCGCCTGCTCTTCATGTTTCGCTGAGACTTCGGGAGCGGTCTCCTCCTTTGCTTGCTGTTCAGTGCCGGAGGCGTAGCCGAGGGATTCAAGGCAGAGGAAAAGAACCAGGGTCGAAAGTATCTTCATAAAATTTCCCAATGTGAAAATCTCATCGCATTACTGATGCATGGCATAAATTATTTGGCACTTCTTCCGACGGCGATTATGGCGATGTCGTCGGCGGGCGGCGCGCCGGCGGCGTGAGCCTTGACGGCGGCGAGAAGATGTGAGACGGCTTCCGATGCCGGACGGGCGTTTGCGCCTGAGAGGCTTTCGAGCAGCCGCTCTTCGCCGAACATCTTCTTGGCGTCGTTTATTGCCTCCGTGACTCCGTCGGTGTAAAGGACTATGGTATCGCCTTCCTCAAGCTGCATGCTTTCACGTTTCACCTCGAGCTCGGGGAACATTCCTGCGACAATGCCGGTGGCCTTGAAGACAAAGCGCGCCTTTCCGTCCTTGCCTATGAAGACAGGCGGGTTGTGGCCTGCGTTTGCGCATGAGACGGTCTTGGAGCGCAGATCTATTACGAGGCATGCTATGGTGACGAACATCCCGTAGGGGTTCTGTACGGCGAGCGCCGCATTCAGGTTCTTGAGGATTTCCTCTGGCCTCTCGAATTGGCGGGCCATGGTCCTTGCAAGCGTCACGGTGACCGCCATGAACATCGCGGCCGGAACTCCCTTGCCAGAGACGTCTCCGATGATTACGACGACTCGGTTTTCATCGGCGCGCAGGACTTCGTAGAGATCGCCGCCGACTTGCTTCGCGGGCTCGATGACGGCCTTGATGTCGAGGCCGGTGCCCTTGGTGCACGGCGTGAGGTCGGAAGGCAGTATGCCCATCTGGATTTCGCGTGCGACGTTGAGGTCGAATTCGATCGCCTCGCGCGTGGCGTCCGCATAGGCCTTCGCCTTCACGAGGGAGCGCACTCTCGCCTTGACCTCGAGCATCTCGAACGGTTTCGTGAGGTAGTCGTTGGCGCCCATCTCGAAACCGCGGGCCTTGTCCTTCACGTCCTCAAGCGAACTGAGGAACATGATAGGAATTTCGCGCGTCTTATCGGAGGCGCGGAGGCGGCGGCAGACCTCGTAGCCGTCAATCCCCGGCATGACTATGTCCAGGAGTATGAGGTCCGGGGGGGTCTTCTCTGCGTTGCGCAGTGCGGCCTCGCCGTCGAGCGCCACGCTGAGCTTGTATTCGCCCTTGAGCGCCTCGACCAGGACGTCGACGTTCGCCTTTATATCGTCGACAATCAGTATCCGGCATTCAGAAAGCTCCTTCATGCGCATGGGTGCAATCCTTTATTTCCGCCCTTTCAGGGCTCTATTTTTGTACGTAGCCTGACCCAGCCCGCTGGGCTGGGCTTGGGGATTTCCGGCCCTTCAGGCCTTGATACCGTCTCCGATTTTTTCCGACGTCCCAACCCCAAGGGGGCGGCAATTCCTTAACCTATCTACTAGCCTCTGCTGTGGTCTCCATCAGCTGAAGGCAATTTGTTAGGCTCTTGATTTCGTGTGCTCCCATTCCTCTGTCACTCGCTCAACTGCCATACTCTCTGTTACGACCAGCGGCTTTTCTCCTGTGTCAGACAGGAGTATCATAGGACCTATACTCATATTTTGGATATCTTCATCCCAAAGGGATGAGAGAAAGTAGCCGGGGGTTGAGCCTTGCGATACCCCCGGAAAAAGGTAAAAAGAATCGCACCCTGAAGGGGTGCCAGAATCGCATTTTCAAACAATCATTTGTCCTTCACAACAAATATTTCGGTTCGTATTTGACACCGTTCTTCTCCAACAACCGTTTCAATTCATCTACAAACGTAACTTTGTGATGATGCGCATCCTGGTTCGTAATATAATTCCGGACGACCGGAGCATGTAGCCAGCTCACCGAAAATATCGAATATCCCTCCTGCCAAGAGAACAATGGCACGTGACTTCCGCGTGCCCAGGCGGATGATGCTTTCTTCAACTCTCTCACCAGATCTGCGGGGGCGTCGGTTGTCTTCATG
This sequence comes from uncultured Victivallaceae bacterium, assembly GCA_964636325.1. Taxonomy (GTDB): domain Bacteria; phylum Verrucomicrobiota; class Lentisphaeria; order Victivallales; family GWF2-50-93; genus CAZWRV01. The sequence goes on along the minus strand of CAZWRV010000110.1, from coordinate 13,042 downwards.
CTCACCAGCAGATGCACATGATCCTCCACTCCCCCTACGGCTTCTGCAACACCGCCAATTCCACGAACCGCCCCTCCCAGATATTCGTGGAGTTGCGGACGCCATACGGGAGAAATAAGAGGACACCGCTCCTTCGTGCTGAAAACAATATGATGATGAATGCTGTAATATGTTGAGCCCATCGATGTTCCGCCAGCTTCTGGCACCCCTTCTGGGTGCGAGATAATTTCACTCTCTATCCGGAGGTCTACGCAATGCTCCGACCTCCGGCTACTATCTGACAACCCTCCAGGTTGTAAAAAGGCACATGTTCAAATCCTTAAAAATGCGTATCGTAGATGATCAGGCTCTGCTTTCCAGCAGCCGCGGAACCAGCAGAAGCCAACTTGTTAGGGTTTATTATTCTTCTTTTTAAACATTTCCCAATCAATAAATACAGGTTCTGTCTCATGTTCCCATGCAAATAAATATTCATAGGGTTCTGACTCAGGCGATACCCTAAACTCAGACTTAAGAGTCCATCACAGCCGCTTTAATTCATCAGCGACGAGTTTCCCGTGGGCCTTTGTATGTCTTACTTTGGTTTCCTAAGAGGCTACAGCAACCTTCTCTCTTCTGAAATCTTTTTCACTTCCTCGATCGCCTCGTCGAAGGAATACGATTCGACCAGCCGCTTCAACTTTGCCAGCCCTTCGTCCGACAGGAGCTGGCGCAAGGCCGGCTCGTTTGCCGTTATGAAGTCGCCGGCCGTGGCGTCCGAGTCGGCGAGGAGCCTCACGAGTTCGTCCGCCGCCTTCTTAATCTGTTCCGGACTTGCCTGCGGGGCCGGGGCGGCGGTTGGCGGCGGTGGAGTTTCCACGGCCTCCTTCGCAAGGATATTTTCAAGTGGACATATCAGTCTGTCAAGGGTTTCTTCGAGCATGAGCCTTAGGGACTCAACCTCGTCCGGAGCGGCCTTTTCTTTTATCGCCTTTTCGAGGGCGCCTGCGGCGGCCTGGACCTCCTTTGCTCCGATGTTACCGGCAACGCCCTTGAGGCTATGCGCCAGCCTTTCGGCCGTCTTATTGTCGCCCTTCTCCAGAAGATCCCTGATCTGCTCCGGGTCGTCCGCCTGTCCGTCCACGAACTGCCTGAGGATATTGATGTAGAATTTGACGTTGCCTCCGACGCGGCGAATACCGTCCGCGGAGTCTAGTCCTGTTATCTCCGGAATTGCCTCCGCCTTTTTTTCAGGCGGGGCCTGTCTCCGGGCTTCCACCGGGGGCGGTGCCTGCGTTCCTGAAGGCTTGCAGAAGCGTGCGACGGCTCCGAAAAGAGCAGCGGGCTCGATGGGCTTTGTCACATGGTCGTTCATTCCGGCGGCGAGGCAGCGCTGGCGCTCCTCGACCGTGGCATGCGCGGTCATCGCGATGATTGGCAGTTCCGCGAAGCGGCTGTCGGACCGGATCTTCGCCGTCGCCTGGTAGCCGTCCATCTCGGGCATCTGGATGTCCATGAGCACGATATCGTAGCGAGGCGCAGCATGATCCATAAGCTTTCTTACTGCCTCGAGCCCGTTGTTGGCGATGTCAACGACGGCTCCGACCGAGTTGAGCAGCTCGACCGCGACCTGCTGGTTTATCTCGTTGTCCTCTGCGAGCAGTATGTGGACGCCCTTTAGCTGTTCCGTCTGTTCCTCTTGTGAAAGCAGATTTCCACCCTTCGCCGCGGGCGCCAGTAGCGTGACGAGTGTGTCCACCAGCATCGATCTTGTGACCGGCTTGATCAGAAACCCGTCGACATCGAGCTTTTCGGCCTCCTCCCTGACCTCCTCGCGTCCGAATGCGGTGACCATTATGATTGCAGGCTTTTTCGTTATGCCGGCATCCTCCTTGATCATGCGTGTCGCCTGCAGTCCGTCCATGCCGGGCATCTTCCAGTCCATGAATACGACGTCGTAGGGCGCCGTCGCTTGGTTCTGTATGACGGCCGAAACGGCTTCGGAACCGGAGCTTACGGCGTCGACTTTGGCGGCGACGCACTTGAGGGAGTCGACGATGATGTCGCGGGCTGCCGAGTTGTCGTCGGCGACAAGAATCTTGAGCCTGCTCAGCTGTTCAGGAGCGACCCTGCCGGTTTCGCATCCGATGCCGAGCCAGACTGTGAAGATGAAGGTGCTGCCGGTGCCGGGTTCGCTCTCAAGCCATATCTGGCCGCCCATGAGCTGGACGAGCTGGCGTGAAATCGTCAGGCCCAGTCCGGTGCCGCCGTGTTTCCTGGTGGTGGACATGTCGGCCTGGGTGAAAGGCCTGAAGAGCTTCGACATCTGCTCCTTGGTCATGCCTGGGCCGGTGTCTCGGACGGAGAATCGGAGCTGCGCCTTGTCTCCCGTCTTTTCCAGCAGCTCCATCCTGATGCGGATCTCGCCGCGCTCGGTGAACTTGACCGCGTTGTTGACGAGGTTGGTGATGATCTGCCCGATGCGCAACGGATCGCCGAGAAGGTTCTGAGGTATGTCCGGTGACGACTCGACAAGCAGTTCGAGCCCTTTGTCGTGGGCCTTCTGGCCCGTCACCGTCAAGACGGAATGAATGACTTCGTCGAGCTTGAAGCTTATAGATTCGATCTCTATCCTGCCGGCCTCTATCTTGGAGAAATCCAGGATGTCGTTGATGATTCCCAGGAGGGAGGTGCCCGCGTTGTGTATCTTGTTCACGTAGTCGCGCTGCTTGGGCGAAAGTTCGGTCTTGAGAGCTAGGTGCGAGAGCCCGATTATCGCGTTCATCGGTGTGCGTATCTCGTGGCTCATGTTCGCCAGGAACATGGACTTCATCTGTGTGGCCTCCTCGGCCTTGGACTTGGCTTCCGCCAGCTCGGCGGTGCGCTCCTTGACCAGCTCCTCCAGGTGCTCCTTGTAGGCGGTCACTTCCCTGCGCGAGTTTTCGGCGTCCTCCGCAAGGCTTATCGCCGCCTGCCTCTGGCGCCTCTGCTCGGCGGCCTGGCTGCGGACGCCCAGCTCGGCCTGCCTCGCGCGCCATCGCTCGACCGCGAAGGATCCTATCAGCCTTGAGAAGCGGGCCAGGAAACCGAGGATGGCGGGCAGGCGGGCTTCGTCTACGACCGGAGCGGCGTGGACAGCCTTGAGGTATTCCGTCCGGTCGAATCCGAATTCATCGGCCTGGGCCGAGAAGAATGCCTCGTCGGGAATGCTGACGTGGAACTGACCGATGAAGACGTTGGCCACGTGATGTCCTGCCACCTTGATCGGCGATGCGCAGTCGGTCATGCCGTTGCGGCATTTGTAGATGGCGTAGTCCTTGCCCTCCTGCAGATTGAGCGCCAGGCCGGTGTCGCTCTCGACGCATCTGGCGCAGCTCTTTTCGTTCGCGCGGTGGAAGTGGGTGCAGATCCTCTGCCACCGGGCGCTCGCCAGTATCTTCCCATCCAGGTCTATGATTGCGGATGCGACGCCGACGGCCTCGCAGAAGTCGTTGAAAAGCAGCTGGAGCTCGTTCTCGCGCACCATCTCGATGAACATCGCCTTGACCTTTTCCGCATCGAGAACCTCTTCTTTCCCTGCTGGTCTGGCCTCCTCCGGTCCGGGCTCGTCCTTCTGCTCGGCGGACGGGAACGAAATGCCGCGTCCGAGCTCTGATGCGAGTCCGTTGATCTGTTTTTTAAGCTCCATGATCCGCTGTTCGCGGCCGAGGGCGAGGCGGTTGAAGCGTTCTATCTCCTCCACCTTCTTGCGGTCGGAAACGTCGACGATGGTTCCGATGAGTCCGCCGGGCTGGCCTGCGGCGTTCCGGAATCCGGACACCGAATATAGGACGTCGTGCATCTTGCCGTCGGCGAAAGGAATCGCAACCTCTTTTTCTATGGAACCTATCTTGGCGATCACGGACTCGTCCTCCGCCTGATATGCGAGACGGTCCGCCTCGGGCAGGTAGTCAAGATCAAAGACTCGCTTTCCGATAAGGCTTTCCCTCTTGATGCCGAAGACCAGCTCGTATGCGCGGTTGCAGCCTATGAAACGGGTGTCCGGCCCCTTGTAGAATATCGGATAGGGGATCGTGTCGACAAGCGCCTGCATGAACGAGGAGTGGTTCCGGATTTCCTCCTCGGCCTTCTTCCGCTCGGTGATGTCGGTGAAGCTTATCACCGCGCCGACGATGGCGCCGCCCTTATATATCGGGGTGGCGCCGTATTCGACGGGGAGGCCGGAGCCGTCCTTGCGCCAGAGGAATTCGTCGTCGATCCTGCTGGCCTTCCCCTCCTTGTATGCGGCGAACATCGGGCATTGTTCCATCGGGTATTCGCTTCCGTCGGGGCGATGGTGATGGATTAGCGCATGGGACGGCTGGCCGAGGAGTTCCTTCTCCTCGAATCCGAGCATCCTGCATCCGGCCGGATTGACAAAAGTTATCTGCCCTTCGGTGTCGACGCCGAAGATGCCTTCCGCGGCCGACTCAAGTATCTGCCGCGTCCTTTCCTCGGCCACGGCGAGCGCCTCCTTCTGGGAGCGGAGCTGGTCGGCCTGCTCCTGCGTATTGCGCTGGACTTCCTTCGAAAGCAGCAGGTCGTTCTGGATCTTGACCTTCTCCTGTAGGGCCGGAACCATCACGTTGAACGCGTTTGCAAGATCGCCGAGCTCGTCGTTACCGAACACCATGGCCTTCGCCGAAAAGTCACCCTCCGCGGCCTTCAAGGTGGCGGCTCGCAGCGATTTGATTGGCCGGAGCAGGCGGTAGGTGATCCATCCCGCCATGAACGCCGCCAGTACGCCTAGCCCGGCGATGCACCACTTCTGGTCGGCGGCGAGCTCCAGCATGGGCTGGTCGAACTGGGAGCGTGGCTGGACCACGGCGACAATCCATGGCCGCTTTGTCATCCGGGCATATCCGGCCACGATCGGCGCTCCGCTAATGTTTTTAGCGGTAAGGCAGCCGCTTACGCTTCCCGACCTGATGATGGCGGCGATGTCCTCCAGGCCGGCGGACTCGATGCGTTCGACGCCATACTGGCTTTTCGGATCCAAGTTCTTCAGCTTTTCAGGGGGGATGCCGCCGATGCTCCGGTAGAGCAGCTTTGGATCGGGATGGGATATGGCAACCTCGTTCTGGTCTATCACCATAGCGAATCCACCCGTGGCCTTCGCCGAGACGCTCTGGCATATGTGATCCATCGCTGAAGACTTGAGCTTGAGGACTATTACGCCGACAAGCTTGCCTTCCTGATCCTTCACCGGACCGGCGAAGAAGATGCCTGGCTCCCCGGTGGTTATCCCGATCGTCAGATCCGATATGACACTCTCCCCTTTCAGCGCCTGCCGCATGTATTCGCGCGTTTTCCTGTAGTCATTTCCGACCATGTTCGGTGAGGTCGCGACGATGCAGACCCCCTGGCCGTCGGCAATATATGCGAGCGCCAGGTTCGGATCGCAGGCGAGGAAATCCCTGAGCCATTTATCGGCAAGGTCGAGCTTGACCTTGCTGTCATCGGGTGCGGCGATGCATGCGTTTATCACGGTTTCGGTGGAGGCCGCCACGGCCTGGCGGCGCTGCTCCTCGGAAAAGAGCTGGTCGATGGACGCTGCCGTGCCGGACGCTATGAGCTCGAGGTTCTTCTCAGCGGTCCGGCCGATCGCCTCTACGCCGCAGCGGATGCTCATCGCGCCCAGGATTATGACGGGTATAACAGCCACGGGGACGACGAGCAGGAGCATCTTCACGAATAGCGGAATACGGAGCCGGCGCTTGGAGTCTGCTGCCATTGTTTCTGCGCCCCATGGGATAAGGATGGTTTTTTGTCTTGCGGACGTGTTATTTCAAGATAACTTTTACGCAGGGGAATTCAAGAACGCATCATTGCAAAGCCTAACTTAAAATGCTAGTTTTGTCTTAATCGAGGTTCAATAATGAAGACATCCGTATTTCCTTTTTACGTCATTGCCCTCGTTGTGTTTTTCTCGTCCCTCTGTCTGGCTCAGGACAGTTCGCTGAAGGAGGAGGCCGATGCGATAGAGGCCGTCAAGAAAACTCCGGGCCTTAAGGCGGACGAACCCGTCATACTGACAGTGTTCAACAGGCCAATAGCGATATTCAGGTCGAGCATATACGGGTTCGGTCCCGCGGCGAGGGTCAAGATCGCCCAGGAAAGGATACATGAGCAGATAGGCAAGGGTAAGTTCGAGAAGATATCAAGCACCGCATTTCCGGAAGGGACAATGATCATGATGGACGATGTCCTTGTCTTCTCCATTCTTCACGGGGATGTCGGCATACCTTTCGAGACTATGGACCAGGTTGTCGCTAGAACCAAGGCGCAGCTTGAGAACACGCTTGAAAAGATCAGGGAACAGAGAAGCTGGAAACACAACCTGAAGGGTGCCGCCCTCACCTTGCTCGGCCTTGTGGTCTTTCTGGCCGTTCTTGCAACTCTGTTCCGGGGATACGCCAAGGCCAAGGTCAAGGTCGGGGAGTTCGAAGTCGGCTTCCTTGAGAAAATCCGCCGCCATGCCTTGATGCCCATAGGATTCCGTTTCTACATATTCACCCTTCTGCTGCGCCTTGTGTTCTGGGCGATTGTCGGAGCTTGCATCTACTCTTTCCTGACCTTCGCCTTCCTGCAGTTCCCATACAGCGAACCCTGGGGGCAGAAGCTGGGATTCTACATCACGGACATGATTTCGAACCTGATGCTGAAAGCCGTGGACTCGATACCTAACCTGTTCGTAATAATGATCATCCTGATCATCGTGCACTGGCTCGTCCAGATTTTCAGGAGCTTCTTCTACGAGGTCGAGAAGGGGAAGGCCGAAGTATCATGGCTGGAGCCTGAGGCGGCCAGGCCGACGTCGAAGATCGTAACATCCATACTCTGGATCTTCGCCATAGTCATGGCATACCCCTACATACCCGGGAGCAGCAGCGAGGCGTTCAAGGGGATCGGCGTCTTCGTCGGCCTCCTGATATCCCTCGGCGCAAGCGGGATGGTCGGCCAGGTCATCGGCGGAATGGTCCTGATGTATTCGAAGTCGATCAAGATCGGCGAGATAGTCCAGATAGGGGAAAGCTTCGGCAAGGTGATGGAAATCGGTTTCTTCTCAACCAAGCTTGTGACGCCGAAGAACGAGGTGATCAACATCCCGAACGCAGTGCTGATGGGAGCCGTTACAAAGAATTTCTCCAGGCTGCTCAAGGCTGAAGGCGTCATACTGCACACCGCGGTGACCATCGGCTACGACGCGCCGTGGCGGCAGGTCCAGGAGCTTCTGCTCCGCGCCGCCGACAAGACAGCCGGCCTGGCGAAGAATCCGGCCCCCTTCGTCTTCCAGAAGTCGCTCTCAGACTTCTATGTGGAATACGAGCTCAACGCCTATCTCGAGGCGGCTGATGGCCGTATGAAGGTCCTTTCCGATCTGCACGCGAACATCCAGGATCAGTTCAACGAATTCGGAGTCCAGATCATGTCGCCGAACTTCGAGGACCAGCCCGAGAACAAGGTATGGGTGCCCAAGGAGAAATGGTTCGAGCCTCCGGCCGTGAAAGGCAAGGGCGAATAGTTGTTTGCTGGTCGCGCGTCGCTAGCCGCGAGCCATCATTTGACTGCAGATAGGTTCCGTCAGATATCGGCAGGTTTCGACAGGTATCGTATTTAGTCGCGTGTCCTCTTTAAGCAAAAAAACTCCGGCAGCCTCCGGCGTAAAATATAAAGGAAAATGAAAATGAAGAATATGTTTGCATCGGGAGCCGTCCCGGCATCTTGGGAAAATCTGGCGGCATCGGCGGTGTGCATCATCTATTTGTTGGTGATTGCCGGGTGCGCCTCGACGGAAGTCGTCGAGCGCAAGCAGTTTGTGAACGAGAAGCTCCCGCGTCCTTCAAAGATCGTGATATACGATTTTGTGGCCGACCCCGCGGAGGTGCCGAAGGATTCCGCTCTCGCAGCCCATGCCGGCGGGAAAACCCCAGCTCCGACACCTGAAAAAATCGCCCTCGGCCGAAAGCTGGGGGCGAACATTGCCGCAGAGCTGACACGGGAAATCCGCGAGATGGGGCTGCCAGCCGAGAAAGCGTCGCCGGGAACAAAGCTGCAGGTCAATGACATCGTGCTGCGCGGCTATTTCCTGTCGTTGTCGGAGGGGAACGCCGCCAAGCGCGTGGTCGTCGGGTTCGGCTACGGGACATCCGAGCTGGAGACCCTCGTCGAGGGCTATCAGATGACCGCCAAGGGTCTGCGCATACTTGGCTCCGCCAAATTGAAGTCCGTCGGAAGCAAGACGCCCGGCGGCGGTCTGGGAGCCGCAACCATGATTGCCAAAGCAAATCCTGTAGGACTCATTGTCGGAGGAACCGTAAAAGGATACGGAGAGATCAGCGGCAACAGCAAAGTCGAGGGACTGGCCAGGGCAACCGCCAAGGAAATCGCAGAAAAGCTCCAGATCAGGTTCAAGGAAGAAGGCTGGATCAAATAGAGCCCGCTCAAGTTAATGGTGTATGGTTCCGCCGGCAGAATCCTGCAGGTACCGACAGGCTTCGACAGGTGTCGCGGAAACAAAATACAAATATTATGTGATAAATGGAAAGGATGCCCAATGGCCAAGAAAACGATAAAAGATGTAGCGGATGTCGCAGAACAGAAGCGCCTGAACGACGCCCGCGAGGCGGGAATTCCGTGGAAGAAATGGGGCCCCTACCTGAGCGAGAGGCAGTGGGGGACGGTCCGCGAGGACTACAGCGACGACGGCAACGCCTGGAACTACTTCACGCACGACCAGTCCAGATCGCGCGCATACCGCTGGGGCGAGGACGGACTCGCCGGAATTTCCGACGACAAGCAGAGGCTCTGCTTCGCGCTGGCCCTTTGGAACGAAAAGGATCCGATCCTCAAGGAGCGCATCTACGGCCTGGCCAACAGCGAGGCCAACCACGGCGAGGATCCGAAGGAATATTACTACTATATCGACAGCACTCCGACGCACTCCTACATGAAATACCTCTACAAGTATCCGCAGAAGGAGTTCCCATACCGCCAGCTGGTCGAGACGAACCGCGGACGCTCCCGCGAGGAAATGGAATACGAGCTGATCGACACGGGGATTTTCGACGACAACCGCTACTTCGACGTCTTCGTCGAATACGCCAAGGAAGGGCCGGAGGACATGCTCGTCCGCATCACCGCCTTCAACCGCGGTCCGGACGCCGCCAAGCTCCATGTCCTGCCTACGCTGTGGTTCCGCAACACCTGGTCCTGGATGGATGCGACCCCGAAGCCGCTGCTCAAGGAGCTGAAGCCCGGCGTCATCCTCGCCTCCCACCAGGAGCTCGGCGAATACCACATGGCCTGCGACGGGAAGCCTGAACTGCTGTTCACCGAGAACGAGACGAACAACCGGCGCCTTTGGAACCAGCCGAACGCCTCACCATACGTCAAGGACGCATTCCACAATTATGTGATCTCGGGGGTGATGGAGGCAGTCAACCCCGCAAGGACCGGAACTAAATCCGCGGCATATTACGTCCTGGAAGTGCCCCCGGGCGGCAGCAAGGAGATCCGTCTCCGCATCGGAGCCGGAAGCGCCCCCAAGGATTTCAAGTTCTTCGATGGAGTCTTCAACAGCCGCATCAAGGACGCGGATGAGTTCTACAGCAGGATCACGCCCAAGTCGCTCAGCGAGGACCAGCGGCTCGTTCACCGCCAGGCGCTCTCTGGGATGCTCTGGACAAAGCAGTTCTACTACTTCGACCTCGAGCGGTGGCTGATGGAGCATCGCAGCCATCCGCTTATCGGCTCGGACAAGAAGACAAGGAACATGGAATGGTTCCACATGCTCAACGCGGACATCATTTCAATGCCGGACAAATGGGAATACCCCTGGTATGCGGCATGGGATCTTGCATTTCATACCACGGCACTGGCGCTGGTCGACTTCGACTTCGCCAAGGAGCAGCTCCTTCTGATGCTGAAGAGCCTCTACTTCCATCCCAACGGTCAGATCCCCGCATACGAGTGGAACTTCAGCGACGTGAACCCGCCGGTCCACGCATGGGCCACGCTCTACCTTTTCAAGATGGAACGCACTCTGGGCCGGGCCGACTTCCGGTTCCTCGAACGCTCCTTCCAAGGGCTCATGCTCAACTTCAACTGGTGGGTCAACAGGAAGGATCCGCAGGGGCGCAATGTTTTCGCCGGCGGATTCCTCGGACTCGACAACATCGGAATATTCGACCGCAGCGCCCAGCTGCCCACGGGCGGACACCTCGAACAGGCCGACGGCACCGCATGGATGGCCTTCTACTGCCAGAACATGATCGAGATCGCGCTCATGCTCTGCGAGTATGACGAAATCTACGAGGACATCGCCTTCAAGTTCATCCAGCACTTCATGTGGATCTCCTACGCCATGGACCGCATCGGCGACAACCAGGACGAGATGTGGGACGAGGAGGACGGTTTCTTCTACGATCTGCTCCGCCTGCCCAACGGCCAGTCGATGCGCCTGAAAGTCAGATCAATGGTCGGCCTTCTGCCCCTCTGCGCCGCGACAGTGTTCGAAAGCGATGCGGCGTCACGCTATCCGAGGATACAGGAACTGGTGGATCTTTTCAGAAAACGCCATCCGGACATCATAAAGCATGTGGCGCCGACCGAAAAGGGATTTGACGGATACAAAGGACGGAAGCTCCTTTCAATCCTCACAAGGAAGAAACTCGAGCGGGTCCTCGGCTACATGCTCGACGAGAATGAATTCCTAGGGCCTTACGGCATACGCTCCCTATCAAAATATCATCAGGATCATCCCTTTACGTTCTGGACCGGCGGTCAGGAATTCAAGGTGCAATACCTTCCGGCGGAATCGAACACGGGAATGTTCGGCGGCAACTCCAACTGGCGCGGCCCCGTCTGGATGCCGGTCAACGTACTCATCCTGCGCGCCCTGCTCAACCTCTACAGGTTCTACGGAGACGACTTCAAGATCCAGTGTCCCACAGGTTCCGGTAACTACATGACCCTTTTCGAGGTGGCCCGGGAGATTGTCCGCAGGCTGTCAAACATTTTCCTTAGGGACAACAACGGGAAGCGGGCCGTCTACGGCGGAGCTGAGAAGTTCCAGAAGGATCCGCACTGGCGCGACCTGATCCTCTTCTATGAATATTTCCACGGGGACAACGGCGCAGGCCTCGGCTCCAGCCATCAGACCGGATGGACTGGACTGATCGCATTCATAATGGACTTTATGGCGCGCATAGACGCAAATTCTACCTTGAATGCCGAACGGGACATGATGCTGGACAAGATCATGACTGAACAGGTCATCGGCGAGCAGGGGAAGTGAATGCTAGCACAAGCGGGCAAAACCCACACAAACCGAAATGCCCAAGTTGTAGAAATGCAGATCCGTGGAAAAAGGAGATCTGGTGAAATTCCGACCCAAGAGGAATTTCAGATTCAGATTTCCGGCGCAGACCGCTGAAAGGCCATAGGAGCATTGCCAAAGTTGTAATCCGCATCCGACGGCAGGTCAGGAAATCTGAATAGGGTCAATAATGTCAATCTGGTCAAAATACCCCTTCATCTACGAGATCAACACGGTCGTCTGGCTCAATGAGCTTTCCCGGAAATATGGCCGTCCTATAAAGCTTGGAACAGTTCCGTGCGGCGAATGGGACCACCTCGGCTCCTTCGGCTTCGATGCCGTCTGGCTGATGGGGGTCTGGGAACGCAGCCCGGCGGGACGGCAGATAGCGCTTCGGAACGGCAATCTAATGGCCGAGTTCAGGAAAGTCCTCCCGGACTTCACCGAAAAGGATCTTGCCGGCTCCGCATACTGCATCAGAAACTATGCGTCCGACCCCGCAATAGGAGGTCCGGAAGGACTCGCCCATGCCAGGGAGATGCTCGCGCACAGGGGTATGAAGCTGGTCCTCGACTTCGTCCCGAACCACGTCGCGCCGGATCACCCGTGGACGACGGAGCATCCGGAATATTTTATCAGAGGGGGTGAGGATGACTTAAGGGACAATCCTTCGGCTTTCGTAAGGGAGGGCCGGAACATTATCGCCCTGGGCCGAGACCCGTATTTCCCGGCCTGGCCGGACGTAGTCCAGCTCAACGCATTCAACACCGGCCTAAGGGCGGCGGCCCTGCGGACGCTTTCGGAAATCGCAGGACAATGCGACGGCGTCCGATGCGACATGGCGATGCTGATGATGAACAGCGTCTTCGAGAGGACCTGGGGCTGGCGCGCCGGCGACAAACCGTCCGACGACTACTGGCCGACACTGATTTCAAAAATAAAAAGAACATCCCCAGGTTTCCTCTTCATCGCCGAGGCCTACTGGAACCTCGAATGGGAGCTCCAGCAGCAGGGCTTCGACTTCTGCTACGACAAGACGCTATACGACCGCATGGAGCACTCCGACGCGCAGAAAGTCCGCCAGCATCTTTTCGCCGACATGGCCTACCAGGACAGGATGCTGCGCTTCATCGAGAACCACGACGAGCCGAGGGCGGCGGCAACCTTCACGCCCGAGAAGGGGAAAATGGCGGCGGTGATACTGTCGACGCTCCCCGGCGCCAGACTTTTCCACGAAGGCCAGTTCGAAGGCCGGAAAAAGAAGGTTCCCGTCTTCCTCTCAAGAAGACCCGATGAAACGGCGGATCAGGAACTCATCGGCTTCTACCACAAGCTCCTCGCGCTCACAGGCGACGGCGTCTTCCGCTCCGGCGACTGGAAAATCTGCGAAGTCCGCGGCTGGCCCGACAACCAAGGCTGCCGCAACATCCTCGCCTGGCTCTGGCAAAAGGACAAGAAGTCCTATCTTATCATCGTCAACTTCTGCGACGTCCGTTCCGATGCGATGGTGCAGATTCCCCTGGAAAACATCCGCGGCAGAGATATCCGCCTCTCCGACGAGCTTTCAGGCGCCGACTACGAACGTCCGGGAACCGAGATCGCCGACAACGGCCTCTATGCCGCGCTCGAACCCTGGAGCTGCCATTTCTTCAAACTCGTTTTAAACAGTTGGAAAAATTGAAATGTTGATAATCAACGACTTAT
>CAZWRV010000109.1:0-21351 GCA_964636325.1 uncultured Victivallaceae bacterium | reverse complement strand
CATCTTTGTCGCGAACTTTGTCGTTATCTTTGTCGTCTTCCGGAGGGTTGAGCCAGGCTCAACCGCGGCTCAGCACGGCTTCGCCCTCCATCGAGTTTCTGTTCGACAGAACTGTGATATCCGCAGAGCACCACTCCTCTGAAACTCGCCCATCTTTGTCGCGAACTTTGTCGTTATCTTTGTCGTCTTCCGGAGGGTTGAGCCAAGCTCAACCGCGGCTCAGCACGGCTTCGCCCTCCATCGAGTTTCTGACCGACAAAACTGCGAATATCGCAGATTGACAGTCCATGGAGCGGTCTTAAACCTAATAGCCGCAGTTGGCCGCATTTGCCGTAGCTACCAGGCAGCAAGACGCAGCTGTAGCGACCACTGCAAGTTGCAGCTAACGAAGTAGATATGGCGAATGCGGCCAACCCTCCCGGGTTGAATATATGCCGAAACTGGCTTTCACTCATGAGGTGAAAGCCTCCAATTATGTAAATGTCATATTATGAGAGTGTTAAATTTTAAGACATATTTTCAACTGCGGCAATTAGGTTAAACCATGGGAAATGTACGTGTGGCTTTCCAGCGCGGGCCGCCGGAAATCCGAACTGAAACACCTCCAGCAACCCGGCATTCACCTCCTCTCTTTTTCCAGGGATCGTGAGGTCTCGCTTTGCTGCCGCGCTTGAAAAAGTTTATCCGAGGGGTAGAATATAGTATGCTGGTGATGGGTAACGTAACAGAGGAGGGCCTGAAGATGACAAACGTGAAGCAGATCCTGTCGCAGAAGAAGAAGGGGGTTTTCACCACTTCGCCCGGAACGACCGTGCTGGAGGCGCTGAAGGAGCTTGAAAGCAGGAACGTCGGCGCCCTCCCAGTGGTCGAGGGGGGGAAGATCGTCGGGATGTTCTCCGAGCGCGACTACGCCCGTAAAGTGGCACTGAAGGACAGGCACGCCGACAAGACGCTGGTAAGGGAAATCATGACGGTCAAGACCTTTACGGTGAGCCCCGAACAGACCATCGAGGAGTGCATGGCCATCATGACCGTCAGAAGGGTCCGCCATCTGCCTGTCATCGACAAGGACGAGCTCGTCGGCATTGTCAGCATCGGCGACGTCGTCAACTCCATCATCTCCGAGCAGAAGTTCACCATCAAGGAGCTCGAGAAATACATCTCCGGGGGTGGATATTAAATTTCCCTGCGCCAAATGCGGCGGAAGGATCGCATTGGACGGCGCTTCCGCGGATCAGTCCGTGAGGTGCCCCCATTGCGGGAACCAGACGGCAGTTCCGCTGACCGTCGTCGGTCCGGGCCAGGAGATTGGGGGCTACAGGATTGAAAGGCGCCTCGGGGCGGGCGGCATGGGCGAAGTCTGGCTGGCCGAGCAGATATCCATGGGCCGCAAAGTCGCACTTAAAATCCTGCCGCCGATACTCACGCAGAACCCCAGCGTCACCGAACGCTTCGTGAATGAAATCAAGAACACCGCCAAGCTCGACCACCCCAACATCGTCGCCGCATACGACGCCGGATATTGCAGGGGGATATATTATCTGGCAGTATCATACGTCGACGGCGCGCTGCTGGAGGATATTCTCAAGATTGACAAGGCTATCCCGGAAAGGAAGGCGCTTGGAATCGCGCGTGACATAGCGGACGCCCTCAGATACGCATGGACCAAGTTCAAGATGCTCCACCGCGACATCAAGCCGTCGAACATCATGCTGGACAGGGACGGCGTCCCGAAGCTCATGGACATGGGAATAGCAAAGATCATACCCGACAATCCGGCCGTGATATCGACTTCTACGGTCGTCGGCACGCCCTTCTTCATGAGCCCCGAGCAGCAGAGGGGAGAGAAGAATGTCGACTGCCGCTCGGACATCTATTCCCTCGGCGCGACCCTGTTCAACCTCGTCACGGGCACCCTGCCGCTTTCGTCCAAGGACAATCCAGATCCCTTCGAGAACGCCGGAATCCCGGCCGGATCACGCAATGCGGCATTCAAGGCCTCCCCTCTGCTTGTTGCCCTGGTAAGGAAGATGATGGCCAAGAGCCCCGAGGACAGGCAGAGGACGTGGGAGGAGGTCATAGGCGACATCGACAGTGTGCTTTCCGGAAAGTCGCCTGCCGGTCAAGGCGCAGCGGTGGCGGCAGGCAAGGCGGGGGCTGAAGCGCCCCCCCATGCCCTTGAGGCCGCCGCACCGTCCCTCTTCGGCGACAGGAGGACGCGCAGCCTGCTCTTGGCCGCAATTCTGGTGCTGCTGGTGGCCATCGTACTGTTCCTCTTCAGCGTCCTGAGGACGATACGGATGCAGGATGAGCTCAGAAGGAAGGATCTGGAGAAGCAGATACTCGAAAAGGAGATCGACTTTTCCGGCAAGGACGGAAAGGCACCGTAGCCACTTCCTGAGACCCGGTTATACTCCTTTTGGCTGAAAAATTTGCATTTTGATTGCGGAGATTTCGGGAATTGCTCCGTATTCTGAGAGGCCGCCGATACCGAGGTATCGAAGGCTCTCGAAGGGTGCGGAGCAAAACCGAAAGACCGCATTAATTAAAGTTTCTGACAGACAGAACTGGCGCTGCCAGACTCCACGGAACGGGCCGAAAACGCCAAAAGCGGCCGCGTGGATATAACCCCTTGCATATTCCGGGGGAAGACGCTAAGTTTTCCATACTAAAAGAAGGCGTCTCCTGGAACAGCCCATGCTTCTTGTCGTTCCTGACTACAGGCTCTGGTTCAACTGCCCCCAGCTCGGGATATTGAGCTGCGCCGCGTCCGTGCGCGCGGCAGGCGGAAAGGTCGAGCTGGTCGACGCCGTTGCCGACGGGAATTACATGTCGGACCTGGACGCGAAGATCCGCGCACACGACGTGGTCGGGATCACGGCGAACGTCTCGCAGGCGTATTCGGGCAGGGAAATCGCGAGGCATATCAGGCGCAGGCATCCGGAGAAGAAGATTGTCTGGGGCGGGCCGTATCCGAGCGCGGAATACGCGAGGCTCGTTCCGGAACTGGCCGACGCCGTTGTCATAGGCGAAGGGGAGACGCAGATCGCGGAAATCGCCAAAGGCTCCCCGTTCGAGAGCATCCCAAGCCTGGCGTTCTGGAGCGGAGGGAAACTCCGGGTCAACGAGCGCAGGGGATACATCGAAGACCTCGACGCCCTCCCGCTCCCCGCCTGGGATCTGGTCGATGTCACCAGATACAATTTTCCTGGGCTCTCGCCCGGCGCGCTCATGCAGACCCAGAGGGGATGCCCTTTCAACTGCATCAACTGCACGACCTTCATACACGGCAACAAATACCGCCAGCGGAGCGCCCAGAGCGCCGTCTCCGAGATCGAATGGCTGGTCAAGGACTTCCACGTCAGGGAGATACATTTCTGGGACGACAACTTCACATTGAACACTGAAAGGGTAAAGAGGCTCTGCGAGGAAATCATAAGGCGGGATTTGAAAGTCAGGATGACGCTCCCCAACGGGATCAGGGCCGACATAAGCGACAGGGAGATGTTCCGGTTAATGAAAAGGGCCGGATTCTACTACGTCAACGTCGCGGTCGAATCGGGAGATCAGGATGTGATAGCCGAGATAGGGAAGAAGCTTGATCTTGCCAAGGTCGCAGAAACCGTCGGCACTCTCAGGGAGATCGGTTTCCGCGTGGGCCTCCTCTTCATGATGGGGATGCCGTTCGACACTCCGAAGTCCCTTGAGAGGACAGTCGAGTTCGCCGCGGAGCTGCCCGCGCACCACGCGCACTTCTTCGTCGTCACGCCGTTCCCCGGCACCAAGCTCTATGAGATGGCCTCCAAGGGCGGGGATCTCAGGCGGAAATACGAGGAGGAACATATAAATTTCGACGACCAGAGGGACAGATTCGTCAACATGAACATGTCCAGCGAGGAGCTCTGGCGGTGGCACAGCCTGGCATACAGGAAGTTCTATACTCCGAGGCGCATCCTGTCGATCCTATCCAAGATGATCGAGGAGGGCAGCGTCGTCGCGGACTTGAACTTTCTGCTGAAGTGCGGTATCAATATATTTTTCTCGGGGCACAGGTGAAGGCAGTTATCAATATACAATTATCAAATTACAGCCATCCCACAGGGGGTCGTCACGGATATTTTAGCTCGTCTTCGAGAAGTATGCCGCCTTCGCCGAAGGCGGCAGTGGCGACTTCGGCGAAGTCGCCATACTTGACAGGCATGCTTTCATTAGTGAACACCCAGCTTAACGGTTACAAATCGATAAATCATTTCGCAAATTGGAAGGGCTGTAAATCGTGCATAAGTCCTTAAGCCCCAATCATCCGACCTTCCATTCATTCAGTCACCCATGGTATGATAATTCAAAAATTAAGGAGTTTTTCAGATGGAAAACAGGAAAGAGCTGATGGATGCGATAATGATACGGACGCCCCCGAGGATTCCGTATACGTTCGACGCGCGCGGGGAAACAGTGGCCGGGCTTGAGAAATACCTTGGGCTGCCCGCCGGAACCGACTTCGCCGCCTACTTCAAATGCAACCGTTTCGACTCGCTGTGGTCCGCGATCGGCGCAGTCCCAACGATGCCGGAGCGCCAGAAGCGCAACGCGACGGGCGATCCGAACTCCAGCGTCGACATCTGGGGGGTAAAACGCGAGGTGCAGCAGGCCGGCGGCGCATACTACTGGGAGATAACCGGACACCCGCTGGCGGACGCCGAGACCGTCGCCGACATCGAAAGGCACGACTGGCCGCGCCCGGAAGAGGTCGTCTTCCCTGAAATACCAGAGGGGCTCGATCTCATGGCCTGGAAGAAGGATCGCGTAGTTATGGATTCCAGCTACATATGCCCGTTCGGAGTCCCGTGGGCGATGCGCGGCCTCGAGAAGTTCATGATGGACACCGCGCTTAATCCCGAAATCGTGGAGGCGATCGTCGCGAAGGTCGAGGAGTTCACGCTTGGCTGCCTGGAGATCGTCTTTGAGAAATATCCCGGCGTCATAGACCTGATCGGCTGCGGCGACGACTACGGCACGCAGAACGGGCTGATGCTCAGCCCCGACGCCATCTCCAGGTTCTTCATGCCCAGCCTCAAGCGCCACTACGACCTCGGCAGGAAGAACGGCGCGCTCGGCTACCACCACTCCTGCGGCGCGATATTCGAGATGATTCCGCTATTCATCGACGCAGGGCTGAACGTACTGAATCCGATCCAGACGTCTGCCGCCGGCATGGATCCGGCAAGGATCAAGAAGGAGTTCGGCAAGCAGCTCTGCTTCCACGGCGCGATCGACACCCAGCAGACGCTCGCCCACGGGACGCCGGACGACGTCCGAAAGGAGGTCAGGGAGCGCATCTCCCAGCTCGGGCCCGACGGATACATCCTATGCCCCTCCCACACCCTCCAGCCAAACGTCCGCCCCGACAACATCGTCGCCCTCTACGAGGAGGTGTCGAATTTTTCATGAAACCGCTTTCATGAAAAATCCGACCGGGAACCAGAAGCTGATTCCGCATGGATACAAAGTTACCATATATGCCGCTCGATCCGAGAGCGGCCTTCCGGAGGGTTGAGGTGTCCTCAACCGTTACTCCCACTCAATGTGCCGAGGGCGGCTCAGCACGGCTTCGCCCTCCGCAGCTTCAGGCGGACAGATGAGCGCACTCCTGAAACACGCCGACAAAACTGCGAACTTCGCAGTCAGTCGCCACTCTGAATCTTGAGCCTCTTGCGACTTCCAAGAGCAAAGGGCAAACGCGGAAATTCTATTATCAGCCCGACCCACCGCGATGCGGCAATACCCCAGCCAATCCCCACAAGCGTCGGCGATGTCGTATTATTCTCATTTAGGCTGAAAATTGCGCATTTTGATTGCCGAGATTTTGGAATTTGCTTCGCATTCTGAGAAACCGCCGATACCGAGGTATCGAAGGTTCTCGAAGGGTGCGGAGCAAAACCAAGCGGGTAAAAGGTTCTTCGGATTTACTCCGGGCGCTGTGAGAGCGTTGTGCATGAAATATTAAATCAAAGCCTCATTCATAAGGCTATTTCATGAGCTTGTCCCCGCCCTGGGCGGCTTCGAGGAAGGTCTTGTGGTCGGGCGAGATCTCGCTGTTCATTACGGGCTCGGCCTTCCCGCCGAGGATAGTCCCGACCAGCGAGACGTTGAGACGGCTTATGTATGTTCCGCCGTCCGCCTTCTCGTAGACCGCGAAGGTGCACGGAAGTATTGCCGCAGTCTTCCGGCTGTTCTGGTCGTTGAGGATTTCCTTCCCGAACTTCGCGTTGCAGAGGGATAGCTGGGTGATCCTGCTCTTGTCGTCCGGCTGAGGAATCGAGCACGGCGAGGTCCTGACCAGCCAACCCTGGGTCGCGGCAGCCTTGCCCGCCAGGGCCTTGACCGTCGTCGGATAGTCGAGGGAGCTTTTGTATTCTAGAATCAGCGAATGACGCAGGTAGAGGACACCCGCTATGAACGCGATCAGCACGCCCCAGAGGACGCCGGCAAGAAAGGCGCCGGCATATTTTCTCTCAGGAAGCTTCATGATTCAACAATCAATTACCAATTACCAATTACCAATTATCAATTATCAAGTTGCTTCGAACCGGACTTGAGAATTGTGCATTGAAAGTTGAACTTTGGATATTCAACTTGAGCTGACCGCTCAGGCCTTCTGGATCTTGCCGGAGCGTAGGCAGGCGGTGCAGACCCGCATGGTGACGTTCGTCCCGTCCTTCTTGGCATGGACGGTCTGGATGTTGGGCTTGAAGACCTTCTTGTTGTTCTTGACGACGTGCATTCCGATTCCGCCCTTCTTCTTGGCGAGGCCTCTCCGCACGACCGAGCCTCCGACGATGCGCTTCTTGCCGCATATCTGGCATACGTTGCTCATGGATTCTCCTGCTTTATTGAGTGTTTCCAGTAAGTGTCATCCAATCTTCCATCCATCCTGTATCTTATGGAGATGGCGGTTGACGGACAAATATTATAGCCTGAGTCGGCGGTCTATGCAAGCCGGCCGGCCAACAATTTGCCGCCCCAGGCGGTTGACTTTGCGGCCGTTTGCATTATTGTCTGTGATTTTTCCTGTCGAAGTTGCGCAATGTCGGATGAATCTTAATCATAATTTTGATCTTGATTATAATCAACCGGAAAGAATGCGGCAAAGATAAAGATTATGGCAAAGGATTACGATTATGATTGCGATGAGGATATGGAAGGACACTTCCCATAATTTGCCGTAATGAGCCAAGGGAGCCGCCGGCCATGGGCGACGATAAAAAAGCGGTGAAGGTTGCAATCCCCATAGACACCGGGCGGGGGGATCCGGCCGCCGAATCAAGGAAGCGGATAACCGCGATCATCGGCAACGCCTACACCCCCGCCACCGAGGACGATGTGATCCCGGAGTTCTTCACCGCCCCGGACGACAAATACAAGATACTCCAGATCGTTGCCAAGGGCGGTATGAAGCTGATCCTGAAGGTCCGCGAGGAGAACACCGGCCGCATCATGGCCATGGCGGTCCTCCCCAACGCCGCGATCAAGCCCAAGGAGGCCCTGCGCTTCATACACGAGGCGCAGATCACGGCCAACCTTGAGCACCCCAACATCGTCCCCATCCACGACATCGGCATCAACTCTTCCGGAGAAACCTTCTTCACGATGAAATATCTGAGCGGCGAGGATCTCGCGGCGATTATCGACAAGCTCTACATGAAGGATCCCCTCTACGCCAAGAAGTTCGACCTCCGGACACGCCTGGAAATCTTCAGGAAGGTCTGCGACGCCGTGGCCTTCGCACATTCGCGCGGCGTGCTCCACCTGGATCTCAAGCCGGAGAACGTAAAGGTCGGCAGCTTCGGAGAGGTGCTCCTGATCGACTGGGGGCTAGCCAAGGTGCTCGGCGACCAGGAAGCCAACGGCAAGGAGGCGGACCACCGGTTCCCCGACTTCGACAAGCCGCTCGATCTCGGCGCGGATCAGAACTTCCCTCTCCTGGACAGGGATCCCTCGACGGTCGACGGCGTCGCGAAGGGCACTCCCGGCTACATGTCGCCGGAGCAGGCCGCCGGAAAGAACAGTGAAAGATCCAGGCTGACCGACGTCTATGCCCTCGGAGGCATACTCTACTCGCTGCTCGCTTTCAGGAAGCCCATCGAGGGAGACGACTTCAAGCAGGTGCTTAAGAACACCATCGCCGGCAGCATAGTGCCCCCAAGAGAAAGGGCTCCGGAGAACATGATCCCCAAGGCACTGGATGCGGTCGCAATGAAGGCCCTTAGCACCAACCCGAAGGACAGATACCAGTCCGTGCTGGAGCTGAGGATGGAGGTCGACGCCTTCCTCGGAGGGTTCGCGACCAAGGCGGAGGAGGCGGGGACGGTCACCCACCTGCTCCTTCTCCTCAAGAGGCACAGGGCCGTCGGAGTGATAATCCTCGTCTTCACCGTATTCCTTATGGCGGTCGCCGGAATGTGGATGGCACAGAGGCTAAAGGAGTTCACAACATGGGGCAACGCCGTAGACATAAGCCCCAGGACCGACAGCCAGTTGTATGAGAAGTGGATATGCGACAAGGGCGCCTGGAAGCTGAGGGAAAGATCCCTGTGGACGGAGGCTCCGGAAGGGAAAGAAGACACCGAAAACGTCATCTACTACGGAAAGCCCATCTATGGAAACATGGCAATTGAGTTCAATGTGCTCACCGAGAGGGAGGACGATTTCGTCCCATCGGGCTGCGTCGGGGTCCTGATGTTCGCCGACCTTAGCACAAACGACCTCTACGACATCGAGATCGGCGCCAAGGGCAATACCGCGCTATGCATACAGCGCGGAAAAAACGTCCTGACTTCCAAGTTCTTCAAGATGAATCCTGGGGCCAGCTACCATGTCCGCGCCGAAAAGGAGGACGACTGGATACGCCTTTACGTCAACGGAAAGCTACAGCTTTCCGCAAGGGACGTCTTCCATCTCGACGGCGGATGCTCAGGATTCCGCGTCCATGGCGGCGGTAAGCTGATCTCCAACATCAAGATATACCAGAAGAACGCCCCAGAGCTGGTCTCGCCGCTCAAGGAGGGCGACGCCTTCTACAACAGGAGCAGGATACATTCGGGCGAAATCCGCGAGAACTACCTCAGGGACGCCCTTGACTCATATACGAAGGTCTACGAGAGCCACAAAGGAAGGGATCTGGGATACAAGGCCCTCTTCAAGCGGGCGTATGTCTATGCGGAGCTTTCGAAGTTTGAGAACGCCGCCAACGACATCAACACGCTCAAAGCATGGCAGCCGTCCTATGAATTCCTTCTTTTCGAGGGGGACATGTGGTTCAGGGCGGGCAAATACAAGCTCGCATATGACGCATATTCCGAACTGCTCGAGAAATATCCGGTTGAAAGGGCCATATCGGTCTCGAACATAATGGAGAAAATCGGCTCGCCCGTATTCGCCGACGCCAGCGCAGAACTGGCGCGGGACTTCAGATATCTGATCGAAAAATACAAGGAGCCCGACCGCTAGATTTGCTTAGAGGAAGCCTTTGTAAAAACAATCCTTTAAACTTCCGCGATCCTGCAGATTGCGGAAACAGCGCAGCCGCCTGCCAACCGTCCCCCGATTCGTATGAATTCAGCAAACTACGCCCTTCTGCTGAATTCATACTTAAACCGATTTTTCGAGGCGGCAGTCCCTTTTATTTCCCGGCCTTGCGGCTGCGGGCCTTGATCTTCAGCCTCTGGCTGTATGCTTTCCTGCGCCTGCGCTTCTCAACCTTGTTGTATTGCCTGCTCATATTCTGATCCTCATAGGTTTAAAATTCCGACTCGGAACGCATAAGTTAGACGATATCCGGGCTTTTACAATGGCGGACGAAGGATTTCAGCATGTATTCAGCAACCCACGGTAATGCGTTTGCCCCGCAAGGCGGGAAGGTGGAGCGCCGTAGAAGGATGGCATTAAACAATTTTCAGCCTGAACTGCCGGACATTCGACCTGTAGTATCCGGCCTTCTGTCCTGCCGGACTCCAGGAGCCGGAAAACTGCATCCACCCGCTCCTGCAGTCCTCCGCCATCCATTTCAAGGGGATGCGCGGAGAATAGGGATTGAAGGCCTTCCCCTCCCAATATTCCTCAAAATCAAAATGGACGAGCGTAAAGGGCCCCCACGGCTCGGGCGCGTCCAGGACGACGAGGTCCGTCCCATCGCCACCAGAGAAGTCCTTGTGGAGGCGCCATGTCAGCAGCAGATAGCGGCGGGAACCCAAAACACCCCCTTATTGGTGGAATACGCTATCTGCGCGTCGCTGCCGCGCTGCGAGATCAGGCTGAAGGGCGCCTTCACGAGATGAAAAATTTATATATTTTCAGACCAGTATTCCGGCAATGGAGGCGAAATCCTTTACAATTTCGCATCTTGCAGGACAAATATCAAGGTCTGTCAGCAGGGTGGGTATCACAAAGCAGCGCATGCCCGCGGCCAGCGCGGCCTTCGCTCCGCGCGGGGAATCCTCCACCGCCGCGCATTCCGACGGCGCCAGCCTGAGCGTTTCGGCCGCGGTGAGATAAGCCCATGGGCTCGGCTTGGCGTTCTCGTGATCCTCGGTCGTGATCACCGTCTCGAAGAAATGCTTGAGGCCGGTATTTGCGTTGGCCCGTTCGAAGCGCTCCCTGTTCGCGCCGGTGACGACCGCGAGCCGGAACTTCTTCGAAAGGATTTCTAGCGTCTCCCTGACACCGGGCATTATTTCGACGCCGGCGGCGATGCGCCTCCAGAATATCTCCTCCCGCATTTCAATAAGCGCATCGATTGAAGATGGAGGAATTCCCACGAGCCTGGCGACTTCCCTGGAGCGCCTGCCTTCCCCAAGGAACCACTTGGCCCACTGCTGGACCGTAAGCTCCGCGCCGGCAGTGGCGAACGCCTCGCGCGTCGCCTCGAAGAAGGGACGCTCGCTGTCCAGAAGTACACCGTCGCTGTCGAAAAGAATTGCTTTGAGCGTCATGTGTAAAAAATGCGGAACTTGTTCTCATCCATAAGTCTTCGATTGAATTCGTCCCCGCCGTCGAGGTTGGCGCTCATGAAGACTGGCGGGATGATCTTCTTTTTCACCAGTGCTTCGACGACTTCCGCGACGATGGAGTTGGCGATGGCGCATCCGGTGATGGATGAGAGCGGTCCGACCTTCTGCTGGAATCCCTCTATCTCCAGGGCGGCGTCGCCGTAGGGCGCGCAGTTGTCGATTACGACCTCGCATAGGTCGGAGAGCCTTTTGCCGGAGGGATGCCGGCTTGAGACGCCAGAAGTATACGACAGCGAAGTGATTGCGATTGTCCTTATCCTCCTGTCCACCGCCTCGAGCGCCATGTCGATGACGACAGCGTTCCTGCCGGACGTGGAAGTGATGATGAGCGCGTCGCCCTCCTTCGCCGGGGAGTTCGCAAGGAGAGCCCGCCCGAAGCCGACCACGCGTTCCATCTTGGATGTCGCCGGTATCGGATGGACCGAGA
The DNA here is from genome assembly GCA_964636325.1 of uncultured Victivallaceae bacterium. GTDB lineage: Bacteria > Verrucomicrobiota > Lentisphaeria > Victivallales > GWF2-50-93 > CAZWRV01. The sequence goes on along the minus strand of CAZWRV010000109.1, from coordinate 9,858 downwards.
AGTTCATGCCATGCGGATAGATCGGGTTGACAAGCATGAGGCCGCCGGTCCGGTAGACCATCTCCTCCGTGACCATGAACGAGTGCGACGCGCCGAAAGAGAATATCGCCTTGTCCGCGCAGATCGCCTCGACAAGTATCCCGGCCGCCTTCCTGATGTTCCCGCCCTGCGTCTCCGCGAGCTTTGAAAGCGCGTCCCTTGTGATAGACAGATATTTTTCAAGAGCCATAGGAATACCTTTCTTGCTATGAGTGAGGACAAAATCAATTCAGGATTGGTATTGCAAGGAGATTAGTAGCCTTTCTTGTCGAATATCTCCTGCTGCTTCTTGTTGAAGTCTTCCCCGCCTTCGCGGTTTGCGCTGAGGTATGCGGTGGCGGGTGTGCCTCTTTCAGCCATTTTTTCCATGACGCGTCCGATAAGCATCCAGCCTGCCGTCAGGCATGAGAAGCCGGAAACGGGCATGACCGGAATGTCGTAGCCTTTGAGCGTCACGGCGGCATCGCCGTATGGGGCGCCGTTGTCGATGACTACGTCGACGACGTCGCATAGGCGCTTGCCGGAGGGATGCAAAGATTTGATCTTCGCCGTGTATGCGAGCGATGTGAAGCCGACCGTATGGATGCCGGCGGCCCTGCATGCGAGGGCGAGTTCGACGGGCGGGCGGTTCCTCCCGGAGACGGAGCCGAGCAGCATGACGTCGCCCTTCCTGAGCCTGCTGACCTTGAGGGCGTGCCTGACATTTTCGAGATCCGGCTCGAGGGGTTTGTCGCTCTTCCTGTTCGCCAGCGCCGCGGCGCCCGCGTCGTTGACGGCGATGCTGAACGAGAAGGGCCTGATGAGGAAGAGGCCTCCTGCGCGGTTGATCCAGTCGTGGTGTATCCCATGCCCTATGTCTGAGCAGTACAGCGCGCCTCCGGAGGTGACGGAAGCTGCGATGAGATCTGCCGCCTTCTCTATCTGGCCGCCCTGTGTCTCCTCGAGATGGGCGAGTATCTTCCTGGCTGCGTCAAGATACGGGAACTTGCCTGGCTTCATCCTGCTCCTTTCTGATGAATTCATAGTATGATTCGGTTATCTTCCTGCTCAGGGCCGCAGTCTTCGCGTCGTCAAGCCTGAGTATCTCGCGCATCCCGTTGACGGCGACGCCCAGCACGGGAGGCCTTTTTTCAAGCACGCATTCGAAGTTGGGTGCGGTCTTGGATACGTAGCTCACGACCTCGTCCCAGTAGATGCGGGAGTTGGTTATCACTCCGCCTACTCCCACTAGCGTATATTTGTCCTTCTCCATCTCAAGCGACGTCACCACGTCATGGAAAGTCTGGCATATCTCCCCGGCCGACTCCTTCAAAATCTTGACAGCCACCGCGTCGCCCTTCTCCGCCTCCTCGTTGACTATTGTGGCGAGCGAGGCGAACACCGTCCTGTCCGGATTGCTCAGGCTGAGCGTCACAAGCTGCCCTTCGCTTGCAATGCCGAAATGCTGGAAGACCCTTTCGCGCAGCGACGTGCTGTGCCTGGGATGCCATCCCACCTTGATCACATGCTTCGCGGCCTTGATGCCGATCGAGTAGCCGCTGCCGAAATCCCCTAGTATCGGGCCCATGCCGTCGTAGTGCCGCTGCCTGCCCTCCTTGTTCCTCCCGAGCACGAACGAGCCGGTGCCCGAAAGCATTATTACCCCGTCCTGCAGCCCGTAGAGGGAGAATTCCGACTGCCCCTCGGTGGTCAGCATTATGCGGATGGATCTGCGTCCGACGCCCTCGTCCCCGTTCGGGAAGAGGTTGAAACCGAGCCCGTGCATGACCGACGCCCTGTACTTGCAGGCGAAGCCCACCAGGTAGACGTTCTCCGGAACGAACTGCCTCATGGTTCCGCGGGCCGACTCCAGTATCGCCTTCTCGCTCCGCCCGCTCAGATTCTTCTCCTCGTATCTTGAAAACCCGATCACCTTTCCGTCGCGGCCTACGAGCACCGACTCGCACTTGGTCCCGCCGGAATCAATGGCTAAAAAGTATTCCATGTGTTATGCACCGTCCGTTCAGTTGAATATCTTCTTGCCGGAAAGCGACACGGCCAGCCTTGCGATGTTCGCACCATGGGCCTTCGCCGCCTCCAGCGATTCGTCCTTCACTCCGACCGGCTCCATCTTCTCCGACGCGGAACGCGCATACGGCCCCCAGTGGAGCCCGCCGACGGCGTATCCCGGGGAATTCTTCGGGAGCGGGACGATGATCATACCCAGCTCCGCGAAATTCGCGAGAATCGAGAGCATCGCCTGTTCCGCGCCGCCTCCCGCGTTCCCGAAGCCGCTCCCGGTCGCGAAGACCGCGCCGATTTTTCCGACCATCGCGTCAGCCATCCAGAGGCGGCTGCAGTGCCTGTCGATGAACAGCTTGATCCTGGCGTCCATGCTGCCCATGTGGACCGGCGTGCCGACTACGACGGCCTCGGCCGACTTCATGTCGTCTCCGGTGGCGTCCTCGGCCTTCTTGATGACCGCCTCAACACCCTTGACGCTCCCGACTCCCGAAGCGACGGCTTCGGCCATCTTCGAAGTGTTGCCGTAGTCGGTGGCGTAGATTATGAGAACTTTAGACATGGCTTCCCCTTTTCCGCTTATGGAAAATCCATAAGTTAGCGTGTCCCTACCACAATGCCAGTATTTCGAGACGAGGGCGCCGGGGGCCGCGCAGAAAAAGATGAAAATCATCATAACGGGGCTTGACAGAGGGGCGGAGGCGCGGCATCTTAACTGCTATATAGCACTTGGAGGACCATGAAATGAGAACAGCGTCGATTCCCCATGCCGGCAGGGGTTGTGCCGCAGTCATCTCCGGAATGTCATTCCTTCGTTCCACGGCCGTCCTTATGGCGGCGCTGGCATGCGTGTCCGCCCCGCCGCCAGCCTGCGCCCAAGGCGTCAAGGCCTTCGGCATACCGGTGATCGCGAACGCCGGAATGGCGCCGGCCATCGACGGGAAGATGATGCCTGGCGAATGGGACTGCGCGTCCTCCCTCACCGGGCAGTTCAGCCTGGGCGGCGGCAAGATGGCCCAGAGGCAGGTCAAAGTGTTCTACGTCACGGACGGCAAATATCTTTATGCCGCTATGTCTAGCCCGGCCGTGCCGCCAGGAACGGCGCCGCAGACATCCGATGCCGCAAAGTACGAAGGCTACATGGACTTCTTCAACAACGACAGGTTCGAGGCCAAGTTCATGCCGCCGGAGGGATCGCGGACCGGATACGCCTACGTGGTAGCCGACGCGGAGGAGCACAGGCTGATTCTCCGCCAGGTCGACAACGGAGAGACTCTCATCAAGCTCCCGTTCGACTTCAGAAGCTCCTACGACTCGGACGGATGGACGGTCGAGTTCCGCATCCCTCTCGAGGAGATAGCGTTCGCCAAGGACGGCAGCATCCTCGAAGGGGCGAAGATCAACTTCACACGCGTCTGGATGTTCCCCAACGACTACTGTTCGATCCAGAAGGGGGGACCGCATGCCCTCGCCCCGGCCGCGCTGATGAAGAACATACCGGCTTTCCAGATTGAAAAGCTGGGAGACATAAGGAAAGGCAAGCTGGATATTCTTGCGACGATGCGCGAGGATGAAGGCGGTGTGATGACCCCCAAGGAGACCGTCTACGAGGACAGGAAGGTCGACAGCAGGGCAATCGCCGGTTCAGGCTTGAAGGGGGCAGTTTCCGTCAGCGTCGAAGACATCGACGGGCAGGAGATATTCTCCGAGTCCAAGAAGCTCGCGCTCGCGCCGGGAAGGAAGATCCCCTTCGAATTCAAGAAAGACTTCCAGGTCGGCGAAGGCTGCACATTGTCGGTCGAGGCCAAGCTGTCCGACGGCAGGATGCTCTACAAGGCGGAAATCCCCTTCGAGAAATACGACCCGAAGGAGGAATCCGCATGGAAGCAGAGGCTCGAAAAGGGAACCGTCCTCGGCTCCTGGCGCGTGAACAGCGCATTCTTCCCATACTGGGAGAAGGCGAAGGTCAAGATTACATTCTTCAAGGGGAAAATCATGGACTCAACCACGCAGGCCAGGCTCTCCTTGAAGTCGGACAAGGGCTTCAGCGCCGAAAAGACGGTCAAAGCTGAAAGCGGCGCCTGCGATGTCGTCGAGTTTCAAATACCGGGCCTCCCGGAGGGGACTTACACGCTCAAGGCGGAGGCGCTCGACAAGGACGGCAAGGTGGTCGCCACAAAGGAAAACAGCTATGCGCGGGTTGTTTTTCCATGGGAGCACAACAAGCTAGGCCTTTCAAGGACGGTAATAAAGCCGTGGACGCCGATGGAAGTCGCGGACGGAAACGAGATTAAATGCTGGGGCCGCTCGTGCAGCCTGGGAAAGGACGGTCTAACGATGTCGATCAAGAGCCAGGGCAAGGACATCCTCGCCGGGCCGCTCGAAATATCAATGGTGAACAGTGACGGCGGCTCTTCGTCCCTTGAAAGCTCCGGCGAAGGCCTGAAATTCGCCCAGAAGGCGGAAGACCTTGTGGAATGGGAAAGCGCCGGCAAGCTTGGCGGCGGGCTGACAGTCGAAGTCTCCGGCAAGGCCGAATACGACGGGTTCATGTTCTGGAGCTTGAAGCTCGTCCCCGCTTCCCCGGTAAAGGCGCGTTCGCTTAAAATCGCCGTCCGGATTCCGAAGTCAGCCGCGCAGCTCATGCACTTCCAAGGCGGGTGGGCAAGGAACAACTTCTCAGGCGCAATTCCGTCCGGGGAGGGCAAGGTCTATGACTCGCTGATGATCGAAGGCGGCTACAACCGGCCCTCGGGATTCGCCCCGCACGTATGGATCGGCAATCAGACGCGCGGAATCTCATGGTTCGCCGACTCCGACGAGGGCTGGGCGCACGATCCGCTGAAGCCGGCGATTGAAATAATAAGAGAAAAGGACGACGTCGTCCTCTCCTTGAACGTCATCAACAGGGATTTTGAAATCGCGAAGCCGCGGACGGTTTCGTTCGGACTAATGGCCACCCCCGTCAAGCCTCTGATAAAGCCGGTCAAGGAAATGTTCACGCGGGCGGTCAACTGGCTGGGCACCGACAACAAGACCATGTTCCAGGAGTGCATGTATGCGCCGGTGCCGGTCAACTTCGACTATGAGAGCGCGGACAGGCATATCAAGGCCCTGGGCGCCAAGTCGGAAGGCTGCAGGCTCTACTTCAACAAGCACGAGCTGGGCTATGCGATGAAGGAGGTCAAGGTCTTCGACAACGAATGGGGAGGCATGGAGCCCGGGCCGGAATATCCGGGCTCCCGCGAACGCTTCCAGGGCGATGCCGCCCTCGCGATAAACAGATACCTCACCGACAGCAGGATCGACATGGAAGTCTTTTATATAGCGGAGCTTGCGAAGAAGACCTGCATGGCCGGCACATACTGGGACATCACGGGGATCGGAACCGGCATGCCCATGCTTGAGAACGGAACGGCATACGTCAACGACGAGGGGCGGGTCACGGCCACCTTCGACATCATCAGGAGCCGCCAGCTATTCAAGCGCGTCGCTACGATGTGGCAGGAGATCCGCGGCGAACCGGACTACATGGAGATACACTCCACCAACCACATCGGGATCCCCTTCTACAGCTTCGCATACTCGTTCCTGAACTTCGAATGGCTCTGGCCGAACTCGAAGTTCGTCCGCGAGGACGGGCAGTGGAAGGACTTCATAGACCTGCGCCCACTCGACCTCTTCGCCACGGAAGGAACTCCGAGCCAGTTCGGAATATGGATCAGCAGCATAAACGGCGGCGAGCGCCCGCTGGAAGATCCCGCACAATACTGGCGCATAGAACGTTCCGGCGCCGCCCTCGCCGGCCTCCACAACAACTTCGGATACGACCCGGAGATCGGCAGGAGGGACCAGATAGACTTCATAGGCTACTGGGACGAGGACGGCAGAATCCGCACGGACAGCGAGCTCGTCAAGGCCTCCATGTGGAAGAACGGCGGCAAACTCGAAGTCTTCGCAGTAAACCTATCGCTGAAGCCGGCCAGGACCGCCGTCAGCATTGACGTCTCAAAGCTCGGACTGAAAGAACTCGGAAACATCTCCGACTCATCGAAATTCCAGGAACTTAAAGATATTGTTGACAGGCTTAAGCGCATGAGCAAGAAAGAGGCCGCGGCCGCAGGCCAGCAAATTCTGGACGAGCGGAAGACTATATCTGTTCTTGCATCCCACAAGATGTCGGACGGCAGGCTCGAGCTTTGCCTGGAACTTGATTCCCACGACTATGGCGTCATACAGGCAAGCTTCAGCGGCGGGAAGGACACACCGAAATGACACCCAGGTTCAACAAGGCCCAGGCGGCCGCCGCCAAGATCGAAGAAAGGATCCGCGGCGGCGAATGGCCGCCAGGGACTCCGCTTCCGGGCGAAAGGGCCCTCGCCGAACAATACAAGGTCTCATACATGACAATGCGCCAGGCCATCAAGATCCTGGCGGATAAAAAGCTTCTCCTCAGGGAACATGGATCCGGAACTTACGTAAAAAGCGCCCCGAGGCTCCAGCTTGGGCTGCTCATGGGCTTTCCTACGGAGGAAATCATGCTTTCACCTTTCGTAAGGAGGCTCATCGCCCAGATCAGGACACTACTCGCCAGGGACGACATCGAACTCAGGACCTACATCTTCTTCGGCGACAAGGACATCGAAGACGAAATCCAGTATCCGTTCTTCATCGACGACATCAGGAACGGACGGATCAAGTCCCTGATTGCCGAGCCGGTGATCCACAAGGAGGCGCTGGTAAAAATCCACAGGGACCTGATCCCCGTCACAATCCTCTCCGCCACGGACTACCGCCTGAACACCGTCTTCATAGACCTCGAAGACATGGGCCGCCGTTCCGCGGAACACCTTTTTAAGAACGGGGCTGAGAGCATCGCCATCGTCGACTCCTTCAGCAAGTTCGAAGTGAGGGGAAGGAGGCTCCTGAGCCGAATGGACGATGCCGTCCTCAAGGCCGCCGACAAATTCGGAATCGCACGGGACAAGGTCCGCATCTTCAGGCATTCCGGAAGCAGTGCGGATCAAATGCTGGACGAGATCTTCTCCGGAAAATTCGACGCCGCAATCTTCGACAACGACTATCTTGCCAGGAAGTTCCTGGACATGCTCCACTTAAGCGCCCGAAGCATCCATAAAATCCCCACCGTGGTGTCCACCTCGAACAAAGGACTGCAGACCTTCTCCGGAACAACGGCTCCTGACGCGGCTTACGAGATCGACCCCGAGGAAATCTCCGCCGCCCTCATCAGCCTGGCTTTGAAATCCAACGACGAGAAAGGCAGGGCGCCCGGACGAGTCCGCGTAAAGGGGAAATTCATGACAGGCAGAGGAACCACAGCCGCAGACTTGTGAAATTCGCAGACTCGGCCGAAGTCCGCCACTGGCGGATTGAGCTCAGTTCAACCTAAGACCAAACCCCAGGCATGAGCCGCTGAAGCGGCATACTCCGCGACCTTTCGCCGGTAAGGGATGTGACGGCGGAAATATCAGGCAAGAAGATAGTTTTCCGGAGCGAGATGAAGGGCTGCGCCGGGAAAGTCTTCCAATCTGCCGGGGTGGCCATACCCACCGCTGTAAGATTTGAAGGGAGTTGCCTTGTAATGCCAACGACTTTTTGGCTGTTCGTAACTCGTTGATTATCAACATCTCAATTTTTGCAACTGTTTAAAACGAGCCAAAATAATTGATCCGGCATGGTTCGAATTATTCACGGAACTGTCAGCCGGAGATTGGACAGAGGCATTTTCAGGGACACCGGATCCGGAGAAGCGTCTAGCCATAACATCCTGTGAATCAGTATGTTAAAGCTGGTGGGCCCGGCAGGGATCGAACCTGCGACCCGGTGATTATGAGTCACCTGCTCTAACCGCTGAGCTACGGACCCTTTTCAGGCAGGGGTAAGTATTTTAGCCGCCATCCGCTCAAAAGCAAGCCCCCGCCTGAATTTTGAATTTTCCCGGGATTTCGGCTTGACATCGTCAATAAGCTATATTAAACTATAGATAACTTTAATAAGCAAAGGGGCCGGAAATGGCGGGCGCGAAGAAGAGGCACGACTACCAGTTTGCCTACGACCACATCATGGGGCTTCTGAAGGGCGGGCGCTATGCGGTGTCTGACAAGCTGCCCTCCATCCCGGAGCTCTCGAAGGAGCTCAAGGTCGGGCAGATTTCGGTGCAAGTCGCGGTGCGGAGGCTTTCCGAGGCGGGCTTCCTCAAGGCGGTGCGGGGGAGCGGGACGTTCATACGGAGGATCCCCGGCAAGGCGGAAGATATTTCAGCGGCAAAGGCCAGTTCTTCGAAACCTGTCTTTCAAGACGAGGGCGGCGCAGGCTACGACCGGTCTGCGTTCGTGATCAGGAAAAAGCCCCTTAAAATCTCACTCGCCCCTGGGGAATTACCTCATTTCTCACAGGCATGGGGCGAGATTTTCGGGGGATATGCGAGGCGTAACCGCAGCGTCGAGCTCGAACTTGTCCCGTCCGCGGACATCAGGGGGCTTGGCGCGGGCTATTCGGCCGACATAGTATTCTTCCAGGGCTGCTATCATCCTTATATATATGGCAGCGGGGCGCTCTTCGATCCGGCACAGCTGGGAGGCATAAACCTTCCCGACGACGAGTTCGGCGAGAAGCTTCTCCAGTGCTGCCGGACCGGGAACAGCATCATGGCGGTTCCGGTGACGATGAACTTCAGCTGCCAGTTCTACGACAGGGACAAGAAGGAGGTCGCAGAAAAAGTCATCTCTGTGGACGGCCTGTGGCGGCAGCTTGAGGCGATGTCGGACATCGCCGGACGATGGTGGGCCAGGCACGGGACTGCCTTGGCGGTCGACAACAACACCTTGATGGAGACTCTCCTGTCCGCCGACAGATGCTGCGCGGAGGCGGGCGGCGGGCCCGCGTGGACGGAATGCCTGGAACGTCCGGCGGCTGCGAACACCCTTGTCCGCTTCGGGAGATATTTCCGCGACAGGAGGATATTCTGGCAGGAGGACTCCGAGCCGTGGCCGAGAACCGGGCTATTCCTGAAAAGGCGCGCCCCTGTTTTCTGGAGCAACACATGCTTCATCCCTGAAATCGCGGCCGGATGCGCGTTTGACTTCGGGATTGTACCGCAGGCCGCCGAGAAGGAATGTCCTATAAGCGGAAACGCCATCCTTTGCGGAATCTCCTCCTTCACAGCCTACCCCGAGGACTGCCGCGACATCCTTGAGCATATCGCTTCGGCGGAAGCGCAGAAGATTCTCGCCGAAAAAGGGAGATTCGTGGCCAATTCACGGGCGGCCCGCAGCCTCCGGATAAAAGGGCTGGACAGCAAGTCCGCCGCGGTGCTGTTGGCGGCGCTGGACAGGATAAAGATTCCCGGCTCGTCGAGCCCGTACCTTATGGAATATATAGCGACGGTCCTCTCGCACGACGTCTCCAGATGGCAGCTCGGCGCCTTAAGCGACGAGGACTTTATCACGAAGCTCAGGATCAACGCGAAGTTCTTCTTCGAGAACAGGGAACGCCAGGAGAGAGCTGATCCCGGGGCGGGCCGCCGCGCTGCGGGAGATCGCGCAGCCGCGGGATAAGCATGGGAGCGCCGAGCCCCAGCTCGGCTTTTAGGTCGCACTCGGATCGTGTGATGTACTTAGGTCGGAATTCATAGGAGTGCTGGTCTGTCCGGCAAGGTGGACAGTTTATCGTTGTGAAACTTGAAGTAGCGCAGGTATTCCTACCTGCGATGCCGCAGACAGGAATGTCTGCGTTACTTCAGGCGAGTTTCAGAGGAGTGCCGCTCTGGCGGGGAAATCCGCCAGTTCTGTCGGTGTG
>CAZWRV010000108.1:0-21606 GCA_964636325.1 uncultured Victivallaceae bacterium | reverse complement strand
AATAATCCGGCTGATGGATATTCCTAGTCTACCCACTATTTTTTAGAAAGAGCCAAAATAAAAATGAAAAAAATCGATTCTTATGATAACGTGCCACGAGATGGTTCAACAAATTAATCTGCCGTATACCCCTGTTAATTCTTCTCTTCTGAATCTCTTGGCTCTTGGGAGGTTTTGTCCTCTTGACTCAGGTTTTTTAGCTCGATATTAATGTTAACTCCATCATGTTCTAATAAATCAAGCCACTTTTTTTCTTTTGTAAGATTGTAAAGGATTTTGTTCGCTAGTATTCGAATTTGCTTGTCTTCATTTGAAGTTAGGGGGGTAATATTGTTGATAATATCAATATTATTCGGGCGTATTTTGTCTATTGAATAAAGGGAGGACATAATGAGTTTTTTATCTTTTGAATCCTTTAATATATTAATTAGGTACGGTATTGCTATTTCCATCTTGGAGTTTATATCGCCAATTGCTTCAATTACATTGCCTTTATCCGTATCTGGCAACTTCAACAGGAAAGGGACAGCATCCGACGCTTTCTTACCTAATCGTCCAAGCGCTCTAATGGCATTAACTCTTAAGGGATAGTCATCATTTTTTAAACATTCGATTAAAAGTGGAACGACCTCTTCTTCATTAGCTTCTACCCCAATACAAATTAAAAGCGCACCAAAACGTTTAGATTTAATATCTTCCTTCTTAAGCAAGACAATAGGATTACCTGTTTTCGTTTGGTCATTTATCCAATTATATAGTTTTTTGTCTCCAGGCTTTATTTCTTCAGCAAATGAATTATTTGTAAAAAAGATAAATAAATACTGCAACAAAATTGATAATATATAGTTGAATTTATTCATTTATTATTAGAGCTCCTATGTTAACGTCTACTGCTATTGGTCCTAAGGCGGTCTGCATTTTATATCTTACAAAATACTGTTGATAATAGTCTTCATTTATTACAGCATCAAATTCATAAGATAATAGTCTATCTCTTGTTAAAGTCTTTTGACCTGCCATCCAGCCTGAATATATCCATCTTTTACACCCATCATAAGAATCTTCTACGCAAACGACTATTTCATAAGTCTGATATTTCTTTATCAACTTATTCCCGATTTTATCTGCTGTTTTATACCATAGCGACTCATGGATAATAGGATCTTGACTTGGAGGCCCAGGTAGTGTTATTGAGCCTAAAATTGCAATTACTGTATTAGGAATATCATAATCTGTGACAAAGATTTCACTAGCTTTCCAAGGGCCTTGTCCAACGTTTTCCCATATTATTCTTTCATTATCCTCCCATAATACATTTAGTCTTTCTTCTCCTGCAATTTCGCAGGACTTTCCTTCAAGAGAATCAGCTAAACCTTGGTAATCCGTAGTATTAACTAACGAATTTGAAACAAGACAATAAAAATTGTTTCCTCCACGTTCCTTAATCGGATCCCGGTTCAACCATCTACCTATTTGCGATGAATAAAATCTGTAGCCGTAATAGCTCAGTCCTGAGACATCAACTGCTTTAGTAGAGAATGTGAAGGGAATATCAGGCCCTGAGAACTTCTCACCGAATGGAGAATATGCAATATATTCGATAGTTTTGCCTTTGCCATCGGCGGTAGCAATGACATTTCCATTGCCGTCGTATAGATAGTTGAAGTTTTCGCCACCTGAGGTTGAGGCGAGGACACCGCCAACACAACCGGTTGCGGTAAGAGAACCCGCCAAGTCCAAGCCAAGCGTATGAAACATGGCTTTGCCACCCTCAACCTGTCCCTCTCCCAGAGGTAGAGGGAGCTCAAGCCTTGCTTGTTCTACCATGCCGGACATCAGAAATTCTGTGACTTTTGTGCCTCTTGTGGCGATGTTCTCTTCTGATTTTATTCTTTGACCCAGCGGGTCATAACTGTATTTAATAGTTGTCCCATCCTTCTTGCGGACTTCGCAGAGCCTGTTGTGTAAATCATAGCTGTATTCGGTGTCTTTTGCTTTGATCAGATTCCCGTATCTATCATACTCGAAGCCATGGCTCGCAATCTGATTGAGATTGTTGTATTCAAAGTTGGTTTTGACTTTTTGCGAGCCTTTCTCGGAAAGAAAGGCAAACTTCCGGTTGCCGATCCGATCAAAACCGTAGCTGTAGACATAACCATCAGAGGATGAAGCGCTTGTGAGTTGGTTGTATTCATCGTAACCATAATCCCACTTGACGCCGTTGACCTCGGCCTTGATCCGGCGGTCGAGTTTGTCGTAGACGTAGGAGCAGAGGGTTTGGGGTTTAGGGTCTGGGGATTGGGGTGCGGTGAAGGTCTTGGAGATGAGGCGGCCGGCGGGATCGTAGGAGTTTGTGACTGTGAAGGTGGAGGACGGTGAGGACTCCGAGGACTTGGAGGACAAGGACAGAATCCGTCCCTTGTTGTCGTAAGTGTAGGTGTAAGTTCCGGCAGGGGAGGAGACCGTAACAATGCGGTCGAAGTTGTCGTAGGAGTATTCAGTTCTGAAGCTTTGCGTCGTTGCGCCGTTGCGTGAGAATGAACAAATCTTCTCCGAGAGGAGTCCGCGGGAATTGTATTTGTATTCAATTGTTCCGATTTCGCCGGTTTCGGATGTAACGCGTCCGAAAGAGTCGTAAGTGAACGTAATCTTGCCGTTTTCATCGGCTATTTCGATGAGTTTTCCAGAGGAGTTGTAGGAGAGGACGGTTTCGCTCTTCGAGCGACTGCCTCTGTCGCCGGCAGAGGCGAGCAGGGGATTATCCCCTGCACCTTCGGAAACTGCGTTTCCATCCTCGGAAGACGGTTGCGACAAGCGCAACCCTCCGGTAATGGAGATTTTTACGAGGCGGTTGAAATCGTCGTAGGAGTAGAGGGTGGTTCTGTCGGCTTCGAGCTTCTTTTCGAGCAGTCCGCGATTGTTGTATGAATAGCTGATGACTGAGCCGTCCGGCCAGATCCTTTTCACAAGTCTGCCGGCATTGTCATATTCGAAGCGGGTTGTCGAGCCGTTGCCGTCGGTGTAAGCGGTAATCTCGCCGAAAGAATTATACTCGAATGAGAGCGGATAAGTGCCCGCGCCCTTTCTTGCCGCGACGCGTCCGTACTTGTCATAAACAATTTCGCTCTTCTCCCCGAGAGGATTAATTGTCTCAGAAACCCTGCCTTCGGGATCATAAGCACGGGCGCTGACCCGGCCAAGCATGTCTTCCGACTTGGCGAGTCTTCCAAGCCTGTCGTAGCTCATGCTGTTCTGGATTTCTCCGTTGACCAGCACCTGCGAGAGCTGTCCCTTCGCGTTGTATTTGTAGTCGGTGCGATTGCCGAATGCGTCAACGCTCCACAGCCGCCTGCCCGCCTTCTCCGCGTATTCGGCCACGAGGACGCCCTTCGAGCCTCCGGCGGCGCCGTCAAGCGACACGGACTGGCTGACCGCATACTTCTCGTCGTAGTCGTGCCAGGGGGCTGAGGCTCCTGCAACGGAGCATATCCCCATCATTGTCAACCCGGCAGACAGTCCACGCAGAAGCCGTGAACTCCGACTCTGACCGCAGAATTTTCCGTCCATAGATATGCCTCCTTTTATAATTTATCTTGAATTTTCAGAATTGCATCTCTTTTTTGTAGACCTTGACCACGCGCGCGCCGATGCTGTCGAAGGAATACTCGTAGGATGTCTTCACCGCTCCGGAGTCGGAAGTCGGCGTAAGCACGGACAGCAGCTCGCCGTCCGGCGCATAGTCGTAGCGGGCGGCAAGGCGGAAGTTTCCGCGCACCGCGCGACCAGCGGTTCCGCCGGAAGACGGCTCAGTAGAACTTCGCCCTCCATCAATTGCGGAATCGGCTGAAGCCTTGGCGCCAGCCGATTCCGCATGGACAAATGATTTTGGAAAAGAGGTGCCGGAGAAAGAACCTTTTGCAAAAGGTTTTTCTCCGTCATCGGCTTTTATCCGGACTTCTAAGAGGTTGCCGAAGCTGTCGTAGCTCCTGGTTTCGGCGAGGAACCTGTCGAATATGCCTTCGCGGTTCCTTTCAAGCTCGGACTGCGGATATTTCGCCACGGCGCAGATTCTGCCGGCCGGGTCGTATTTGTAGCTTGTGATGATGCCGTTGTGGATGGAGCCTTTGAGCTTGTCCGTGCCGGGCAGATACTGGAAAGTTTCGACGGAGCCGTCCGGGTGGACTGTTTTGATTTTGCGTCCGGAAGCGTCGTAAACGTTTTCGGTGGTTCTCGCATCGGCCACGGGCGGGACGCCGTGGTCCGCGATCTTCAGAGGCCTGCCGGAGGGATCATAGGTGTAGACGATGTTCTTCTCATGGTCGCCGGAAATTGCCACCAGGCGGTCCCGGGCGTCGTATTTGTAGGTGGAGCAGGTGATTTCAGTTTCGCGCTGGGCGCGACCAGCGGTTCCGCCGCTGGACTCGGGCAGGGGATTATCCCCTGCACCGTCAGATGCTGCCGCATCTGCTTTTTTAGAAGGCGGTTGAGCTTGGCTCAACCCTCCATTTTTTGGAGGGAAGAAGCGGGCTTCGATTTTGTTGCCTGCGGCGTCGTATTTGAATGCGGTGCATGAGCCGTCGGGTTCGGTGATTCTGGTCTTGTCGCCGGACTCGTCGTATTCGAATTTCGTGGAGGTTCCGTTCGGGTGGACAGTCTCAACGACGTTGTTCTTCGAATCGTATTTCCACTGTGTCTTCTCGCCGTTGGGCGAAATCTCCTCGGTCTTCCTGTTGGATGAATCGTAGATGAACTTTCTGACGCCGCCGGCACGGTCAACAGACTTCAGCAAGCCGCAACATCCGTATTCGAATCTCTCAAAAGTGTCGTCGGGATAGCGAATCCTCGCGAGCTTACCGGTCGGATCGTAGGAGAATATCCTCAGATAAGTTTCGCGCTGGGCGCGACCAGCGGTTCCGCCGCTGGACCCGGGCAGGGGATCATCCCCTGCACCGTTGGAAACTTTGTTTCCAATGGCGGGAACGTCCGCCGAAGCGGACGCTCCCGCGTTGAAAGGCGGTTGAGCTTGGCTCAACCCTCCGTTAGAGGAGGAAGACGGTTGAATAGAATTCAACCCTCCGCTTGAGATTTCGATTTTGGAGGGGGATTTGAAGTATGAGGGGTAGGAGTATTTGACCGTTGTGCCGTCGGGTTTTGTGTGGGATGTCATGCGGAAGAGGCTGTCCCAGGCGAAGGTGTGGGCGGCGCCGTCGGGGAAGACGAGAAGAGGACTTATTGGATCAGGCTGATCAACGGAACAGGCAGGAAGCTTTCTTTTGAACAGTGGCGCTCGCCGTGCGTCTGCCTGGAGTCCGAGGAGACTGTGGACGAGCTGGCGTCGAACCGGAGAGGCTCCTGAGGGAAAAGGCATCCAAGATAACGCCGGGGATCATCATCCTTGCGGGTCTGGCGGATGGGATCAACCCGTGCGTGTTTTCAACTCTGATCTTCTTCATAAGCCTTCTTTCCATAGCAAAAGTCGGCGGGAGGAAGCTCGTGATAACCGGAACCGTGTACTGCCTTGCATGCTTCCTTGCGTATTTCGCACTCGGGCTTGGACTTTTGAGCTTCATCAAACTATTTTCAGGCTATGGCATCTTGAACAGGCTGGTCGAGATTGCGACAATCGCAACACTGGCGGTTCTTGCGGCAGTCTCCTTCGCGGACGCATGGAGATACGGTAGAACAGGAGAGTCCTCGTCCGTCGCGCTCCAGCTTCCCGGGAGGATAAAGGCGATGATCCACCGGGTGATGAAGGCCGGGCTCTCATACAGTTTTTTGGTTCCAGGAATATTCGGCGCCGGAATTCTTGTGACCGGACTGGAGGCGGTCTGCACGGGGCAGGTGTATGTGCCCGTCCTGGTGTTTCTTGCGAAGGAGCCTGGGGGCGGGTTGTGCGGGCTCCTCTACCTTCTCCTCTACAACCTGATGTTCGTGGCGCCGCTGATAGCGATCTTCGTGGCGGCCTGCCTCGGAGCCGGCACGCTTAGGCTTGTCAGGTGGGGCAGGAAGGAAGTGGTCGCCGGCAAGATCGCGATGGGGCTTTTCTTCATAACACTTGCGGCAGCCATGATATGGATTGGATAGGGACGGTTCTGGAAATAGGAGAATTATCGTTTTTCTTACGGCTACAGCAAGAATCATCGTTCGGACCGGAAGCAAATGGTTGTCGGAGTGGTGATAGACGGAGACGGAATGCCGCTGCGCTGCGAAATGTGGCCCGGCAAGGCTGCCGTTTTCAGAAGCGAGATGCGGGGCTGCGCCGGAAAAGTTTTTCAGGCCGCCGGGGTTGCCGTGCCGCCTGCGGTAAGATTCGCCCGAAATTATGATTTTGTAATGCCAACAGCTTTTTTATGATTCATAAGTCGTTGATTATCAACATTTCAATTTTTCCAACTGTTTAAAACGAGTTATAGGGATCATTCCATTCATAGCCATATGCGTTCGATAGGGGAAATAAATCCTTAAGAATGAAACAGGGGGACCAGGATTTCGCCTGATCCCCTATCGCTCAGTCACTCAGCAACTCAGCCGCTTAGGCACTCAGTCACTTCATATTTTCACTTCCTTCCCCTGCTTCGAGGACTCATAGACGGCGTCGATGAGCTTCATGTTGACGAGGCCTTCTTCGCCGGTTGGGGCGGGCGAGCTTTCGCCCCTGTACCGACTGGGAGCTTATGGCATTTATACAAAGGCGGAATATATTATGCGAAGAAACGAAGAAGACAGAATAGCAAAGAAGATATGCGTTCCGATTACGATTTCGCATCGATGAAAGGGGGTGTCGTGGGGAAATATGCTTCACGATATAAAGAGGGCACTAATGTCGTCCTTTTAGATCCGGATGTCGCCAAGGTTTTTCACGACAATAAATCAGTCAACGGAGCGCTCAGGGCGCTGATTGGAATAGCCCGTGCCGGAGTTAAGCAATGCAAGACGTAAACGCTATTGTCCGTGTCTGAAAAAAAACAGGAATTGCTGGAAACCGGCGATGTCCTCAAGACGCATCCTTTCGAAGGATATTGGGGATGCGCGTTGGTATTGACTGCCCGAGAAAAGGTTGATAGATCAGATCCGATGTGCCACATCGGAATCACATCTGCAATATTCAGGCACGATTATGCCTTTGATGAACTGGACTTGCCAAATCTTAAGATACTGCAAATTGACCGAAAGTATCGCGCAGCTCCAAACACATATGTTCCACTTCATAGGGAGACATGTATCGGCATTTATTCCCGGAAAATAAATTCTTCGGTGAACCGGATCGGGAAAATCGACATTTCATCCTTCATCCCATGCAAGCTTCTGTTTGAAGCCGGGAACGGATCCGATGGCGGATGGCCGTTCTGCGGCTCTGTATCGAAATGGCTGGGTTCTGACGCGGTACACGCGTGGAGAGCCGTCAATGATAGGGAACAATGGCTCTTGGACATGGCTGCCGCCGATAAGAGCCATGAAGACATGCTGATCAGGATCAAGGAGGAGGGACGTCAGAAACGTCTTACGGCGAAAGCTGCAAGAATGCGTAAGTAACAAACGTAAAAAGGGGGACCAGGAATGCTCCTGATCCCCCCGGTAGGCTGAAGCTTCTAATTAGCCCAAGCATCCATTCATCCAATCATCCATCCGCCCATCTTCATTTATATCTTGACTTCCTTTCCCTGCTTGGAGGACTCGTAGACGGCGTCGATGAGCTTCATGTTGACGAGTCCTTCTTCGCCTGTTGCGGCGGGCGGGTTTTCTCCCCTGCACGCGCCGATGAACTTCTTTATCTGGTTGTGGAAGTTGTTGCCCGGGTTGGGGTAGAGCGGGCAGACGTCGGCGACGTCTGTGCCGAACTCGGTCCTGATGGTGAAGGGCTTGCCGTCGAGGATGCGGACGCCGCCCTTGTCGCCGAGGATTTCGACGAAGCCTTCGTCCGGGGCGTTGGCGGCCCATGTGATCTCGAAGGACATCGTGGCCTTTCCGAAGCGGACGAAGCCGGAGGCGTGGTCCTCGACGTCGAACTTGCCGTCTAGCTTGGGCGGGCCGGCCCACATTCCGACGTACCTGTATTCGCCCATCCTGGTCCCGAAGTTTTCGTAGCACTTTGCGCTGACGCTCTTCGGATCCCAGTGCCCGCTTATATACATCGCCAGATCGAACCAGTGGACGCCGATGTCGATGAGGGGGCCGCCGCCGGACTGCGCCTTTGTGGTGAACCATCCGCCGAGGCCGGGGATTCCGCGTCTGCGGACTAGGACGGCCCTCATGTGGTAGATATTGCCGAGGGTTCCGTTTTCGACATATTTCCTGGCCATCTGGGCTTCGCCGCCCTGCCTCTGGACCATGCCGATCTGGAGGGTTCTGCGGCTCTTCTTGGCGGCGGCGACGATCTTCTCGGCCTGCTTGGCGTTCATGGCCATCGGCTTCTCGAGGAGGACGTGCTTGCCGGCCTCGAAGGCGGCGACCGAGAATTCCATGTGCGTGGTGTTGCCGGTGCAGACGCTGACGGCGTCGACGTCGCTGGCGAGCAGCTTCCGGTAGTCGGAGAACTTGTTCTTGACGTTGTGCTTTGCGGCGACCTCGTTCAGCGCGGCTTCCGACACGTCGCAGACCGCGGCGATTTCGGCGTCAGCCGCGTTTGCGGCGTAGGAGTCCGCGTGAACCTTCCCGATCGCCCCGAGCCCGATGATTCCGATTTTCAGTTTCTTTGTCATTTTATTGCTCCTTCATTATTAATATGTTCTCACACAAAGGCACCAAGGCATGAAGAATGTTGAACTTATGACTTCATGACTCGGTGACTCAGTGAGCGGTTAACCGTTAAATTTTGATGAATTTTTTAAGGGCGGCGGTTTTTTCGGCGGCGTCGAGGATGCGGCGGATCGCCAGGCTCTCGGCGCGGTCGATGCCCTCTTTTCCCGTATCGAAGAGGTCGAGGACTGCGGCAGCCAGGTTGACGAATATCTTCGAGCTGTCGACGTTGATGATTTTTGTCTCCTTCTCGTCGGTGACCGAGGCCGCGAAAGGGGTGCTGTTGTTCGCGTAGACGTTGACGACGGCGGTCCTTCCACCGCTGAAGTTGATGAGGAGCTGGGAGAGGTTGCCGCCGCCGCGCCTCATGAGTGTTTCGGCGTCCGGGCCCATGACGCTGACCGCCAGTTCGACCGGATGGATTGCGTATTCGCCGAACGAGCTTCCGCCGCCCCAGGTCACTACATGTTTCACGATCCCCGTCCCACCCGACTGTTTTACGGCGTCCTGGACGTTGGTGTATCGCAGCGCGGAGCTGGTCTGCATCTTCACGCCGAACTTGTCGGCGATCTTGAAGATTTTCTCGGCCGTCCTGGTGTCGGGCGCGAAGGTCTTGTCCACATAGGTCGTCTTTCCGAAGCGGAAGAACTTCTTGCAGAGTTCGAGGTGCGTCTCGGGGTTGGACGGCGCAAGGATCACGTAGAAGTCGCAGTTCTTGTCGAGACTTTCAGGGCTTGTGAAATACGGGACGTTGTTCTTTGCGGCCCATTCCTTTCCCGAGGCCTCGTCGAGGGACCATGCGCCGCTGACCTCGTAGCCGCGGGCCTTGAGGTCCTCCCTAAGGATCTTCAGATACACGTTCGCATGGAAGTTCTCCAGCTTGTAGTCCACGAATCCGATTCTCTTCATATTTTCATAACTCCTTTCCTGGTTTTGTTAAACATCAACCACGGAGATCACGTGGATTTCTTCATAGGTTTATGGGCGGCCATTCCTGGAACGGATGCTACCGAATCCCTTAACACCAGTTCCGAGGGGACCACGATGTCGGTTTTTGAGACGCCGGCGGCGATCATTTCTGCGAGCCTGGCGACGGCTGTCCTGCCGATTTCGGCGACGGGCTGGCGTATGGCGCTTATGGACGGGGACATGCTGGCGAATGACCGGTCGTCGTCGGTCGAGACGATGGAGACGTCCTTGGGAACTGTAAGTCCCGTGCCGGCCAGAAGGTTCATGACCGGGAAGACAAGATCCTGGCTGAGTATCATTGCCGTGGGCTTGTCGCCGAGGCTGCCGAACCATGACCTCAGGGCCGCCGGCGCCGGACTTTTCCGGGCCACGAGCATAATGGCCGGATCAAACGGAAGTCCGGCGGTCTGAAGCCCGTCCTGATATCCGATTACCCTCTCCTGGACGTCGCATGTGCCGAGTCCGTGGGAAAGATAGGCGATCCGCCTGTGTCCGAGCGATGCCAGACGTTCAACCGCTAACTTCAAGCTTCCATGGTTGTCGGATGAGACGCATGGGACCGGCAGTGCCCTGTTGCGGCTGGCCACGGCGATGAGGGGGATGCCTTCTTCCAGCATCCTTAGGGCGGGCTCGAAGCCGTCCAGATCCAGCGTCATCAGAAGGACGCCATCCGCCTTGAGACCCCGAACCTTCCCCGCAGTCAGAGGCTTCCTGTCTTCAGCATGATAAATTATTGAAATGCCTCCCGCCGCCGCCGCCGCGCCGATTCCTGTGAACATCCGCCCCAGATACGAGTCGCCGAGATGCTCTGACGGGGGAGGGGAGGCGATAAGTATCTTCGGAGGACGGCCGTGTCTGGAAGGATGCGACACATAGTTTCCGCTACCCTTCACACGGTCGATAGTTCCTTCAATCTCCAGCTCGTCCAGCGCTCGTATCACGGTGAGCCGGCTCCAGCCGAGCAGTCTGCGGATTTCGCATTCCGCGGGCAGCTTGTCGCCGGGCCTCAGGCCGTTCTGCCTTATCAAGTCGAGCACGTATTTCTTCACCTGCTCGTATGCCGGAGTTTTTGGGTATGAGCGCATATCTGAAGATATATTGACATCTATGCTTTTGAGGCTGTCAATATGGCCTGCATTATAGAGTTGTCAATACATCTTTCGGGAAAAATCCGGATTTTCTCCGGATTAGGCCGGCTGCAAGTAATCCCTCAGCCTTTCCTCGGAGACAATCGGTGTCGGGGTCGGAATCGCTATCGGGGTCGAAGATATAAACCGGAAATCGATCCCGATACCGATAGCGACCCCGAAAGCAAAGACTGAGGCATTACGGCTGCAAGCTTATTTGCCGAGAATAAACGGAGCACTGTTAGAATATGGGAATAGCCATGATAAGTTATATGCGGCTTCAAAACGGGGGACACCATCTTTATGACGGGCATTGGAGGCCGGAGCCGCCCGGAAAACTTAATAACGGGATCGAGAAGAACTGCTTATGCCGAAAGAGAGGATTGTGATAACAGGCCGGGGGCTTGTGACGCCGCTCGGGAACGGGCTTGAGAAAAACGAGGAGGCGCTGAGGTCTGGGCGTTCGGGCGTGACCTTTGTGCCGCGCTGGAAGGAACTCGGCTTGGAAAGTCAGGTGGCCGGCCTTGCCGACGAGGATCCGCCTTCGGGGCTTCTGGACGCGAAGAACAAGCGATTTACGATGCCGAACGCCAGGATGGCCGTGGTCGCGGCCGAGGAGGCCTTGAAGGAGGCCCGCATCCCCTACGAGGACCTGAGGAACAGGAAGGCCGCGATCACGCTCGGCTGCGCGGGCAGCTCCTACGAGCACATCTATGATGGTGCCTTCGCGTTCCGCGAGTCCGGTAAGGTCAAGAGGGTCAGCCCGTTCACCGTCCCGAGGGTGATGCCTTCCTCCGCCGTGTCGAATCTGGCGATCCTGCTTGGTATCGACGGGGAGACGTTCGACATCAGCTCGGCCTGCACGAGCGGGACGCACTCGATCATCGTCGCCGCGAGGCTTCTGCAGCTCGGGCTCTACGAATATGTGATAACCGGCGGCACCGAGGAGACCAACTGGGTCCATGCGCTGGGTTTCGACGCGATGAGGGCCCTTTCCAGGAAGTACAACAATACTCCGCAAAGGGCGAGCCGTCCGTTCGACAGGGACCGCGACGGCTTCGTCATCGGTACCGGGGCCGGCGTCCTGATAGTGGAGACGGAGGAGCATGCGAAAAGGCGCGGCGCCCCTATAATCGCCGTGCTTACCGGAATGGCCGCCAACACTAATCCGGAGGAAATGGTCGTACCGAGCGCCCGGTCGAGCTGCGAGGTCATGCGCCTTTCCATAGAGAACGCGGGGCTCGGCCTCGAAGACATCGGCTACATAAACACGCACGGCACCGGCACGCCGACCGGCGACCCGCTGGAACTGGAGGCCATCAGGCTCCTCTTCGGCGACAAGGCCGGCAAGGTCGCAATCAACAGCACCAAGTCGATGACCGGCCACATGATCGGCGCAACGGGCGCGGTCGAGGCGATATTCTGCACGCAGATGCTGCAGAAGCAGTTCATCTGCCCCTCCATCAACATTGACAATCCGGAGCCGGGCTTCGAGTGGGCCGACCTGGTCCGGGAATGCCGGACCGGCGTCAACCTCAGGCATGCCCTGAGCAACAGCTTCGGCTTCGGCGGCACCAACGCCTGCCTTGTCATCTCCTCGCCTGATGCGTAGGAACTGAACTCCAAAACCGGCGCAATAGAATTCCGCCCTTAAATAGGCTCTTCGCGCTCGGGGAAGAGCCTCCTCGGAAACTTTATGGTTGTATTTCAGCTTGCATTCTCCACGCTTGCGGTATAGCTTATATTGGAAGGCAGGAAGGGGGTTGGCGCCATGAATCCCGACGACATCATCCAGTGCGGGCTTTGCCCGCGCGGCTGCATGCTCAGGCCCGGCCAGAGCGGCGACTGCCGGGTCAGGAGGAACATAGACGGCAAGCTCACAAGCGTCGTCTACGGGCATATCTGCGCGGCGCACGTGGATCCCATAGAGAAGAAGCCGTTCTACCATTTCCTTCCCGGGACGCAGGCGTTCTCGATAGCGACGGTCGGATGCAACCTCCACTGCCTGAACTGCCAGAACTGGGAGATATCGCAGGCCAATCCGGAGGACGTCGAGTCGTCGGAATGTCCGCCGGAAAAGGTGGTGGAGCTTGCGCGGAAGTCCGAGTCGCAGTCCATCGCATACACCTACACAGAGCCCGTCGTCTACTATGAATACGCCTACGACACTTCGGTTCTGGCCAGGAAGGCCGGAATACGGAACGTCCTCGTGACGGCGGGCTACATCAACCAGGAACCGCTGAAGCGCCTGCTCGCCGTGGTGGACGCCGCGACGCTCGACATCAAGAGCATCTCCGACGACTTCTACAGGAAGATCTGCTCGGGCACGCTGAAGCCGGTGCAGGAGACCCTTGTGACGATGAGGTCGAAAATCCATCTGGAGGTTTCGAACCTGGTGGTGCCGACCCTCAACGACAGCCCGGGCGACATACGCAAGCTGGTGAAATGGCTTAAGGAGAACCTGGGCGGCGACACTCCTTTGCATTTCCTGGGCTTCACCCCCAGGTTCAAGCTGCGGAACCTGCCGCCGACTCCGGCCAACACGCTCGAACAGGCCCGCAGTATCGCCATGGACGAGGGCATGAGCTTCGTCTACGTGGGGAACGTGATGAGCAAGGAAGGGCAGAACACATACTGCCCGTCATGCAGGAAGATTCTCGTCGAGAGAAGCGGGATGACGACGCTGAAGAACCACCTGAAGGACGGCGCATGCGGATGCGGGCGGAAAATCTACGGGGTGTGGTCATGAGCAGGAGGGAGTTCATAAAGGGCATGGTTCTGTTCGCGCTTGCATTTCCCGGAGGAATCTCGTTGCGCGCCATGCAGTGGGGAGGTGCGGCCAGGTTCGTCTACGCCGCTAAGTTCGCAGAATATCCGGGGCCGACCGTCCGCCTGGCCGCCGTCATGGGCAGGGATCATTCGCGGCTGGCCGGGTAGGGAAATCTGAAATTCCGGCCGAGCCCGCGCGATTCCCGGCCCATTCTCATTCGAAGAGGACTGCGCGGAAGTCGTGGCGGTGGACGGTGCGGTATACGGTCTCCTCGCCCAGCTCCTCCTTCAGCTCGTCGTCCTCGGACTTTTCCAGCGGCTTTTCGCGGTCTGACCAGAGCCTGTCCTTGCGCATGCGGATGCGGCATGAGGATCCGTCCTTGCCGACAAGCAGGTCTTCGTCCGTCTCGAGATCCGTCGCCCTGGCCGGATTCTTCAGCCCGAGCCTGGAGGCGTCGAATGTCATTTCGCCGAGGTCGCGCGTCTTGTCGGTCGCGTTGACGATGACCGCCACGGCCTTTCCGTTCCCGATGAAGAAGGAGCATAGGACGCGCGGATCGGGCGGCTTCACGGCGTCCTGGCGCCAGTAGGGCAGGAAGGCCGGATCGCCGGAGAAGAAGCCGACGGTCTGCTCCATCTTGGGCAGCACCGCGTCGTAGAGGGCGGAATTCTTTTCGCGCATTCCGCTTACGTCGCCGACGTCGTGTGCCAGGCACATGCCGATCACGCTGCGGCATGCGATTGTGAGTTCGTCGGATCCGGCGAGCTTGGCACCCTGCACGGAGCTTGCCAGGCGGCCCAGTAGACCGCGCTTTGCGCAGAGCAGGGATCGGAACTTGCCGATTCCGAGCTGGTCGATGATGCTGCGTGCCGAGCCGGAGATGTAGAAGTCGTTTTCAATGTGCCAGCCCACCTGCGTCCAGGAGAAGTCCACGTGCATGTTCTGTATCCACCACGGGCGGCGGCCGACGAGGTAGCCTATCACTGCAAGGCGCCGCGTCAAATCCCGGCGGAGGTAGGTGTTCCAGAGCTCGACGCGCCCGCGGCCCGGCACATACTCGGTCACCAGGCCGATGGAGGAATTGTCCCACCATGTGCCGTTGACGGGCGCGTTCTGCAGCAGGCGCCGGTGATAGTGGAGGAAGCAGTCTATGTATGTGGAGTTGAAGTTGACGCCGCGGGCGTCGAGCTGTTCCGGACGCTCCCAATTGCAGACTCCGCCATAGCTCGGCATGCCGTCGAAATTCCAGTCGGGAAGCGGTTCCCAGTCCTCCCTTCCCAGCCATTCGCGTCCGTAGTATTTGAACTCCTCCATCCCCAGGCCTGTCATCCATGTGGAACCGTAGAGGGTGAAAGGCACCTGGTCATGGAAGGGCTTTTCATAGTGTCCGCGCATGTAGTTGCGGAACGGCTCCATCTTTTCGAATTCGCCGGAGTAGTATTTTGCGAGCTTCCGGACGTCGTCGTCGCTGTGGAGCGAGTATGAGTCCACGGAATCGCCGTAGTAGCGGTATCCGGCGGTATCGTGGCCGTAGTAGTTGCGCTTGTCGCGTCCGTAGCCC
This sequence comes from uncultured Victivallaceae bacterium, assembly GCA_964636325.1. Classification (GTDB taxonomy): domain Bacteria; phylum Verrucomicrobiota; class Lentisphaeria; order Victivallales; family GWF2-50-93; genus CAZWRV01. The sequence continues at coordinate 6,443 of CAZWRV010000108.1, read as the reverse complement.
CAGCATAGTTCGCGCCATCGCTCCGGCATCGGCTTGACGGGCTCGACCAGCAGCGAGAAGTCAAAGGTCCGGGGCCCGGCGATTTCCATCGGGGCGGCGATCATCCTGATCCGCAGGCGCACAAGCTCGGCATCCCTTTCGAAACGCACACAAGGCTCCTTGTCGTCCAGAATCCAGCCGTCGTCGGAGACGGCCAGCCACCAGATGCCTTGCTCGCCGTTGCCGATAAAGACCTGCGGCACGAAGGTTTTCCAGCGGGCGCCGCCGTTCAATTTACGGGAGTCCCAGACAACGCCCCTCCCCTCGGGTATCTCGCCGAACTCGCCTGAGGTGTTCACATAGCCTGAAGGATCCTGCGAGCGGTCGTTCACTTGGTTATACATGGTGTCCGCGCATTCCTTGGGCATCTCGATCACCAGGTCGAGGGATTCGACGGAGGACTTTCCACCTGCGGGCGGGGCGACTGTCGCCAGGACGCGATACCATCCGTCTATGTCCATGGTGGCGTTTATCCTGACCTCCAGTCCGCCCAACTTGCCGTTCCCGGCCACAACGGCCTGGTAGCCGGGGGAATCCTTCAGCTTCAGCGGCGGGACGGCCGTGGTAAGCGGAACCTTGGAATATTCCTCTCGGTTTTCAACTGCCTTGCCTGGAATGTCCTCCACTTTCAAGTCTGTGCCTGACAGGGATTCCTTCCTGCCTCCTTCGACGCATTCCAGGCGGATCGGGCCCGCCAGTATCTGGCGGCCGCCGACCAGGATGGATTCGGGGAGACCGCTCTTGGCCAGGCGGATTTCCCGGCCGATCGGCTTCAATGTTGCGCCGTCGACGCCGATCGGCGTGTAAGGCGGAATGATGATTTTCTCCTGCCCGAGGGCGCTGTTTTCCCAGGGGAAGTGCTTGACCTTGAACGGGCGGTCGAAGCGTCCCTGCTCCTTGCCTGAAGCGTCGAGGAAGACTGCGGTCAGCTGATATTCGCCGTCATCAAGGGAGGGGCTTTTGACCACGACGTCGTGCAGAGCAGCGCACAGTTCGGTCGGTTCCGACTTCCATGGCGAGCTGAGTTTTGAACCTGAAATCTCGAACCGAACCCGGACGATATTGGGGGTGCGGGAGGCGTCAAATCGTCCGAAGATGCCGTTCGCGCCTGGGAGATGGCAGAGGTCCAGCACGTCCACGCCGGGCAGTTTCTTCATCTTCGCCGGGTCGCGGAACCGCCAGTAAAGATTCTCGATCTCCGGATATGTGAGCTGGCGCTTGAAGACCATCACCTCGTCGAAAGCGTTGTGGCTCCCGGAGGAGTCGAAAGACAGCGGCCACTTGTCGGCTATCTCGTCGAAGGTGCCGAACGAAAGCGTCAGTTCGTTCCGGAAACGCCCGTCGAGGAAGGTCTTGACGAGCCTGCCTTTCCATGTGACGGCCACGTGCCGCCAGAGCTCCGGATAATGCCTTCCGCCTATCACTGCGAATGCTCCGCCGCCGTCCTTCAGGTAAATCCCGAGGTCGGTGTAGGGTGGCCTGAGGCAGCCGGAATTGAACACGTAGAGAGTGAACGGCCCGCCCATGACCCCGAAATGAAAGACATGTTCGTTGGACCAGTCCAGGGGCTTGAACCAGAATGAAAGGGTGCCCTCCTCCCTTGGAAAGTTGCCTTCCTGCGCCACGGTCATCGCGCCGTGCAGAGCGTTTCCGCGGACGCCGTCCGGGGCACAGGTCGGGGCGGGCTTGCCGGCGCCGTGCTTCCCCCGCATGATTTCGGGCGCAAGTCCTTTGTCGAAAGTGGCATAGAACACGAGATCGTCCCTGGGCGGCAGATATGGCATCCCCAAATCCGACACGGGCCTCCTGCATTCGGGATCAGTCCACGACTTGTCTGGCAGCGGGAAGAATTCGATGATGTCCGAGGAGAGGCGGAACTCGTCGATCTTTCCGTCCAGGGGCTGGTCCAGGGCGTCGGTGTTGCCGAGATATATCGGATCCTTCGCGTCCGGCACGGGCCCGTCGAGGACGCCCCAGCGGTGCTGGTAAGTCTTGTATCCCACCGGCGCGCCGTCCACGAAGATCATGGCCCGGGTATGCCAGCGGTAGGTGATTCCGACATGCACCCATTTCTTGAGCGGGACGCAGCCTTCCGGAGTGCGCGCCTCCATCGGCTTGCCCTGCAGGCCCTGCCACCTAAGGATCAATGCGCCCCCCGGCGTGAGCGAGAGAGCGATATGATTGCTGCGCGGCCTCTTGTCCTCCTCGCGCCGCTTCCGGTAGAAGACGATCCCCTCCTTGTCCTTGGGGGGATACGCATTGACAAATATTGATGCGTCCAGCGCGAGATGCTCGTTGGCGGGCAGCGGCGCGGGCAGGCGCGCTTCGGCGACCCCTCCGCCGACCGCCAGGCAGGAATTGTAGCGCCCCTGGGGATCGATCGACGCTCCGCCCCTGAGCTGATAACCCTTGCCGTCCTCCGATCCCGGCAACGCCTGGGAAGAGTCGGGCTCCAAGGCCTTGTCCAGGCCGCCCCCGTCAAGCATGTCCGCCGCGGCATCCTTCTCCGAGTCGAAGTTCAGATAGACCATCGTTCCGGCCGACGGCTTCAGAGGCTTCCAGAAACAAGTGTCGGAATATAGCGGATTCTTCTCCAGGATGGGAGTTTCCCCGCGCAGGCAAGGCGCGATGATGACTCCCGCAAGTATTAATGGAGACAAGCCCTTCGCCAGCATAAATACCCCCGGATCCCGGCGTGTTCACACTATCCGGCGCATGAGATACTCCCTGCACCTGTCGTCGAGGAGACAGCAGTTCCGGACGAACTCGTCGGCCGCAGCCTCGTCTGCTATCCCCGCTCCAAGATTTTCAAAGACGCAGCAGGTATCATGCGGAAGCACATTTCGCTCCCGGAATATCTGGATGAAAGACGGTTCAAACCTGGCGGGCTCCTTGTCGAACGGAACTTCGCAGCACAATGCCATCAGGGCGATTCCGGCAAGTTCTGCGAACTCCTTTGCGGGCACGGCGGCTTCGAGGGCAAAACCTCCCGAAAGGAGGCACTGCGCCATCTTGAGCTTCCTGCCTGCCCTGGCAAGAATGGGCTCGGCCATGGCGACCCTTCTTCTGTCTTCGTCCGGCTTCGGCTCGCCGAGGCTCTCGTATTTGATGAGATCCAGCATGGACGAATCGTTGAACGAGATCAGCCCCGCTTCGACAAGCTTGAGCAGCGCCTCGTAGTTTGCCTTGGTCAGTATCTTGATTCCGGAATCTCCTATTCCGGGCGTGTTCCGCCTGCATATTTTTGAAATCCTGGCGGCGGCGTCGGGCAGCTTTTCGTCGACGACGAAGAGCGCGTCGATGAGATGCCCGTCCTTGTCCGTCCTGGCCTTGAAGGCCTTGATTCCAGCGCCGAGCTCTGTGACAAGTTCCTGCCTGACGCATTCGAAAGGAGGCGTTACGGCAGATTCGCCGCCGGCATCTTTATTTCCCCCCTCCGTCTGATCCGTCACACGCGGGGTTCCGCCCGTAGCCTGGGCGGGCGCCGCAAGCGAAATCTGCAATATCTTTTCGAGGCGCTCCATGAATTGCGCCCTCGATGAGATCATCTTGAAACTGTCGGCGCCTCCGTCGAGGTCAAGAGCCTTGTCCGCAAGCTCCTTCTTGATGTCCAGCGTCGCAAGCATCTTGTGCTCGATCGTCTTCTCCGCGATGATGTTGATCACGTTGACCGAATTCTTCTGGTGCTTGCGCCACGCCCGCGAAATGCGCTGTTCCAGTTTCGCCGGATTCCACGGCAGATCCAGGTTTACGACCACGCTCGCCGCCTGGAGGTTGAGCCCCACGCCGCCGGAATCGGTGGAAAGGAAGACCCTGCATTCAGGATCGTTCTTGAACCTGTTGATCTCAAGCCTCCTCCTGTCCTGCTGGACAGAGCCCGTGTGCCAGGCGCACGAGACTCCCATCGCGTCCAGGCGTTCCCTCGCAAGCTCCAGCATCCCCACCCATTCCGAGAAGACAATCACCTTCCGGGCCGGATCGTCCCCCCATATGTCCTCCAGTATCCGGGTCAGCTCGTCCAGCTTGGGCGCATCCTTGAACTTCCTGTCGAGCACGTACACGGTGTCGCAGAGCATCCGCATGCAGGCGAGGAAGCGCTGCAGCTTCTCGAACTCCTCCGGAGTCAGCGGCCGCCTCTTGGCCTGCGCAAGGATCAAGGACGCCCAGTATTCATATTCCCCGTATCTTTTGCTCTGCTCCTCGGTCATTCCCACGAAGTAGTTGTTGTCTATCCGCTCCGGGAGCTGTTCGTCTATGTCGGACTTCCTCCTGCGCAGCATTATCGGCTTAAGCTGCTCATGGAGGAGGCGCATGTTCTTGATGCCGGATATCTTGCCGTCCTCGTCGAAGTCGTAGAACAGCCTGTTGAACCTGAACAGGCTCCCGAAAATCTTCGGATTGACGAACTCGGTCAGCGAGAACAGCTCGTCTATCCTGTTCTCGATCGGAGTTCCGGTGAGGACGAACGCATATTCGGAGCGCAGGCGCTTGACCGACGCGGAAGTCTTCGTGCGCCAGTTCTTGATCCGCTGCGCCTCGTCCAGGATGACGACGTCCGGCCGCAGAATTTCGAGTATCTCCTTCTCATCCCTGACAACCTGCTCGTAGTTCATCATGTGGAAGAACGCCCGGGAATCCTTGTACATGGAAAGCCTGACCTCCCTCGGCCCTGAAACGACAAGCGACGGGAGGTCCGTGAACTTGCGTATCTGCTCCTCCCATTCGAGCTTCAATGACGTCGGGCATACCACGAGAACCCTGCTGATGCCGTTTATCTCCTTGAGGAGCTTGCACGCCGCCACGGCCTGCACCGTCTTGCCTAGCCCCATTTCGTCTGCGAGCATTGCACGCCCGGTGAGGGCCAGATGTATCATGCCGTCCAACTGGTAGTCGTATAGCGGATAGCGCACTATTTCCGAGGAACGTCTCCCCTCCCTCATGTCCTTCAAGATGGATTCCTTCTTCAGCGCGAGGGTCCTGGCAAGCGAAAGCTCGTCCGCATGAGTCTTCACGCCGCGGGACACCCTGATTCCGCGCAGGAAATCGGGACTTTTCCCTTCAATATCCCGCATGAAAGTCATCAGCGTCTCTTCGTATGGGGCTCTCACGGCTCCAGACGGCTCAAAGTAATGATCCAGGAATGACTTCATGCGGGAGTCCAGCTTGCCGGGCGCCGACATCACCGCCGCCCTTTCCTGGCCGGGCCTCATATAGACTTCAACAAATGGCGAGCCCGCCCCGAACCTTCCGGACTTACCGTGCAGGTACATAAGCGTCTTTTCGACATGCTTGCAGGTTCCAAGGAAGTTCTTTGTGAAGTCCGGGCATGTGCAGTAGTTGCCGCCAAAGGCCGCCGCCCGTACCTCAACTATGTATTTCTGCGGAAAGTCCTGGTCCGTCCGGGAAACCTCGTAGTCGCCGAAAACCGAGCCGGCAATTGGCTCGTCGAGCTTCTTCACCGCCATCGGCTCCACCTGCGCCCTGTGCTTCCGCAGGTTTATCTCGTATTCGTCGTCGGTCAGCCAGCTCGTCGTCTTCTTGAACTTGGGCTCGCCGCCGTCCGTCGCGGCACCTTTCTTAAAAGCCTTCTTCATCGTTGCTTCCTATGTGAATATGATCATCTGAAAAGACGGAGAATCGTCATAAGGTATTGCATGCCATGGAATCCGCAAGCGGAAAGAGCAAACTCAAAATGCCTTAACCCCCTCACAAAACCGCAAAGGCACAGAGATTTTTAAGCATTTTGATTCTAAAGACAAATAGATAGCCACAAAAAGCACACCAGACACAAAATTTTTGGACAGGATAACAGGATATACAAGATTAAAAAAGATTGGCCATAAAAAGCTCAAAAGGCGTCTCCCTGGGAGCACCGAGCACCAGCTCGGTAAATGTCTCCTTCGACGAAGATTACGACTAAGTATAGAGATGAAGGTTGCGACGAAGATTTCCCCCCCGGCTTGACATCTCCAGTTTTATTGCCATGTTATGATAAGGGTGTCAGCTTTTGCCTGCGCCAGGTTCTTTGACATAAAATATTTTGATTCCAAAATATTTTCCGTGACTTTTCGGAAGTCGTCTCGCACGAAAACGCCAAATTTCTTTTACAGAGCGACACTTTCGGAAGCACGCCCGTTTGGGCGTGCTCCAGTGTATGCTCTGTAGGTATTGGCGTACCTCGATTGAATACATTTGGGGTACGCCCTCTTTTTTTCCACATCCTGGGAACGCCGAGCACCAGCTCGGCAATTGAAAAACCTTGCCCCAAATCTGCAAAACGCCCACCGAATAATCACCGCCAAGATGCCAAATCGCCAAGGCAGACAAAAACTTGAAATATGACGAAAAGCAAAAGATAGGGGTAGGGAGAGCGCATTGATTTGCGTTCCCCCTCCCTCCGAACC
>CAZWRV010000107.1:0-21767 GCA_964636325.1 uncultured Victivallaceae bacterium | reverse complement strand
TCCAATCCCAAATCTTGCCCGTCAAAATGTAAATTTTCACGCTAAATGAGTATAATATCCTGAACATCCTGTCGAAATGTTTCTGACGTATCATATAATTGGACTATGAATCATGTCTTATTCCGGAGTCTGGATTCTGGCGGAGCAGAAGGGCGGCAGGCTGAGGCCTGTCTCCTTCGAACTTCTGAACCGAGGGAGAGCCCTAGCGGAAAGCCTCGGGGTCAAGCTGTCCGCGGTCCTCATGGCCGACCGCATGGCCGAGGAGGAAGCCAGGGAACTCATCTTCCATGGCGCCGACCAGGTATATTTAGTCGACAATCCGATTTTCGCGGATTTCCTTGCCGAGCCTTCCCAGAAGACGCTGAGCTGGCTCGTCGGCAAATACAGCCCTGAAATCATAATAGCCGCCGCGACTACGACCGGCAGGACCGTCATGCCGATGGTCGCGACGGACAATATCTTTGCGGGGCTCACCGCGGACTGCACCGAGCTCGCAATCGATCCTGCGGACAATGGCCTTCTGCAGACAAGACCGGCGATCGGCGGCAACATCCTCGCGACGATACGGACGCCGGAGGCGCGCCCGCAGATGGCGACGGTACGGCCGAAATCGGCAAGACCATCCGACAGGGATGCCTCACGCAAAGGTGAAATAATCCGTGAAAGCCCTCCAAGCGAATGCCTGAAGTCCAGGGTGGAATTCGAAAGGTTTGTCCCTGACGAATCGCAGGGAACGCCGCTCGAGGACTCGGAATTGATCGTCTCCGGCGGCAGAGGCTTGAAGAAGGCGGAGAACTTCGCGATGATACGCCGTCTGGCGGAGCTGCTCGACGGCGGCGTCGGCGCTTCCAGGGACGCTGTCGACCAAGGCTGGATCGAATACCCCCACCAGATCGGCCTCAGCGGAAAGACAGTGTCGCCAAAGACTTACATCGCATGCGGCATTTCCGGAGCGATACAGCACCTGGCCGGAATGCAGACCTCAGGCAGCATCATAGCGGTCAACAAGGATCCCGACGCCCAGATTTTCAGGGTCGCGGATTTCGGCGTGGTCGCCGACCTCTTCGAATTCCTCCCTGTCCTCATCCGCAAGCTCGAAGAGAGGAAAAGAAAATAGATGGCCACAAAATGCCCAGAGCAGCCTGAGCCGTAACAAAACCTTCCGATGAGCAAAGGAATATTAAAAATCTTGGTTTTAAATAGTTGTGCGCAAATAAAATGCAATACGGCAAGGTTACAAGTAAGATCGCGGACGAACTGAAGCGGGTTGTCGGGGAACGCAACGTCATCTTTGAGAATCCCGATGCGATGCAGCAGTACAGCCATGACGAGGTCGCCGGTCCGGAATATGCAAAAATGCCGGAGATCGTTGTCAAGCCCGCCTGCGCCGAGGAAATTTCAAAGATAATGAAGCTCGCCAACAGGGAGAAAATCCCCGTGACTCCCCGCGGCGCGGGCAGCGGGCTCTCGTGCGGCGCAGTGCCGATCTACGGCGGCATACTGCTCTCAATCGAGAGGCTGAACAAAATCCTCGAGATCGACCCGGCCAATATGACCTGCACCGTCGAAGCCGGCGTCGTGACGAACCAGATCAACGACGCCACTAAAGAACACGGCCTGTTCTACGCGGGATATCCGATGAGCCTGGAGACATGCTTCATCGGCGGCAACGTGGCGGAGAACGCGGGCGGCGGCAAGGCCGTCAAATACGGCGTCACCGGCCGCTATGTCCTTGGCATGGAACTCGTTCTTCCCAACGGCGACATCGTCGAGCTGGGCGGAAAGAGGGTGAAGGACGTCACCGGCTACAACCTTCTCGGCCTCATGGTCGGTTCCGAGGGCACCCTTGGAATCTTCACGAAGATTATCCTGAAGCTGATGCCGATTCCGAAGGCCAAGGTCGGCCTCCTAGTCCTCTTCAAAACAATAGACGACGCGATAGGCGCGGTCCCCACGATCATGACAGAGTCCGGGATCATCCCGACCGCGATCGAATTCATGGACAAGCTCTCGGTGCAGACCGCGTGCAAATATCTCAACGAGCATTTCCCCTACGAGGACGCAGGGGCGATGCTCATCATCGAGGTCGACGGCTCCAGCGAGAAGGAGGTCGAGGAACAATACGATTCCGTCGGCGAAATCTGCATGAAGAAGGGCGCGATGGAAGTCTACGTGGCCGACAACCATACGACCTCCGAGCGGATTTGGCGTGTGCGCCGCAACATCGCGGAGGCGTTCAAGGTCTACAGCCCGGTCCAGAGCCTCGAGGACATCGTCGTACCCTTCGCGCAGATCCCCGATCTCGTCAGGGAGGTGGAGGCCCTGTCCGCAAAATACGGCGTCGTGATTCCGACCTACGGACACGCCGGCGACGGCAACCTCCACTCGACGCCGGTCAAACCGCCGGAGATGCCCATGGACGAATGGAAGAAAATACTTCCGGAAATCCTAAAGGAGCTCTATGCTGCGGCGTCCAAGCTCGGCGGCACGATCAGCGGCGAGCACGGCATCGGCTACAAGCGCAGGAAATACATGGATATCGTCGTCTCCAAGGAGCTTATGGCCGCCATGAAGTCCGTGAAAAACGCCCTGGACCCCAAAGGGATTCTGAACCCTGGCAAGATCTTCCCGTGATGCTTTCGGGGGGGCCAAGTGAAAAATCGTGGTTATCCTGAATAAAATTTAGGAAGGGCAAAATAATATGGCCGCAAGTTCCGCAGGAAACGAGATGAGGCTGAGATACCTCCAGCCGGCCGCCGGCTTCACGGAGGCGCTGCCTCTGGGGAACGGCAGGACGGGGGCGATGGTTTTCGGAGGAGTCGAAGAGGATCTGATAGAGCTCAACGAGGACACGCTCTGGTCCGGGATTCCGGGGAAATATACCGTGTCCGGGGCAAAGGATGCGCTGCCGGAGATCAGGGAGGCACTGTTCAGGGAGGACTACCACGGAGCCAACGAACTGTGCAAGAAGCTGCAGGGCCCCTTCTCGCAGTCATATCTGCCTATGGCCAACCTGCGGCTCAGGTTCGGCGGCCAGTCCGCACCCGGGGAATATTTCCGCGAGCTTGACATCGCGCGCGCCATCGCGAAGGTCGGCTATACGGACGGAACCACTAGATATGAAAGGACTTACATCGCGAGCTTCCCTGACAAGGCCCTTGTAATACGGCTCTCTTCGACCGGCAAGGGCCGCCTCAGCTTCACGGCCTCGATGGACAGCCAGCTGCGAAATTCGCAGAAGTGCATCGGCCCGGACACTTTCGCGATGTCTGGAAAGGCGCCGTCCCATCTGGATCCTTCATATTACAGCCTGGACCGCACGGTCTATGAAGAGGCCGAAGGTGTCGGCTTCGAAGTGAGGCTCCGCATCGTCCCTGAAGGAGGAACTGTCGCCGCGTCCGACAATGGAATAGAGATCAAGGACGCGGTTTCGGCCATTATCTTCGTCGTTTCGGCGACCAGCTTCAACGGTTATGCCAAGCTGCCGGGCAAGGAAGGGCTGTCGCCTTCCGCCATGACGGAATCGGCGCTGAAGGCGGTTTCCGAAAAGAACTTCAAAAGCATCCGTAAGGCGCACGTCAGGGATCACGGGAGGCTCTTCGACAGATTTTCGCTAGAGCTCGGCGTTCCGGGCAGATGCGACCTGCCCAGTGATGAAAGGCTGAAGAGCCACGACGGAAAGAGCGACGCGCGGCTTGCGGCTCTGCTTTTCCAATACGGCCGATACCTGATGATCGCCTCTTCCCGTCCGGGCACCCAGGCGACGAACCTCCAGGGGATTTGGAACGACATCCTGCGTCCGCCCTGGAGCTCGAACTACACGATCAACATCAACACCCAGATGAACTACTGGCCGGCGGAGCCGGCAAACCTCTCCGAATGCCATGAGCCGATGTTCTCGCTTATAGAGAAGCTCGCGGCCACCGGCCAGAAGGTCGCCTCGGAGAACTACGGCTGCCGCGGCTGGACCGCCCATCACAACGCCGACCTGTGGGGGCTGGCATGCGCGGTCGGCGACTACGGGAAAGGCGATCCCACATGGTCCTGCTGGCCAATGGGCGGTGCCTGGCTCGCGACGCACCTGTGGGAGCATTATGCGTTCACGCAGGACAGGAAGTTCCTCTCCGAGAAGGCGTATCCCCTGATGAAAAGGTCCGCGGAATTCCTGCTGGACTGGCTCGTGCCGCACAAGCTTGACGGCAGGGAATATCTTGTAACGGCGCCCGCGACGTCGCCGGAGAACAGATTTATCGCCCCGGACGGCAACCCCGAATGCGTGAGCATTTCCAGCACCATGGACATGGGCATAACGAGGGAGCTTCTGACGGACTGCGCGCTGGCGGCGGAGATTCTGGACCTGGACGAGGATTTCCGCGGCAGGATAAGCGACGCGCTTGGCAGGCTCATGCCTTACCAGATCGGCCGGAACGGCCGCCTCCAGGAGTGGTACAAGGACTTTGAAGACGCGGAGCCGAACCACCGGCACGTCTCGCATCTCTTCGCGCTGCATCCCGGAAGCCAGATAACCGCGGACGGCACCCCGGAGCTTTTCGAAGCCGCGAAGAGGACGCTCGAGATCAGGGGGGACGAAGGCACGGGCTGGTCCCTCGCCTGGAAGATCAACTTCTGGGCGCGCCTGCTTGACGGCGACCGCTGCCTCGGGCTCATAAACCGAATGCTCAGGCTGGTGGATACAAACAGCGTCAATTACCGCGGAGGCGGAGGCGTCTACATGAACTTGCTCGACGCGCACCCGCCGTTCCAGATCGACGGCAACTTCGGCCTCACGGCCGGAATATGCGAGATGCTCCTCCAGAGCCACGAGAAAACCGCGAATTTCGCAGCCGCAGGTTCCGCGGGAAGGAAAGAAGCCGGGTTCATCATCCGCCTTCTCCCAGCCTTGCCTTCCCTGTGGAGCGACGGAGCCGTGAAAGGTCTTGTTGCCAGGGGCAATTTCATCGTAGACCTCGAATGGAAGAACCGCAAATTGCACAAGGCTTCGATTCTTTCAAGGAGCGGCGGCGTCTGCCGGATACGGACGGACATGCCCCTGAAGGTTTCTTCGGACGGCCATAGCATTGAGGCGAGGCATGCCGTCGGAATTCTTGAATTCAAGACGGAAAAGGGACGCGTCTATGGCGTAGCCTGATTAATTCATGGACTCATGAACTTTGACTCTCGCGAATGAGCAAAGGCCGCGAAGGAATGACTTTGCCCAGGAAATTCGCAATGGAGGCGGCTAGATGTCGATTGGAAAACTCGGCGAATCAATCGCGAAGTTCAATGTGGCGGTCCATTGCTATGGTCGAAGAAATTGAAAAACTTATTCCTGATTCCGCAGGATTCCGATTAATCGAATCCTGCGGAATCAGGAATGAAAAAGAGGAATTTCAAAGGAAAAATCATGAAATCCCGGAAAAAAGCTGTCGTCCCGCTGAACGTGCAGAGCATCAGAAGCGGGGGGCAGAAGCGGAGACCGTATGTCTATCTCTCCGCCGAATTCGCGGAAAAGACCGGACTGAAGGGAAAAAATCTGGTGGAATGGGAACTGGTCGACAGGGGAAGACTCAGACTGGTCAAACTGACCGCCGGGAAAAGGCGAAGAGGCGATCAGGCATATCCCATGAAGGTGCAGACAATAAAATCAAAAGCGCAGAGGCCGAGACTGTATGTATGCATTCCGGTGCCTCTCGCCGCGGCGCTCCGTCTCGGACCGGGTGAAACCGTGAAATGGGAATTCGACGGAACCGAATTGTTCCTTGTCAGAAATTTGTGACGCGTCCGGAAACTGCTGGAAGGGCGGTCAGGCGATTTTCGGGACATCTTTTTTCAGCAGAATCAATAGCGGGGGTGTGACCCCGATGTTTCTTCATTTTGGAGGATTTTTGTCTACCGTAATTGAATCCACAATCCAGCCTTCTGTCTTCTTGCCACGTTCCCACAAGATAGGGTTCCCGTAATCTTTGTCTTCACCTTCATGTTGTCGTTTAAGCTGAATCCATACTTTCAAGAAATCCTTCTTGCCAGCATTTTCAGTATATAAGTTCCATCCTAGCCCGTACAAAATGACTTTCTTTTCATCAGTGTCTGGGAGGATCATCCTGTCACAACCGATCTCTGTCGGCATACCGAATACTTTCATAACTTTAACTACAGAATCCCCGTCTTTTATAGAATCTATATCTGATTTCCCTGGAAGTTTCTCCACTAGGAAGAATCCTTTAAAGACTTTATCTTCCTCGCGCATTGGCTCTTTTTCTTTGTAAAAACCAATGTTTTCATTTGAAATAAAATTATTTTTCAGGTCGACATAGCCATGTTTCTCTTTCAATATGGCAGGGGACAATCCATCTGAAAAGTCATTGAAGATAAAATCGTATTGAAGTGGTATGATATATTCCCCCTTACTATCGATGCAACCATACATATTGCCAATTGTAACAACTGCAATGCCTTCCTTGAATGATTCCACGGAATCGTATTGAGGGAATATTACAGTATTCCCTTTTTCATCTATATAGCCCCATTTCTCTTTCGATTTAACGGCTGCCAGGCCGCCTCTATAATCCATTGTATCATCGTATACAGGCTTGATGACGACCTTTCCGTCTTTATCAACAAACCCCCATTTATCTTCACCGTTTCTGAATGGAAAAAGCATATTGCTCACCGAACGACTATCAAAATGAAACAAAGATGTCGGTTTAATGACGTACTCGCCTTCCTTATTTATTAACCCGGTTTCTGTATCGTTCATTATCCTGGATATCCTCTCATCTTCCGTAACTGCAACACCATTGATATTGCCGCAGTTTATTATTGCATGTCCATTTTCAAATGGAAATGCGCAATCAAATCTAGGCTTTATCTTGAAATTACCTGCCTTGTCAATAAAACCCCATTTCTTCTCATTGTCCTCTACGGGACATAGATCTTCTTTAAATCCACCCATGACGTTGGAAAACATTGGTTGAATGACAATCATTCCAGTCCTGTCGATAAAGCCCCATTTATTATTAATCTTAACTGCCGCAAGCCGACAAAAGAATGGTCGCACATCTTCATATATTAATGCATCCAATATTTTACCTTTTATGTCAATGAACCCCCATTTATTATTGAGTTTAACTGGTGCAAACCCTTCATGAAATATTTTGACGTCGTCGTATATATGTTTTACATCAAGACCTCCAGCTTTATTTATAAAGCCCCATTTATTATTGAGTTTGACAGGTGCGTAACCTTCGGAAAAAAAGCCTATATCATCATAAATAGGTTGTGCTATCAGTTTTCCTGACTTATCAATGAGGCCCCATTTACCGTTAATATATGTTGCCGCGCGGCCTTCATGAAAAATATGCCTGTGCGGACGGATGTCCGCAGTGGCATGAAGAAACAAAGACATAAAAACGATAATTAAGATGTTTCGCATTTTCATAATATCACCATGTTATTATGTTGTAACCTGATTCCGCAGGATTCGATTAATCGGAATCCTGCCTCATTAAAAGGAAGTTGTATGCGGCGTAGAAGTCGCAGACGGCGGTTCCGGCGTAGTCCTTGCCGAGGATGTCCTCCACCACCTTCGAGTATCTGCTTCTGTCCGCGTGGCAGAACACAACCGAGCGGTTGCAGAATATCCAGACGTACCACTGGCTTCCCCTGACCTTCCATCCGGTCTCGTCGGCGTTGACCACGGGCTGCTTCGGCAGCGCGCATCCTATGGACGGCCTCGCAGTCCGGAGCCCTGGAATAGGCGGCGAGAATCCTTCCCGACGATTCCGCCAGGGCTTCCGCCTCCGCAAGCTCCGCCTCCGCTCCGGCTGCGCGGTCAGGCTTTCCTCTTCTTGGCTTTTCCGGCATCCCGTTCCCGTTTCAGCATGAGGCTCCCCTTGGCGTCGACCTCCCATTCCGCGACCTCGCCCTTCCTGAAGCCCATCATCTGCGCGCAGGCCGAAGGGAAGTTCACGAACCACTGGTCGTAGCCGCTCCTCCGGCTGATAAGCTGGATTTTTGTCTTGAAGCCCACTTGACATCCTCCTTTCTTCAATTGTTATTTATAGTTAATCAACTAGCTAATATCGGAAAATCAAGGGCGGAAAGAAAAAAAATGAGGGAAAATGCGGAGGCGGGGAAAAAGTTCTGCAGGCTGCTGCGGGGCGCGGCGCTGCGGACGGCGGGAATATTCAGGTTCGGACAGGAAAGGAAGGAGGCACGGGAGGCCCTGAGGCTCGCCGCCGCGAGGCGGAAGACGGCAGTCCTGAATTATTGCATCCTGCCGGGGGAGCTGTTCCTCATTATAGACAGGAAGCGTCTTTGCGGCATCGCGGGCGCAGACGATCCCGCCGACCTCTCCAGGCGGCACCTGCGGATCGTGGAGTCAATGCTGGAAGATGACGCTGACGCCGATATCTTCCCCTTCGGAGCGTTCGCCGTCGGCGGAAGGGAGGAGGTCGAGAAAATCGCGGCGATGCTGCCCGACAAGATGCGCGAAATGCGCAGGTGCAAAATCACGGGGCTTCCTGGCGCATGGGCGCTGTTCGCATCAAGAAGATGGGCTCGGTCAATTTCAAGAAACATCTGACCGGCAGCCTCGGAAAACACCCAGCTTAACGGTTACCGTATTTTGGATTTAAGTGACCTCTCTCGCTCGTCGGATGCGCTCCTCTCCGCGAGCGCCTGCGGCCTCGGGATTTTGCATGGCTCAAGTCGGTCGGGTAAAGCGGCAGCGCCGCATCTGTCATGCTCCATGCTTTGAACCTAATTGCCGCAGTTGAAAATATGCTTTATAAATTAACACTCTCATAATAAGGCATTTACATATTTAGTCCCTTACGGCGCGACTTGGAAAACGTTTTTACCAAAAGTAGTTTGCGCGCGCCGCGCGCAAGCAACATAACACAGCATTACTCGTATGCAGAGTTTGCCCTTTGCGCGCGGCGCGCGCAAGCTACCTGCGCGCCGTAAGGGCGCATTTTTCCCGCAGGAAAAAACCTAGAGGCTTTCACCCAATGAGTGAAAGCCAGTTTCGGCATATTTTCAACCCGGGAGGGTTGGCCGCATTCGCCATATCTACTTCGTTAGCTGCAACTTGCAGTGGTCACCACAGCTGCGTCTTGCCGCCTGGTAGCTACGGCGAATGCGGCCAACTGCGGCCATTAGGATATTATGCCGCGTTTCAGGCCGTGCAGAGCCTTGCCTTCCTGGCTTTGGCAACAGCCAAGCCAAATATTTTCAAGAAATATTTTTTCCCCGCTTGACAAGAAAGGGGGATGCCGTGTATTTTTAGGGGCAAATAGGGGCTTTTAGGTGTAAAATGGCGAGAAAAGTAGAGAAAAAGGAGGTCAAAGAGGGGATTTTCCTCGGGAAGTACCTGCACAGCATCGACGGGCAGAGGCGCCTCGCCATACCGAGCGGCTGGAGGTCGAAGAAGGCCGGGGACAGGTTCATCGTCGTCCCCGGAAGGAACTCCAGGCTGCATCTTATCCCTTTCGAAGATTTCCTCTGGTTCATAGAAAAAGCGAGGAAAAGCTCCTTCGCGGAAGCGGACACGGAGGAGGCGCTCGAGCTGCTGGGTTCTCAGTCGGAGGAATGCGTCTGCGACAGCCAGGGGCGGATAGCCCTGACGCAGGAGCTGATGGATCACGCGGGGCTGAAGGACTCGGCGATGCTGGTAGGCGCGGTCGCAAGGGCCCACATATGCGCGCCGGACCGCTGGGAGAAGGAGAAGAAGAGCAACGACGAGATGCTCGACGGGGTCAAGAAGATAACGGAGAGGCAGGACGATCTCATGAGCATGATCAAGGGCAGGCTTGAAGGGAAGTGACGGATGGAGGCCGGCGACTGGACGGCGGCGGGGACGGCCGGGCATGTGCCCGTGCTGGCGGATGAGGTGCTGGAGCTGCTGGTTCCGGCGGACAGGCCGCTAAAGGTGATTGACGGCACATTGGGGTGCGGCGGGCACAGCGAGAGGATACTGAGGAAGAATACGCAGGCGGTCCTGCTTGGGATAGACAGAGATGAAGAGTCAATCAAAAAAGCAAAGGAGGTGTTGAAGTTTGCGGAGGACCGTGTCCGTCTCGTGAAGGGCAGGTTCAGCGGTCTTGCGGAGCACGCGGCCGGGATCGGGTGGCTTTCGGCCGATGCGGTTCTGCTGGATGTCGGAGTCTCCTCGGTTCAGCTTGACACTCCAGGCCGGGGATTCTCGCACAGGCTGGACGGGCCCTTGGACATGAGGATGGACAGTCAGGAAGGCAGGACCGCCAGCCGTATTTTAAACGGCGAGAGCGAGGAGGAGCTGGCAAGGATTTTCAGGGAATACGGTGAGATAAGGGAGGCGCGCAGGCTCGCCGGGGCCGTGGTCGAGAGGAGAAGGTCGAAACCCTGGTTCGGTACGCTGGAGTTCGCGGAGTTCTGCAACGGACTTCTCGGCCCCAGGAGGCGTCCGGGGCTGCAGGCGGCGACGCTCTGCTTCCAGGCGCTGAGGATAGCGGTCAACGGAGAGCTTGATGAGCTGCGCAAGGGGCTGGAGGCGGTGCGCAAGGTGCTTGCTCCGGGCGGTAGGATGGCGGTGATAAGCTTCCATTCGCTGGAGGACAGGATTGTAAAACAGTTTTTCGCGAGGGAGTCAAGGGACTGCATATGCCCGCCGGAAATTCCGGTCTGCGTATGCAGCCATAGGAGAAGCCTGAATGTACTGACCAGGAAGCCGGTCGAAGCCGGTCCGGAGGAGAGGCTGCGCAACAGGAGGTCGGTTGCGGCCAAGCTCAGGGCCGCGGAAAAAATACAGGGAAACGGGAGTTAAAAATGACGATCAGCGTGCAGGGGGGCAGCTCCGGTTCGAAAAGGCGCAGGAAGGTTTCGCAGAAGGGCGGAGAGGGGCTCGGCTTCATCCTGACCGTGCTGAAGCTATCCCTGCCCCTGTGCCTTCTGTTCGGCGTCGCCGTCGGCAAGGTCGTACTGATGAGCGAGACGGCAAAGCTGAACAAGAAGGCGACCAATATACAGATCGAAACGCACAAGCTCGAGCGCGAGATCGCCAACTACAACATGCAGATCGAGAAGAGCTGCGGGAAAATGATACTCGCGAAGATAAAGCAGTTCAAGCTGGACCTGCAGTTTCCCGCGCCCGGCCAGATAAGGAGGCTGGACTCCCCCGACAGGACAAGGGAGATGCCGGAAAAGATAGCCAGGAGCAGGGCGAACCTCAAGCAGACATAGTTGTCTCTTATGGGGGCTCAGCCCGCAATCCAATAACGCTTAATGCTACAGCTCAGGGGCCGCATGGCAAGAGTCAGCTTCATAATAAGGATGTCCTTGTCGGGCGCCGTCTTCGCGTCGCTCTTCCTCGTGATCGCCGCCAGGCTCTACTGGGTGCAGGTTGTGAGGCACGACGAGCTCTACGGGGAGGCGAAGAGCGTCTACACTACCAAGAAGATCAAAAAGGGCGAACGCGGCAAGATATACGACGTCGAGGGCCACCTGCTCGCTGGCAACATCCCCTGCGTGGACGTCATTGCGGATCCGTCCCTCGCCGGCGACGTGGCCAAGTGCAGGGAGACCGCGTTTTATCTGGCGGACAAGCTCAAGATTCCGCCGTTCGAAATATACAGGAGGCTCGCGGTCAAGAAACGCGGCGACACAGAGATCAAATACTCCGTCATAAAGCGGAACGTGGACCTCCCCTTGGGCAACCTCATCAAGCAGGAGATGGAGGAGAAGAAGATGAAGGGCGTCTCCCTGGTGGAGAAGTCCAAGCGCTTCTACCCCAAGGCCGAGATGCTCGCGAACATCCTGGGCATCATGACCGTGAGCGGGGACGAGCTCAGGCCGGTTCTCGGCATAGAGAAGGTAGTGGACAAGGACGCCACCCCCACGGAGGCGTCCTCCATCTTCGAGCATGACAGGAAAGGAATCCCGTTCGCATACGGCACCAGGATCGCGGGGCCGGAACGGGACGGCAACAACGTCTTCCTCACGATTTCCGAGCCGATACAGACGATTGTGGAGGAGGAGCTCGACGGACTCATGAAGGAATACAGGCCGAAGGCCGCATACGTGATCATGGTCGACCCGTTCACCGGGAACATCCTCGCCATAGCGCAGAGGCCGACCTTCGACCCCAACGACAGGGACAGCATAACTCCGGAAAAGTGGAGGGACAGGGTGCTGACCGACGTCTTCGAGCCCGGCTCCACGATGAAGCCCTTCGCGATCTCCGGCGCCCTGGACTGTGGGGTGGTCGCGCCGTCCACCTCCTTCGACTGCGAGAAGGGGCACTGGTTCTATGCCGGCAAGCTCCTCAGGGACGCGCACCCCTACGGCATACTCACGGTGTCGGAAATCATAAAGGTCTCAAGCAACATAGGCACGGCCAAGATCTCAATAAAGCTTGGGGAGAAGCGCCTCTACCAGACGCTCCGGCGCTTCGGCTTCGGGCAGGGCACCGGCATCCCCATCCAGCCGGAGGCGACAGGGCAGTTCAGGCGCCTGGCCAAGTGGGACAAGCTCTCCATCACCCGCTTTCCCATCGGCCAGGGCATATCGTGCTCGCCCCTCCAGCTGGTGCGCGCCTACTGCGCGCTGGCCAACGGCGGCACGCTGGTGAAAATAAGGCTGATCGACAGGGAGGAGAACCCCGAGACAGGGGAGATAGTCTACAAGAAGCCGGATCCCGGAACAAAGGTCTTCGCCAACGACGGAACCTACAAGAAGATCCTCGACATGCTCAAGCTCACGACCAGGAAGGGCGGCACCGCCATCAAGGCCGCGGTGAAGGGATACGACGTCGCAGGAAAGACCGGAACCTCCCAGAAATGGGTCGACGGCGAATACTCATCAAGCTGCTTCAACTCCACCTTCGTCGGTTTCGTCCCCGCGGACAACCCGAGGTTCGTCATGCTTGTGATGGCCGACGAGCCTCAGGGCTCCCACTACGGCGGCGTCGTCTCTGCGCCCACATTCAGCAGGATCGCGGAAAAGACGCTCCGCTACCTCAACGTCCCGCCCCAGTATCCGGAGGAGCTCGAACCCAAGCAGGTCAGCGACTCAAGGTGAGGCGCGGCGGCAGATGCCGGAAGTCGGATTTATACTCCTTTAGGTTCATGACCTGTCGGAGATCATCCGGAATCTGGCATCTCCCTACTTCCCCGCTTCCGATTCGGCCTTGAACGTCATGAGTTCGGCGACGGCCCGTGCGAACTTCGCGGGATTCTTGAGCTGCAGGCCTTCCGCGAGGAGCGCCTCGCCGTAGATCAGCTCGGCCGCGTCCGCAAGCAGCGGCGAATCCGGCTTCCTGGCCCTGAGCGAGTTCAATGCCGCAACAAGCGGGTGGGCAGGGTTTATTTCGAGTATGCGCTTCATGGCGGGCAGCTCCTTGTTCATCGCCTTCATGAGGTTCTCCATCTGGACGCTCATGCCGTGCTCCTCGGTCACGAGGCAGCAGAGGCTTTCCGTCAGGCGGTTTGAGAACCGGACGTCCTTGATGTCGTCCTTGAGCTTCTCCTTCAGCGCCTCCAGGAGCGGAGCGCCTTCTTTTACGGCCTTCTCCTCCGCCTTCTTCTCCTCGTCGGTCCTTTCAAGTCCGAGGTCGCCCTTGCCCGTGAACCTTATCTTCTTTCCCTTGTATTCGTGGATACGGGAGAACACCCATTCGTCGATGGGGTCGGTCATCAGGAGGACGTCGTATCCCTTCGCCCTGACCGCCTCGGTGTGCGGGGACTTCTCGAGGATGCCGCGGCTCTCGCCCGATGCGCAATAGATGTCGGCCTGCCCGGACGGCATTTTTTCGCAGTATTCCTTGAAGGATATCAGTTTCCCCTCCCCGCCGTTCAGGCTTTCAAACAGGAGCAGATCCTGGATGGCGTCCCTGCTTTTTTCGTCGTGCTTCTTGCCGTCGGCGCTCCAGTCGTCCACGAGCATGCCCTCCTTGAGCACCCTCCCGAACTCCTTGTGGAAGGACGCGTATTTTTCAGGCTTCTTCTCCATGACGGACTTGAGCTCGGCGAGAATCTTGCGGACCAGGTTCTTCTGGATTTTCTCGATCTTCGGATTCTGCTGGAGCATCTCCCTCGAGATGTTGAGGGGCAGGTCGTTGGACTCGACAACGCCCTTGACGAATCGCAGATAGTTCGGAAGCAGCACGGTGCAGTCGTCGGTTATGAAGACCCTGCGTATGTAGAGCTGGACGCCCTTCCTTCTCTGCTCCGGGTAGAAAAGGTCGAAAGGGGCCTTGGACGGGATGAAGATGAGCGCCTTGAACTCGGTGGTCCCCTCCGCGGAAAAATGTATGTGCGCCAGCGGTTCCGTGTCGAAGTGCGCAAGGTGCCCGTAGAAGCTCGCGTATTCGTCGTCCGTCACCTCGTTCGGTTTCCGCAGCCAAAGGGCCTTCTGCGAATTGACCGTGGAAAGCTCCGTCCCCTTGCTGCCGTCCTTGCCGTCCTTCGGGACCGGAACCTTTATAGGGTGCTCTATGAAGTCCGAGTATTTCTTGATGATCTCGCGTATTTTCCATTCCTCGAGATACTCCTTGCATTCCGGTTTGAGGTGGATGGATATTTCGGTTCCCTGCTCCTTTTTCTGGTCTTCCGAAAGCGTATATTCGCCCTCTCCGGACGACTCCCACCTGGCGGCCGGTTCAGGCGATGCCGCCTTTTTCGTGCACAGCGTCACCTTGTCGGCGACCATGAAGACGGAGTAGAACCCCACTCCGAACTGGCCGATCAGCTCTGGGGCGCCTTCGCCGCCCTTGTCCTTGAGGCCTTTGAGGAAGGCCGCCGTGCCCGACTTCGCTATCGTGCCGATGTCGGAAACAAGCTCGTCGCGGGTCATGCCGACGCCGTTGTCGGATATCTTCAGGACTCCGCGCTTCTTGTCCGGCTCAACCCTGATCTCCCAGTCTGCGGCGGCCTCGGGGACGGTCAGCGACAGAAACCTGGCCTTGTCTATTGCGTCCGCGGAGTTGGCCACCAGCTCCCTCAGGAAAATGTCCCTGTTGGAGTAGAGCGAATGAATCATAAGGTTGAGCAGCTGCTTGACTTCGGCCGTAAAGGCCCTCACTTCTTCCGGCATATGTCACCTCTTCTTCTCTTCTTTTTTGGTTATTGATAATTCCTTAAGCTTTGGATATTCGGACATCGGATATTCGGACGTCCAAATCTTCAGAGCCAAGCGGGAATATTTTATTCCTCTCCGCCGCCGTTTAAAGCCCGTTTTTTTAAAAAATTGGCTTTTTCGATTGTTTTTTGCCCGCAAACGTATAATGTTTCAGCCGAGTTCAACTTTAATGGAATGGGGGATTTCTATGGCAGATGAGACCAGAAAACCTGACGCGAAAGCCGAGGATGAGATTCTGGCGAAACTCGAGAAGCTGGAGTCGGACATACTGGAGATCGACAGGGCGAGGAAGCAGCAGGCCCTGATCTCGCGCTTCGGACTCCTTCTGATACTTCTAGCCTTCCTGCTCTTCGCATGGAACCTTTACAGATTCTACCAGAGGATGACAAGCGAGGAGAACATCACGAAGCTTTCCGAGCAGGTCCAGTCGGACCTGCGCAAGATGTTCGAGAACGACGACAACCTCAAGAAGCTCCAGGACGACCTGATGAAGAACATCATCCCGGACGTCACAAAGCAGGTCACGGAAAGGCTTGAAAAGGAGATTCCCGTCTTCAAGAAGAAAGGGGAGATGCTCCTCGGCAACATCAAGACCCACGTAGAGGAGTCGGTGAAGATGAAGCTCGCCGAGGAACTCGACAAGTCCGTCAAGGAGTTCGAGGCCGAGCTGCTGAAGCAGTATCCCAACATCTCGCCTGAAAAGCTGGAGGACGTCTTCAAGAAGTCCGAGGAGGTCTTCCTCGAGGAGTTTACGGCGATGATCGAACGGAAGGTCGACCTTGTCGTCGACGACCTCAACGAGATGGACAAGACCCTGAACAAGTTCGTCGTGCTGGCGGAAAAGCAGAACTACCAGGACAAGGACAGGGACATGGTCAAGCTCGACTTCCTGGAGAACATGCTCGAGCTCGGAATCTACCACGTCAACCCGATGAAGGGCGAGCTCCCGGCCCTGGCCGAGGATGTCAAGGCCGCCCAGGAGATATATGTCCGTCCGCCTGAGCTGCCCAAGAAGAAGCCCCGGGGCTCCGACACCAAGAAGGGAGGTGCAAAATGACGAACACCAACAATATCGGCGCAAAACTCGAAACGCTTTCCAGGCAGCTTGAGGAGAGGAAGGAGAAGGCGCTCAAGAACGCCAGGATCGCAGCTATAGTCTTCGGAATACTGGTCATATTCGTGTTCGGCTACACCACCTTCATATTCAACCAGATAGAAGGGCTCACCACCAACGAGAGCATATCCGGGCTCATCAGCAGCAAGGTCAGCGACACGATACCGAAGATCCACGACAAGATCGTGGAATATTCCCACCAGCAGGTTCCGGAGCTCACGGAAAAGCTCATCAAGATGGCCCACGACAACATCCCGACCGTCGAGGACTACGTGAAGAAGACCATCGACAAGCAGGTGGAAAGCTTCATTGCCGAAACCAAGAAGGACATTTTCCCCGAGCTCATGGAGGTGCTGAGGGGGCACTCTAAGGACTTCGGCGAAAACGCGAAAATCTTCACCGACGAGACCGCCGCCAAGGAGCTCATCAAGATCATCTCCTCGGAATTCGAGCAGAAGATCGACTATGACATCATCGGGGACGAGTTCTTTGGAAAGTTCCACGATCTCCGCAGGCAGCTCGACGAACTGGCCACCAAGCCGGTCTCCGAGATGACGAGGAAGGAGATGGCCGAAAGGAACGCCGTGATGAACTGGATGTACCTCATAAGCCGGGGAGAGTCACTGCAGAGCATATTCGCCGTCATGATAAGCAACGTCGCGCACACTTCGAAGGCCATCTTCGACGGCTCCTTCTTCACCGACGGCGGCATCGCCCCCGCCGAAGTGGAACCCCCGCCGGCCGAGGCCGAGAACCCAGACCTCGAATGAGGCCATTCAGCCTGGAAAAAGGCCGTCATAAGGCAGCTCCGGCTGCCTTTTTTTTTGGCTCCGTGAAATATTTTCGGAAAAATGCATTGGAAGCTTTGAATTTGAGCCCGAAAACCATTATATTAAAATTCGTCCGTTAGACCCCAACCATCTCGGTCATATGGCGAGAGCTGCTAAGAAAAAAGACAAGGTGGGCGCCTGCTCCATAAACGAGTTCTGGAAGTCGTTGAACAGGTTAGTTCCCGAATATCTGGACAAGAAGAACGAGGGCAAGAAGAAGTACTACCTGGAGCTCAAGAGGCTCGAGGAGCAGGCCAACAAGTCGGACATTCCCGAGTTCATAGCTGAAAATTTCGTGCGCCCCTACCTCACCAACGGACTGGACAAGCTCAACGTCAACTTCTCTGGAACTGAAAAAGGCAACTCCTTCGGCACGTGGACCGTCCTGTACGACAAGGACACAAAGACCCTCAGGATAAGCGTCGTAGGCATCTATCTGTACTCATCGTTCTGCAAGGACATCGAGTTCAAGCTGAACAAGCTGGACGCCGAGGACAACTTCACCGAATACCGCCTGCTTTCGCTGAACAAGGAGATAGCGAAGCTGCCGGGGCAGTACATACTCTTCATAACGGTTTTGAAGGGCGTGGCGGAGGCGGCGAGCATCTGCGTCTCGGACTCGAAAAGCGCCGCGAACAACCCCGACAAGTTCACCCTGCTCTACCTCTCGACATTATGGGCCCTCAAGCAGTTCGAGGACTTCTACCTGAAAGTCCAGAACAGGAACATCCGCTCCGACTACTTTCTCGTCTGGCATGAAGGCGAGTGGATCGGATGAGCTGCGCCCCGCTCCGGAAAACAGTATCCGGATCCCGCGCCCCTGACGCGCGTACCGTCCTCGTGCTCGGCCTCAATCCCGCCTGGCAGAAGGTCCTCTTCTTCGGCGACTTCGTAAAAGGCGAGGTCAACCGCGCGTCGGAAACGGCGGAGATGCCCGCGGGAAAGGGGATCAACTGCGCCAGGGCGATCGGGAATCTCGGCGGCAAGGCGCTGGTCTGCCAGTTCGCAGGCGGAAGCACGGGCAGAAAAATCCGCGCCCGCCTGAGAAAGGAAGGCATCCCGTCCGTTAGCGTCGCGACCGGACATGAGACCCGCACCTGCACGACCTGCGTCTGCCTGAGGACGGGCAGCTCAACGGAGCTTATCGAACCGTCCGGCAGAGTGGAAGCCCCGGAGTCTAAAGCCCTTCTTGAAAAGGTTCTGCAGAGGATAAGAATCTCTTCCGCGCTTGCGATATGCGGGACCTTTCCACCGGGGCTGACGTCGGCGTTCTACGCCAGGGTGGCCTGCGAGGCCGCAAGGGTCGGCATCCCGGTCCTCCTGGATTCGTCCTCCAGCGATCTGGGGGACGTCCTCGCCGCAGGCACGGACATCCTCAAGGTCAACCGGAAAGAGCTGACGGCGCTCAGCGGCGAAAAGGATATTCGCCGGGGCGCCTTGAAGCTGATGCGCCGCAATCCGCTCAAGCTTGTAGCTGTAACCGCAGGCGGGGGGGACGCGTTCCTCTTCATGGAGGACACCACGTTCCGATATGAGGTTCCGGCGCTGGGGAAAAGCTTCGTAAACTCAATCGGCGCCGGCGACACCGTCGCGGGCGTCCTAATCTGGGAATACGCAGGCGGCGCCCCCCCGGAAGACGCATTCGGAAGAGCCCTCGCAGCAGGCACCGCCAGCTGCGCCAGCCATGTCCCGGGCAGCTTCGACCTCGGACGGGCAGAAGAGATCGCGGGAAAAATCCGCCGCATCACGCATATTTCTCGGCGACTTCCGCGAAGCGCCCGGCCTCGATGGCGTCCCTGATCTCGCGCATTAGGGCGAGGTAGTAGTGCAGGTTGTGTATCGTAAGCAGCCTGATGCCGAGGACTTCCCCGACGTTGAGGAGGTGTCGGACATAGGCCTTCGTGAAGTTCCTGCATGTGTAGCACGGACAGCCCGGATCCACCGGCGTCAAATCCTTCGCGTATCTGGCGGCCTTGACTGGGATGTCGTCGCCCCGCCCGACGTAGGCGCTTCCGTGCCTGGCCATGCGTGTCGGCAGGACGCAGTCGAACATGTCTATGCCCAGCGACACGGCCTTCACAATCTGCCTCGGCGCGCCGACTCCCATTAGGTATCGCGGCCTGTCCTCTGGAAGGAGCGGAGCTGTCCAGCCTATGCATTCGAACATGCTTTGCTCGGGCTCCCCGACGCTCAGCCCGCCAATCGCGTAGCCGTCGAAGCCCATCGAAACGAGCTCGCGTGCGCACCTTTCGCGGAGCTCGCGGTAGAGCGAGCCCTGGACGATCCCGAAGACCTCCTGCCCCGGCCCCATCTCCTGCCCGCGGGAGATACTCTCCCATCGCAGCGTCATCTCCATCGAAGACTCCGCCTGATCCCTGGGGCACGGGAACGGTGTGCAGTCGTCGAAGGCCATCGCGATGTCGGCGCCCAGCTCCTTCTGTATGTTCATCGATTCCGCAGGGCCCATGAAGAAGCGCGTCCCGTCTATGTGCGACGAGAATTCGACCCCGTCCGGCCTTATCTTCCTCAGCTTTACCAGGCTGAATACCTGGAAGCCTCCGCTGTCGGTGAGGATCGGCCTGTCCCATCCGCAGAACTTGTGCAGTCCCCCGGCCAGGCTGACCGTCTCGATGCCCGGGCGTGTGAAAAGGTGGTATGTGTTCCCGAGTATTATCTCCGTCCCAATCTCCTCCAGCTCCAGCGGAGTCATCGCCTTCACGGTCGCCCGCGTACCCACCGGCATGAAGACCGGAGTCTCGAAGCTTCCGTGCGGAGTCCTGACCGTCCCGCGCCGCGCGGCCGTGACTTCAGACTTTTTTTTCAGTGTAAACGGCATTGGGCTCACTTCTCCGAGGCGAGCCAGGACGCGAGGAGGATGAAGACGGCGGACGTGCATGTGTGGCCGGGGCATCCGAGGCCTTCGCCGGTCAGGGCGTTGTAATGTTCATGCATGGATGCGTTTCTTGCGCAGGTGTCGCAGAAGTGTTCGGCCAGGGAGCGCGCGCTGGCCGCCGCCCCGAGGCGAACCAGGCCGTCGAACGCTATGAACGTTGGGAACGGCCATATCGGCCCCCTGAATCCGTCCTCCGGCATATACTTCTGGCTCTGCGGCGATTCGGTGGCCAGGCCGTATTCGGTGAGGAATGGCCCTCCGTGCGAAAGCGAGTCAACAAGCGGCCGCCGGAGGTTCTCCGGCAGCCTGACGCCGAGAACGACCGGCATGTAGTTCTGCAGGGCCTGCGACTCAAGCGCCGAATGCATTCCGTTGAGCATGGAGACGAACCTGTCCTCCCTTACCGCATGGTTGAGGAGCGCGTTCAGCTGGACGTCCCCGCGCTCCTTCCACTTCATCTCGTCCTTCTTCCTGGCGAGCATCTTCGCGATCGCGGCAAGCGCGGCGCACTGGAGGACGAGATATGCGGCAAGGTCGGGGCATTCGGCCGGGCATCCCTGGTCGAAGACCGTGGAGTTGAAGAAGCCCGAGTCGCTTCCGTGCTGGTATTCGCAGATTCCGTCCCTGTCGGTGTCGCGGTTGGAGAACCACCATTCTGTCTGGTGGCAGAACGGATCGAAGGACTCCTTGAGGAAGTCCCTGCTCCTGGGCAGGCCGATCCTCTCGATGAATTTGAGGACTGCCCACCCATGCAGCGGCGGCGTTATGCAGTTGTAGTTCCTGGCGATGTTGCTGAGGGAGCCTGGAAAGGCGCCGACGGGGCTCTGGTTGTCGAACATCAGCCTGAACTGGTCGAACGCAAGCTCCTGGTCGGCCGGAAGCACGGCCAGCGCGGTGAAGCAGGCGTCCAGCGACGAGAACGACGACGGCACGGCCGACTTCGACCCGAGGATAGCCTTCCTGCTGAGAAGCCTGCCCGGGCTGACCGCCCCGCTCCACAGCAGCATCCACGACATCTCCGCCGCAGAGGCGTATTTCGGGGGAACCTTGGGCATGAGCCTGCGCCATGCCTCCCATTCGGCCCTCCTCTCGCCGGCGACCGCGGCGAAAACGGGAACTTGGTCGTTCCAAACCTGGCCGTAGAAGTCGAAGCGGACGGCGCATTCGAAAGACCTCGGCCCGGCGAAGCCCACGGAATACGGCCTGTCCCCGCCTGCGGTCTTCGCAGTTCCGGGCATAGGGCATTCGCGTATTTCCACGCGGGTTCCGTCCCCGCAGCAGCGGAGATGATGGAAGGATGCGGCAAGCGGATCGTTCGCCTGGGCGTATTGCTCCGAGAAGCACTGGACCGACTGGACGGGGTGGCACGGCATAAGCCGGAGGACGGCCTTGGACACCGAGAAAAGCAATGTCTCGTCGTCAAGGAACACTATCGACGCCTCGCCCTCCTGCGCCTTGAGCACTATCTGCCACGGCGACGCCCTGTAGATGTAGTCCGCCTCGGAATCCCTGCTGAAAAGGGCCAGCTCGTAGAACTCCCGGCGGTTTCCGGCGGAAACGCCGTGCTCGGGCGGCAGCGCGCGGGACGTCCCGATCACAAGTCGGCGCCTGCCCCCCGTCACCGCAGGCCTGGCAAATATCCTTAAAAAAGATCCCGACCGGGAAAAGGGGATTGTCTGAAGATTCCACTTGTGCATTGTAAAATATAAGCCGTCCATCCCGCTCCGTCAACCGTGCCCACCGGCCGCGCAGCAGTAAAGAACTAAAGTTTTGCATTTCGATTTATATGGCTAAAAGCTATGCGGCGCAGGTCGCA
>CAZWRV010000106.1:0-21835 GCA_964636325.1 uncultured Victivallaceae bacterium | reverse complement strand
GACGACAAAGATAACGACAAAGTTCGCGACAAAGATGGGCGAGTTTCAGAGGAGTTCACAATGAAGAGCCGGATACCCGGGCTTGACTGGAAGCGAATACGGGCGCTGATCCGTATGGCGCTTGAAGAGGACATCGGTTCCGGCGACGCCACGAGCCTCGCCGTGATTCCTCGCGGGATGAAGGCGTCCGCCGTCCTTCTCGCGAAGGAGGACTGCGTCTGCGCAGGGCTGCCGGTCGCGGAGGCCGTTTTCAAGGCGCTCGATCGGAAAGCTGCGTTCAAGGCGTTCGCGAAGGAAGGCGAATTCTGCCGCAAAGGCGCGATAATGGCCGAGATACGCGGGAACGCCCGCGCCCTTCTCTCCGGGGAAAGGACCGCATTGAACTTCCTCCAGCGCCTCTGCGGGGTCGCCACAACCGCAAGATCGTATTCGATGGCGGTCGAAGGCACGGGAACTGTGATCCTCGACACCAGAAAGACCACCCCCGGCTGGCGCAACCTCGAGAAGTACGCCGTGGCTGTCGGCGGTGCGACAAACCACAGGGCCAGCCTCTACGACATGATAATGATAAAGGACAACCACCGCGAGCTGGCCGGAATGCTGGGCCCGGACGGAATCGCCAGGTCGGTCCGGGCGGCCAGGATGAAGTTCCCCAAGCTTGAAGTCGAGGTCGAGGCCGACACCTTGGACGATGTCCGCAAGGCCCTTGACTCCGGCGCGGACCGCATCCTCCTGGACAACATGGACTATAAGAAGATGGCCGAGGCGGCCAGGATCGTCGCCGGCAGGGCGAAGCTGGAGGCCAGCGGCGGAATAACGATCGGCCGCCTTCCAAGGATCGCACGGATAGGCGTCGACTTCGTCTCCTCCGGCGCGCTGACGCATTCCGTCAAGGCCGCCGACATCTCCATGGAAATTAGGCCGGATAGGAATCTGGCCTAATGCCTGAGTCGCCGGGAATAATCCGTCCAAAGATGCTCGCCGCGAGGCGGTTGCGGTTTTTCGGTTTTGCTCTGAACCCTTGGAAACCTTCGATACCTCGGTATCGAAGGTTCCTCAGAATGCGAAGCAATTTCCAATAAATTTCACCGTGGGAACAAGCATGGGAGAATCGATATGATATGCAGCCTCAAGGGTTTGCTGAGTGAGGTGTCGCTTACGGAGGCGCAAGTGGACGTGGGCGGCGTGGGCTACCAGGTGTTCATCCCGATGAGCACGTTCGACAAGTTGCCGCGGCCGGGGGCCGAGGTTCGCCTGCTGACCTACATGAACGTCAGGGAGGACGCGATCCAGCTCTACGGGTTCGCCACGAAGGACGAGAGGCAGCTTTTCGAGATACTGATGTCGGTTTCGGGCATAGGGCCGAAGCTCGCGTTGAACGTTCTGAGCTCGATGACCGTGCCGTCGTTCTGCGCCGCGGTCGCCAACGGCGATGTGAAGGTGCTGAGCAAGATCAGCGGAATCGGCAAGAAGACGGCGGAGAGGATGGTCCTGGAGCTCAAGAACAAGATCAAGTCGGTCTCTCCGGAGGCGGCGTTCGGCGGGAAGATTCCGGACAAGGCCGCAAAATCGGCCGAGGACGCCGTCCTGGCGCTGGTTCAGCTAGGCTTCAAGTACGAGACCGCGGCGAAGGCCGTCCATGAGCTCGCCAAGTCGCTTCCGCCGGAGGAATGCACGACGGAGAACATGATCCGCAAGGCCCTCGGCCAGCTTAACACATGAAGACCGAACGGTAAATATCCAGTGAACTACGCCCATTTGCTGAATTCATATTAAAACGGGCAGCGCCCGCCGCGTGCAAGTCGCATTCCGCGCCTCAACGCGTTCACTTGTCAACCCAAAATTCCAATCTCCAAATTCCAAATCACAAATAAATTCTAATTCACAAATCCCAAACGACGCGATTCAGAGTTTGGATTTTGAAGCTTGAGATTTATTTGGAATTTGGTGCTTGGGTATTTGGATTTTATAAACGCTTAAAGCATAGAAGTTTAAAACAAAGAGATTATATAGCGGCATGAAGGTTTCACCATTGATAAGGGAGGCGCTGAACCGGCGCCAGCTCGAGGCGGTATCGTGCACGGTTGGTCCTTTGCTCGTGCTCGCGGGTGCCGGCACCGGCAAGACGCGCGTCATCACCTACAGGATCGCCAACATGGTCGACAACGGTATCCCGCCGGAGAACATCGCGGGGATGACGTTCACGAACAAGGCGGCCGAGGAGATGAGGATGCGCCTCAGGTCGCTCGGGCTCAGGCAGGACGTCTCGAAGGTCTTCCTCGGCACCTTCCACTCGTTCTGCTCCAGGCTGCTCAGGAAGGAGATCAAGGTCCTGGGCTTCACTCCGAACTTCACGATCGCCGACGAGACCGACCAGCTTGCGGTCGTAAACCAGGCCGCCGCCGACTGCGACATACACAAGGATGCGGTGAACGCGCCGCTCTTCCTGGCGCTGATCAGCCGCGCGAAGAACAACTTCCAGAGTCCGGTCGCACTGAGGAAGAATTCCGACAACGAGTTCGAGAACGCGCTTTCCTTCGTCTTCGAACGCTACAACCAGATCCTCGAGCTGCAGAACGTGCTCGACTTCGACGACCTACTCCTATTCGCCGTCAGGATACTGCAGGACTTCCCCGATGTCCTTATGAAATACCAGGACAAATACAAGTACATACTCGTCGACGAATACCAGGACACGAACAAGGTGCAGTTCAAGCTGGTGAAGCTCCTGGCCGGCAAGGCCATGAACGTCTGCGTCGTCGGCGACGACGACCAGAGCATATACGGCTGGCGCGGCGCGGAAATAAGGAACATACTGGAGTTCCCCGACCATTATCCGGGCTGCCGCACCGTGGTCCTCGACCAGAACTACCGCTCGACGAACATGATCCTGAACGCGGCGAACAGCATCATATCCCGCATACCGTGCCGGCATGGGAAGCATCTCTGGTCCGAGGAAGGCGAGGGCGAAAGCATCAAGGTGATCAACGCCGCCAGCGCGGAGGACGAGGCCTCTTACATCGCCGCGTCGATAGCCGAGGCGATGTTCAAGGGGGGAGGGGTCTCATACAACGACTTCGCCGTCCTCTACCGGTCGAACCACCAGTCCCGGTCCGTAGAGGACGCGCTCCGGAGCCGGGAAATCCCATACAGGCTCATCGGCGGCCGTTCCTTCTACGAGCGCCGCGAGATCCGCGACGCCGTCGCATACCTGAAGCTGATCGTCAATCCGAACGACGACCAGAGCTTCCTGAGGATAATCGGTGTTCCGCCGCGCGGGATCGGGGACAAGGCGATAGGCGACCTAAAGAGGCTGCGCGGGGAGACGCAGGTTCCGATGAGCGCCCTGATCGGCGACGAACGCTTCGTCTCCAAGCTCGCATCGAAGGCCGCCGAGTCCGCGCGCGGCCTGGCGTCCGCCTTCGCCAGGTGGAAGGAGCCGTTCTCCGAGCCCGGCAACATCTACCGCAAGCTCGAAGGATACCTCCGGGACTGCGGCTACCTGGACGGTCTGCTTAAGATATACAGGGACCGCCAGGAGGCTCAGAGCCGGTTCGAGAACGTCATGGAGCTTCTCAACCTGGCGTCCAGGACGGAGATGAGCTCGGGGGTGTCGCTCTCGTTAACCGACTTTTTGGAGAAGTTCTCGCTCCTCGACGACAGCGACAAGGTGCAGGAGGACTCCGGCGGCGCGAAGGACGCGGTCAACCTCATGACCGTGCATTCCGCGAAGGGGCTCGAGTTTGCGCACGTCTATATCAGCGGCATGGAGCAGAATGTGTTCCCGCATGAACGCTCCATGAAGGACAGCGACGATTCGGACGAGGAGGAGAGGCGCCTCTTCTATGTCGCGATCACTAGGGCGAGGCGGACAATAACCATGACCTGGGCCGCGGAAAGGATGCGCTACGGGAAGACGTCCAAGCAGTCCCCCTCGAAGTTCCTTGAAGACCTCCCTCCCGAAATGAAGGTCGAGATGGGCGCATCAAAGGCGCTGACCCCCATGACCGCCGAGGACATGAAGAACGCCATGGCCGCCTACTTCAAGTCGAACAGCAACTGACAGAGGTGATTGCATAACTGAGTTTTGCATCCCAGGTTTCAGTAAATCCAGGGAAAAACAAGGGAGCCAATTTCAAAACTCTGAAAACGGCTCAGCTCGGCTTCGCCCTCCGAGCTCGGAATATATACAAACTGCGGAGGGTTGAGCCGCGCTCAACCGCATTTTGAAATTGGCTCAAGGGATAATAGCTTTTTTCATTTTGCTGACACCTGAACACTGACATCTGGACAAATTGGCTCAATAACTATATAACTAATAACGAATAACATGTCTCCAACCTGGCAGTCCCACGGCCCGTTCACGGTGTTCGACGTTGAGACGACCGGCATGTCGCCGCAGCAGGACCGCATTGTGGAGATTGCGGCGCTGCGCCATGAGACGGACGGGACGGTGCGCAGCTTCCACTCTCTGGTGAATCCTGAGAGGCCGATACCTTATGCCGCCGTGTCCGTCCACAAGATCACCGACGCGATGGTCGCCGGAGCTCCGCCATTTTCCAAAGTCGCGCAGGACTTCCTCTCGTTCGCGGACGGCAGCATCCTGGTCGCGCACCATGCGGAATTCGACCTGGCCTTCCTGCAGGAGGGCCTGCTTCGTGACGGGCTTCCTCTCTGGAGCGGCAGGACGCTGGACTCCATCGGCGTGATCAAGAAAGTGTTTCCAGGCCTGCCGAGCTACAGCCTGGGCAATTTGTCCGCATTTTTCGGCTTCGCCTTCCGTGACGGCGTCTCGCACAGGGCGCTCAACGACGTAGAGGTGACGTCCAGCCTGTTCGGCATGGCCTTGGATAAGCTGCAGTATTAGCCGCCTGCGGCGAATAGGTCGGGCTGGATGATGTCGCCGGGGGCCGGGTAGCCGAGAAGGCGCAGCCTTATGTCCGGGGAGGAAATGCTTGCCCTTTCAAGCGGCCTGCCGCCGCAGGTGATGAAGAACCTCGCCCTTTTCATGACGGCGCCGAGCTTCATGAGATCCTCCTCGCGCAGCGACGAGAACCTCCTTGCGGAGATTATCTTCTGGGCGGATCTGAATCC
The DNA here is from genome assembly GCA_964636325.1 of uncultured Victivallaceae bacterium. Classification (GTDB taxonomy): domain Bacteria; phylum Verrucomicrobiota; class Lentisphaeria; order Victivallales; family GWF2-50-93; genus CAZWRV01. Next base: position 16,741 of record CAZWRV010000106.1, on the reverse strand, counting down.
GATCCCGGGGATGCGCAGCAGCATTTCATATTCGGCCGTGTTGACGTCGACGGGGAATATCTGCGGATTCCGCAGCGCCCAGATTGTCTTTGGGTCGAGTTCGCGGTCGAGGTCGCGGCACTGCTCGGTGAAGAGCTCCGAGGAGCTGAAGCCGTATAGGCGGACGAGCCAGTCGGCCTGGTATAGTCGGTGCTCGCGCAGCAGATCCGGATTTTCTCCGCCGGTGAAGGAGGGGAGGTCGTTTACTGGCATGTACGCCGAGTAGTAGACGCGCTTCAGGCGGTATGCGCCGTAGAGGCTTTCCGAGAGGTTGAGGATATGGGAGTCGCTTTCCGGGCTGGCCCCGACGATGAGCTGGGTGCTCTGTCCGGCCGGGACGTAGAGCGGCGCCTTCTTCGTCTTCTTCCTCTCCGCCTTGAACTGCGCGATGCCGCTGTGGATCTTCGACATCGGCACGAGGATATCGTTCCTTTTCTTCTGCGGAGCATATGCCTTCAGCGACTTTTCGGACGGCAGCTCGATGTTTACGCTCAGCCTGTCGCAGAAGAAGCCTGCGCGCGTGATAAGCTCGAGCGGTGCGCCGGGGATGGCCTTCATGTGGATGTAGCCGTTGAAGTTGTGGACCTTCCTGAGCTTCTCGGCGACAAGGATGAGCTGCTCCATCGTGTAGGCGGGGCTGCGCATGACACCCGAGCTTAGGAAGAGCCCCTCGATGTAGTTTCGCCTGTAGAAGTTCATCGTCAGATCGACAACCTCGTCGGCGGTGAACGACGCGCGCGGGACGCTGTTCGAGGCGCGGTTGACGCAGTATGCGCAGTCGTAGATGCAGTGGTTGGAGAAGAGTATCTTCAGAAGCGAGATGCACCTGCCGTCGTCGGCCCAGCTGTGGCAGATGCCGCAGGTGGACGCGTTCCCGAGCCCGCCTTTGCGGCCGCGCCTAGCGCTGCCGCTCGAGGCGCAGGACACGTCGTATTTCGCCGCGGATGAAAGGATTGAAAGCTTTTCAAGGATGTCCATTGCCGTAACCCGAAACTCTAACCCGGTGTCCCTACGCAGAATTTATAACGGAAGGGGGTAATTGCAATTCTATTCCTCACACAAAGGCACGGAGCCACAAAGAATAAATATCGAATGAAAGGAGGCAGACAGCAGGCCATTTTGTCAAAGTTTGCCGCTTTCGCCGAAGGCGGCACTGGCGACTTCGGCGAAGTCGCCATACTAAAGCTCCTGCGCGCCGCAAGGGCGCCTTTTTTTCCGCAGGGAAAAACCTAGGGCTTAAGGACGCATAAATCTTGCACCCGGCTTGCATTTTCCCCTTCTAATCTCCTATTTGACGTCTAGCCATGTCATATGGAATGCCTTCTTGATCCACCAATTTTACGGAAGGATGGCTCAGGTGGACGGTTTTGACAACATTGATCTGCGGGCGCAGCTTGAGCTGCTTCATGCGTCGAGCTTTGGATGGGCTCTCAGCTGCTGCTCGCACAGGAGGGCCGACGCCGAGGACGTCCTGCAGACGGCATATCTCAAGATTCTCGAAGGCCGCGCCGTATTCAAGGGGCGCTCGTCGTTCAAGACCTGGCTGTTTTCGGTCATCAGGGTCACCGCCAAAGAGGAGCGAAGGCGGGCCTGGCTGAGGTTTCTGAGGCTTGCGAAGTTCGCGGAGGAGAAAACTGAAATCCATTCGGACGAGCAGGATACTGGAGGGCAGGACAGTGCCTGGCTGGCGGCAAGGTTCAGGGAGCTTCTTGATGCCCTCCCAGCCAGGCAGCGGGAGATTATCCATCTCGTGATGTATCAGGACATGACCATAGAGGACGCGTCGGCGGTGATGGGCGTATCGCTGGGATCGGCGAGGACTCATTACGAGAGGGCGAAGGGAAATCTGAGGAAACTGCTTTCAGAGTCGGAGGTGCAAAATGAAGGATGCCGGTGAAGAAAGGCTCAAGGAGCTGTTCAACGCAGTCCGCAAGGAGGACTCCGTAAGGCTGCCGTCTTTTGAAAAGATGACCGATCCCGCAGGGTGCCGTCCCCGGAAAATGACCTTCACTCCGCTCTTCTTCGCGGCCGCATCGTTCGTCCTGATCGCCGGATTCGCCGCGTTAGCGGCGCTTATAATTCTGCCAGGAAGACGGGCAACGGCGCCTGCGGACGGCGACGGGTTCGAATCCTGGTCGTCTTTCTCCGGCTACCAGGCCTCCAGCGACTCGCTTCTCAGCCTTTCCAGCACCGCATGGGAGACTTCGATGACCACTCCGACAGATTCGCTGCTGGGTTCTTCCGCCGGGCAAGTTGGGGAGGAGTGAGCGGCCGCGGTCGAATGCGATCGTAGAAAGTTTTTCATCGGACTAGTGTCTGGCTGTCATATGAAGCGGATGCGGCGCACACAAATTGTTCATAAATCAAAATGAAAGGAGAGCGTGTTATGAAGACGTGCAAGGTTCTGCTGGCGTTGGTCCTCTCGATGGTGGCGTTTGCTTCCTGGGCGCAGATGGGGCCGCCCGGAGGCGTGGGCGGAGACTTCGGAGGCGGTCCGCAGGAAAGGGCGGGGGCGAGGGGGCAGGGGCCCGGAGGATTCATGGACGGATTCTTCCCGCCGGAGCTTATCATGCAGAATCAGCAGGCGCTCGGGCTGAACGACGAGCAGAAGTCTTCCGTAAGGGAGATAATGAAGAAATCCATGGCCGAGTTCACAGACCTGCAATGGCAGCAGAGCGCCGAACAGGAGGCGATGGGATCCCTCCTCAAAGGCGAGAAGATCGACGAGGCTAAGGCGCTCGCACAGTTCGACAAGCTCGTCTCGATCGAGAACCAGATCAAGAAGCTGCACATTACTACGATGATCAAGGTGAAGAACATACTCAGCCCCGACCAGCAGAAGAAGCTCAGGTCGCTGACTCGCCAGAAGATTCCCGGCCTCAGAGGGGGCGCCCCCGGCGCGATGGGCCAGCAAGGCCTTAGAAGGATGCAGGAGGACGGGGGCGGTCAGGACGCTCCCCAGCCGCCTGTCCCGCCTGAGAGATGAGGCCGTCCCATGACCGGCGGAGCTGAAAGAAGACCATGTTTTCAAAAAGGCTCGACGGGCTTCACACTCGTCGAGCTGCTCGTTGTAATCGCAATAATAGCACTCCTCGTCGGGATGCTCTTCCCGGCGGTCAGCAAAGTCCGCGCGAAGGCGAAGAACACTAAGTGCGCCAGCAACCTCCGCAACATCTCCGAGGCGTTCATGGGCTACCTTCAGACTTCCGACGAGATAATGCCCGCCGCCGCTGACATGCCTTCCCTCGGACTCAACAGCGACCCGAGAATCGTCGACATCCTCTATCCGGAGATCAAGAACTACGAGGTCTTCGAATGTCCGGCCGATACCGTTAAGTGCTACTTCAAGTCCGAAGGATCGAGCTACCAGTATAATACGATGCTCGCCGGCAGGAAGCTCAAGGACGACATGCTCTTCAAGATGCTCGGGACCACATTCATAATGCACGACTACGAGGCGTTTCACGGGAAGCCCGGGACCCCGGGCGCGATGAACTACATACTGGCCGACGGGCATGTGGGGGATCTGCAATGAAGCTTATCAGCAAGCTGGACGTGAAATATCTTCTGCCGCTTACGCTGGCATGCGTGGCGTTTTCAGCTTATTCGATCTACCGCTGCACACGCGGCACGGAGGCGCCGGATCCCGCAGGGCAGGACCCCGAAAGCATCATGCATTATATCGCGTCCGACGCTTTCTCGAACCTGCCCAAGGAGGCGAAATCGGATTTTCTTCGCAAGATGCCGCCACCGGAGAAGGCCGTTGAACTCATGGCCGATGCAAGTAAGCTGCCCGAGGAGCAGCGCAGGAAGATGCATGAGAACATGAGGCCGATGTTCGAGACGATGATGCAGAAGAAGGTCGACGAATATTTTTTGCTGAGCCCTGAGCAGAGGGAGGAATACCTGGACAACGAGATAGCCAGGTTCGAACAGATGCGGCCGGGCGGACCAGGCGGTCTCGGAGGGCCTCCTCCTGGCGCACCTCCGCCCTCGGGTGGACCGCCGCCTCCGGGCGGCGCAAATGGACGTGCGGAACCGCCCAAGCCCTCCTTGAAAGGCATCAAGAGCATGATCGAATCATCGGATCCCGCTACGATGGCCAAGATGCACCAGTTCCACAGGGACATGCGCAAAAGGATGGAGCAGCGCCGAAAAGAATAGAGCGCCTGACGGTCAATGCCCGAATAAAGCGTAATGGCCCATGGCATTTTTTTCGTTCGCGGAAATTTTGGAACTTGCCACCCGGTCGGAACAAAAAAATCCGTTCCCAAATCTTGCTCGTCAAAATGCCAATTTTCACGCTAAATGAGTATGAGTTTTTACGCTGAACGAGCATAAGTCCCCCGCTAATATCCTCAATCCCTTTCAAAGCGTCTCACCCGGTTGTATATTGAGGGATTATGGAGCTCATGATGGTGCGCCAAGGGACAAGGAGGATAAAGATCGGTCCGGTCGCGGTCGGAGGCGGAGCGCCGGTGACGGTGCAGTCCATGACGAATTCCGACACTCGCGATGCGGCCGCCACGCTTGCGCAGATCAGGCGGCTGCACGAGGCCGGATGCGATATAGTCAGGGTTGCGGTGCCCGACTCCAAGGCGGCGGATTCCTTGCATGAGATAGCCGCCTCAAGCCCGATACCAGTGGTTGCGGACATCCATTTCGACCACCGGCTGGCCCTGCTTGCGATCAAAGCTGGCGCACATGCCATACGGATCAATCCGGGGAACATCGGCGGAGAGAAAAAGGTTCGTGAAGTCGCGGAGGCTGCTGGCGAGGCTGGAATCCCCATAAGGGTCGGCGCGAATTCGGGCAGTCTTCCTGCTAAATTCGCAGATGCTAAGGCCGGCGGGCTTAATTGCAGGGCGGAAAAACTTTCCGACGCGCTTGTCAAGTCCGCGCTTCAACAGTGCAGAATGCTTGAGAGATTCGGATTCAAAAGTATAAAGGTCTCGCTGAAGGCGTCGGATGTCCCGGCCACCGTCATGGCATACAGGAAGTTCTCAGAGCTTGCGGATTATCCGCTGCATCTTGGCATTACCGAGGCGGGAACCAGGGAGAGGGGGATTGTCAAGTCCGCGGCAGGCATCGGCGCGCTCCTGCTCGACGGAATCGGCGACACGATAAGGGTCAGTCTCACCGCGGATCCCGTCGAGGAGGTCAAGGCCGGCATAATGATACTCGAATCGGTCGGACTGAGGAATGCCGAACCTGAGATCATTTCCTGCCCCACATGCGGAAGGACCGAAATCGACCTCTTCGGTCTGGTAGAAGAGGTGGAGGCGGAGATCGCAAAACTGAAGGCTTCAGGGCGAAAAATAGGGCTCCGCAAGATCGCTGTCATGGGCTGCGTCGTCAACGGGCCCGGAGAGGCGAAGGACGCCGATCTCGGAATCGCCGGGGGAAAGGGCAGGGCTGCGATCTTCGCAAAAGGGAAGCTCCTTAAGGCATGCTCTGAAAAGGACATCCTTAAGGTGTTTGCTGAGGAGTTGAAGAAATACCAGTGATCAGTTGCCGTGGACGGCCATTATTGGACGGCATTCATTATAATCCAAGCCAAGGGTGGGACAATGCTTGAGAAGATCGCAACCGACGTCCGGATGGAGAAGGCGGAATTCAAGGAGAAGATCGGCGCGCTCGAACTGCGGCTCGGCGAGCTGCAGCGCAAAGCCAGGGATCTCGGTATCCCAATCATCATCGTCTTCGAGGGGTGGGAGGCGTCGGGGAAGGGGACCCAGATCAACAAGCTCATCCTGTCGATGGATCCCAGGGGCTACGTGGTGAATTTCACCAAGGATCCGACCGAGGAGGAGGCTTTCAGGCCGCCGCTGTGGCGTTTTTGGATCAAGACTCCTGAGAAGGGTAGGATCGCGATATTCGACAGGAGCTGGTACCATTACCTGCCGGGTGTCGGATCGGTGAAGATATTCAGGAAGAAGCATCTCCCTCAGATTTATTCAGGAATTACCTCCTTCGAGAAGCTGCTCGTAGACGACGGAACGGTCATAATCAAATTCTTCCTCCACATAAGCAGGAAGGAGCAGAAGAAGCGTTTCAAGGAGCTCGATTCGGACAAGGCGACCTCATGGCGCATAAGCAAGGATGATTGGAAGCTTAATTCGCGGTATGAGGAGCTGTTCGAGGCCTACGACTCGATGATTGTCAACACCGGGACCGAATACGCCCCGTGGACTGTCGTGGAGGCCAACGACAGCCGGCATGCGACGGTGAAGATATTCGAGGCGGTAATCGCCGCGGTCGAGGAAAGGATTGAGAGGCAGGGGGCGTGTGTGCCGGCCAGGACTGCTGGCCCCCCGGAGAAGAAGGCTGCGGCCGCACCGTGCTCGTCCGTCCTGGACAGCGTCGACCTCTCGCAATCCATGTCCAAGGACGAATATTCGCAGAAGCTTGACAAGTGCCAGGAGAAGCTGCGAGAACTCGAATACATGATTTACAGGAAGAGGATACCGGTCGTGGTGCTTTACGAAGGATGGGACGCCGCCGGAAAGGGCGGCAACATCAGGCGCCTGGCCCAGTCGATGGATCCGCGCGGCTACGAGGTCGTTCCGGTCGCCGCGCCGAACGACGTGGAGAAGAAGCACCATTACCTCTGGCGTTTCTGGCAGAAGATCCCCAAGGCCGGCCACATCGCCGTATTCGACAGGACATGGTACGGAAGGGTTCTCGTGGAAAGGGTGGAGGGCTTCTGCTCCGAGGACGAATGGAAGAGGGCGTACCGCGAGATCAACGACATGGAAAGGCATATGGCGGATTTCGGAACGGTCATAGTCAAATTCTGGCTCCACATCGGCAAGGACGAGCAGCTGAAGAGGTTCAAGGAGAGGCAGGACATACCCTACAAGAACTGGAAAATCACCGAAGAGGACTGGCGCAACCGCGACAAGTGGGATCTCTACAAGGCCGCCGTAGACGAGATGATACTGAAGACAAGCACCGACCACGCCCCCTGGACCGTCGTCGAGGCCAACTGCAAATACTATGCACGAATCAAGGCGCTGGAGACGGTGATCAAGGCGATAAAAAAGGCGTTGTGAACCGTACAGTTGGCGGGGCGCGGAGACGCGGCAACGCATCTCCGGTGCGCTCTAGTCGTCGGACTCGCGGCTCAAGGGCAGGGACAGGGGCAGGAGGCGAATCCATGTGGATAAGCAATCCAGCGGAGAGGTGCGTGGCATGATTCGCTACGGGCTGTGCTGCATCTTCAAGGAAAGGCCGATTAAGTTCAAGGATATCCGTGCCTGCTCCATGTCGAAATTTGCCAGGAAGGAGCAGCTGTCGAAGATATCCTCGGTCTGCCTTGGGAACAGCAGGAGCCTTCTTGATGCGATGGTTGAGCTGCAGGGCCTTGGCATTGGAGCGTTCAGGATATTGTCCCAGTTTTTCCCGCTCTACACGCACCCTGAAGTGGGCTATGAGATCGGGGATCTTCCCGACCGCCTTGAGATAATCAGCGTCCTCAAGGAGGTGGCCGATTTCAGGAGGCGGCACGACATCAGGCTCAGCTTCCATCCGGATCAGTTCGTCGTCCTTTCCTCGCCGCATGCCCATGTCGTGGACATCTCGGTCAGGGAGCTTGACTACCAGGCGGCCTTATCGGAAATTGTAGGGGCCGATGTCATAAACGTTCATGTGGGCGGAACTTACGGGGACAGGAATGCGGCGCTGAAAAGATTTGCTTCAAATTTCAGGAAGCTTTCCGGGCCGGCCAGGAAAAGGCTGACACTGGAAAACGACGATGTCTCCTACACTCCCTCAAACATCCGCAGCCTCTGCGAGGGCTTGGGGATTCCGCTTGTCTACGATGTCCACCACCACCGCTGCAATCCGGACGGGATGAGCGTTGGGGAGGCGACCCGGCTGTGCGTTGAGACTTGGAGAGGCTCCGGGCGCGAACCTTATTTCCACATATCCTCCCCCAAGGGGGGATGGGATGCGGCGGATCCCAGGCGCCATGCCGACTTCGTAGATGCTTCCGACTTTCCCGAAGAGTGGAGGCGGCTTCACCAAGGATTCACATTGGACGTCGAGGCGAAGGCTAAGGAGAAGGCCGTTGTGAGGCTGATGAGGCAGGTGAATTGCCAATATCCAACACTCGATTCCGCTTGAAGGCGGAACAAGCATCCGGAAATTCATCCCCGGTCCTCGATGGCGGCCCAGATCATCGCGGCGTAGTTCTCGCGCGGAATGTATTCGGGGACGCTGTTGCCGGTGCCGAGCGCGTAGGAGCCTTTCTTCTGCGAGCGCTCCAGCATCTTCCTGGAACGTTTGTAGACGTCCTCGGGCTTCGACTTGCAGATGAAGTCGACGTCTATTCCCCCGAGCAGTGCGATCCTTCCGGCGTATCGGTCATATTCCTTTTCGACGGGCGAGATGACGTCCTCGTATGAATGCTTGCCGTCGTAGCCGAGCCCGGCGATGATGTCCTCCCAGATTTCGGCGGCGTTTCCGCAGGAGTGGAGGATGGCCGGCTTGCCCGCCGCATGGATTGTGTCCACGATGCGCTTGTGCCACGGGAACAGGTACTTGCGCATGTCGTCCGGGGAAAGCATGGGCTGGGTCTTGAATCCCCAGTCGTCGTTGGAGATGCATGCCGCGACGCTGGCGAAGCTTGCCGCGACCGCATAATGCCTCACCAGCCTGGAGCCTATGGCGTCGAAGATGTCCTTCATGAGTGCGGGGTCGTCCAGCAGCATGTAGCACATCGCGTCATAGCCGACGAGGGCAATGACGTTCTCAAGGACTCCGCCTGGTCCGTGCACGATTATCTTCTGGCCTTCCGCCAGGTGCTTCCCGGCGGTCTCCAGCATCTCATATTCCGATTCGATCGGTTCGAGCCATTGATATTTCTCGAAGCTTTCCCGGTCGCGGATAATTGCGCCCTCGTTGAGGGAGCAGGTTGACTCGCGGTGCCTCTGTCCGGCCGGGAATCCGAACCTGCCCGGCATGAATGTCACATAGTCGTAGCCTGCCTGCGCGAACGCCTTCGCGGTCACCTTCAGGCTGCGCTTCTGGCATTCGGCGAGGGGCATAGCAGGATCATCCGGGAACTTTTCTCCCGCCAGCTTCTCATAGAGCGGGCGGTTGAGGAAGAATTCGAAGAGCGTGAAGCGGTCGGGCTTCCCCTTCTTGAGAACCTTGAGCAGCTGGCCTATGTCCGGCTTCGGTTTACGGGACAACACCTTTTCCATGAAGCTATTCGTAGCCATGTTGACTCCTTGATGATTTGACCCAGAATAAACAGGATGGTCTACAATATACGCCGAATCCTCAGTTTTTCACCTTGGACTAATCGGCCAGGCGCTTAATTTTCAAAGCCACGTGAGAAAAAAGCATCCCAAGGAGGACTCCACGTCGGATTCATTCGACGAGATACTCGTGCTCATAGATGTAAATTTCGCGCCTGAAATTCCGGAGTCAGAACGGATTGACAAGGATAAGGATATTGATTCAGAAAGTCACCAAGAGCTCCACTCTCCAGCAATACTGGATCGGCGGGGAGGTCTGGGAGTGGCACGAACCGGTTGTAGTCAATACGAGCCCTGCCGGAGCGCATCTTGCCATCAATCCCTACCTACTCTGAAACTCGCCCATCTTTGTCGCGAACTTTCTCGTTATCTTTGTCGTCTTCCGGAGGGTTGAGCCGAGCTCAACCGCGGCGGAGCACGGCTCCGCCCTCCATCGAGTTTCTGATCGACAAAACTGCGAACATCGCAGATGGACACTCCTCTGAAACTCACCTGAAGTAACGCAGACATTCCTGTCTGCGGCATCGCAGGTAGGAATACCTGCGCTACTTTAAGTTTCATACCGACAAAACTGCGGTCACCGCAGACGGGCAATCTCCTGAAACTCGAACATCTTTATCGCGGTCTGCCTCGCTATCTTCGTCGTCGCCTTCCGGAGGGTTGAGCAAAGGGCAAGCTCTGCATACGAGAAATGCCGTGTTCTGTTGATTTCGCGCGACGCGCCCGGGCTCGGATCTGTTTCCGTTTTCTAGGATACGGAAGTCTGCGCTTATTGCGGGGGATGCTGATCCTGCGGCTGGGTATGAGGCTGTGGCGCAGGCTGCGGCTCTGGAACCGGCGCTGACACAGGCGCGGGAGTTTGCGCCGCGGCCTTTTCCGAAAGGTTCTTTATGGCGATGCTCTGCTCATAGGACTGCTGCTGGAGCTGCAGTACAAGGACGTTGAACTGGTCGCGGCTCTTTGACACCTCCTCCAGTTTCTTCATCATTTCGAGCCGTTCGCCCGCGAACTTGTCGCGCTCCCGGAGGATTTCCGCCTCCTTCGCCTTGTCTGCGTTATTCCTCATATCTTCCAGTGTCTTCTCGAACTCTTTCTTCTGCTCATCCATGCCCTTCTTCAGGATCTCCAGATTCTTCTCTAGCTTGAAGATGTCCTCCTCATTGTCCTTGATCCGGATGTTCTTGAGGTCGAGGTCGCTGGCGATCCTCTGCTTTTCGGCCGAAAGTGCCAGTTTTTCCTTGGCTGCCCTATCAAGCTTTACCGCGGCGAAAATCCCGGAGAGCACCAGTACGACAAACATCGCCAGTGAAAAGAGATACCATCTGCTTGCGCGATCGGCGGCCCGTTCATTGGACTTCTCAAGCTCGTCTATCCGGCGGTTCATCTGAAGGAGCGCATCCTTGATCATGCAGCCCATCTCGTTCATCGAATTCCTTATTATCAGCTGCTCGCCATGCGCCTGAGCATCCTCAGGCGCTTGATGTCCGTCCTTGGCCTTAATCCCTTTATCGCCGTCCTTCGGGATTTCCTCCCCGCGTATCGGATGTTTTTTCGCAAGCTCCTCCTCTATCTCGAATGATGAGAGCCCTTTCCCCTTCAGCTCGGAAATCTCCTTGAGCACCTCTATGGACGCGTCCGTATAAACTTTGCGCTTCCCCTGCACCTGGAAGTCTATGTACTGAGGGAACCTGACAAGCCATTCGTTGACCGTCGTCCGCGGGACCTGCAGGATTTCCGCAAGCTCTATGCCGGTGTATTTCCTTGATCCGTTCATTTCAATGATTCTTTCCCAATATCCTGCTTATCAGTTCGATGTCCCTGCCGATCTGATCTTTGAGGGCCTCCTTTGAGCTGAAGCAGCGCTCTTCGCGGACGTAGCGGACGAATTCAAGCTCCACCTCGTCCCCGTAGATGCTGCCGTCGAACCCTAGGATGTGCGCCTCGATGAGGAGCTTGTCCGGAGACTTGTGCTTGAAGGTCGGCGCCGTCCCAACTGAAATCGCAGCCTTGTGCTTCCTTCCATGGACGAGGGCATAGCCAGCGTATACGCCTTTCGGCGGAATTATTCCGTGCGGGACAAGGAGGTTGGCCGTAGGGCAGCCGAGGACAGTGCCGGCTATGTTTTCCCCGTGGACGACGGCCCCGGTCAAGCTGTAATGGCGGCCCAGCATCCTGGAGGCGAGGTCAAGGAGTCCGCCGCTGACCGCACGGCGTATGGCAGTGCTGCTTATGATCTTGCCGTCAAGCTTGAGCTCCTTCACCGCGGCAAAGTCTATCTTGCGTCTCTCGGTGAACTTCCGTATCGTCTCTGTATCGCCGCGGCCGCCGGCGCCGAAGCGCCAGTCCTGTCCGACGCAGATTCCGCGGAGCCCCACTTCCGGTGCCGTCAAACACTCCTCAAGGAAATTGTCAGGGGAGAGCCTAGAGAACTCGACGGTGAAGGGGAACGTTACAACGGCCTTTATCCCATAGGCATGCATAAGTTCAATCTTCTTCTCCTGCGGGACCAGAAGGTAGAGCGGCTCATCCGGCTTGAGAACCTCCCGGGGGTGAGGGAAGAAGGTCAGGACGACCGGCGTGGCCGCATTCCTGGATGCCATATCCTTAAGCCTGTCGAGAAGATGGCGATGCCCCAGGTGAAGGCCGTCGAACACGCCGATCGCCACCGCCGCGCTGCTTATGCCGCAGCCGGCCAGTTCGCCCAGCGAACCTACATTGATATGTTTTCCAGTCTTAGAAGACATCAAAACGCTCTCATCTGAAACTTAGGGCGGCCGGAGCATTCTGCTCCAGCCGGAGACCACAAAATCTGGGACGGAATTTACATTTGCATCAGAAAAATTCATGGCAGCTTGCAAGATATCAGCATCTTTTTTTTGGGAAAATATTGGGATTATCTATCATCGGTTATTACTAATTCACTTATCCTACAATAAATTAACAGCCATCGGCAAGCCATGGGCGGACAGATGGAAGTATTTAGAAGACATCCGAGGCTTTTCGCGGTAGGTATTTTGGTGCTCTTCTGGGCGGGCATATATCTGCCGGGGCTCGGCCTGCCTGAAATCGACATGGACGAGCAGAAACGCATACTTCCCGCCGTATCGATGCTGGAGACCGGCAACTGGATTGTCCCTGAGCTCGCCGGCGAAAAATATTTCAACAAGCCGCCGCTCATAAATTGGCTGATCGCCGCCTCGTTCAAAGCGCTCGGAGGAAGAAGCGAATTTGCGGCGCGCCTTCCTTCGGTCCTGTCGGTGCTTGCTTTCGTTCTCCTGCTTGCGCTGCTACCTTCCAAGCTGATAAGCTTTCAAGGGCGTTTCATGGCCGCCCTGATCTACATGACCGCCCTTGCCGTGATCGCGAAGGGAAGAATGAGCGAGATCGACGCGATTTACACTTCTCTCACCGGCGCCGCGCTCTTCATGTGGTTCGAGCTTTGGAACCGAGAGGACGCCAGGCCCTGGCTGGTCTGGACACTTCCTTTCGCCGTCCTTGGGATCGCCCTTCTCCTCAAAGGGCCGATGATCCTCGTCTTCTTCTACTGCCTTGTGATCTGCGTCCATGTCCGTATGGGAAGGGCAAGGGAGCTGCTCTGTCCATTCCACTTCGTCGGCATCATCATCATGGCCGCGATTTTCGCGGCATGGGCGTATCCGTGCTCGCTCCATAACACGGGCTGCGCCGAAGAGGGCGGGAAGATGGCCTCCACATGGATGCACGAGCTCCTGTTGCGCTTCCATGAGAACGTCAGGCCCGGCAAATGGCTTGGCAATGTCGCCGGAGCGGTCTTCTCCTTCCTCCCCTGGCTCCTCCTGGTTCCTTTCATGTGGAGCCGGAGCTGGCTCAAATGCCTTGACGACAAAGACTTGAAGATTTTCAAGGCGGCGCGCCTCGGAGTCATCATCGCGTTTATTCTGGTCTGCCTGATGCCGAGCACTCGGGCGAGATATTCGATGCCCTCCTTCGCCATGGCGAGCGTCCTACTCGGCTGGCTCCTCTCCGTGAAAATATCCGACGAGGCCGTAGAAAAATATTGGAAGATTCTCCTTTCAGCTTTGTTCCCTGCGATGGCCGCAGTGTCGGTCATGGGTATTATTGCCGTTGCGGCCGGCGGCTTCGGGATTGAGAAGATAAAGCCTTTCATGGAACTATTCAGGGGCAGTACGCTAAGCGCGGCCGTCATCGCGGCGCTGGCCGCGAACTTCGCAGCCTACCAGTATTTCAAGGTCAGGAAAATTACAGACGGATTCATTAACCTGACGGCCTTGACCGCCCTCTCGATCTTCATCGGCATGCTGATGAATGTGTCGTTCGTGCTTCCATGCGCAAAGATTTACGAGCACTTCCGGCCGGTTGGAGCGGCAGTTGACGCCGCAGTCCCGGAGGGCGCAGTCCTGTATGCGTACAAGGTGGGAAGCGAGCATTTCCTGTTCTATGTCGGCTGTCCGGTAAGGCACCTGAAAAAGATCGGCTCACTGCCTGACGACGCAGGCTATCTGCTGATCGAGGAGGGCGCATATTCCGAGATAGGGCCTGCGCCGTTCATTAAGGACAGGATGCCGGAACTGCTGAAGGAGCTGAAGTCCGACAAGAGGACTTTCAAGCTTATAAGGTTCGGGAAGTGCCTCCGGAACTGAGTCACCCTACGGGAAATGCACTAGTTCAACAAGCTAAAGCATGGAGAGAGGCATGATATCTCATAAGGCATTGATCAAGCTGGCCGAGGAGCACGGGACTCCAATCCTGGTGGTTGACCATGATGTGATCCGGCGGAACTACAGGATGTTCAAGAAGCATCTTCCGCGGGTGCAGGCTTACTACGCTGTCAAGGCGTTCGCCGATCCCGCGGTGGTGAAGACTATCTTCGAGGAGGGTGGCAGCTTCGATGTGGCCTCCATGCCGGAGTTCATGATAGTCTACGAATATATCAAGGGCATGCCCGCGAAGGAGCGTCAGGACTGGATATGGGACAAGATCATCTACGCCCATCCGATCAAGGCCGAAAAGACGCTCCAGGATCTCGATCAATACAAGCCCCTCGTGACCTACGACAACCGGGACGAGATCGGCAAGATAAGGAAATTCGCGCCACATGCCGGCCTTGCGCTGCGCATCAAGGTTCCGAACACTGGTGCGATGGTCGAGCTCTCCTCGAAGTTTGGCGCCTCGCCGGGGGAGGCCGTCGATCTGATATTGGAGGCGGACCGCGCCGGCCTCGTGGTCGAAGGCATCAGCTTCCATGTCGGCAGTCAGACGACCAACTTCGAGAACTATGTCCAGGCGATTAATCTCGCGGCAAACATCTTCCAGGAGGCGAAGGACCGCGGCTACACCAAGATGTTCCTGCTGGACATCGGCGGCGGTTTTCCCGCGCCGTACGACGCGAGCGTCAAGCCCTTCGGCGAGCTCGCGGAAAAGATCAACGCCGAACTTGACCGACTCTTTCCAAAGTACATACAGATACTGGCGGAGCCGGGAAGGTTCATGGTCGCGACCGCTGCGACCGCGGTCTCCAAGATCATCGGCAAGGCCGTCCGCGACGGCAAGCTGTGCTACTACATCGACGACGGAGTATATCACACCTTCTCAGGAATCATCTTCGACCACTGCCAGTATCACCTGAACGCATTCAGGAAGGGGCCCAAACAGATATGCACTGTCTTCGGCCCCACATGCGACGCTCTCGACGTGGTCTCTATGTCGGAACTGCTCCCTGGAAACCTTCAGCTCAACGACCTCCTATTTAGCAGGAACATCGGCGCATACAGCGTCGCGTCATCCACTCCGTTCAACGGATTCCCGCCCGCGAAGGTCGTCCACGTCAACAGATGAGCGATGGGATGGATTCCGCATTCGAAAAAAAGGTGACAATAAGGACTCCGATAGGCGAGATTGTGGAGGAGGGGGATGCTGCGCTCCTTTCAGACCACGCGACCGAATTCATGATCAGGCACCTCGATATCGCCAGTGCTTCGACCGTCGCCGAGGCGGGATGCGGCTCGGGCGTCCTATGCATATTCGCATCCAGGGCGGGCGCCGCCAAAGTGTACGGCACCGATATCGACGAGAAGGCGTTGGACACGGCGCGGAGAAACGCGGAAAACAACGGCGCCCGCAACATCGTCTTCCTGCATGGAAGCCTTCTCGAACCTATAGCGGAAAAACTGGATGCCGTGATCGCTCTGCTCCCGCACAAGCCCGCGCCGCGCCCCTTCAACCATCGCTACTACGGCGGCGTCGACGGTACTGATCTGCTTATGGCGGTAATTGCTCAGTCCGCGGAAAAGCTGCGCAAGGGCGGCAGGCTGTACCTGTACCTCAACAGCATCGCCAATCCTAAAAAGGTTCTCTCCGTGTTCCGGGAGAAATTCGAGGTCTCGATGCTCGCTGAAAAAAAGCGCCGGTTCACGCAGGCGGAATTCGACGGCCTGACCAAGGGTATGTTCCAGCACATGCTCGCTCTCAGGCAGGAAGGGAAATGCGATTTCGAGGAGGACGCCGAGGGGCTCTTCTTCATCGCGAGGATATATGCAGGAAGGCTTCGATGACAAATCCGGCCTTCGAATCATCATGGGGAGCCGAATCCATTTTCCATCATGTCAATCCTGTTGTCCTGTCTAATCTCTTATGTCTTCTTTTTTAATTGTAAACGCCGACGACCTCGGCCTCTGCGAAGGAGTGAACGCGGCAGTCGTGGAGGCCGCAGTGAACGGCACGGTCAGTTCGGCCAGCTCGTTCGCACTGCCCGGTTTCAAGTTCGATCCAGGGCCGCTCATCGATCTTGGCGTCCGGATAGGAATCCATTTTTCCTTTAATTTCGGAACTCCGGCTTCGCCGGCGGAAAGGCTGCGCACGCTTGTCTCCGGCGGTATTTTCAAGACCGACGGACATGAAAATGCCGACCCTGATGAGATAAGGACTGAACTTCTTGCCCAATACGAACTTTTCTGCCGGAACTGCGGGTTTCCACCGGCCCACATGAACTTCCACAAGCACCTTAACGAGAAAGTTCCTGCGGTCCAGGAGGCGGCAATGGATCTAGCCGGAAAGTTCTCCCTCCCGATGCGCTCCATGGGGCCGGAGGCCAGAAGGATCATTAAAGCCAGGGGGATCGCCACAAACGATCATTTCCTGGGCGATGTTTCAAACGCCCCTTACTGGACGGTCGGACGCCTTGCCGAGGAACTGGCGCAGCTCCCGGACGGAGTCACGGAGCTCATGTGCCACCCGGGAAGAAATCTAGGCAAGATCAAAGGCCTCTGGTATCTCGAGCAGAGGGATGTGGAGGCAGACACATTCGCGTCGGAGAGGGCGAGAGAAATAATTTTGCGGTACCGGAGATAATTTGCCGGGGCGGCCGCCTTGAGGCAAGTTCCAGGAGAGTGCCGCTCTGGCGGGGAAATCCGCCAGTTCTGTCGAACAGAAACTCGATG
>CAZWRV010000105.1:0-21843 GCA_964636325.1 uncultured Victivallaceae bacterium | reverse complement strand
TGTCGCCACTCGGTCGGAACGAAAAAATCCAATCCCAAATCTTGCCCGTCAAAATTTAAATTTTCACGCTAAAGGAGTATAATCCATAAAACTTAAACAGGCGTAATATAGCACCCGGAAAAGATTTTGACAGTTTCCGGCGCGAGAATTAAACAGGGCTTTCCCATAAATGGAAGAATACCATGACGTTCTGATCGCCGGGGCGGGCCCGGCCGGCCTTTCCGCGGCGATCGCCGCGGCCGGAGCCGGCGCATCGGTCCTAGTCCTCGAAAAGATGCCTCAGCCCGGACTGAGGCTCCTTGCAAGCGGCGGCGGCCATTGCAACATCAGCAACTCCGCCGGCGAGGAGGCCTTCGTCCGCGCCTTCGGCCGCCAGGGGCGCTTCATCCTTCCCGCGCTGAGGATGACGCCTCCGGAAAAGCTCAGGATATTTATGGGAGGCATTGGCGTAAAAATTTCAAGCCCCGACGGCTTCCATTTCTTTCCGGAAAGCCGGAGTTCGAGGGATGTCCTTGACGCGCTCCTGAGACAAGCCTCGTCGCTGGGAGTGGAGCTCAGGACAGGCGTCAGGATCGAAGACATGATTATTGAGAATGGAGGAGTAGCCGGAGTCCGTTCGCAGTCTTCGGCCTTCAAGTGCCGCGCCTTTGTCCTGGCTACCGGAGGCAAATCATATCCGGGCCTCGGCGGAGGCGACGACGGATACCATATCGCCGAGTCCGCCGGGCATGGAATCGTCGCGCCGCTGCCCGCGCTGACGGACATCCTGGTCTCAGAGAAGTGGCCCGGCCTCTGCGCAGGCATAACGCTGGAGGACGCTGCCCTGTCAATCAAGGTGAAAGGCCCGGCGACAATTTCGCGCGGCCCGCTCGTCTTCACCCACAGCGGAGTTTCCGGCCCCGCCGCGCTAGACATCTCCGGCGAGGTGTCCTCCGCCCTCCGCAAGCACGCGGCCGTTTCGATGGAGCTTGACCTGACCCCGGAAATATCGAAGGACGGATGGATTGCGAAATTCGGAGAATGGCAGGAGCGCGAAGGGGCGAAAAGCGCGGCGGCGTTGCTTTCAAAACGCCTTCCGAGGAATCTAGTCCTCCGTCTGGCGGAGCACCGCGGTATCGCAGCGGACGTCAAGACCGCCTTGTTTCCAAGGCGTTCAAGGGACGAACTTGCCGCGGCGCTGAAAGGGGCGTCCCTCACCGCCGCCGCCACCGGCGGATTCGAAAGCGCCATGGTTACGCGCGGCGGAATATCGCTGAAGCATGTCGACCCTGTGAAGCTCGAAAGCAGGCTCGTCAAAGGGCTCTTTTTCGCAGGCGAAGTCCTCGACCTCGACGGCCCGTGCGGAGGATACAACCTTCAATGGGCGTTCTCGAGCGGAATGCTGGCCGGCGCTCACGCCGGCGGGGTCAAGCACAAGCCTTAATCCCTTATGGTGCAACTTGGAAAACGTTTTTATCAAAAGTAGTTTGCGCGCGCCGCGCGCAAGCAACATAACACAGCATTACTCGTATGCAGAGTTTGCCCTTTGCGCGCGCCGCGCGCAAGCTACCTGCGCGCCGCAAGGGCGCATTTTTCCCGAAGGACAGATTGTGGAGTCTGAAATCGGCTCATCGTCAGCAGGTCTGCAGCCGCAGCCTCATGCCGTGCATCCCTCCCGGCGGTATCCGGAGGGCGTCGTCCGCGGCATTGGCGGTCTCGACGCAGACCATGGAGAGATATTCGTCGTCCCCGAAATCGGGCATTTTTGCGGACTTCGCAATCCATGGATTCCACACGACCGTAGTCCTGCTTCCCGCCTTTGAGACCTTGACGGATCTGCCTAGTCCGGGATCCGAAATTATGCAGTCCGCGGTGGAACCGCAGTAGACCCGGTCGACTTCGCGGTCGAATGTGACGTCACCGGACTGTGTTCTCCTCTCATGGATGCCGCCGGCGGTCTCGATGTATCCAGCCCCGTCCAGACCGGAGACCGCGATCCTTCCTATTTCCGAAACTGCGAGATATGAATGGAGCGCCTCGCTGACGGTAAATTCCTCGGTTCCCCTGTTTTCTGTGATCAGTTCGAGCTCCAGGCTTTTTCCGCACCTGACCGCCAGTTCGAGATTGAAGGGCTGGACATTGAACCTCTCCGGGTCAATGCAGGAATTGTCGAGGGAGAGGACGAGTTCCGTGAAGTCTTCTCCGGCGCATGACGCCGACTTGACTATCCAGTCCGATATCCTTGCGAAACCGTGGGATGGCATTGACTTATCGGAAGGATGAGCGCCGAACCAGGGCCAGCATACTGGTATTCCTCCGCGGATCGGCCTGCCCTTCTCGAAGAAGCTCGACGCGCTCATCCAGAGGACGTCGTTCCTGCCGTCGGGCATGAAGCTGAGGACGTGTCCGCCGTAGATGCTGACGGCGCATTTCGCGGGTGGGCAGCGCATCTCTGCAAGGATCATGCCTCCTTTGCCCGTGACGAATTCAAGCCTGCCGGCAACTGAAAATTCCTTGTTGAGAGTGCCGAGATTTTTCATAGAAGAAAAGCGGTGTAATCGGAAATCCCAAGCGCCAAATTACAGATAAATTCCAAAGTGATGTTTCGTTGTCTTGAATTTCGCATTTGGAGTTTTTGGGGAGATTGGTTATTGGAGCATGTGTTTTCAGTATATCTGGTTGAGTAGGACTTCCGGAATCCATTTCCTCTCTATGCGCATGGCGGTGCCGTCCACCTTGAGTATGTTCAGGGACTTGTCGAGGACTTCCTTGAGAATCTTGTCCTCCGTATTGACGGCCCATGCGATGGGCTCGTGCGTAAGGGGTTCGCAGAGGGTGGTCAGCCTGGTGTTCGTCAGAGCCCATGTGACCGGGGCGTCCACGATGAACACGTCGATTCCGCCGTTGAGCAGGGCGTTGATGCCCTGCTGCGGCGTGTCGAAAGGGATCTTTCCGGCGTTGACGCATCTCGACGCGACGAAGAAGTTGCCGGTGGTGTCCTTGACGAAGCCTATCCTCTTCTTCGTCTGGATGACCTTGAGGCCCGTGGAGAACTCGGCGATGTCGGTCGTGCGGAGCACGGCCATCTGCCCCGCGACGATGTAGGGGCTGCAGAAGCTGATTTTCTTGGAGCGCTCCTCGGT
The DNA here is from genome assembly GCA_964636325.1 of uncultured Victivallaceae bacterium. Taxonomy (GTDB): domain Bacteria; phylum Verrucomicrobiota; class Lentisphaeria; order Victivallales; family GWF2-50-93; genus CAZWRV01. The sequence goes on along the minus strand of CAZWRV010000105.1, from coordinate 18,721 downwards.
GACGGTCATTCCGGACATGATCACGTCGATCTTTTTTTCGCAGAGATTGGGGATGAGGTCTTCCCACTTCGTCTCGACGAACTGTATCTCGGCGCCGGTAAGCCTTCCGATCTCGCGCGCGAAGTCGGCCTCTATTCCGGATATCCTGCCGTCCTGCCTGAAGATGAAGGGCTTGAAGCTTGTCTCGACGCCGATCCTGAGCGACTTGCGGTCGAGCTTGGCGGCGAGCATCTCGTTGCGCCCGGTGGCGCAGCCGGCGGCGAAGGAGGCGGCGAGAATGGCAAGGATCAGCCTTTTCATTGTGGCACCCGGTGTTTTGTTTATTCGGTTTAAGAAAATCTGCCACCTGTCGGGAAGAAAGCAAACATCGGCCGAGGAATACTTGCATTTGAGGAATCGCGGTTGAAATTATCGGCAGATGCTGTCGCATTGCAAGTTATGGTGACATGAGCAGGGCTGTTCATATCAAGGGGCCAGAGATTCTCCCTTCCGGCGCCAAGCTTTGCGCGGGCCGCGGCTTCACATTGATCGAGCTTCTTGTGGTGATCGCCATCATTGGGATTCTTCTCGCGATAATGCTTCCGGCCCTTTCGTATGCCCGCGAGCAGGCGAAGCTGTTGAACTGCCTGAACAATCTTAAGCAGGCGGGAGTGAAGTGCCATGTGTATGGAAGCGACTTCCAGGAGCTGCCGTCCAACCATGATCCTACTAACGTCTTCTACGACACGACCACTGCGCCGGGAGTTCCGGCCAGGCTGGGAGTGACCATGAGCGGGCGGGGCTACTGGGTGGCCGCGCTCAAGCAGGCCGGGCATCTCGACGGACGCGGCGCGGACGACTACGATCATCCCGAAATGCAATGCACGTCCGCTCTCACGGGCGGCGCGAACCGCTGGGCCGGACGCAGCGGCGGCGACAACACGCCCCGCTTCCAGTATGGAGGCCCCGGGACATGGAAGCACGACCTGATCTATTACGGGCACAACACCTTCCTCGTCTACATCAGCGAACGGGAGAAGCTGGTGGACACGAGCCTCGACTTCTACTCGCCCATGGCGGCGATGCGATGGCGCGGCAAGACTCAAGGCACCATCGCGGGCTGTCCTTCAATGGGCCAGGTGACGGGAGGAGCCTGGTATTTCCGCGAACCGCACATGCGTTCCCTGCCCAATCCATTCCCGAACGCCGGGGCGGGATGGGACTCACAGGCGGACATCTACTGGATGCCGCGGGGGCGGAACTACCTCTTCTTCGACGGGCATGCGAGCAGCGAAGTCCGCAAACGCTGATCGTCTAATCTTCCAGGTATCCTGCGAACTTGTCGACGATATTCTTCGCGACGCTGGCCGCCATATGGATAGTGCCGTCGTCGTCGTATCTGGTCGAGATCACCTTTCCCCCGCTGTAGGCGAGCGAAGCGAGGTCGTGGCGGGCCGGGGGCAGGCGCAGCCTGATGATTTCGGTCCTGGGCCTGACCTTCGCGGTCATCGCCGCGATGAGCTGGTCGATCCCTTCGCCCTTCCTGGCCGAGATGAATATCCCGTCGGGGAACCTGTGCTTCAGACGGAGCCTGATGACCTGGTCGGTCTGGACGTCGGCCTTGTTGAGGACGGTGATGACGTCCTTGCCGCTGGCGCCGAGCTCCTCCAGGACGGACATCGTCGTGGAGTAGTGCTCCTCGAAATAAGGGGAGCTGATGTCGAGCACGTGGACGATGAAGTCGGAGATGACGGCCTCCTCGAGGGTTGACTTGAAGGCCTCGACGAGCAGGTGCGGAAGCTTGCGGACGAAGCCCACGGTGTCGGTGACGAGCATGGGCTGCTTGTTCAGGAGCATTATCTGGCGGGTGGTCGGGTCGAGGGTCGCGAAAAGCTTGTCCTCGACGAGGACGGATGCGCCGCTCAGGGCGTTGAGGAGTGTGGACTTGCCCGCGTTCGTGTAGCCTACGATGGCGGCGTGCGGGATTTCCGTGCGGGTCATCTGCTTGCGCTGGACGTTGCGGTGCAGCTTGAGCTCCTTCAGCTCGCGCTGGTAGTGGGCGATCTTCTGCTTGATGATGCGGCGGTCCACCTCGATCTGCTGTTCGCCCTCGCCCCTCGTCCCCATGGCGCCGCCCTTCTGCCTCGATAGGTGGGTCCAGGCCCTTGCGAGCCGTGGGAGGAGGTACTGGAGCCTTGCCAGCTCGACCTGTATGACGGCCTCCTTCGTGGATGCGCGCTTCGCGAAGATGTCGATTATGACCTCCTGCCTGTCCACGACTGGAAGACCGGAGAGCTTCTCCCAGTTCCTCTGCTGCGACGGGGTAAGCTCATGGTCCACGACGATGCAGTCCGCTCCCTTCTCCTTCGCGGCCGCCACGGCCTGCCCGGCCTTGCCCGAGCCGATGAAGAGGCGCGGGCACGGCTCCCTCAGCGTCACCATTAGTTCGCCGGCTACGGAGAGGCCGAGGCTGGCTACGAGCTCGTTGAGTTCGAAAAGGTGTTCACCGGCGGTGAAGGAGTCCATTCCGGGCTCCTGGACTCCGACAAGGAAGGCCTTCTCCATCCTGGAGGTTTCTTTGAGGACGTCGATCACTTCTCGTCGAGGACCCTTCTGATTTCCCTGGCGATCATCTTGATCCTGTGGGGCTTGGGGATGAAGGCCTTCGCGCCCTGCTTGAGAAGGTCGTCCACCTCCTCCTCCGAGACGTAGCCGCTGGAGAGTATGACCTTGACGGACGGATCGACGGCCTTGAGCTGGTAGAAGGTGTTGTGGCCGCCGAGCTTGGGCATGATCATGTCGAGTATGACGAGGTCCACCTGGCCCGGATTGTTCTTGTATATTTCCACGGCGTCCTGGCCGTTTTCCGCGAGTATGACCGAATATCCGAGGTTCTGCAGCGCCTCGATCATGAAGTCCCAGATCGCGTCCTGGTCGTCAACGAGCATTATGGTCTCGCTGCCGCCTGGCAGTTTCTCTTTTTCGCCCATCGCCGCCTCCGGTTCATTTTTTATAAAGCTACATTGTTCGCGGAGTCTTTTCAAGCGGCCATGCCTGGCTCGCGCAAACATTGAGGCGATTCTCAAACAACCATGCAGGCTAGACTTCAAATGTAAGTGATGTTATAGTATGCGCTTTGAACTCCACCTCCGCCACAGCCCGGGAAAGGGCGAATACGATGCTGGACACCGTAAAGGACATCGAACGCAGGGTCCGCGAGGCCGCCAAGAAGAAACAGCAGGAGGAGCAGAGCAGGAACAGCTCCGCCAAGCAGAGTCATATCGACGTGGCGGTCGAGCAGAGGAAGCAGTTCGAGGAGGAAATCAAGAAGGAGAAGGCCGACTACGGCAGGCTGTTCTACCTGCTTCTCGGGACCGTATTCCTCTTCGCGCTCTGGTTCCCGACCTTCCATACCATAAGATATTTCACCTCGCTGGCGAACCGCGAGGTCTGGATCGCACCAAAGGTCAGCCCCGGGGACAGGGAGAAGATCGAGTCATTCGTGAACGAGAAGATAATCAAGGCGAAGACCGGCCCCGACACGGAGGCGATTCTGAACAAGAACGCGCCGGAGGCGTGGAGGAACGCATGCCGCAGGATACTTGGCGCGCCCGACCTTAATGCGTTCAAGGTGTCCGAGGTCGTCTATGACGCGAAGAACCTGGGGACGGAATCCCGCTTCGAGGTTCTCGCCGCCAAGCCGCCTCCCCACGACTCGAAGATCAGGTTTCTCGTGGAGCTCGACGGGGACAGCATTTCCGTCGTCAACGCGGTCCGTTACGGCAAGCCGCCGGAAAAGGAACAAGGGAAGGGAAGGAAGGCAGATGGAAGCACCGCTAAGAAATAGGCGTCGGGACTTCACGATCCTTGAGCTTCTTTTCGTGGTAGCGATAATATCGCTGCTGGCGGCAATACTTGTCCCGCTCCTCGACATGTCCAGGAACAAGGCGAAGAAGACCCAGTGCTCCTCCAACCTCCTGCAGATATCTATGTCGATCAAGCTCTACGCGGACGAATACCACTACTACCCCTACACCAGGCGCAAGGCCGGAGCCGCGACATACTACTGGTGCTACTACAACGACGGGGCCGAATCCAAGTTTGACAAATCGCCGATCTACGAATACCTGAAGAGCAGCAACGTCCTGCTCTGCCCGGCCTTTCATTCCGGGTTCAAGAGCATCTCCCCCGGGCTTGAGATGGCCTGCTCCTACGGCTACAACGCCGAATACGTCGGCGGATCGCCGGAGCTGAATCCCGCCCCGCCGCCGGAGGCCGACATAGAGGAGCTGCTTCTTAAGACGGCTCCGGCCAAGCTCATAGACATAAAGGCTCCCGACAGGACGATGCTCATGACGGACTCGGCCTTCGAATCCGCCGAGGGACTGGAGGAGAGCTACTACTTCTGGGCCAGATACGTGTTCTCGCAGCCCGCCGTCGAGCACAAGGCGAGGGCCCATTTCAGGCATAGGAAGATGGCGGTCGCGTCCTTCTGCGACGGCCACATAGATGACTCGCTCAAGCCGGACGCCATAGACAACGCGGAGAAACGACTCGGCTGGCCCGATCAGAGCGCCTGCGAAAGGCATTGAGCCGGCGGCCTACGAACAGCATGTATGAATATTGACCAAGATCCGGATCGCACCGCCACGTACCACAGATGGCTTGTCACGGCTCTGATCGGAATCGTGTTCGCGTATCTTTCCGTATTCCTGCTCGCGCCGATCCTCAAGAGGACTCTCTATCTGTCGGACTCCCTGGACGGCGACAAGGTGATGATGCTTTTCGGCCTCTACATGCACCAGGGCATGTCATTGGTCGCCATCGGGATTGCGTCCAACTTCTGCACCGCCGACTACACTTCCGGCAGGTTCCTCGGGATGTCGGGCTGGAGGAATTCGTTCATTCTGGACGCCCTGGTCGCCGAGACGATTGCGCTTCCCGTCATCGTAATCCTGACCCTTGCCGCGTTCCAGTATGCCGGCCAGGTGGGCATGGAGGTGAGGCCTCCGGAACTGTTCCGCGCGCTGCGGGAGCCCGACAGGCTCATCTTCGCGGCCACGCTCTTCGCGGCAGTCGTGCTTGCGCCGGTATCGGAGGAGCTTGTGTTCCGGAACGTCGTATTCAACTTCATGAAGGAGGTTGGGGGCGCGGGCACGGCCGCGTCGGCGGTGGGGGCCTCGCTGATCTTCGCCTTCATGCATGCCAGCATAATATCAAGCCCCGGCCTCTTCGCCCTGGGGATCACGCTGCAGCTCCTCTACATATGGAGGAAGTCGCTTCTCCCATGCATCGTGCTGCACTGCCTCCACAACGGAATAGTCTGCATTTTCTCATGAACTGCGTTTGACTTTGACGTGATCATGTCCTCTTTTTATTTTCGGTCAAAATAGACGGCGGCTGACGCCGCCCATGAGCCATACGTCTTTGCGAAATGCTTGAATATCTCGCTTTTTTCGACAATGCAATCGGGCCGTTGCGCCTGTTCAAATACGTGACGTTCAGGGCCGGAGGGGCGCTGATGACCTCCCTACTGATCGCATACTTCCTCGGCCCCTTCACGGTGAGGTTCCTCAAGTCCCTAGGGGCGAATGCTCCCGCGAGGTTGGAGGGGCTGGTGAAGGAAGAGTTCGTGGACAGGAGGAAGGACAAGGTTCCGTCCATGGGCGGGGTTCTGATAGTCTTCTCCATCATAATCTCGACCTTCCTTTGGGCGACGCCCACGAACCCCCTGGTGATCGTGTTCGTGGCGACCCTTTTCTCGCTCGCGCTAGTGGGCTTCCTGGACGACTACTCCAAGGTGGCGCACGGTAAGCGCGACGGTATCCCCGGGAAGGCGAAGCTCGCGCTCCAGGTGCTGATCGCGCTCTGCGGAGCCTGGTATCTGGACTGCCTGCCCGCGACCGGGAGCAGCACGAGGGACATCATGCTGCCCTTCCTCAAGAACCCGCTGCTTATGGAAATCCCTATCCTCGTGGCGCTCGCATTCGCCGCGCTTGTCGTCGTGTCGTCTTCAAACGCGGTGAACCTCACGGACGGCAAGGACGGCCTGGCGGTCGGATGCTCGGTCTTCTGCACGCTCACATACGCGGTCTTCGCCTACATGTGCGGGCACAGGATCTTCGCGGCTTACCTGAACATCCCCTTCATACCCGGCGCCAGCGAGGTGACGGTCTTCGCCGCGGCCATAGTCGGCGCCTGCCTCGGCTTTCTGTGGTACAACTGCCATCCTGCATCCATGTTCATGGGCGACACGGGCAGCCTTGCGCTCGGCGGGTCGATCGGGCTTATCGCGGTTCTCGTCAGGCAGGAGCTGACGCTCGTGCTGGTCGGCGGCGTGTTCGTGATGGAGGCCGTGTCGGTCATACTGCAGGTGATAAGCTTCAAGCTGTTCAAGCGCAGGATCTTCCGCTGTACGCCCATACACCACCACTTCGAGCAGCTCGGCTGGACCGAGACGCAGATCGTGGTCCGCTTCTGGATACTCTCGGGCCTCTTCGCGATGATCGGCCTGGCAACCTTGAAAATCCGCTGAGGAGCGCACGGGCAATGAACGCTGACAGCTTCGACATCGGCGGCGTCAGGCGCGTGGCGGTGCTCGGCTTCGGCAGGAGCGGGCGCGGCGCGGCGAAACTGGCGTCCTGCAAGGGCTTCAGGGTGGCCGTCGTCGACGAGGGCGCCGGCCCGGAGCTGGAGAAGTCGGCCGGGGCCTGCCCTTTTCCCGGCTGCGAGTTCGTCCTCGGATGGAAGGGCGGTCCGCTGCCTGCGGCGGACCTGGTGGTCACAAGCCCCGGAATACCGGACGGCTCGCCCCTCCTCGCAGCCGCCTCCTCCCTCGGAGCGCCGGTAATCAGCGAGCTGGAGTTCGGCAGCCTCTTCTCATCCGCACCTATCATCGCTGTGACCGGAACGAACGGCAAGACCACCACCACGGAGCTGGTGACCGCGCTGATTTCCGCCCTCGGCCTCAGGACGGTTTCCGCAGGCAACATCGGCGTCCCACTCTCCGAAATCTCGTCGTCCGGCGAGAAATACGACTTCATCGTGACGGAGGTCAGCTCGTTCCAGCTCGACAGGTCGTACCGCTTCGCGCCCGCGTCCGCCGCAGTCCTGAACATCACTTCCGACCATATGAACAGATACGCAGGTACGGACGCGTACGCCGAATCGAAGTTCAGGATATTCCGCAACATCCCCTCCCCGGAGCGCTGCCTGATAAGATCCGACCTCGCAGGCTATTGGAACAGTTTCATGGGCACTCCGGCCAGGCCGGCCACATTCTCCGGAACCGACGAAGCGGCCGACTACCACAGCAACCGGAACCTCGAAATCGTCCGCAGGTCGGGAGGCAGGGACGAAATACTCTTCTGCGCCGCGGACGCGAACCTCAAGGGCCTCCACAACGTCGAGAACATCCTCGCGGCCGTAGCGCTGGTCCTGGCCGCGGTGCCGGACGCGGACGTGGCCGCCATGGCCGCCGCAGCCCTCTCCTTCAAGGCCGGAGAGCACAGGCTGGAAGTCATATACTGCTCGGGAGGAATCACTTATATAAACGACTCGAAGGCCACCAACCCCGATTCCGTCGTCGTCGCGCTGAGGACGGTCGGCGGAAGAAGGAACGTCTGCCTCGTCGCCGGGGGGCTCGACAAGAACATGGACTTCTCTCCCATCCTATCCGAGAAGGATAAAATAAAAGCGATTTTTCTTGCAGGAGAATGCAAAAATAAATTGGCAAGCGCGCTGGGACGTGATATTGTCTGTAATGTGTTTGTAAAATTTGAGGATGCCGTGCTTGCAGCATGCGCCAATGCGGAATCCGGCGACGTGGTTCTGCTGTCACCCGGCTGCGCAAGCATGGACATGTTCAAGGACTACAAGGAACGAGGAAGAAAATTCATCCATATCATAAATCAGGAGGTTGTCAGAAAATGAAGAGCAAGGTCCTCATGATCCTGGCCGCTGTCGCAGCCCTTCACCTAGTCGTGATCGGCACGATCACGATGACAGGCGGCTGCAAGACCAACGAAGTATTGCAGGAGAGGCCCGGCGTGCCGGTTCCGAGCAACGCGGAGCCGTCGGACAGTCCGGCCGCGCCGCCGTCCGGAGTCGAACTCAAGAAGCCCGAGCCGGTTCTCACACCCCAGGACACTTTTACTCCTCCGCCTGCCGCGCCTAAGGCCGAACTGCTCACGCACAAGGTCGAGAAGGGCGACTCCCTATGGAAAATCGCCAGGAAATACGGAGTCAGCACAGGGGAGCTTGCAGCCGAGAACAACATGTCGCCAGACAAAGCTCTCAGGGTCGGAGTGGTGCTCCGCATTCCGCCCGGCGGATCGCTGAGGGCCGACGTCCCGGAAAAGGCCTCTGCCCCTAAGTCGGCCAAGCCCGAGCACAAGGACGCGCCTAAGAAGCCGTCCTCATCCCATCCCGCCAAGAAATCCGACTCGCCGGCCGCAAAAGCACAGCTTCCCGTCGAAGGCACATACGTAGTGAAGAGCGGCGACTCGCTGGACAAGATTGCGAAAAGGCACGGACTAAAGATAGACGAGATCGTCAAGGCGAACAACCTAGACGCCAAGAAGCCCCTGCAGATCGGACAGAAGCTCTCCCTGAAGGCCGGCGCCAGGCCTGTGGAACCCGCCGGCGGCGCGGCCGCGTCAAAGACCGCCCCCAAAGCGGATGCGGGAAAGGTCGCGGCGGCAGATCCCAGCAAGATCGAGGCGATGGGCCAGGAGGACATTGACAAGATACTCGACGCTCCTGCGGAACCCGTCGGCGGCGCGGCCACCGCAAAGGCCTCCGCGTCGGCGCCTGGAACCGCTGCGCCGACCCCGGTCGCGAAGACTAATCCTCCCGTCGCTTCAGAACAGACGGCAGGCGCCGCGGCAAAGACGGCGGCTCCGGCGGCCGAAGGCGCGGCTCCGGCGACTAACGCCGAGTTCTACATGCACGAAGTCATCGAAGGCGAAACATCCCTTGATGAAATAGCTGCACTTTACGGCGTGAAGGCCGACGACATCCGCAAGCTGAATCCGGACATCCCCGCGGACGGCAAGCTGAAGCCCTCCTCCTCACTTAAGATACCGAAGAAATAAGCATTACTTCGTAAGATTCCGGTTCGGAGAAATGATTTAGAGACGGCAGCGCATCCCGCAAGGTGCGCTGTCATTTTAATTTCACAGAAAATTCAGATGGACAACAAGGACTACTACACTCCGGAAGAAAAAAGGAGTCTTCTTAATCTGGCCAGGACGGCAATTGAAAACGCCCTTTTGAGAAAGTCGATGCCCGATACCGGCGCATTTTCACCGAAGCTGCACGAGAAAAGGTCTTGCTTCGTGACGCTGCACCTTAGGAGGAACCATCAGCTCAAGGGCTGCATCGGCAACATAGACGCGTTCGAACCGCTCGTCGAAAATGTCGTCCACAACGCGCTCAACTCCGCCTTCCACGATCCCAGGTTCAGGCCGGTGTCCTCGATTAACGAGGCCTCGGAGCTAGTCATAGAGATATCCGTCCTTACTCCGCCAGAGCCCATATCCGGCCCTGACGCCTTCGTCGTAGGAAGGCACGGGATAATACTAAGCCAGGGCCGCTCTTCCGCGCTCTTCCTGCCGCAGGTCGCCCCCGAACAGGGATGGGACGCCGAAACTACGCTCACACATCTCTCGCTGAAGGCCGGCCTCAAGCCCGACTCCTGGAAGGATCCCAAGACTAAGTTCGAAACCTTCGAGGCGATCGTCTTTTCCGAAGGCAAGGAAGATTGACGGTTCTTCCGCCCGAAGGGGAATCAAAACCTAGGCAAATATTCAGTGAAAGGGCGTAGTTCACTGAATATTTCTGATGTTCATTTCCCTCCGGCGGGGAATGCGAGGACGATCGCCGTGATGTTGTCCTTCCCGCCGGCCTCGTTAGCCTGGGCGATCAGCCGCGAGCATATCTGCCTCGGCTTCTCGCTGGAGAGCATTGCGGCCCTGATGCGGTCCGCCGGAAGCATCCCGTGGAGGCCGTCGGAGCAGAGGAGCACCTTGTCGCCGGCCCTGATGTTGGTGTAGGTGATTTCCGGCAGCGGGTTGCCGTCCATCCCGACATAGCGAGTCAAGGTGCCCTTGGACGGATGGGTGAGGGCTTCTTCCGTGCTTATCTCCTTGGTGTCCAGAAGTATCTGGACTATGGTATGATCCCTTGTGAGCTGTGAGAGGGTGCCGCCGCGGAGGAGGTAGGCCCGGCTGTCGCCCATGTGGACGACGATCATCTCCGACCTGCCGACCACGGCCGCCACCACGGTGGCGCCCATGCCGTCGAGGCCGGGCTTGTGCCTTGTCCTTTCGCGGAGCGAACTGCTGAGCGAGGCCAGCCCCTCCAGGAACCTTGCCTGCACCAGCGGCGACGAGATATCCTTCGTCTCTATTATCGGCGAAAATATCCCGGGCAGGGCGTCGGCGACCAGCCTTGAGGCGAGATCCCCCGCATGCTCCCCGCCCATGCCGTCGGAGACGATGAAGAGCCCGAGGTCCGGCCGCACCTTGAAGGTGTCCTCGTTCTTCTCGCGGTTGAGGCCCTTGTCTGTCAAGGCGGAATATTTCATGTTCAGAGGGCCTTCTGCCTCGGCATGTAGTACGGCTTGCCCGCGGCCGTACCCGTGCGCGTGCGGTCGCTGAGTCCGGCGAATTCGAACGCCTTCGCCAGGCCGAAGTCTCCGATCTTGTCGACGCTGCCGCCATCGCAGTATCCGAGCGTCATGAAGAACGTCCCGTTCGAACAGCCGTAGTCGAAGAGCTGGACTGCGTTCCTGTGTCTGAGTGCGGTCGTGTTCTCGGTCTCCCTGAGGAAGTCGGCCTGCGCCTTCTTGTCGGACGCGATCTTTGGAAGCATGACCTTGGGTGCGGCCAGCCTCCTTGTGGCAGGCTCTTCCGCGAGATATACGATTCCGTTTCCGCCCTCTCCGCAAGGCGGTTGCGGTCTTTCGGTTTTGCTCCGCACCCTTCGATACCTCGGTATCGTCGGCCTCTCAGGATACGGAGCAATTCCCAAAATCTCCGCAATCAAAATGTAAATTTTTCAGCCTAAAGGAGTATAAAACGCAACCATCCAAGCCATCCGCTATATTGCAGGCTGACCCGGGGCTGCAAATTCTTTGAAAGGAAAGCAGGCGCTTCCCCAGGGAAACGCCTTTGCCGAAAACATCTCAGGAGTTCAGCGTCTTCCGCCGCCGCCAAAACCGCCACGGCCGCCGCGTTCCTCGCGAGGTCTGGCCTCGTTGACCTTGAGCGCTCTGCCGTTGCAGTCCTTGCCGTCGAATTCCGCAATGGCCTTTTTTGCGTCTTCGTCGGTCGCCATCGTTACAAAGCCGAAGCCCTTGCCGCGGTTTGTCTCGCGATCCATTATGATTACTGCCTCTTCGACGCGTCCAACCTGCGAGAACAATGCCTCGAGTTCCGCCTGCTTCATGTCGAAACTCAAGTTTCCGACATACAGTTTCTTGCCCATTTTCAGGCTCCTAATTTTGCCAGTCTTTTAAAATATATAGACTCCGGATGCAGACTGCGTAGCTATCAGGGATCTTGTTTCCGTCTGGGCCACGTCTGGCCAGATCAGGCGGAAAACCCCATTAATTGACATCGGGAATTGCATTATTCAAATGCTTTAGCCCGGAAACTGGAAGATTTCAATTACCTGTTTTAAGGGGTGCGGAATCGCCTGCGGGATCTCGCCTTCCAGCCGTTGCATATTCCGTCTCGCGCTTTATTTTGCGTGGTGTCAGAAGTATGGATTCAGCAAACTACGCCCTTTTGCTGTATCCATGCTTGACTTGAAAAGGCTTTTAGCCGGCGCAGGCCTGCAGGAAATAGCCGGCGTCTCCGCCACCGGCACGAAGGCGGCCAGCCTCCGCGGCATAGTTGTGAAGGTTGAAAAGGACGGCAATAACGCCGAAGTTATACTGCGTTAGCCTGCAGTCTTAAGTTCTGAATCGGTATCGGAATCGGTATCGGGATCGATTTCTAGTTATATATTCGATTCCGATAGCAAATCCGACTCCGACACCGATTGTCTTTGAGGAAAGACAGAGGTGTTACGGTTGATGTGTCAACTGCTTACAGGATTTAGAGATGGCGTAGCCTAGCAAGAGGGGAATAATTGCGGCTAATTATAGAGGACGTCATTCACTTGCTACAAGATATGAATCTATGATGTTATTTTTTGGTGTGAACATGAAACGGCTTGTGGATCCCCTCTTGTAGCTTTCAGCATGCCCGTCGAGGAAGCCGAAGTTGTCAGATCTGTTATGCGAGTTGAACAGCTGATAGACCGCGGTATTTTCCCATATAAGTGAGGTCTCCGGAGCATTATAATTGCATGTTGTGGCGCCGGGATCGGGAGGGATAGTGGTGCTTATGCCATCCACAATAAGGGCAAAGCTGTTCGGTGGCGTTGTGATCTCCTGTGTCTTTGGAGAGCGGGTTCCGCCAGGGATTGTATCTGTGTCGCAGTATCCCATGTCACGGTTCCAGGAATAGTTGGTGCTTGGTGTTCCGCCGCCATACCATCGTTGGTTTCCCGAACAGAAATATAGGCCTGTCCTATTGTATTGAGGATTCAAAGGGGCGTAGATGGCGGTATACGACATCCAGCAGCCCAGGCCGCCGCGGGACGACCGCCGGAATGCGCAGGGCATATAGTCGTTGTAATCCCCGGCGTAGAAGTGCGCTATGGTTGAAAACTGCTTAAGATTATTGAGGCACGATATCTTGTGGCTCAAAGCCTTTGCGTTCCGAAGAGCTGGGAGGAGCAGCGACGCTAGAATCGCGATTATTGCAATAACCACGAGCAGTTCGATGAGTGTGAATTTTTTCATTTACAGCCCCTCTCCGTCCTAATTGCCTGCAATCTCGCATACTTCGATGTCGTCGAAGAATGCGGGCTTGTCGGAGTAGTTGAAGAGTATCCGTCCGGCGAGGCTTTCTGTGCCGGGTCCGGTCTTGAATTCAGCCGAGAACATCTTCCATTCCGGTCCGGTCTGGCCTTTGCCGAGCTCCCGTCCTGCGAATCTCGCAAAAACTCCGTCCTTGGACTCCGACTTGATCCAGAGCGAGACCTTGTATTTTGTGCCGGGCTTCAGCGCGGAATTGACCGGATAGGCGGTTATGAACTCCTCGGCCTTTTCCTTGTCGGGTGGATCGAGGCGCAGAGAGCGGGAGCCGGAATGGGCGTCCTTGTCGAGGTACATCCTTTCATAGCTCCAGTCGTCGCCTTTCTTCCTGCACATCCACCAGTCGGGCTTCATGTCCCCGGCGGAATCCATCTCGAAGTCGCCGTTGGGCAATACGGGCATGACGCCCCTGCGTAGTACAACGTCCTGCTTGTCGGTCTTAACCCGGATCTTTATTTCAGAAATCTCCTTGAGCTTGTCGTTTCCTGAGACCTCTACCGGGATCGACATTTCGGCGCCTGCCGGGACTTTAAAGCTGGCGGGGCATGAAACTTTCAGGCCGTCAGTTTCCCCGCAGGATATTTTGCCGGCTTGTTGGGCGTTCGACAGATTCTTTAGCCAGAGATGATAATTGCCCGGATTTCCGCGGAGATCGGCGACCAGCGGATCGTTGACGACGATGAAGTGGTAGGCGGAGAAGGCGCCTGTGTTCGTGCTGATGTCGCACCAGACGTCGTGCCTGCCTTTCGGAGCGTCTTCCTTTACCGCGACTGGAACTGAGAATTCAATTGATTCTCCGAAGGGAAGGGGGCCGAATTCGGCGGCTGCGGACTTCGCAAAGCCCTGCGGCAGCCTGAGTTCCGCCTTGCCTTCCATGTCTTCGGGATTGGGGTTTGTTATCTTCATCCGCAGATTCCTGGCGGCTGAGGCCGTCGCCGCCTGGCTGTCAATATCCCATTCCACTACAGGCCTCATCCTGCCTGACGAGAGGATGACCGAAGACAGTTCCGAGGCCGGAATTTCGAATGAGTATATGTTCCCGTCCTGCTTTCCGTCGATTCTGCTGACGCTGCCGTCGAGCGTGAATGCGAGCGCCGATTTGACCGGGCTGAACGCTCCGGTGTCTATCGAAAGGACAGCGCCACGGAGCTGCGAACATTTGGATTCAGGCTTGCCGTCGGAGACCGCGTTGATGATGTTCAGGAGGGCGCCTTTTTCCTTGTCGTCCGCAAGGAGGAACCACTTGCAGGTGACTCCGCGGTAGGGGGCGTTCTGGCTGCTGCCGCAATAGGTCCATTCCGGCTTGAGCGCCTTGCCGGACGCATCCTTCATGCTTATGCCCTTGTCGTCCATGAATTGAGCGTCGTATGCGATGCCCTTAACCGCCCTGCGCAGGGCCAGCACTTTTCTAGCCCAGAGGCCGGTTTCCGGATTTTGAGGGTTGTATGCGCCGTCAGGGCCTATGAGCTGTTCGAAGCGGGCGCCTACCTGCCAGATGAACCTTTCGCGCTCCCAGCCGCCGAACGCGGGTCCGAGGCCGCCGTTCCAGCCGCCATCGATGATGAGCTGCTCAGGATTGCAGAAACGGTAGCATTCGAGCCTGTTGAAGACGCCTGAGGTCATGTGCAGATCGAGGTATTGCCCGTAGGCGTCGTTGCACACTTCGCCAGAACTCGTGTAGAACGGATCTTTCTTCCTCGAATCTTTTTTAATTCTTGAAATGACCTCCAGCGTCGCCGGCATCCAGCAGCCGTAGGTTGGGAACTCGTCGTAGAGCCTGCCGTTGCCGTATATCATGTTGAACTGGTCGTAATACATCCCGTCGGCGCCCCATTCTAGGTAGCTGGCGGTCCAGTAGTAGAGCCAGTCGCGCCATTCCTTTGACGGCATGGCCATGTCGAGCTGTGCAAAATAGTCCTTCTCCAGGCGCGGATATGTTCCGTCGTAGGAGTATGTCGCAGCCTTGGAATACCATTCGTCATCCGGTTTCGGAACATTGGCCGGCAGCCTGGATTTCGGGAACGAGCCGATGCGCTTGTAATGCCCGTATCCGGGAGACCAGAGATGGAAGTTGTGGTATGGCGTATAAGTCCCGCCGAACGCCCTGCGGACTTCGAGCTTCTGCTTGAACTCGTCGATGGAACCCCATGCCGGGCAAGGATAAGGATAAAGCCCGCAGTATCCGGAATCGGCGCCGTCGGTCATCTGCCTGTTCGCCGCCATGAGGTTCAGCGCCGTGGGTCTGATTACGTCCCACCCCTTGTCCGGCGTATGGTTGGAATCCTGGGTGCACCATGTGTCGACGAGCCATTTCACATACGGCGGGCTGTCGCACTTCTTCAGGTGGTCAGAGTTGTATTTCCTGTAGATATCCGCGCCTTCGTGCCAGTCGCCTGAGGTGACGGCCGTCCTGTAGACCGCGCTTTTCCACTTGCTCTCAGGCCTGACAAGTATCCTCTGGCAAGCCGAGAGCGTGGCGCCGCCGGACGCATCGCCGCCGAATATGAATCCGCAGTCGTCGAACCTTTCGTCCTCTATTCCGTAGTAGAATCCGACCTTTTCGTCCCATATCGCCGCCCATCTCATCGACGGTCCCCAGAAGGAGCTGAGCCTTCCGCCTTTTCCGGGGTTCTGCCAGATCTGCCCCCAGCACTTCGCCATGAACATCCAGTCGTCCTGCGCGTTTCCGCCGAGCTGAAGTCCGGTGATGACCGGAAACCTGATCTCGGCGACTTCCAATCCGGTCGGATTGTCGATGTCAAGCCGCCATTCGATCTGGCCGTTTTCGAGCAGCTTCATATTTGTCTTCAGAAGAATACCAGAAGCTGTGCGGTGAATCAGCTCGGCCGCAGGGCTCGCCTTGTCGTTGTCGCAGGTGAAGCTCTCGAACGACGCTGTGTATAGGTCTTCGACTGTGACTGGCGCCGCGCCCGGTTTCTTGATGGTGATTCCGGCCACCGCGGCATGCGGTTCCGACGCATTTGAGACGGCCAGCCCCGTCTTCTTGTCGAAGATGGATTTTATGCCGTAAGGATCCACTTGGACTTTCAGCCTTTCGTTTTCGACGGTCTTGAAGTTGTTCGGGCCGCTGATGAAAGATACGGCTCCTCCGGCGAAGAAAGGCGGGGCGGCCCCTTCCTTGCCGGAAATTTTAAGCTTGAACTTCATGGAATCATCTCCGTTTCCCGCCGCTTTCACGTCTGAAAGAGCGCCGTTGAAGGGCTGCCAGGTGCCTCCATTGTCGGAACTGAATGATATCTCGGTCTTTTCCGCGCCGGCGATCCTGAATTCCGCGTCGACCCATTTCTTGACGTCGAAGGGTCTTACGGGAACCGTCGTTACCTCGCCGGAAACCGGCCCATTGTAGGAGGACTTCAGGTTGGCGAGGACCGGCTCCTTGCTGTCCCTTGAAAAGACCAGGACGTCGAGTTTAGCTCCGCCATGGTAGCTAAGGGAGAACGTATGCTCGCCAGCGTAAAGATCGTATTCATGGGTCTTCATCCATTTCCAGCCTGACGGCGGCCCTGAATGGTCAACTATATTGTATTCCTCGCTGCCGTCGAGGGTCTCGTTGTGATTCCAGCCGCCTTGGATCGGGAAGAGGCTCCGCTCCCACATGAAATATTTCCCTGGAGTCTTCACCGTGAACTTGAAGACCGCGGAATCGACGAAGTGGATGTATGCTCCGCCGGAGGCTCCGGCGTCGGCCCCGGCGCTGTGGCCGTCCTGCAGGCAGAGGGAGGTGGCCAGTTCGGCCTCCATCACGATGTCTTCCGCGCCGTCCTGGGCGAAAATTCCTGCGAACCTCGCACCTTTTCCGAAGGATGTCATCCCCTCGGCCTTTTCGACGTTGAGATCCTGGCTTACCGCAGCAGGCTCGCCGCCGGCCGTCTTCGTCCCCCGTGAAACTGCCAGCTCCGCAAGCGCGAAGTCTTCCGTTGTAGGATCAAGGCGTATGTCGGCTCCGTGGAGTCTTTTTGTGAAAAATGCGAGGGGCAGCCTTATCGAGGCCGTCTGCCATGTTTTCGTGCCTTTGAGCTCGATTCCGTCCGAGCACTGATCCGGATGCCTCCACACACCGTTGGGATATGGCGGATGCTTCACCCGTTCGTCCGACGAGTCGTAGTTGATCACCAGTCTTCCGGGGGCTCCGTCGAAATATTTTATGGAGAGGACCGGTTCGACGCCGTCACCGAGCCATTTCTTGATATCTTCCCACGGTTCCAGGACGATGTAGAATAAGCCGGTCTTGCCGTTTCCCGGCCTGATGGAAGCCGCGCAGGGAAGCCCGTCTTTCGTTTCCGGTTTGAGCGCCCCTTCGGAGCCGCCGTCCCGGATGCTGATCCCGCTTGAGCTTTCAACCCCGGCCTTGCCGCCGAAGACAATCCACTTTGAATTTTCCTTGTCCGTGATGACGCTTTCACTGTCTGCGGTCACCGCAACGGAAAAAAGTGCGCAGAGGATGAATATTTTGCAGCATTGTCCGGCTGTGTTAAGCATGTTGCACCTCCTTCGCTTAAGTCGCTGCGCCTATCAAATACATGGAACTATATTATGGTAATTTACCAATTGTTCAAGCTGATATTGTAAATATTTAATATAAATAGAATTTGCGCTTCATAAATAATATGGTATAGATATTTACCATATTTTAAGGATCGGAGATGATCAATTCCGCAAGCGACGTGAATGCGAAGTTCCTCGACTTCCTGAGGAAGAAGGGCATACGTGAAGGCGACAGGCTTCCGGCCGAGCGGGATCTAGCTGTGCGCCTGGGCACTTCCCGTCCGACTTTGAGGAAGATCCTGCGCTTCTACGAGCAGGGCAAGATGTTGGAAAGGAAGGGAAGGAATGGAACCGTTATCACAAAGCTTCCCGAATATGACTACATGGCCTATGCAGCAAAGGATGCAAACCCGAAAATAGTCTCCTTGGTGATTCCCGATCTGACATATCTTAGCAGCATGGGCAATTTCTGGAAATACAACTTCATCCAGGAAGAGGCTATTAACAAAGGTTATGCGCTCAACGCATATTATTCCGGCCTGGACGGGCAGTCGCCCGAGAAGGAGAGAAAATACCTTGAGTCGCTGTTCAGCATCAGCCCTAGGGGGCTGATTGCCGTAGCTACTTGCCGGCGCCCTACCAACGATGACCTTTTCGCTGAGCTTCAGGAGCTGGGAGTGAAGGTCGTCCATATCGAAGGATACAGGGAGAGTTTTCCATCCGAGTCGTTCATGATCCCCGACTACAGGCTGGCCGGAGCCAGCGCAGTCGCATACCTGCACCGTTCAGGCTGCCGTCGCATAAACCTTTTCCACACGGTCTACTCAAGCCCGTCCTTCGAAAACTTGAAGGACGGCGTGCTTGCAGGAGCTTCCGCCGCCGGGATTTCCGTCAATGACACTAGGCAGGCTTGCACGGGGGAGGATTTCCAGGCCGGCCTGCTCGACGATTTTTGCGGCAAGATTGGTGACGACGAGGGGGTCATGGTCAATTCATATTATTCCCTTAAGTTTTTCGCCGCGCTGCTGGAAAGATTTAAGAAGCCGCATCCCAGGGAGAAAAAAATAATCGCGGTGGATTTCTATGACGAAGGCGTCTGCGAAAGACCGCAGCAGCCCTTCTTCGCTTTCTCCTGGAAGAAGAGGATATCCGATGCGCTGGAGTACATCGCTTCCGGAGAAAAATCCCAGGTCCACAGGCTTTACAGCCCTGCCATGCTTCAGCCTGAATCCCGATTTTAAGAACGGCTTTTAGTCCCTTAAAAAAATACTTGGAAAATGTTTTTGTCGAAAATATAAATGGCGA
>CAZWRV010000104.1:0-21962 GCA_964636325.1 uncultured Victivallaceae bacterium | reverse complement strand
TACCTGCGATGCCGCAGACAGGAATGTCTGCGTTACTTCAGGCGAGTTCCAGAGGTGTGCCCGTCTGCGATGCTCGCAGTATTGTCGATCAGAAACACGATGGAGGGCTTCTAGTATGAATTCAGCAAAAGGGCGTAGTTTGCTGAATTCATACTAAAAAGTATCTTGATTCTCATTATGCATGTCTCCGCGGCAATTTCGAAATAATGGCACATGCCGGAGATGTCAAGCTTACTTGGCCAGTTTTATTTCACGTCGACACAGACAAGCGTGCCCTTGTCATTGCGGCAATACAGCTTGCCGTTCGACAAAACTGGCATAGTCCAGCATGTTTTGCCTAGTCCGGTCTTCGCCCTGGCCAATTCGTTGTAGGATGCGGGCGAGAGATCGGTGATGATCACATCGCCGCCCTCATGTAGAAAAACGATCTTGTCGTCGGCCACCATGAACGAGCCGAATCCGGTCTTCCCCGTCCACTTGTTGTTTCCGGTCTTTGCATCGATGCAGACGAGGTTTCCGCCGCCGGCCTGCCCGTGAACCCCATAGATTGCGTCGCCGATGAGGACCGGAGAAACGAAGTGCGAGCTGAGGTTCTTGTTTTCCCATGACTTTTCAAGCTTGCCATTGTTGAACTTGAAAAGTGCGCATCCCCTTCCATAGCCGGATGATATGAAGATATTGCCCCCGCCCGGATATACGACCGGTTCGGCCGCCATGACATCGTATTGCGTCTGCCAGTCGGCGGAGCAGACGAGCGAACCTTTCTTCGGCTCGACTATGTAAAGTGATTTCTGGCCTAATATCGCCAAGAGCTGCTCCTTTCCGGAGCTGAAGAGGACTGGCGTGGCGTAGTTGCCGACGCCGCCCTTGTTCTCCCACGCGTTCTTTCCGGTGGCGATGTCGAAGGCCATGCCGTTGGCGCCGGCGTTGAAGACTGCTGTTCCGCCAAACACGAGCGCGCATGAGGCCATGCCCCACTGCGGGCGTCCGGCGCCGCATTCCTTGGCTATGTTTCTCTTCCAGATCGGCTTGCCTGTTCCTGCATCAAGGCAGGAGGCTTCCCCTTCCCTGCTCAGCGTCAACAAGGAGTTGCCCTCAAGGACCGGAGTGCAGCGCGGGCCGGGGTAGCCGCCGTCGTTCCCGCAAGGATAGGAATATTCCCATACCGTCTTTCCGGTCTTCTCGTCGAGGCAGTAGACGTAATCGGTATTGCCTTTGTTCCCCATGGAGAACACATGTCCGTCCCTGGCAGCTACCGCCGAATAGCCCGCCCCCAACTCGACCTTCCACAATATCTTCGCATCTCCCTTAAGCGCCTGGACGTTGATCTTCTCCTTGGAAACGCTGTCCTTCGAGGGGCCGCGCCAGGTCGTCCAGTCCTCGCCGCAGAGAACTAGGCCGGCCGACAATGCGGCCGCCGCAAGAATTGTCTTTTTCATATCAACCCTCCCTATTTGCTCCTATATTTATCAGTGCCGTGAATCGCCAGTATTTCGCCGAGGTATATCCTGTGGTAGTCTGTTCCGCCGTAGTTGGACTCGATGGTTTCGTTAAGGAAGTTGCCCGGCTTGAAGTCGTCGAAATAGATCTTCCTCGCCTCGACCACCAGTTCGGCCTCCTTGAATGCCGGGGAGCTCACCTGCCATGATTCGAACGGTGTGAGGCCTGTCTCCTTGATCTTGTCCACGTTGCGGCCCGACTTGGTTCCGCAGAACATCAGGGCGTCCTTGTATTTCGGGGGGAATGCGCAGAGGGTGAAGTTGTCGTATCTCTCCATGAACCTGTAGGTGTGCCTGCTCGGCCTGACAACGGCCATCGCGGCCGGCTTGTGCCACATGACGCCGAACATGCCCCATGCGACCGTCATGACGTTGAAGTCCTTCAGCTCGAGGCTGCCGGCCGCAAGCAGGAACCAGTCCTCGCCCCAGCTCCGGATCACCTGCGGCGCGAACTCGGCAAACGATATCTCCTTCAGGCCCATGACTCGTCCTCCATGCTATAGATTATCAAGGTCGTTTCTGCGTTGTATACTCATTTAGCGTCAAAATGTGAACTTCTCAGCCTAAAGCTGATTTTCTCATAATGGCAAGCTTCATTTCGTTTTAAGATTGGTTATGATGTTTCCGGAGGCGATGTTGGTCACTGTGACCTCTTTGAACCAGTCTTCCGGAGAGTCCTGTGGGGCGCCGGGGCATTCGGAGCATTCGTCGCAGTAGAATATACGTTCGATTCCTGCCGGCTCCTCCTTCTTGGCGACACCGTTCTTCCTGGAAGTGATATTGCCGAAGGTTGAGTTCTGGAAGTAGAATGTGTCGAAACCGACCTGGCAGTTGGAGGCGGTGCAGTCCTTTATCCGGGCTTCCAGGGCGGCGTATGTGTATTCCGGGCGGATGTCCGGCGCCCAGGCGAAGCCGATGCCGACTCCCGGCGCGGCCGCGTTGATGGGGTTTGGACCGCTCACAATCACTTTGTCGGCTTTGCATTTTGACAATGTGACGCCTTTCCCCGCGATGGAATAGCCGGCGGCCTGGAGATCTCCGGGGCTGATAGCGCTGATGTCGCGGACATTGCAGTTCTCGACCAGGATGTCGCTAGGCTGATCGTTGACAAGGCCATATATTTCTATACCGGTGGCCTTTGCGCCGCGTCCACCGCGCCCGTCGGAGACGCGCTCGACTGTGGTTTTGCGGACAACGGCGTCTGACACTACGAACAGGCTTATGCCGTGGGCGTCGTCGCAGGAACCGTCGATGTCGGTGATCTTGCAGTTTTCGACGCGGACTTGGCTTGCGGAGCCCTCCTCGATGTCGCTTACTACCGCCACGGCCTGGCCGCCGGTGCCGATCGGCCAGAGCGGGTTTGCAACTATTGTCACGGACGGAGCCAGGGTGTAGCCCGAGCCGGGATTGATGACGACAACCCCTTCAAGCTCTCCGGCGTCACTGATGACAGGGAGCGCCGTCGCCTGCGTGCCTGGCGTATTCTGCGGAGGGCCGATTGTTACCGTCGGGGGCATAAGCTGGCTGTAGAGCTCTCCGGGATTTGTAACATTTATCGCGCTCACGCCCTTTATCACCCGGATCGGCGCGAAGACCATCCCGATGCAGGTGTGGCCGGGCGCGTTTTCATTGGGAGTCAGGCCTGTGGACAACCTGCAGACAGTGGTCTTCAAAACATCTACAGTCTGGCAGTCGTCGGTTCCTATGCCGCTACAGACCCCCGAATCGTTGTGGAGATCTGAGACCAAACATTTTTCAAAGCTTATATTCTGGCACAGCCCGAAGGACGCGCCCGACACGGCGTTTGCCGCACCGTTTACGTTGCTTATCTTCAAGTTCTTGAGTCTGATGCCGTTGCAGGAGACACCGAAGAGTCCGCTTACCACGTTCGAATAGCCGCATATACCGTTCACCGTCCCGTCGAGCGCGATCTGACTGCATCCGTTCAGGAAGATTCCGGCCACTATCTGCCCGTAGCTGTTCGGCTCGAACCAGCTTCCGTTGACGTTGCTCACCGTGACCTTGCTAATCGTGAGGCCCGTGCAATTCGTCGCATAAAGCCCGTAGGGAGTATATCCCGGAACACCGTTGCCGATGTCCGATATCGTCATCTTCGACAAAAATACGCCGGACGAGTTAGCAAGCGCGACACCTATCAACTGGAAGCCTTTTAAAATTCCTTTCTTTATGGACAGATTATTGGCGCCGTCGGCCGAGATTCCGACGGTTCCGGACAGCGGCACGTTGTTGGGCGCCACCAGCATATGCCCCTTCATGTCCAAGACCACGTCTGCGGCCGTGACGGTAATCGCCGTCAGCGAGCCTTCCTTCCCCTCCCAGTAGATGTCATTGGCAAAAGAATAGGTTCCGGAAGCTTCGATCGTAAGCCCTTCCGGCGGAATGCTCGTGATGGACGTCTGAGAACTGGCCGAGACGGCGGAGAACACCGCGAGAGAGACGGCGAACAGACGGAGGCAGGCGATTCCTTTCATGGGACGCTCCTTTGGAAATGAATTGGACGGCATATGCAAACGGCATACTACTATAGCATTACGGCGAAACTATACTCCTTTAGGCTGAAAAATTTACATTATCGCCTCGGCGCAAGCCTCGGCAAGGACATCCAGCCCTTCCTTTAAAGCCTCCTCCGTCATGCATAGCGGCGGAGCGATCTTCAGGCATTCTCCGCCGACACCGACCGGCGCGAACATGAGGAGCCCTTTGCGGAAGCAGAGTTCGTTTATCTTGAGGGCAAGCGCCGGATCCGGTGTCTTCGTCCCCGGCTTGACCACGAGTATTCCGGCGACGAGCCCGCGGCCGCCGCAGACGTGGCCGAGGATATTCGGATGCTTCTTCGCGATCTTCGCGCATCCTTCATAAAGGGTATTGCCCAGGCGCGCCGAATTCTCGACAAGCTTCTCCTTGTCGATCACTTCAAGGCTTGCAATCGTGCACGCGACGCAGACCGGATTCGCCGAATGCGTCGAGGTCATGGCGCCCGGCGGATAAGTGTTCATCACGTCCTCACGTCCTATCACGGCCGAGATCGGCATACCGCTGCTTATGCCCTTGCCGCAGGCGATCAGATCGGGAACTATCCCGTAGTGCTCGAAGCCCCAGAATGTGCCGGTCCTGCCGAAGCCCGCCTGCACCTCGTCGAAGATGAGCAGCGTCCCGTTCTTGTCGCACCACTTGCGGAGCTTCTTTGCATAGTCCGCGGGCATGAAGTCGGGGCCAACGCCCTGGTATGTTTCCGAAATCACTCCGGCCACGTCGGAAGGAGCAACCCCTTTCTTCGCAAGCGTCTCCTCAAAAAGCTCGAAGCGCGTGTCCTCGTTCTTGTAGCCGTCCGGAAAAGGAACCTGGACGAAGCTCGGATCGAGATCTCCGATCCACTGCTTCAGCCTCGGCATGCCGCCAGCAAGCTGGGCGCCCAGCGTCCGTCCATGGAAGGCGTTCTCAAACGAGACGATTATCCTTTTGCGGTCGCTGATCTTCCGGCCCCAGGTCCGGGCAAGCTTGATCGTGTTCTCCGTCGCCTCCGCTCCGGTCGAGAGAAGAAAGACTTTTTTGAGCGGATTCGGCGCACGGTCGCTGAGCATCTTCACGAGCTTCGCCCTGCCGGCGTGAGGGAAGCAGTAGGTGGTGAACAGACTTCTGTTGACGACCTCCGACATCGCCTTGGCCAGGTGCGGATGACCATGACCCGCGTTTGTGATCAGAACTCCGCTCGACCAGTCCAGCCACTTGTTCCCCCAGGCGTCGTAGACATAGAAGGACTCCGCCCTGTCCCATACAATAGGCGGCTGACCCTGCATGGACACGGGCTCGTATTCGAGAAGCTCCTTGAGTATCGGAAGCGATTCCGGCACCGGAAGCCGTGTGACGATTCTTCTGTGCTTGGTCTCAATCCTGCCGACATCGGCAGGCTCAAGCGAATATTTCCCCGCTGAAACTGCAATATTTCCCATGTCCCATCTCCAGTTAAATTAATTATATCACCTAGGAATATAATAATCCTAGTTGAAGAATATTCAAATGGGCTGATATTACCTGGATTATTCACAAACTTTTTTGCATGCAAAAAAGTTTGTGAATAATCCAGTTGCAGAGGTCAAATTTTCAAATTATGCGATTAACATGCCCGCAAGATGCCGGATTTCCGGTTTCCGGGCCTTTTCCATCCTTGGCCCGTTCGCGGCGCTAAAGGAGAACGGCTACGTCTCTTCATGGAAAACGCTTCAGTGCCAGGGATACTTTGGCCAGAAGATGCCTACAAACTACCGCGCGGCCTGGGTCACTGCCTGCCAGGGCGAATACTATCCCGGCATGTGGTTCGGCTACAACGGACCGACGGCAGCGGCGGAGTCTCGCACGAGCTGGAACCACACGGCGAGCAGCCGTGTAGCGCATTGGGGATGCCGCAGGGAGAGGGCGGGCCAGCGCTGCGCCGCAATTATCTGTTCGGGGACGGACATTCGACATATATCCGCCGGAGCAACCGCGTGAAATTCGAAGGAAGCATTCCCGGTGTGGCAGCCCAAGCCGTGGTATGTCAAGGAGCGCGATCCGAAAATTGACACCGAACCTCAGAAGAACCGGATCGCCGTCTTCGACAAGGACGGCAGATATCTGATTCTCGCAGGCGACAGCGACGTGAAACTGGCGGCAGACGCCAGGGCAGCGTAAGCGGCGCGCCAGGCCAGGGCCCGCGAGCTTACGGTCCACAGGGCGGCCGGAATCGACTGGGCGGAGGCGTCGTCCCTCTCGAAGAAACTGGACGACGGCCGCGCGTTCCGCATCTGCGCCGCATATGATGAGAAGTATCTGATCTTGCACTATGAAGTCACGGCCCCCTCCGAACTTACCAACAGCATCACCGAGCGGCAGCTCGTTTTCAGGGGAGGCAACTGCATCGATGTCGAACTGCAGACCGATCCCGCCGCGGACCCCGGACGAAAGGAGGCGGGCATCGGCGACATGCGCCTCATCATTACGCGGCAGGAAGGCAGGCCGCTCTGCGTCGGGTTCAAGAAGAAAGTAGCCGGCTTCAAGGGCAGGGCCGTGGTAGAGTAGAGAGAGCTGGACAGCGATCAACAATCAGTGCGCAGGAATAATTGACGCGCCGACCGGCGAACGATATTTGTTGCAATAGGGAGCTCCTTTCTTTGCGTCAAAAAATAAATGCTATATATTGACTTTTTGCAAATATATAGTATAATGGTGTCGAAGGGGAAGGAGTCTTTGTCATGGGAGTCAAGCTTGAAGATGCCGGCGGCAGGAATGGCAGGCGCGGACCGAACGGCCTGCAGGACGAAATAAACAGCCGTTTCAGGGCTGAAATCCTGAAGGGTAAATACAGACCCGGCGCACGTCTTCCGTCGCGCGCGTTCCTGGAGAGGAAATACCGCACGACCCCCGCCACGATACAGAAGGCCTTCGACAGGATGGCGGAGGAGGGCTTTGTTGTTCCGAAGGGCAGGAGCGGAACTTTCGTGGCGGATCATCCGCCGTGCCTCTCCGACTATGCGATCGTATTCCCGTCGAACATCTGGAGCGGAGGCCCCCACCTCAACTTCTGGCGGGTGCTTGCGCACCTTGCGGAGTCTGGCAGATATGAGCCCGCGAGGCGTTTCCGGACCTATCTCAATCTCAACGGACACACCGACGAACCGGACTACATCCGCCTCTACGAGGACATGCGGCAGAGGCGCCTCGCGGGCGTAATCCTCGCATCGCCGCCTCATCTGATAGCCAACACCCCCCTCTTCAAGGAGATGGCAGCGATGAAGGATCTGCCAAAGGCCATGTTCACAGGCGTTTTCCTGCATGACATTCCGGCAGTCTCCTCAGATCCGCGGGGTATCCTCCAGAAGATAATGGGTAATTTCCAGAGCAAGGGCGGCCGCCGCCTGGCCGTCGTCAGCACGCTTTCCGGCGAATGGGGCGGCGAGAAAATCCAGTACGAGGACCAGCTCTTTGAGGAGGCCAAAAGACACGGGCTGCAACTCCTGCCGCAGCATGTCCAGGTGATGCATACGCTGATCGCGCCCAGGGCAAGGCAGCTCGTGCATCTGCTCCTCGACAGGCCGCCTGAGACTCGTCCGGACTGCCTGCTGATCCTCGACGACTCGCTGGTGGAGGCCGCCTGCAAGGGGGTCGAGGACTCCGGAGTCAAGGTTCCGGAGGAGCTTTCCATCGCCGCATACTGCAACTTCCCCGAGCCGCCTAAGGTGGCTGCCCCTGTCACATTCTACGGCCTCGACGTGGAGAAGGTCCTAAAAAAGTTCATCGAAGTCCTTGACTGCCAGAGGC
Organism: uncultured Victivallaceae bacterium; assembly: GCA_964636325.1. GTDB lineage: Bacteria > Verrucomicrobiota > Lentisphaeria > Victivallales > GWF2-50-93 > CAZWRV01. The sequence goes on along the minus strand of CAZWRV010000104.1, from coordinate 14,148 downwards.
ATGGGAAAGCATATCCCGAGGTGAGCTGGATACCGCTTGATTTTGTGGAGGCGGGCAGATGAGCAAGGCATTTCTGCCTGGAATACAGCTTTATCGGCGGGAAACTTTAAACCGACAAAGCTCGCGACAAAGCTACTGACAAAGGTTACGGTGAACGGACAACGGAGTTTAAGGAGGAATTCATGAAAGCCGCATCATCAGGGTTTTCCTTGGGCCTTCACACCGGTAAAAATTTTCGGCCGCGGAAAATTTTTACGCTGATCGAGCTCCTGGTGGTCATCGCGATCATCGCGATCCTGGCCGCCATGCTCCTGCCCGCGCTGAGCAGGGCGCGTTCCAGCGCAAGAAGCACCCTGTGCCAGTCTAACCTGAAACAGAGCGGACTTACGATATTTGCTTATGCCGGCGACTTTGCCGATTATATTCCTCCCCCAGGCGTCCATGATCTGCCAAGCTTCATCTACAGGAGCGGAACTGCCGACAACGGCATGCCGCAGAATGCGGATCTCCGGGGCCTCGCAGAGTATCTCGGCCATTCCGACATAATGATGTGTCCCGGCTTCGCCAACGGCGGGTGGATCAATTCCAGCAGCAACATGGCATATTGGTTCCCTTGGTACAAGCAGGGCCTTGACCAGTGGCGTGCAGCGTTGAATGGCGACCGCTGGCGCCTGGGATACCTTTATGTCAAGGCGACGGGCACTCTAGCATGGGAACAGGGTTACGGGAAATATAGGGATCAGCAGTCCTTCCGCATAAGCAAGAGATATCCTTTCGGCTCCTGCAACGGAGATTTTTCAAAGATATGGCTGCTGTCCGACATAGGCTATACCGCAAATCCAAGCGCGTATCCCGGCTACTGGGTTCCCCTCATGACCGCGTCAGCACCCTGGGAGAACTTCCCCCATGACCCAAATACTCCGAGAGGGGGGAATGTGCTCTGGGGCGACGGCCACGTAGACTGGTTTGGACGCAGTGTATTCATATATCAGTACAACGGTTTCGCCACCATGAACTGGAGCTGGGGGAACCCGTAGGGAGGCCTGCAATGACGCAAAGAGGGAAAAATTTGTGCTTCACCTTGATCGAGCTGCTGGTGGTCATCGCGATCATCGCGATCCTGGCCGCCATGCTTCTGCCTGCGCTCAGGGCCGCACGGGAGAACGCAAAACGGTCGGTCTGCGCCAGCAATATGAAGCAGGTATATACTGCGATAGCATCCTATACCGTGGACTATGGGGGATACATGCCTCCGTTGGGATCCGGAGATATTCCCGGTAAGCTTTACGATTCGGCCGATTGTGCCGATCTGCGCGGACTAGGCCAATATATGGGGAATCCGAACATCTTCATGTGCCCGGGCTTTGCTAGCAGAAGTTGGATCAATTCCTCAACCAACAAGTCATACTTCTTCCCATGGCTGGATAAAAATGTAGAATACTGGGAGAATTCCGGAGATAGGAACGTCACTTTCCTTGGATATTTGCTCTTCAAGGTCTCGCATCTGACATGGGAGCAAAGATATAATAAGTATATCGGGCATCTCTGCTTCAAGTTGGATAAGGCATATCCATGCGGACATGACCCCGACTACTCCCCCTCGCGCAGCCTCGTCCTGATAAGCGATACAGGATATACCTCGGTCTGGCTGTCCCCATACAACCAACCTCTGCCGGCAACCTATGGCTCAACGCCGCATGACAATTTCCCCCACAAGATAAACTATCCCCAGGGAGGCAATACTATTTACGGTGACGGACACTTAAGCTGGCATACGTCCGAATACTGGCTATACAACTACAACGGCTGGAGTAATCCGGACTGGTGGAAGATAAGAGGGAAGTAGGACGATAATGGATAATAGGGAGCGCAGAAGTTGAATCCATGGAGGGATGGTTTTTAAATGAGAAAAAATCTCTTCAACGGTAGAAATTTTCCGCTGCGGAAAATCTTTACGCTGATCGAGCTGCTCGTGGTTATTGCGATCATCGCGATTCTTGCCGCGATGCTCCTGCCTGCGCTGTCTCTTGCGAAGGAGTCGGTGCGGCGTGTGAGCTGCCTCAACCAGGCGAGGCAGATGACGCTGGGCACCCTCAACTACGCCGAGGACTACGACGGCTGCCTGCCTATGAGGGATTCAAGCGTTCCGCAGAATTGGCGTCCCGGGGGAGTGATCAACCCCGGCTCAATCTATTCTCTATTGGGGGAAAAATATATTGGAACAAGTCCAACGATCCTTATTTGCCCTAGCAAGCCGAAATCCGTTCGGGTCGGCACGGACAACCGCTACTGGACACAAGACAACCAAAACTGGAATGCTGGCTTTTCCACCTATCCATATTATAGGCGGCAGCGGAACTTTTGTTGATTTTGCTTTGCACTATTTTTTCTTTTCAGGAGCAGGTCTCTCAGGCGCCAAGCGCGGAGTTCCAATCCGTCCATAAATGCGTTATTCTCCGGATCTTGGGCGCTTATGATTAGTCAATTATGGTGTCGCCAGAGGCCACCTGTCTGCCGCAGCGGACAGCTTTGCCGGTCGAAAACTTAAGTAGCGCAGGTATTCCTACCTGCGATGCCGCATACAGGAATGTCTGCGTTACTTGAGGCAAGTTTCAGAGGAGCGATCACGACTTTGCGAAATTCGCAGAATACAATTCGTGCTTTTTTGTCCGCGCTTGCGGCGGCAGTTTTCATGGCCGGCTGCAAGGAGTCGGGAATAGTCTATGAGCTTCCGCGCGACGGGCAGGTTTCCGCGGCCGTCTACGACAAGGACGGTCGGCAGATACGGATCCTTCTTGCCGGGCAGCTCCAGAAGGCGGGGCGGCACGAGCTTTTCTGGGACGGCCTGGACCGTCTCGGCAATCCGATGCCACCTGGAGAATATGTTTGGAAGCTTTTGATGAACAACGGCCTGGAGGCGGACTATGTCGCCGTTGTCGGCCAGAATCCGATAGACCCTGCCCAGCCATGGGTTCCGACCGTGGGAAGCCACCAGGGGCCCTCGTCGGTGCTTCTCGGATCCGACGGCTCGCTATATCACGGCAGCAGGAACTCCGAGGGGCCGCCTGTCGCGATGAAGCTCGCATCAGAGAACGGCCCGGTCATCTGGTCAAGGAACTGGCAGTCGAAGGGGCCGATCGACATGGCCGAAATAGGCAAGGACATCTTTCTGCTCACCTGGGACAACCATGTTCAGAGGATCGAGCCCAAGACCGGCCTGGACAGCGGGAAGCCGATTGACGTCCTTTGGCCGGGGGACAAGCGTTCCGGCTGCGACGATCCCGTGGACAGCTACGCGATGAAGTTCGATGCGGACGGCGGCAGTTTGGTTGTCGCATACAGGAACCATGACGCGCTGCGCTGGATCAATCCGGCCGACGGGTCTGTTCTACGTGAGCTGAAAGTTGCGAAACCCGCAGATGTTGCGGCCGGGGCGGACGGAGAGGTTTATGTCATAAGCGGCGCCTCCTTGGTTTCAGTCTCAGGGGACAAGCTTGCAGTCATCGTTCCCGAAGGCTCTCTCGCCGCGCCTGCCGCACTGGCATACGACAGCGTGAACAGGCAGCTGCTGATCGCCGACGGCGGCCAGGATCAGCGCGTCCACCGCTTCGGGCTCGACGGGAATGAAATAAGGGCTTACGGCAAGCGGGGCGGACGGCTCGACGGCAAATTCGAAGCCGCCGACTTCAAGGATGTCTCGCATCTGGCTTGCGACAAGGCCGGAGGGTTCTATGCCGTGGAAAGCGACCACCTCCGCAGGATAGTCCACATCGGCCCGGACGGCAAAGTTCTGAAGCAGTGGCTTGGCGGCGCGCCTTTCTTCATGGTTGTCAGCATGGACAAGAAACGTCCGACCGAGCTTTGGTACAGCGCAAGCGGCACGACAGTTGCGGTCGCCGACCTCGACATCGAAAAAGGAAGCTATGAGATAACCCGCACATACTCCATGCCGGAGGAGGGCTTCGGTGGCGGTCTTTTCCCGTCGCTGCTGAAGTTCCCCGTATGGCGCGTGAAGCATCGGAACGAAAAAACATTTCTTATCCATGAGTCCCCTGCGGCGATCCTGCGCGTCGACGAGGAAGCCCGCCGCCTCGTGCCCGTAGCCCTGGCGTCTCACAAGGCCTGGGAGGCCAAGTACTTTCCGTTGAAAGCCATCAACGACGCGATGGAGAAGCGGGGATTGAAATACGACGACGAAGGAAGCGACGCTTTCACCTGGTCCGACACCAACGGGAACGGCGAACTTGATGCGGACGAATTCCGCTTCCACAACGTCGCCGCGCCGGTCAACAACGGCAGATACAGCGCCTTCGACGATCAGTTCAACATCTACATCGGATATTACGCCGCGCCGAACTACACATACACCGGCAAACGCTGGTTGATTTTCGACTTCAAGGATTCGGCATACGCAAAGCTGCCGAACACAGCCCCGGCCGGATCGGACGTCCCACAATGGGACTGGAGCCGCCTGGAGCTCTCCAAGGCCAAGGTGCCTCCTGACGTGAGCAAGCGCCTGACCGCGACAGCCGTCCGCTGGGATTCCGATGACGGAGTGACTCTCGCCCTGCGCGGCGAAGAGGAGGACCGCCACGGCATGACATGGCCCAACGCGCAGGCCGGAAGCGCGCGGCTCCTGAGGGCCGCTCCGGAAGGAACAGCGTGGACTGTTTCGAAGCACGAATCACCGGGAATGCCTCCGGCAACGGTGCTCCGCTATCCCGGATATTTCCCGGGGACGACTCACGGCTGCGTCATCGAGTGCGACAGAAATTATTATGGTGCAACTGCCTGGACGTACGACGGCCTTTACGCTGGATTCTTCCTCGACCGCCATGCCGACGATCTTCCATACTGGGCCTATGATCCTTACGGCCGCGGACTCTACGGGCTTCTTCCGGGAGACGACTGGGAGTGCGCCGGTTCGCTGGCGGATCTTCCGGACGGTTCCGTTCTCTGGACTCCGCGCAACTCAGGCCGTTCGGCAGTCTTCCGTGTCCGCGGCTGGGACAACTGGTTCAGGACTTCGGGGACCGTGGAGCTTGCCGACGAGCCTTCCGCAGCCAGGACCGACGGAACCGGCCTGTACGCCGAATATTATAAGGGGAAGAGTTTTTCCGGAGAGACGGTTCTGAAGCGCGTCGATCCGCAGCTCTGGTTCAAGAGCGGTCCGGCCAGCAGGCGGGCGCCGTCCTGGGAATCCGGGCCGTGCGAAGGGATCAAGGCCGACGAACCCTTCAGCGTCCGCTGGACCGGGAGAGTCGTCGCTCCGTTCACCGAGGATTACTGGTTCAACGTTAAAAACACTTTCATCGCCGGAGGGCATGTCCAGAACCAGACCTGGAAGGACGGTGCCGGCTTCGTCCGGGTATGGCTCAACAACATTCTGATAATAGACCGTTCGGAAGGCGCTCCGGACGGCGGCCATTTCGAGGCCGGGCCGTTCAATCTCGAAGCGGGGAAACCGTATGACCTCAAGGTTGAATATTCCTCGCCAGGCGTTCCGCGGCCGGAGTTCAGCATTTCCTGGGCCAGCAATACCAAAGAGTGGGAGCGCATCCCGAGGGCGTATCTGCATCCGGAGCAGAGCCCGGCATTGCCTGTCGTGAAGCTTGCCGCATCTGGTTCCGGAGCGTCTCAGGCTGTGACCTTCAGCATTGGCGCACCCGCCTCCGCCAAGCTGCCGATCCGCTACCGGACCGAGGACAGCGACTATGTTCCGCGTTATTGGACTGCCAGCATCCCCGCGGGCGCGAATTCCGCTGCGATGACCGCCCAGCGCGCAAGAGGCACCCTTCGCCTCTTCCTGGAACCCGGCGCTTCGTATTTCGGAGACGGAAGCGCAGGAACTGTCATTGTCGGCAGCAACGGACCTGTCGAAAAAGGCCTGGTTTCATATTATCCTCTGGACGAGGCCGGCGGAAGCGTGATCCACGACCGGCAAGGCCCCTTCAACGGGAAATTCGAAACCTTCATGAATCCGCCGAAGCCTCGCTGGCAGCGGTCCGGCATACTTGGCGGAGCAATGGAATTCGCGGAGCCGGGTGTGTCTGCAAGGCTTCCGGGTGCGAAGATCGCAGGGGATTTTTCCGTCTCATTCTGGTTACGCACGAGCAAGTCGGACGAGCCGCTTATCCTCGGAACCTTCGATCTGTTTCTCTGCCAAGGAATTCCCAAGCTCATATTCGGAGGCTGGCCCATGACCATCAAAGACTGCCCCCGCTTGGACGACGGTTCCTGGCACCACCTGGCGTTCGTGTGGGATCAGAGCGGGGGGAAGCGCGCCATGTCCCTTTTCGCCGACGGGAATCTCGCCGGAACGGGAACCGGCCCCGGCGAAGGCTCATTCGAAGGCTTCGCCCTAGGCATGAGCAACCAGCCTATACCGGAGCCGAAATGCTTCATCGGCTCCTTCGATGAAATCCGCGTCTACAACCGTCGGCTCAGTCCTGAAGAAGTTAAGATATTGACAGATTAATAAACATAAAAAACAAGAACGGATTATAGGATTTGCAGGATATTTCAAGCCGGAATTTTATACTGTCAATCCTCTCTTCCAGTCAAAAACCAAGGGGAAAATGAAATCATTAAAAATTGGCGGGATCGAGATCGAGCCCCGCATCGAGGACGGAAAGTTTTTAAGCCTCGGAAAAATCTCCGCGAACGAAACTCCTCTGCGCAACGACGGCCTGCGCTTCCTGCCCTGGTTCGACACATACGACGGCGACGTCTTCAGGGACTTCAAGTTCGAGGGTGTTGAAAAGCGCGGCAAGGAGACTGTAATCTGCCTGGGCGCAGCCAGCGATCCCGATGTCATTTTCAGGGAGAGGCGCGATTCGTCCGGAGACATCTGCCTGAGGAACGTCGGCTGGGATGCCGCGCCTCTCAAGGCGTCTATCAAGATAGTTCTCAGTCCGGTGAAGGAGAAAATAGGCGGCTATGAATTCACCGGATTCAAGTATTGCTTCGAATACGAGGGGCCGAAGGTGCACAGGATCGCCGATCGCCAGACCTGGGAGGTCGGAGGAAACCTGGACGACGTCAACATCGTCTGCCGCAACTGGCTCACACCGCCCCGCATGAGGATCGGAAAGGAGACCGAATATTCCACCGTCGGCCTGGAAAAGTGGGCAGGCCTTCTCCCGGGCAATCTCTGGGCGCGGTGGACGCTGCTGCCGTCGTTCGACATGCAGTATGGCGCAAAGGGCGTAATGCTAGGATATTTCGACAATGTCTCGCTGATCAGGACGGTGATAGAATCGGCGAAGGGCGAGGACCGCATCCGCTTCGTCGACCTACACTATTTCGAGAACTCCGAAACGTTCAGGACAAATCCAAAGACGATCCTGTTTTCGCCTTCCAAGCTCGATCACACCGACGCGCTGAACCTCTGGACGGAGATATCTGACCGGGAGTGCCAGAAGGCATGCGCGCAGTTCGGGATAGAGGCGCCGCCGGCATATCCGCCCATCGTCTTCAGCGAGAACGTTTGGAAGAACATCAGCTTCGATACCACTTATGACAACGTGATGAAGACGGCTTCGGAGTTCGGCGCCGACTATGTGTTCATAGATCCGATATGGGAGCACGGCGAAGCCTTCAGGATGGAGCTGCAGAAGCTGCTGCCGGACGAAAAGAGGAATGGCACTGCGATTTCGAAATACGAAGTCCCGAACATGTGCTGTACGCTCGACTTCGAAGTCGCGGAAGTCCTCGGCGGGGAGAAAGGGCTCAGGAAGCTCTGCAACCGCGCGGCCGCAATGAACCTCAAGATCATCTCCTGGATGGCGACGCACTACATGCCGCATTCGGTTCTCACGACGAAGTCTGAACTCGGCCATGGCGCGAACGGAATTCTCGCCGCCAAGGAGTCCGGAAGGCATCCGGACACCGGATATCCCACGCTGTGCTGCACGGCGAACCTGAACGCGCCTATAGCGGACAAGATATGCGAGCAGGTCCTCGGAGTATGCAAGCGCACCGGCCTTTCAGGTTTTCTATGGGACTCCTTCAGCAACCTCGGGTGGTGGAGCGTGGACTATTCGAAGGGCGACATGAGGCCGCAGTTCGACAAGATGGCCGCGCTATTCGCAACTCTCGTCAACGCGGGGCTTTACATACAGCCCGAAGGGATACTCACATTCTCAAAATCCTCGTGCTGCGGCCTCCACGGCGGAAACGTCTATGCCGGCGATCTGCTCGGCTACTCGATGAACTCCGTAATCTCGCTGCACTGGCCGGATGAAAAAGGCCAATGGAAATGCTTTGACCACGGATTGCTGACCGGCGAATATCCGGTCGAAGAACTCTTCAAGTGCGTCGCGCACAAGCGGATTCCGAACATGTCCTTTCAGCTAGTCCCGCGCGAGAAATGGAGAAAGGAATGCGTAGATAAAATAAAGGAGCTTCTTGGCGCATACCGCAGGCTCCGCGGCGCAATGGTGAAGAGGACGGTCCTCAAGGATGACGCCGGCGTCATGTGGGATGACGGGAAAGGGAAGCGCCTGCTCTTTTCGTTCAAGAAACAGAAGGTTGACGGAAAGGTTGTCGACGCCGTCACAGGGAAGAACGCAGGCTCCAGTGTGGAAAGCTTCAAGATTTATTCGATAGAACCGGCAGAATCGAGATGATCCAAGGATTCGAACCATTCGATTCTCCCGGGGAAATAACCGTAAGCGGCGATCAGTACAACAATCGCCCGAGATTTCCTCTTTGTGCGAGTTATAATATTCGATATGTCAAAATGGAGGCAATGTGAATTCCAAAGAACGTTTTCTAAGGGCCATGAGGGCCGGGGGCGTGCCGGACAGGGTGCCGGCGGCGCCGGACATGTCCAACTACATTCCGTGCAGGAGGACAGGCAGGCCGTTCTGGGAGATTTATTTCGAAGGCAAGATTCCGCTGTGGAAGGCGTATCTTGACGCAGCGGACTATTTCGGCATCGACGCCTGGATGGCTTCGTGCACCGGCGCGCCCTTGATACACGAGGAGTGCCGGGCAGAGTCGAAGACCGAGCTTGTTTTCGACAAGGATCAGGACGCGATGATCGCAAAGACGCGCTGGAAGACGCCGGACGGAGAGATGACCGCGCAGTCGCTCTGCTACCGGGCGGATCCGCCGTCGCCGATCGAGAAGCCGATGAAGAACCTCGCCGAGGACTTCAGGAAATACAAATGGCTGATGCGCACGCCGAAGGGCGTTGATATGAAGACGCTGCAGGAGATGCGCGCCGTCTGTGAAAAGAGCGGGCATGCGTTCGGCGTTTGCGTCGGATATCCGGGTTTCCAGGGATGGATGTGCGCTGTGGAAGGCGGCGTCGAGCAGTTGGCTTACGCCGAATGCGACAATCCGGAAATCCTGCAGGAATGGTTCGAGATTGACATGGCCAACGGCACCCGTGCGATGGAGCTGCTGATCTCCGCGAAGCCCGACTACATACTGCTGGGCGGATCCGGGACGATCACCCTGGCCTCGCCGGAGCTCGCCAGGAAATATGCGATACCGGCGCTGAAGAAATGGTCCGCGATGGCTAAAGCCGCGGGAATACCGACGATGATCCACAGCTGCGGCAAGGAGCGCGCCCTCGTGGATCTCCTCTGCGACGAAACCGACGTTGATTGCGTAAACCCACTTGAGATTCCGCCTATGGGCGATGTTGATCTTGCGGAAGTCAAAAAGGCCCGCGGCAGGCAGATAAGCCTCATGGGCAACCTCCACACCACCGACGTCATGCTCAAGGGAACCCCGGACGACGTGCGGAGAGCCGCCATCCAGGCCCTACGCGACGCCGGAGAGGGCGGAGGATTCATCCTCTCGACAGGCGACCAGTGCGGACGCGACACCCCCGACGAAAACATCTTCACGCTGGTCGATACGGCGAAGAAATACGGCGTGTACGACATGAAGACCGGAAAGCTGGTTAACCTTTAAAAAAGAATCAAATCCGCGAATTTCTCGGTTTTTTCGATCAAAGTATTTTGCGCGCGCCGCGCGCAAGCTACTCATCAACATTCAGTAGAGATAGCAACCGGCAGCAATGACAATCACATCAAAAAGGCAGTCCATGACCCGCATTGAACTCCGCGCAGCCCTCCGAGGGCACGGAAAGCTGCCTGTGATCCTGGACATCCGCGACGACGTGGACTTCTTGCTCGGCCGTGAATCCGGCGGCTCAGTCCAGGCAAACATCGAGGCCTGCATGCTGGTCGGTTCCGACCTGAACTTCATAGTCGGAGAGGCGGACTATCTGCCGGCGTCTCATCCGCTGGGCCGGAAGAGGACGCCTGTTGCCGACAGTTCCGGCAGGAGGGTTGTCCGCATCGAACAACCGACTCCGTGCGGCCCGATGCTTGCGGAGGAAGTATGGGAGAAGGGGCAGAAGCCTGCGCGGACGAAAATGTTCATCGAGGAAGAGGCTGACTACCGCAAGGTCAACGCGCTTCTGCGCGCCCTTCGCGAGTGCCGTGCGGACATCACCGCCAATCTTGCTGCGAAGCGCCGCGAGGTAGGCGAGTCCGGGCTCTTCATGGTGTTCGTCCCCCAGCCTATGGAGATGTTCTACCTGATACTCCATGACAGCATGGTGATGCACTATCTCGACTGGCCGGACACATTCCGCGCCGCCATGGAAGAGGTCGAGGAAACTTCGCTTTTCATCATCGACTGTGCGGCCGACGCCGGCGCCGACATGATCATGTTCGGCGGGGCCGGCACAGAGATATTCAGCCCGGACATGATCGAGCGGCATATCATAATACCTTCGGCCGGTTACGTAAAACGCTGTGAGGAAAGAAAGCTCTTCTCGCTCATGCATTGCTGCGGCAGGACGAAAATCTTCCTGGAGCGCGGATGGTTCGAGCAGGTCCGTCCTACGATTTTCGAATCCTTCACGCCTCTTCCGCTCGGAGACATCGAATCGCCCGAGGAGGCTGCGGCGCAGCTCCCGGCCGAGACTTTTTTCAAGGGCGGGCTCAGCCTTGAACTCCTCTTGAAAGGAACTCCCGAGGACGCCGCAGAAGCGGCTGAAAAGGCGGTGAAAACGTTTGGCGGAAGGCGCTTCATCCTGGCCGGAACATGCGCTGTGCTGACAGGCACCCCGCTGGAGAATCTGCAGGCGGCGGCCGCCGCCTGTGGAAAAACATATTAGACAGGATAAAAGAATTTACAAGATATGAACAAATTTCAGAAGAGCATTAAAGCCATTAGGAGGTTTAGATGATCAGGCGTTTCCCGAACAATCCGATACTGTCGACTAAGGACGTCAAACCTTCGCGGGGCGACTTCGAGGTGATGTGCGCGTTCAACGCCGGCGCGACCCGCTTCAAGGATCAGATACTTCTGCTTGTCCGCGTCGCAGAGCGGCCCATGCCGAAAAAGGGTTACGTCGCCACTGCGACATTGAATCCCGAAAGCGGCAGTATCGAGCCGATGTATGTGAGGCGCGCTGATCCGAATCTGAAGATGGACGATCCGCGCTTCTTCATCTACAAGGGAATTCTTTACCTGACCAGCATCAGCCATCTCCGGCTGGCGTCCAGCAAGGACGGTAGGAGTTTCAAGGCGGAAGAGAAGCCGGCAATGGTGCCACTCACCAGATACGAGACCTACGGAATAGAGGATCCCAGGATCACCAGGCTGGGCGCATATTACTACGTCAATTACAGCGCCATTTCGCCGCGCGGTGTCCTGACCGCGCTGGCACGGACAAAAGACTTCAAGAAATACGAAAGGCTCGGTGTCATGTTCCCGCCGGACAACAAGGACATCGCACTGTTCCCGGAAAAGATAGGCGGAAGATACTACGCGTTCCACCGGCCTTCGATGAAGCAGCTAGGCGCGCCTTCCATGTGGCTCGCGTCCTCGGAGAACCTGACTGACTGGGGCCGGCATGAGTTCGTGATCGGGCCGCGTCCGGGGATGTGGGACAGCGAGCGTGTAGGCTGCGGCGCCGCGCCGATTCGCACGGACAAGGGCTGGCTTGAGCTTTACCATGCCTCCGACGAGAAAACCCGCTACTGCACCGGCGCAGTTCTGCTCGATCTCCTGGAGCCGTGGAAGGTGATCGCACGCAGCCGCAAGCCGTTCCTCTTCCCGGAAGCCAAATACGAGACCAGCGGAATGATGCCGAACGTCGTCTTCCACAACGGCCTGGTGGACAACGGCGACGGAACCCTGTTCCTCTATTACGGAGCCGCGGACGACAAGACCTGCGGCGCTGAAGTCAAGGTCTCCGACATAATGGATTCATTGATGGAGGGAAAATAATGTCAGAAGAAAAGATTGTCCTGGTGGAAGTAAGGCTGCCGGACTTCGGCCGCTCGAAAAGCTGCCCGGAAATACCTGCGGACATATACAGGCGGAGATGGGATTGGGTCTTGGAACGGATGGCTTGCGATCAATTGGACATCCTGGCAGTCTTTGCAGACCGCGAACATTTCGCGAACATCGCATATCTCACGGGGTTCGATCCCCGGTTCGAGGAGTCGCTTCTGCTCGTGGACAAGTCCGGAAAAATGAAGCTGCTTGTCGGCAACGAGTGCTACGGATACCTTCCGGATCCGGCCCTCGGCATCGATTCCGAGCTGTTCCAGGAATTCAGCCTGATGGGGCAGCCGAGGCGGAATTCACGCCCGTTGCGCAAGATCCTCTCCGAATTCGGAATCGGCAAAGGTGTCCGTGTCGGATGCGTGGGATGGAAATCCTACGAATCATGGCTGATCGAAGGAGGGTTCATGGCTTCAGATCTGCCCGCATATCTGGTGGATTTGCTGCGGGATCTTGTCGGCAGGAGGGAACTGGTGGCGAATGCGACATATATTTTTATGGCGGCCGAAAACGGACTACGCCTGGTCAACGAGCCCGAGCAGATCGCCGCCTTCGAATATGCGTCAACTATCGTTTCCGACGGATTGCTTTCGCTGCTGCGTAGCATCAGGCCGGGAGCAAGGGAGGACGAGCTTGAAAGAAACTTTGACAGCTGCGGACTGGCTCTGAGCTGCCACCGCATGGTAAGCTTCGGCGGGAAGGCGAGACGCGGACTTTCCAGCGCGTCCGCCAACCGGGCCAGGCTCGGAGACGCGTTCACTGCCGCCTTCGGCGTCGCAGGAGGCCTTTCATGCCGTGCAGGCGTGGTGGCGCATGGCCCGGATGATCTGCCGGCCGAAACGGCAGGCTTCTTCCCGAGATTCGCGGCAAACTATTTCGACGTGGCATGCGCCTGGTATGAGGCGTTGAAAGTCGGTGCGAGCGCGGGGGAAGTATATTCTTGCGCGGAGAGAGCGCGGAATACGGACCTCTACGATTTCGCAGTCAATCCGGGGCATTACATCCATCTCGACGAATGGGTGCACTCGCCGTTCTACCAAGGATCCTTAGTGACGCTTCGTTCCGGCATGGCCCTCCAGATGGATATCATCCCCGTGTCAAATGGACCGTTCTGCTATGTCAACGCCGAGGACGGCGTCGTCCTGGCGGACGAGAAGCTGCGCGGCGAACTTAAGTTGCGTTATCCTGAAATGTCCGGTCGCATCGAGGAGCGCAGGCGCTTCATGGCCGGGCAGCTTGGAATAAGGCTCGATGAATCGGTTCTTCCGTTGAGCAACATCGCAGGATGGCTGCCGCCGTATGCGCTTGACCTTTCAAAGGCGATGGCAAGGCGGAGGTAAGAGATTGAAGAAAACCCGTATCCCTTTATTACGCCCCTTCAGGCTTCAAGAGCCATCGTTTGTCTGGTCGCTGAATAGTGCCAATCTGCGATTATCGCAGTTTGGTCGAATAGGAACTCGATGGAGGGCGGGACTCTATTCCGCCGTAAGGCGGGTTCACCCGCCGATGGGAGGCCGGTTTAATAGAATTCAATTCTACCCCTATCGGGAGGCGACGAAGACAGAGAGGAAGATCGCGATTAAGAAGTTCGATTTTTCAGGAAGTGCCGCTCTGGCGGGGAAATCCGCCAGTTCTGTCGGGGAGAAACTTGAAGTAGCGCAGGTATTCCTACCTGCGATGCCGCAGACAGGAATGTCTGCGTTACTTGAGGCAAGTTTCAGAGGAGCTTTTGCGAGGGCGTAAGTTTCAGAGGAGTGCCGCTCTGGCGGGGAAATCCGCCAGTTCTGTCGATCAGAAACTCGATGGAGGGCGAAGCCGTGCTGA
>CAZWRV010000103.1:0-21992 GCA_964636325.1 uncultured Victivallaceae bacterium | reverse complement strand
AGGGGACTTGCACCCCTCTATGATGTGCGCCCCACGGGCGCACCAGTTTGCGCGCACCGCGCGCAAAGGGCAAACTCTGCATACGAGTAATGCTGTGTTATGTTGCTTGCGCGCGGCGCGCGCAAACTACTTTTGGAAAAAACGTTTTCCAAGTCGCACCGCAAGGGACTAAATATGTAAATGCCTTATTCCGGAATTTCCAGGAGGACGCTGTGGCCACAAAGCCGGACATGGCGATGATTGTTTTTTGCATTTACCTCTTTTCCCCCGCTTGACATTTATACTTATATAACAATATTATGGATATATAAAACAGGGGGTCGCACATGGACAAGGCTCTTTCAGGAAGGATTGAGGCTCTCAAGGCGCAGGTGATGGAGCGGCACGGCTCCTTCATCGCCCTGGAGAAGGTCAACCCGTACATCATGGATTTGGCGCTTTGGAAATCGTATCTGCCCGGCATGTCGATAGTTCAGCACCGCGCCGCATGTTTGACGAAGCTCGTTGAAATAGCCCCTCTCGAAATTCCGGACGGCTGGCGACTGGCGGGCGAGCATCTTCCAAGGGCGCAACGCTACTTTGGGTTCGCAAGCAAGTTGAAACCGCAGGAGAAACAGAGGCTCAAGGAGTTCGGACTTTCAGAAAAGGAGGCGAAGGAGCTCAGGCTCTGCGTGGAGAGCTGGGTTTCGCATGGTTTGCCGAGTCATTTCACTTCCACGGGCACACCGGACTCCGAACCTCTCAAAGGCAGGGGCAACTGGGACGGCGGCGGACCGTTGGTCTTCTGGGGGAGAGGTTGGATCGAGAACCATTCCATCCGCGACTACGCCAAGGTGCTGCGCATCGGATTCGAGGGGATCAAGGAGGAGATTCTCCGCGAAATTCGCAGCCTCGACATATCCGATCCCGGCTTCCCGCAGAAGGAGAACTTCCTCAAGGCCGGCATCTCAGTATGCGAGGCCGGCATCCTCCTCGGGGCGAGATACGCGGAACTCGCATCTTCCCTCGCCAAGAAGGAGAAATGCGAAACTCGCAGAAAGGAGCTTCTCGCAATGGCCGAAAACTGCGCCCAGGTTCCGTCGAAAGGCGCCAAGACTTTCATGCAGGCGGTCCAGTCGCTGTGGCTTGCGCACATCCTGACCTGCGGCGAGGACGGCATCAACGCGAACTCCATAGGCCGGCTCGACCAGTTCCTTTATCCTTATTATAAGAAGGATATTGACGGCAGGGTTCTCGACGAGGGACAGGTCCTGGAGATCATGGAGGAGCTCGCGTGCAAGCTCTACCTGGACTACGACGTGCAGGCGATCACTATAGGCGGACTTGACAAGGACGGGAAGCACGCATGCAACGAGCTAACCCGCATCATCCTCGACGCCACCGACAACGTCGGCTTCATCCGGGATCTCTCGGTCCGTCTCGACGCCGGCTCGCCCGAGGCGCTGCTGATGCATTGCTCCAAGCTGATCATCAAGGGCGGCGGAATCCCCTTCATATTCAACGACGACTGCTTTGTCAAGGCGCTTTCGGACAGGGGGATAAGCACGGAGGACGCGAGGGACTATGCGCCTATCGGCTGCATCGAGCTTACGATCCCGGGGAAGGCGAACCCGCATGCGGTGAGCGGCTGGTTCAACTCGGCCAAGTGCCTGGAGCTGGCTCTGTTCGGCGGCGTCGATCCCGCGAGCGGCCTCCAGCTCGGCCCCGCGACGAAGCCGCTCACGAAGATGAAGTCCTACGACGAACTAATGTCCGCCTACAAGGCGCAGGTAGAGGAGTTCGCCAGGAGGATGGTCTACTTCTGCAACAGGGGAGAGCTGGAGCAGAGGGAGTTCGGCCCCCTGCCCTGCTGGTCCGTCCTCACCGACGACTGCATCAGGCGCGGCCGCGACATCACCGACGGCGGCGCCGTCTACAACTACCATTCGATCTGCTTCCTCGGAACCGCAAACACCGCGGATTCGCTCTGCGCCGTCAAGAAGCTGGTCTTCGAGGAGAGGCGGATCGAGCCTTCAATCCTCCTCGACGCGCTGCGGGGAAACTTCATGGGCTACGAGAACCAGCGCCTGCTCCTTCTCAAGGGCGCTCCGAAATACGGGAACGACTGCCCCGAGGTCGATGAGATCGCGAAGGACGTCACGGAGCACTTCATCTCGCTCATGGACGGATTCAGGAGCCCGCTCGGCGGAAGATATTTCGTCCACCTCTTCTCGTTCCTCTGCAACATAGGCTTCGGCAAGGCCACCGGCGCCACGCCGGACGGACGCTTCGCCGGGGAACCGATAGCGTATTCCCTCTCCGCCCAGCAGGGGCGCGACGAAAAAGGCATAACGGCGATGCTGAAGTCCCTCTCCAGGCTGCCGCACGACAAGGCCGCAGGCTCCTCAGCCGCAATACTGGAAATATCGCCGAAGATGTTCGAGGGGGAGGACGGAGTCCGGCGAATGGCCGACATCATAAGGTCGCTCATCTCATTGCGCGTCGGCCAGATACAATTCAACGTCGTGACCGTAGACACGCTTGTAAAGGCGCAGAAGGAGCCGGACAAGTTCGGGAACATCCCGGTGAGGGTCGCCGGATTCTCGCAGATGTTCAAGCTGCTCGACAAGGATCTTCAAAACCATATAATCGCAAGAACAAAACATGAAAAGTGAGGTGTCGGAATGAAGAGCTTCGAATTCAACCTTCCGGAACGCATCGTCTTCGGAGCGGGACGCCTGGCCGAGATCGGCGTTGTCTCCTCGCAGTTCGGAAAGAACGCCATGCTGGTGTGCGACCCCTTCTGCAGCAAGTCGGGCACCGCCGGCAAGGTGCTCAAGAGCCTAGCGGCATCGGGGATAGGATGCACGGTCTACGACGAAGTCGTCCCTAATCCGACGACTGACTCCATCGACAAGGGTGCGGAAATCGCCCGCAGGGAAGGCTCAGATTTCGTGATCGGGCTCGGCGGCGGCTCATCTATTGACACGGCCAAGGCCGTGGCCGTCGGCGCCACGCACCCCGGCGGAATCTGGGACTACGCCATCGGCAAGTCCGCGGTCACGGCCAAGGCTCTTCCTGTCGTCGCGGTCACCACGACATCAGGCACCGGAAGCCACTGCACATGCTTCTCCGTCATCACCAATCCGCAGACGCACCAGAAGCCGGGCATGGGCTCGCCGTTCATCCTGCCCAGGGCCTGCATCGTAGATCCGGAGCTCATGGTCTCCATGCCGAAGGGGCTCACCGCGACATGCGGCTTCGACGTCTTCTCGCACGCCGTCGAGGCGTATACGTCCAACGCGGCAAGCCCGATGAGCGACATGTATTCGGAAAAGGCGATACTTCTTGTGGCCCAATATCTTCCGACGTGCTACAAGGACGGCGGAAACATCGAGGCCCGTTCGATGATGGCGCTCGCCGACACTTATTCAGGAATCGCGATCTGCCACGCCGTCGTCTCGCTCGCGCACGTGATCGCGCACGTGATCAGCGGCCACTACCCCGACATCGCGCACGGCGACGCCCTCTTCACCGTCTACAAGGAAGTCCTCAAGTTCAACTCCAAGGCCCTCCCGGAGAAGCACAAGTTTATTTCGAAGACAATCGGCAAGTCATCCAGCATCGCGAAGTCGTTCGACTCCTTCTTCGGACAGTTCGAGTTCGAGAGGAGGCTTGCCGCTAAGAATCCCGACGCGAAGATGATCCGCGTGATCGCCGAGGAAACCTTCACGTACATGAAGGGAATCGCCGACCTCAACCCGGTTCCGGCGGACGAGAAGGTTGTCCGGAAAATCCTGGCGAAGTCCATATGCCAGTGAAAAGCGGTTAAACTTCGCCCCAAATATCGAAGAAGCGGATGTTCGAATTGACTTTTCATGCATGCACAAGACATTTATATTCACAATCACATAAGGAACCTGTAGGCTTATGAAGGCTAAGGCGGACAGAACGGCCAAGACGAGGTATTCCGTGCCGGCGGTTGACAGGATGCTCGACATCATCGAGCACATGGCGGCCCAGCCGAAGCCCTGCGGCATCACGGATCTTTCCAAGTCGCTTAAGATAAACACGAACTCGGTATTCAGGATACTGAAGCGTCTCAGCGACCGGGGATATGCGGAGCTCGATCCCGCCACTGGGAAATACCAGCTCAGCACCAGCTTTTTCACTCTGGGAATGAGCCTCTACTACAGGTTCGACCTCAGACAGATCGCCAGGCGCCACCTGGAGGATCTCAGCGCTGAAACAGGAGAGACCACGCAGATACACATCCCAAGCGGGGACAGGATGCTCGTCCTCGACGTGGTCGTACCGAAGTCCGACTACTTCCTGCAGGTCGTCCCAGGCAGCCGGCCGTTCTACCACTGCAACGCGTTCGGCAAGGCCGTCCTGGCGTTCATGGACGAGGAGGAGGTCCGTTCGATCCTCAAGCCTCCCCTGCCCTCCATGACGAAGAACACACTCACCGATCTGAAGTCCATTTTCGCTCAGTTCGCCAACGTCAGGAGGACTGGCATCGCGTTCGACGCAGAGGAATATATCAACGGGATATTCTGTGTCGGCGCGCCGGTCTTCGACATCAACGGCAGGCCAATCGCCGGCGTAGGCATAACCGGCCTTACCAGCAGATACCACAGCGCCGACAACAAGAGGCGCATCTCCCTCGTCCTAGAGACGGCCGAGAAGATTTCGCAGGCGTCAGGCTACAAGGGCAGATATTTCGCAGAAACCATGAGGAGAGGATAATATGGACACGGAAATATTGCGCGAGATCGGCGAATGGGCGGCGCTCGGCTTCTACGAGGCCGCGGATAAGGAACTTCCCTGGCCGATGAACTACGGAATGGCGTTGAGGCGGCTCTACGAAAACATGGAGGTGCGCGTTCCTGAGGACCGGCATCTCATCCCGTGCGAGCCGTTCGCGGACTCCTGGACGATGGAGTCCCACAAGCTCTGGACGGCGGCAGGCCTGATCCTCGATCTCAACCATCACTGCGGCCTCAAGCTCAACCAGTGCATCGCGGACGAGAAGAAAAAGCGGTTCCCCCGGCATTCCGCATTCATCGACGGACTGTTCTCCGACCTGCAGAAGAGGCTTGTCCACTTCGGCGGCTACACGCACAGCAATCCGGACATAAGGCGCGTCGTCGGCGAAGGCTTCATCTCTATGGAGAAGGAACTGGACGAGGAGCTGGCCGCCGTAAAGTCCCAGGGCGACAAGGCGGTTCCGGAGGAGCTCAGCCTCCTGCTGGCGCTGAAGGAATATGCCGCAGGCGTAAAAGCCTATTATGCAAGGACTTTGAAGGCGCTGGAGGCCGCAGCGGCCAAGGCTTCCGGCGAAAGGAGGAAAAGGCTTTCGCTCATATGCGACGAGTTCTCCGACTGCTTCCTGGTCCCTTCGCAGAGCTTCGTCGGCGGATTCCTGGCGGTGAATCTGACTTGGATGCTCGACGGCTGCGACAGCATCGGCAGATTCGACCAGGCGCTCGGCCCCCTCTTTGAAAAGGACTTGAGGTCCGGCAAGCTTGACATCCAGTTCGCCAGGGATCTGCTCGACGAGCTGTGGCGCAACTTCGAGCGCATGAACGGATGGAACCTGCAGATCGGAGGCTACACGCCCGACGGCGATGACGGATGCAACGCGCTCACAGAGGAATGCATCCTGGCGTGCGCAAGGAACAAGTTCCGCAGGCCGAACGTCGCGCTGAGGATAACCGAGAAGACTCCGGAACGCTTCCTGCTCGACGCATTGAGGGCCATCTCCCTCGGGAGCGGAAGGCCAGCCCTTTACAACGACGACCTCTATGTCAAGACTTTGAAGTCCATGGATCTGGGGCTGAGCGACGCTGACGCCCGCGAGATCGGATTCGGCGGATGCACCGAAACCATGATCGCCGGGCTCTCGAACGTTGGAAGCCTGGAAGGGACGGTGAACCTCGCGAAGGCGATGGAACTAGCCGTCTTCGACGGATATGATCCCGTGACGAAGGCGCAGGCAGGCCCGCACACCGGAAGATTCGAGGACTTCAAGACCTTCGACGAGTTCCTCGCCGCCCTCAAGCGCCAGATACAATACCAGACCGACTCGTTCGTATCCGCAAGCAGGGACGCCCTCAGGAAAAGGTTCAAGGAAGGAGATCCGAAGCTCTACAGGACCTTCTTCACAAGGGACTGCGTGAAGAACAGGAAGTCCTTCGAGGCCGGCGGCGCAAGATACAACTGGGCGGTCGTCTCATACCAGGGCATTGCCAACACCATAGACGGCGCGGCGGCAATAAGAAGGACGGTCTTCGACGACAAGAGCATATCCCGCGAAGAGCTGGTGGAAGCACTGGAGAAGGACTTCAAGGGGCACGAGAAGGTCCGGCAGAAGCTGCTCAAGGCGCCGAAGTTCGGCAACGACGACCCGTTCGTTGACGAGATAGGAAGGGATATCATAACCTACGCATGGAACGAGCTTTACAGCCATTCCACTCCGAGAGGCGGCAGATACCTCCCGTCGTGCATCCTCTTCATGACATACCTCGGGGCGGGACGCGGCGTCGGGGCGACTCCGGACGGACGGAAGGCATTCGAGGCGCTCGTGGATTCAGTCGGCGCCGTGCCCGGCTGCGACGAGAAGGGCCCCACCGCCCTCCTGAAGTCCGTCTCGAAGCTCCCGCTATGGCTTGCCGCGGGAACTCCGGTCCTCAACCTGCGATTCCAGAAGTCCCTGTTCAGCTCTGAAGAATCGCTTGCGAAGCTCGCAAAGCTTGTCCGCACATTCTTCAAGCAGGGAGGGATGCAGATACAGGTATCAGTCCTCGACTCCAAGGAAATGCGGAACGCGCAGAAGAACCCCGACAAATACAAGGATCTTATCGTCAGGATAGGGGGTTACAGCGAATACTTCAACATCCTCGACAAGGAGCTACAGGAAACAGTCATTAAAAGAACCGAATATGGTCTTTGAACTGAACAGCTCTGACGTAGAAAAGGCGCGCTCACGGATATTTGACGGCGACAATGAGGCGTGCTTCATCGAAAGGGAGACGATCCTCCGCAGGATTGCAGGAGAGGAACTCACATGCGAAGGCGGCGACCGCTACCTGTTCGTCCTTGAGCGGCTGCTTTCGGAACTTTCCACTCCAGTCGAGGACGACGACGTGTTCCTCGGGCGTATGCGGGAGGGGCGGCTTTCCGGCGGTGAGCTCTCGTCGGCGACGCCGGCTGGATGGGGGCCCGGCGGGGCTTCCTTCGGGCATATGACCCTTGACTGGGCGACCCTCCTTGGCAAGGGCCTCGGCGGCGTGGCCGCCGAGGCGCGGAATTCCGCGGCGAGGCTTGGCACCGCGGAGGCGGCCCGTTTCGCCGACCTATGCGGCCGTGCGGCAAAGGCGTCTGTGTCGTTCGCACACCGCTACGCGAAGGCGGCGGAACTTTTTCCGAAATGCCGAGGGGCGGCCGCAGCGCTGCGCCATGTCCCGGAACTGCCCGCCAACGATTTCTTCTCCGCCCTGCAGTCAATCTGGTTCGTCCATTTTGTCACAAGCTGCGTAGTGGGCGCCCGCGATTTCGCCTTCGGCCGCATGGATCAATACCTCTTCCCGTATTATGCGAGGGATCTTGCCGAAGGCGTGCTTACGCGGCGTCAGGCAGTCGGACTTATCGCACAGTTCCTGATGAAGACCAACGAAATAACTGGCACCGCCACCTGGAACCACCGCCCCAAGCCGATTCCATCGCAGGCGTCGAAGCAGTATCTCGTCCTTGGCGGCCGCTCGCCGGAAGGCCTGGAGCAGTTCAACGATCTGAGCCTTGCAATACTGGAGGCGGCGGAGATGGTCGGAATGCCCGAGCCTGTAATCACGATCCGCATGGACTCAGGCAGCACACCTGCAGTCAAGGAGGCGGCGGCACGCGCTGCGGTCCGGCTCGGCCCCCAGGCGCATTTCTTCAACGATGCGGTCGTCGTTCCCGAGCTGATCCGCCGCGGTGTCGCCCGGAAAGACGCCTGCGGATATGCGATGGTCGGCTGCTGCCGCGCCGACATTCCCAGCAAGATGGATTCCGGACTCATGCTCGCATACCACTACCACAACTGCCCAGAATGGCTCCTGGCTGCCCTTGAGGAATGCCCCCGGAATTTTGAGGAGCTGTTCAACGCCTTCGCCAACGTCTCCGCGCGGCGCCTGCGCGCCTCCGTCGAGGAGGCGCTTGCGCAACAGAGCACGCAGCCCGTCGACCAATTCCATATCGAATCGCTCCTGCTCGAAGGCTGCGTCGAACGCTGCCTCGACTGCCATGCGGGCGGCGCATCGTATATACCGCAGGGACATTTCCTCGGAGGCATCGCCACCGTCGCCGACAGCATCGCCGCGGTAAAGCGGGTGGTCTTCGATGAGCGCCGGATGCCCCTTGCCGAATTCATGAGGATAGTAAAATCGGATTTTGACGGAAACGAGGAACTGCGGGCCGAGCTGAGGAATCGAATGCCGAAATTCGGAAACGGCAATTCAGAGACGGACGGCATCGCAAGGCGGGCGGGGGAAATCATGCTCGATGTCCTGGACGGAATTCGGCTTCCTCCACGGCATATACTCTTCTCGGGATTCTATTCGCTCGATTCGCATCACCGATGGGGGCACGAGCTGCCTTCGACTCCCGACGGGCGCATACGGGGAGAACCTGTCAGCGAAAACCTGTCCCCCGCATATGGCGCAGACCGATCCGGCGTGACAGCTCTTCTGCGCAGCGTCGCCTCGCTTCCGCTGTCGCGCACAGTGATGGGAGGGCTGAATGTCAAGTTCGGGGGCGCCGTTCCCGCTGCCCGCATCGCCGATCTTCTCGATGCCTATTTCAGGATGGGCGGCCTGCACGTCGGCTTCACCTTCACGGACAGGCGCACCCTTGAAGATGCCATGGAGAACCCCTGGAAGCACCGCTCGCTATGTGTGAGAATGTATGGCTTCAGCGAATATTTCACATCCCTTTCCATCAAGGAACAGGAGGAACTTGCCAGAAGGACAGAATGCCGGCTCCCATGATCCGCACATTCTGTCGGCAAGATCAACAAGGTCAATCATCTCAAAAACAACATCAAGGTCTTGATACATGAAAAGTACTGACGCCCCAAGCATCTCCGACAGGGTGGCGATCCTCCGCGAGCGGATACTGGACAGGAAGGCCGCCCGGGTCAACGTCCCTAACTGGAAGGCGGCCGTCGACGCCCGTTCGCTCAAGGAAACAGAGAAGGTCAAGTCCTGGCAGATCAGGATGGGCCAGAGAACAAGGGCCAGGCTTGAAAACATCAGGTTCGAATTCGACGACCTCGAGCTGATGGCCGGGAGGATTTCACACTTCGGC
The DNA here is from genome assembly GCA_964636325.1 of uncultured Victivallaceae bacterium. Taxonomy (GTDB): domain Bacteria; phylum Verrucomicrobiota; class Lentisphaeria; order Victivallales; family GWF2-50-93; genus CAZWRV01. The sequence continues at coordinate 12,665 of CAZWRV010000103.1, read as the reverse complement.
TACGGATTTTCCGAGAAGGAGATTGCCGAATCGGAGAAATATCTATCGGCCTACAAGTGGCCATGCGGCCAGACCGGCCACTGCGCGCTGGACATGTCGAGGATTTTCAAGGTCGGAATCACCGGGGTCTTTTCAGAAATCCAGGAAAGGCTCGGCAAGGTTTCCGGCGACTGCAAGACCAGCAGGATATGCATGGTCAACGTCAGGCACAGCAACTTGCGGGAGGATTTCGGCGCGACCAGAGCCATATGCGACCGTCACGGGTGCCAGGGATTGGACGGCAGCACAGGCTCCAAAGGCTCCCGCGCCGCCGCGGAGAAACGCGACACATACAAGTCATTCATGTTCGCGCTGCTCGGGCTTTCCCAGATGATAGAGAACGCAAAGGCGTCGGTTGCCAGGGCTGCGGACGCCGCGCCGGAATGGCGCAAGGCCGAACTGGAGGAGATAATCGCGTCTTGCGAGCGGATAAAGACCGGCCCGCCGAAGACCTTCCGCGACGCCATACAGCTCATGTGGTTCGTCATATCCGGAGTTTCCCTTGCGGACAACGCCGGCCTTGTGGTGCCCGGCCACCTCGACCGCGAACTTATTTCCTTCTACGAGAACGACATAAGAGAAGGCGTCATCGCAAAGGAGGACGCCCTGAACCTGATCGAGAGCCTTTATCTGCTCATCAACGACTACATACCCGACGGCCTTGCGATTTCAGTGATGGCCGGCGGAAGGGATGAACACGGCAGAGATGTGACCAACGAACTTTCTTACCTGTCTCTTGAGGCGCTTAGGCGGACTAAGCTGGTGTATCCGACGGTAGGAGTATGCTGGCACGAAGGGACACCGAAGGAGCTTTCAATGCTCGCGTGCGAACTTATTTCAAAAGGCTATTCGACCCCGGCGTTCTTCGGCGACGAAACGATCCAGAAAGGCCTGAAATACTACGGCTTGGATGCGGCGCAGGCATGCAACTATATCAACTCTACATGCGTGGAGATTACCCCGGTCTCCTGCAGCAACGTGTGGGTCGCCTCCCCCTACTTCAGCCTCTGCAGAATACTTCTCGATGAAATTGCTGCGCAGGCCTCTGCGGCCAGGCCCGCGGCAAAGTTCGAGGCTTTCCTGTCGGCGTACTACCGACGCCTCGCCAAGGAGATCAAGGAAGCCGTCAAGTTGCAGAACGAATGGAGGGGAACCAGAAGGAAGTTCGGCAGGAAGCCGCTGCAGAGCGTCTTCACCAAAAGCTGCATAGAGAAGGGACACGACATCGACGACGGGGGCGCGGACGTCAACTGGGTCGAGTGCTCCTTCGTCGGAATCGCGAACCTCGCGGATTCGCTACAGGTCATACGCGACGAGCTGTTCGCTTCGAAGTCCATCGACTTCTCGGCGCTCAAGAAGATACTCGACTCCGACTTCGAGGGCTGCGAGGGCGTCCGCCTGCGCTTCCTCGAGGGGCACGAGAAATACGGGAACAACAGCCCTGATGTGGACGCATTCGTGGAAAGGACCAGCCAATTCGTGAAGGCGGAATGCGCGAAGCACAAGGTCCGCCCCGGCAAGACACACTTCATCCCCGGAACCTTCTGCTGGATCATGCACCAGGTGCTAGGCTCGCAGTGCGGCGCCACACCGGACGGAAGGCGTAAGGGTTTTCCGTTCGCCGACGGCGGCGGCCCCGCTCAGGGACGCGAGAAGAAAGGCCCGACATCTTCAATCCTTTCCACGACTTCCTGGGACCACTCGTTCCTCATCGGCGGGCTCGCATACAACATGAAGTTCTCCGGGGAGCTTTTCAACAGCTCCGAATCCGTCGAAAGGCTCCACTCGCTCATTGTGACATTCCTCAAGCGCGGCGGATTCGAGACGCAGATCAACGTCGTCAGCAGGAAAATACTCGAAGACGCGAAGAAGAATCCCGAGCAGTACAGGGATCTCGTCGTCAGGATCGGCGGCTACACAGACTACTTCACGCGCCTCTCCCCGGAAATGAAGGAGGAGGTCATGCTCAGGACCGAGCACAAGGAGCTTTAGGATGTCCAACCGAGCCAAGAATTGGGAAATAATATCTTTCCTGCGCGCCGACTTCCTGAACTCGCATGAGGCGTCGGGCCTCGGTCCGGCCATGCGCGAGGCGAGAGCTTTCGAACATATACTCGAGAATATTCCGCTGTATTACTGCGACGGCGAACTGATCGCCGGGGACTTCGGATGGCATGACGGAGGCGGAACGGATATGGCGCGCCTCCTTGATGACGCGAAGAAGATTTCTGGAACAGGCGAGGCCAGGACGCCCTCCCCCGAAGAGAAGCTCTTCCAGGAATTCCACTGTTTCGGAGGCTACACACCGGCGCACACCTGCGTGGACTATGGAAAGCTGCTCAGCCTCGGAGTGGAAGGGATCGTCGCCGAAATAAAGGCCCGCCAGGCGAAGGTGCGCAGCCCCGAATCTTATTATCTTGAAGCGATGAGTATCTCGCTTGAAGCGCTCCTGAAATATTCCGTCCGCACCGCGCAGCTCCTGGAGGACACCCTTTCCGCCGGAAAGGTAGCGCCGGAGTCCCTTGCCAGGATGGCCGCAATCTGCCGCAAGGTTCCACGGCTTCCCGCCTCGGATTTCCGGGAGGCGCTCCAGAGCGTCTGGCTCCTGCACTCCACTATCGGAATCTCCGAATACAGCGACGCGTCAATTTCCCTAGGGAGCTTCGACCAATACATGCTTCCCTTCTTCAGGAAAAGCCTTGAAGCTGGAACATGCATGGCGGAAATGGAGGAGCTGCTGCGCCATTTCTTCGTGAAGCTCAACAGGTATGGCGACGCAGCCTGCACGGTCAACCTCGGGGGCATGGACAAGGACGGCAACGACCTCTGCAATCCTCTGACGGAGATGATCATAAGGGTCTTCTGCAAAGGCAACTACGCATCGCCGATCCTCGCCGCAAGAATACACCGCAGGACGCCGCAGAAGATTTTCGACAGCCTGACCGTCCCTGAACTTTTCGCCAGGGGCCAGCCGACGTTCTACGGCGAAATACCATGCCGGAAGGCGCTGGCGGCGCGGGGCGTCCCCGCCGACCGCATCGAAGGATGGGCGGCCAACAGCTGCATGGGGCTCGTGATCCAGGGGGCGGAGGTCAGCGACATGTGGGGCGCGGTAGTCAACTTCCTGCTCCCTCTCGAGCTTGCGCTGAATGAAGGCTCCCCCTTCTTCAAGCCCCTCCCGATAAGGCTCAAGACACGCCCGGCCGCTAAATTCGCCAAATTCGCGGATCTCCGGGCCAAGTTCATGGAATACCTTTCCGAAATCACGGACTATTGCATAGCCAACAACAGGATTGCGACGGAAAAGGCGCGGCAGGAGAGGCCGAACCCGTTCATTTCCTCTTTCCTTGACTCTTGCATAGAAAGAGGGCAGGACAGGCTTTCCGGAGGAATCGAATTCCACACTGTGATCGTCGAAGCGTTCGGCCTTATAAACGCGGCCGACGCCCTTTCCGCCGTAGAACGACTCGTCTTCCGCGAAAGGAAATACTCGCTGCCGGAGCTCCTGGCCGCAGTGAAGGCGGACTTCAAAGGGCACAGAGCCGTATTGAAAAGCATACTTGACATTCCGAAATACGGCAACGGGGAAGCGGAAGCGGACAAGGCCGCCGCGGAGCTCGCGGACAGCTTCGCCGCAATGGTCTCCGCATATTCCGGCGGGAACACCGCCTATGCCCCGTCGTTCCACACTCTGAACGTCCACATTCGTGCCGGACGCAAATGCGGGGCTTCCCTCGACGGCCGCCTGGCCGGCGAGCCCCTGGCCAAGAACATCGGGACGTCGCCGGGCAAGGCCCTGAAGGGATACACCTCGTTGATGAAGTCCGCCGCCGCCATAGACCAGTCAAAATTTTCCGGGGGCCAGGCGCTCGACATCTCGATCGAGGCATCCCTGCTCAAGAACCCCGACATGAAAAGGAAGCTTCAGTCCTTGCTCATGGCATATTTTGAGATGGGCGGCCTCCAGGTGCAGGTCAACGGCTTGAGCGCCGACACCCTGAAGGCTGCGGTCAAAGATCCCGACAAATACCAGGATCTTATCGTCCGGATCGCTGGATACAGCGACTATTTTACGAGGCTCGGAATCGACACTCAACAGGAAATGATACGCAGATTCGACGAAGGGATGTGACGATGGCGGCCGACTTCAAACTGACCGCTAGGCTTGAGAGGCTCCGCTCCGCGCTGGAGAAGGAGTTCGCATCGCTCAAGCGCCACATGCTTCTCTCCGACGACGAGCAGGGCGCATTTGCGAATATCGCAAACAGCTCGTATGCCGAGACTCATGGAATGCCGGAAATCCTAAGATGCTCGGCTTTCCTTGCGAAGTTCGCGGACGAGTTCCCCGTTTCCATCCGCAGGGACGAACTGATAGTCGGCTCGCAGCGCTTCGCTCATCCCGACTGGGGCAGGTATCTTTCCGAGGAGCGGCGGAAGGCCGGCGGCTCGCATTCCAACCTCGGCCATATCGCCGTCGACTACGGGCGGATGCTGCGCGACGGAATCCCGGGGACGCGGAGGACAATATCCGCGATGAAAGACGGCGACAACAAGAAGGCGTTCGCCCAGGCGCTGGCCGCGTTTTCAAAATTCATATCGCGCCATGCGGAAGCCTGCCGTTCCGCCGGCCTGGATGACATCGGAGCCGCATGTGCGAACGTCGAGGAAAGAAGACCTGCGACTTTCCATGAGGCGCTGCAGATGGTCTGGTTCATTCAGATATTCCTGCACGCCGAGGGGAACAGCGCGGCCATATCCTTCGGCAGGTTCGACCAGTATATGTGGCCGTTCCTCAAGAAGGACCTCGAGGACGGCGTAATAACCGAAGGGGCCGCCCTCGAACTGCTCTGCGCCTTCTTCATGAAGTGCTGCGAAGGGGATGAGTCCCAGAACCTCGTCGTCGGAGGCGCCGGTTCCGAGCATCCCGAAAACCCGTTGTCCATACTGGTGCTCAAGGCGGCCCGTGCAATCAGGGTATGGCAGCCGTCGATATCAGTCAGGATCGCCAAGGGCAGCTCCGAGGAGTTATGGGAGGAGTCGCTGAGGCTCGCCGTCTCCGGAACCGGCATGCCGTCGTTCTTCAACGAACCGGTTGTCACGGCAGGACTGAAGAGGCTGGGAATACCGGCCGGCCGCGCCGCCGACTGGGCCATCGTCGGATGCTACGAGGCCGCACCGCAGGGAGACTCCTATCCGCTGACCGTGGGCGGGGGATTTGCATTGCCGTCGCTCCTGTGGGACTACACAAGATCCGGCGGCCTAGCCGCGGACAGCTTCGAAGCCTTCTATGCCGGATTCAAAAAGTTCCTGCGATCTGAATACGAGGAGAAGATACTGCCTTCGTTCATCGAGAGATGGAAGGCCCTGGAGCAGAACTGCCCCTCCCCGTTCGAGAGCATATGCGTCACCGGATGCATCCGGAACGCGCGCGCAGCCGAGGAGGGCGGAGCTAAATACAACCTCTTCGGAGTCAACATACTCGGCATCGGAACCCTGGTCGACAGCCTGCTTTCCATCAGGACGCTTGTCTTTGAAGAGGGAAGCCTGACGGCCGCCCAGCTCTGCGAGCAGCTTGAAAAGGATTTTCCGGACAGATCGCTTCTGCTTCGATGCCGCACGATGGAAGGCAAGTTCGGAAGCGACAGCCCCGCAGCAAACTTCATGGCGCGCGACCTCTCAAGCTTCATCGCCCATGCCGTGATTTCGAAGCCGTTCCCGAACGGTGTCAGGCCATATCCCGGGTTCTTCTGGTTCGGAGTGGACATAGGAATCCGCCTCCCGGCCTCGGCAGACGGACGGAAGGCCGACGACAGGATTTCCTACGGCTGCGGGCCGGGAATTTTCCTGAAGAATCCGACCGCCACGTCTATCCTCAACTCGGCCGCCCGCCTGGACCATTCCTCCTGCGCATGCGGCAATCCGCTGACGCTCTCCCTCGCCAGGCGCGACGTCGAGGGAAGGCGCGGCATGCAGCGCCTGAGGCAGCTCGTCGAAGCATATTTCAGGAACGGCGGATTCCACCTCCAGTTCAACATCGTAGGCCCCGAAGAGATGAGGAGGGCAAAGAAGGAGCCCGACAAATATCAGGGGCTTACGGTACGAATCAGCGGATACAGCGCAAGGTTCGTCACACTGGCCCCCCGCTGGCAGGACGCCTTGATCGAACGCGCGGAAAAGGGAATGTGAGAGGCGTTGATACTTGAAACTGGAAACTTGAAATTAGAAATTAGAAATTCAGGCATCTATTAGATGCCAAAGGAATAAGCATGACTGCTATCAAGGGCAATGTCTTCGACATACAGAAGTTCTCGATCCACGACGGGCCTGGCATACGGACGACGGTATTCCTGAAGGGCTGTCCCCTCAACTGCCTCTGGTGCCACAACCCCGAGTCGAAGAACGGCGCGGCGGAAATATCGTTCATATCCGACAAATGCATCCTCTGCGGATACTGCGTATCGGCATGCAGGAACAAATGCCACAGCATCGCGGGAAGCATCCACACATACGACAGGTCCGCATGCCGGCGCTGCGGCTCCTGCACCAGCGCCTGCTACGCCAAGGCGCTGGAAGTCATCGGCAAGGAGATGACAGTACAGGAAGTCCTAGAGGAGGTTCTCAAGGACCTCCCATTCTACGAGACCTCGGGCGGAGGGATGACCGTCTCGGGCGGGGAGCCGATGATGCAGTTCGAGTTCACGAAAGCCCTGCTCGCCGAGGCCAGAAAGAACGGACTCCACAACTGCCTGGAGTCCAGCGGATTCGCGACTGCCGAGAAGTTCCTTCAAATCATGCCTTTTGTCGACATCTTCCTCTACGATTTCAAGGAGAGCGATCCCGCGAAGCACAAGGAGTTCACGGGCGTACCGCTAGAGCCGATACGGAAAAATCTTCTCGAGCTCGACAGGCGCGGAGCGAAGACCGTCCTCAGATGCCCTATGATTCCCGGCCTGAACGACAGGCCCGCGCATCTCAGGGAAATTGCGGCCATGGCTGAAGCCTTGACCAACCTGATCGAGGTGGACATCCTCGCATACCACCCCCTCGGCAAGTCGAAGAGCGACAGAATCGGAAAGAAGTATCCTCTTGATAACAAGGAGTTTCCGGAGGACTCCGAAGTGAGAGGCTGGATCGATACGATACAGGCCCTGACCGGCAAGCCCGTCAAAAAAGGATAGCAGGCAGGGGCGGGATTGAGCCAGCACATATTATTAAAGGATTGCCACTCAGTCAAACTCGGCAGGAAATTTTAGCCATATGAAGAACTTGCTTGAGGAGTTGAAGGCATATTACGGTCCGCTCCGGTTCGACCGGATCAAGGACGATCGAAAATTCCAGGAGCGCCGCAGCAAGATATGGGCGGAGATGGACGCCTTCCTGGAGAAGAATCCAAGGATGCCTTCGGACCTCTTGAAGGCCCGCCTCCACGAGGTGATTGCGGAAAAGTTCGAGCCGGTGATTTTCAGGCACTGCCCGTTTTTCTTCGAGATGGGCGTCCGGCCGTCGGAGAACTGGGGCAATCCGACGGAACACAGCGCCGGCTCCTGGCTCAAGTACAGAAAGTCCGCCCTGGCCTCCCAGCGCGAAGAATGGATGAACTTCAAGCAGTACCACATGTGCCTGCCCGAGAGCCCGTCGAAGATATGGATAGGATGGGACGTCTTCGACGTCGACCACCACTGCCTCGGGAACACGAAGCTGTTCGAACTCGGGGTCAACGGGTTAATCAAGGAAATCAAGGACCGCAAAAGGACTGCGTCCGACGCTTCGCAGAGAGATTTTCTAGATGCGGCGGCGAGATCATGCCGGGCCGTCCTGCGAGTCGCCGAAAGGTTCGCAGTGAAGGCCGAGGAGATGCTTGACGCAGAGAAGGACCGCAAGGTCCGGAGAAACCTCGCCCTCATCGCCTCCGCCGCGCGGAATGTCCCCGCCAACCCTCCAAGGAGCTTCCACGAGGGGCTTGCCTTCCTCCTTTTCACCAGGGAGGCGGCCGCGTCCCTCGAATCCATCGGAATCTCGGTTATCGCCCATCTCGACAGGCTCCTGAATCCGCTATATTCAAAGGACATCGAGTCCGGTGCGATCACGCGCAGGGAGGCCTCGGACATGCTTGCCCGCTGGATGCTGCACACCGACGTGAAGTTCCACGTCGACGACAATCCGTGGCCGGAGACAAGCACATGCATCGAGCTCGGCGGCGTGGACGCCGACGGAAGACAGGTCTATTCGGACCTTACGAAGCTCATAATCGAGACGCACGCCGCCCACAAGCTTCTCAGCCCCAAGCTCAACTGCAGGTTCAGCTCCGAGTCGCCGAAAAGATATATCAGCTTTATTTCGAAGAAGATCGTAGACGGACACAACAACTTCGCGCTCTTGAACGACGACATAATCATCCCCTCATGCATGCGCTGCGGGAAGACGGAGCGAGAGGCGAGGCTATATGTCAACGGCGGATGCCAGGAGACGATAGTCGAAGGGGTCGAGCACAGCGCCGGCGCATATTTCTACTTCAATGTCGCCAGAGTCCTGAACCTCGCGCTCTCGCCCCTGCCGGGCGGAATGGACAAGTTCGGGGTCTATCCCGAGCCGATCGGAGAACCGAAAGACTTTGAAGATCTTTACCGTTCCTTCATCGCCAGCCTGAAGAGGACAGTATGGAAGGGCGGCACCTGGCTCGCGGCCGCCGGAAAGGAGTGGAGGCATGTCAATCCATGCCCCTTCTTCTCGGCCTCCCTCGACGGATGCGTTTCAAACGCCAGGGACTACGCCGCCGGCGGAGCAAAATACAATCCGGCGGGGCTTGCCTTCGTCGGCTTCGCTACGACCGTCGACTCTTTGTCCGCCATCAGGGAGGCAGTCTTTAAAAGCAGATGGATAAGCCTCAGGGAACTGAAGGCTGCGCTTGCTTCGGACTGGAAAGGGAGCGAAGCTCTGAGGGCGAGAATGGCGGCACTGCCTAAATATGGGCATGGAAACGATGACGTCGAAGCCCTGGCCGTCCGCTTCGCCAAGGATCTCGCCGCCACATGCGACGGGCTGAAGAACGAACGCGGCGGCCCCTTCCAGCCGAGCCTCTTCGTATATTATTTCAACGTGCATTTCGGCAAGCATACTGCGGCCACTCCCGACGGACGCAGAGACGGAGAGCTTCTGTCCCAGGGCTGCAGCCCCGGCAGAGTCTCTCCGCCGGACTCCATCCCGGAAATCATCAGGGCCGTATCTTCCGTGGATCTGCGCGCCTTCCCCGGCAACGCCGTCCTGGACATTCAGGTTCCGCTCGGGACAAGCACCGCCTCGAGCAACGCCATGTCCGCAGTCATCACGGCATTCGGCAGGATGGGCGGCGCAACCCTCCAGCCTAACTGCGTCTCCGTCGAAACTCTCCGCGACGCGCAGAACAATCCGAGGAAGCACCCCGACCTCATAGTCCGGATTTCCGGACTCTCCGCAAAGTTCGTCTGCCTGAATAAAGACGTCCAGGACGAAATAATAAGCCGGTATACGCCGGAATGGAAGTGAAAACAGTGAGGAATCACAAATGCATTTGAAACGGGCGGAATATATGTTTATATTACTTGTTATATCGCTTGTTTGCGGCAACGGCTGCATGAAACAATTCAATTGCATATATATGGAGGCCTGAAATGAGAAAGTTCCTCTGCCTGCTTCTCCCGCTGCTGATCGCTGCCGTTCTCCACGCCCAGTTGCCATCCGATGCGGACACCATAACACAGTTCTCCACCTACGCCTCGCTCTCCGTCGGAAACTACGACGGGACTGTCAGGGCCCAGGACATCATGTCAAAAGGGAAGCTCGGAATCGGCACCTTCGACGGCCTCGACGGCGAGATGATAATCCTTGACGGCGACCTCTTCCAGGTGACGGAGAACGGCGAAGCAAAATACGGCGATCCCTCCGCAAAAGTCCCCTTCGCAATCCTTGGGACGATAAAGAGCGACAAGTTCATAAAGGTGGCGCCCGAAACCACGATGGAGGAATTCGTCAGGAATCTTGAGAAGCGCATCTCGTCTGTCAACACGATGTGCGTTGTCAGGCTCGAAGGCATGTTCAAGCAGGTTCAGACCAGGAGCGTCGCCAGGCAGAAAAAACCATACCTGCCCCTGGAGACCGTAGTCGCGGCGCAGAAGGTCAAATACATCTTCAAACAGCATGGCGTGATGGTCGGATTCTACATGCCCTCGTTGCTGAGGGATGTCGTTGCTCCCGGACTCCATCTCCATTTCATCGCGTCGGACAGGAAGAAGGGCGGCCATGTGGTCGACTTCATCGTCGACAAGGCATCCATGATTGTCGAGGAGAAGAGCGAGTTCGATCTTATCCTGCCGGACTCCGAGGCTTTCCAGAAGACGGACTTCTCCAAGCTTGCGGCCGCCTCCATGGCTAAGCCGGCCCCGGCCGAACCCAAGAAGGATGCTGCGCCGGCCAAGAACGCCGACGTCATCGAAGCGCCCCCGCCGCCGCCTCCGCCGCCCGCTCCTAAGCCGGCCAAGCGGAAACCTGCGGCAGAAGCAGAAGGGGACAAGGAAGAGCCGGGCACGGAAAAAGAGGCGCCGGCCGTAGAACCTGCGAACACCGCCCCGGCTGCCGAACCTGCCAAGGCCGCGCCCGCCAAGGCCCCTGCGGCCGAGAAGCCGGCGGCGCCTGCCGCAGATCCGGCAAAGGCGACTCAGCCGGCCAAGCAGGATCCTAATGCGGCCAAGCCCGCCGCAAAATAGGACTGCGGGCGGCCCGCATCTCCGAAACTCATGAACGCGGCCACTTCTGATAATCCGGGCAATCTCAAGTACTACATCCTCGGCTGCGCTGCTGTCCTGCTCGCATTGTTTGTCCTTTCAGTTTCCGCCGCGCTCTATTTCGCCCTGCGCAGTCCGGCCGTAGAGCCGCCGCAGTTCATCGAGGAGGCAAGGCCCGCCCTGGAAGTCAAGGCCTCCGGCACCGAGCAGAAGGAGAGGCTTCTCCAAAACGAAAAATACAGCTACGACATCGACCAGACAGTCACCGCTCTCTTCAGCATAGAGAAGGCATTGCGGGATGCCGACGGATTCCAGAGCCTGACCTCATTCATCATGCAGAAGGATTCCGATCTCGTCGCCCCCGACGTTGAAAGGCTGAAGTGCAGGATTTTCGACGCCTACAAGGACGTCCTCGACTCAAGGGACGGCGTGGAGGAGATGAATTCCATGTATCGCATGACGATGGGCAACCTTACCGACCTGGTCGGCGTCCTCGGCGCAGATCCGATCTCCATCGCCAAGTTCGACAAGGAGCAGGCCAGGCAGGTCTGGCGGAAGAGGATCGAGGAGTCCAAGTCAATGGAAAAGCTAAAGGCCCGCCTCAGCAAGTCCGAGGACAAGTTCCTAGACCTCTTCTTCGAATACGCCAGGCTCAACTCCAAATACATCAAGGAATGGGACAGCCTCTGCTCCCTCCGCGACCGCGCATACCTGGCGTTCTACGAGAAGGATTGGGAGGAACTGGACAAGTCCGCCGCCAAGGCCGCAGAAATGGCGCCCCATGAGAAGGAGGCGCACATCCTGCTCGCCGTCTCCCTCATCGAAAAAGGCGGCGACACCGGCGCCGCTGCGGCGAAGGCCGTGGTCGACAAGCTCCTCAAGGAACATCAGGGCCAGGAGGCGCCCGCATATCTCCTGCGCGGCATAATCGCCATGAAGTCGAAGGACTACGATGCCGCCACCCTAGACTTCGACCAGGCCGCGGCATATTATCCTAAGCAGCAGGAGGAGGTCACCGACAGGCTCAGCCTCTACAAGAAGCGCCAGTTCCTCAACAGCTCAAAGGAGGGCCGGGTCATCGTCAACACCTACCGCTCCATAATGTCCGGTTCCGGATACTTCAGCCCCGACTTCCAGAAAGCCAGGATACACCTCTCCAAGGGAGAGGCATCCAAGGCTAAGGACAAGATATTCGACCACTTCTTCCGTAGGAGGCTCCAGGGGCAGTGGGACAGGATCCTCTCCGACTTCCTCTTCTGCAGGAACTACCTGGAGACGGACCTCTACAAGATCATCGCCGGCGACGGCAACATAGACCTCGTAATCGAACCCGCATGGATAACCAACAGCATCCGCGTGACCGTCAACAACAGGAGCGCGCACGACATACACAACGTGACTATCCTACTATGCGTCCGGTTCACCGACATGTTCAAGGGCGACTACGTCTCATTCCCGTTCGGAGAGTCCGCCGCGGTCCTGCCGGCCGGGGGAAAGATGGACTTCGGAAAGGAGAACCTCAACGACGTCACCAAGGAAACGCTCGGCACCGTCAAGAAGTCAAAGGACATCATAGAGTACGGCGCCGTCCTCATATCCGACGAAATCATCACCTGGGTGCCCCCCTGCCCAGCCCCCCTCGTCCAGGACTCAGCCTCCGCAGGAGCCGGCGAAACCATCCTCGACGGCTCGCAGAAGGCCAAGGACGCCCTCAAGAACATGATGGACAAGCTCATAGACTCCGCCGTCAAGGAAGCCCGGCCTGACAAGAAGTAGCCCCTAAAACAATAATATCCAGATTGTATCGGAACTTTAGTAGCGCAGGTATTCTTACCTGCGGAACCGCAGACAGGAATGTCTGCGTTACTT
>CAZWRV010000102.1:0-22020 GCA_964636325.1 uncultured Victivallaceae bacterium | reverse complement strand
TTCTGTCGTTCAGAAACTCGATGGAGGGCGAAGCCGTGCTGAGCCGCGGTTGAGCATGGCTCAACCCTCCGGAAGACGACAAAGATAACGACAAAGTTCTCGAGTTTCAGTAGAGTGCCGCTCTGGCGAGGAAATCCGCCAGTTCTGTCGGGAAGAAACTTGAAGTAGCGCAGGTATTCCTACCTGCGAGCCGCAGACAGGAATGTCTGCGTTACTTCAGGTGAGTTTCAGAGGAGAAATAAAAAAACGGTCCGAGGGATGCCCCCGGACCGTTTCAGTTCATAAAAAATTGAACGCTGGTTGAATTTTCAAATCAGATTTCCCGGCGAAGAACACTGCGGTGGAAGCGGATCATGTTCCATTTCCGTCGGTCATTGCTTCTCTACGCGCAGGAAATCTGAAATGCATCAGTTACTTGTTCCCTACCCCGAGCTTGCTGGAGACCAGGTACTTGTAGCTGTCCTCGACGGCCTTGAACATGTCGGTGGCGCATTCGTCGAGCTCGACGATAAGCCAGCGCAGTACTTTCTCGTCGGCCGCCGCGACGACCTCGGGGAACTTCATCTTGCCCTGGCCGACGGCGACATGGGGCTGCCCCTTCACGAGCGGGCCGTCCTTGATGTGCAGGAGCGGGGTCCGCTTCTTGAACTTGGCGACCTGCTCGGCGGGGTTGTTCGCGCCGAAGTTCGAGCACCAGTAGGTGTCGATCTCGAACAGAACGCCGGGGCACAGCTCCGCGAAATGGTCGTATGCGAGCCTGTCGCCGACCTTTTCGAACTCCCACCAGTGGTTGTGCATGAAGACGTTCAGCCCGGCCTTCTTGAGCTTCTCGACGGCCGGATTGAGCCTGTCGGCGGTCTTCTTGATGGCGTCGAGGTCCTTGAACTGGTCCGGGCCGAATCCGGTGCAGACGAGGTCGATGCCGAGGATTCCGGCGGTGTCGATCACTTCCGTGAGGTTGTCGGGGTTCACCCCGGGGCCGTGGCTCGACGACACTTTCATGCCGAGATCCTCTACCACCTTCCTGAATTCAGCAGGCTTGTAGTTGTGGAAGCCTGCAGGCTCGACGCCCTTGTAGCCCATCGCAGCGACCTTCTTCAAAACGCCCGGGAAATCGGTCTTCGCGGCCTCCCTGAGGGTGTAGAGCTGAACTGAGATCGGTTTCGGTTTCATTCTGCGTTCCTTTTTATTGGTTGAGTTATTTCAAGGATTTCAAGGCCTTCTGAATGTCCTCAAAAGCCCGGAATCCTTTACACGTCAATCGTCTCAAAATCCCCAATCCTAACGGATATGTCATCTATAATCTCTGAGGGGTCAGGGGCTTTTCCTTCCCTCAATGCGGTAGCGACATCGTCCCAGACGGTATAAACAACTTTTGGATCATGCATTTTGCAACGACTGCCAATTTTTCCTATCGGGTAGACCAGCCATGTTATTTCACTGTTGTTTTGCGATTCAACAGATCTGATCTTAGGCAAGTTTTCAAAGAAGATGGAATCTACTGCGACAAAGAATTTTTTTCCCCATCTCCTAAAGACAGGGACTTTAAGATTCAACTGGGGCATTAATCTTTTTTGTGCGGAAGAACGGTAGTCAAGCCTTCTTTTTGAGGATTCGCCAAGACATCCGGTCTTTAAATATACGTCAAAATCATGTCTGATGGATTTCCCCGAGAAATAGACTGCCTGCACTTCCAAGGCAAAGAAATCATCTATTTTGTTGCCCGAAACCTTGCCTATTATGTAGTCAACCTTGCCTATTTTCTTCTTAGTGCCAGGAACCTTGAGTATCCTCATTTCAGGGACTATGACGATCTTGGAACCTCTGCCATATACTATTCTCGCAGCATCGTGGAAAAGCCTTCTGTTCTCCAGAAATCTGGAGGGACAAACCGATCCGGCAATTTTTCCGTCACCGAAAGAGCAAATGCCAAGGGGACTCGACAAGTTCCCTTTATTACATCTAGAATTTCTATGAATACACCATTTCCGATTTTGAAAATTCTTGGCGTCTATGCTATTATCATCGGTGGAAAAACAGAAAACTTCGGAGATGCTCAAGAGAGGCATGATAGAGCTCCATGAAAAATTTGTCCTCGATGAAGCTGTTAATATAGACAACGTCAATCATGTTGTCAATGTGGCTTCGGTGCCCCAGAGAAGCCCTTTCAGGTATCCGGGGGGTAAAACGTGGTTCGTCCCCTATTTTAAAAAGTGGTTGTCTGGATTGGGATTTAGGCCAAAATGCTTGGTGGAGCCATTTGCCGGAGGTGGCATCATTTCGCTTACGGCAGTGATGGAACACCTTGTTGACAGAGCGGAGATGTCTGAATTGGATGACAATGTGTCGGTTGTCTGGAATGTGATTTTAAACGGGGACTATAAAAAACTTGTAAATCGAATAATATCCTTTCCGATAACCAGGGAAAATGTTGTCAAAGAACTCTCATCAAACACGACAAGTGAAACGGACATGGCCTTTAAGACAATTCTTGGCAACAGGGTCAGAAGAGGTGGAATCATGGCGCCTGGTGCCGGCTTGGTAAAAAATGGTGAAAACGGCCGTGGTTTGGCTTCGAGATGGTATCCGGACACGCTTGCCAAAAGGATTGAAGCCATAGCCCATTACCGGAAAAAAATAACTTTCTACAAGCAAGATGCTTTTGCTACCATAAAAGAGCATATTTCCGACAATAACGCGGCATATTTCATTGACCCGCCCTATTCAGCCGGAGGGAAGTGTGCCGGATCGCGTTTGTATTTGAAAAACCAGGTAGACCATGAAGCATTATTTTCTTTGATGTCCTTGGTTTCAGGCAAATTCATTATGACTTATGATGATTGCGAGGAGGTCCGGGGCCTCGCTAAGGAACATGGATTTAAGATAGACATGGTAAGGATGTCCAACTCCCACCATTCAGTTATGTGGGAGTTGGTTGTTTACAACTAGTCCGAATTTCGTCTTAGACTGGCCGTTTTTTGGCAAAGATACTGGGGTCAATTGTATTTTGCCTTTAGCGCCTTGCCGAGTTTCGCGCTCTTTATGGCGAGCTCGATGATATGAATCGGGCGGCGCGCCCATTCCGGCGTGATGATGAGGGGCTTTTTCCCGAGGATGTTGTCCGCGATGTTCGCATAGAACTTCTCGTATTCGCAGGGCGGATTCTTGCCGGTTTCGGTGACGGTCGTGCCGTCGTCCCTGTGGGTGATGGTCTTCCATGTGCCGTATTCAAGGACGTATGTGCCCTTCGTCCCGGTGATCTCGAGCATGCCTTCCTTCGGTTTCGAGTCGATGTGGGAGAGGCTCAGCGTCAGCCATTGGCCGGTGCTGAAGCGGACAAGCGCGAAGGCCTCGTCCTCGTTGGTGTCGCTCTTCCACTTGGTGTGCGGCGCCCAGAAGCCGTTCTTCGCCACGCCCGTGACCTCGCGGATCTTCGCGCCCTGGAGTATCTGCAGGGAATATTCCAGGAAATGGACGCCCCAGTCGTAGAGGATTCCGCCGGAGATGGACCTGCTGGTCCGCCACCAGTCGCCGGGCTTGCCCCAGCCGCCGCCGTGCGCCTCGATGCGGACGACTTCGCCGATTTTGCCGGAGCGGATCGTCTTCACGGCGTTGATGATGCTTCCGTCCCAGTGCCTGTTGTGGTATGTGCTGAGGCAGAGCTTCCTCTTCTTCGCCTCGGCGATCATCGCGTCGCATTCCGCGGTGGTTATGGCGAACGGCTTCTCGCAGACGACGGCCCTTCCTGCCCTGAGGCACTGGAGCGCGAGCTTCGCGTGAGTGTTGTGAGGAGTTATGATGATCACCAGCCCGGCATCCGACTTCTTCAGCATCTCCTCGGTGGATGCGAAAGTCGCGATGCCCGGAAAATCCTTCTCCGCCACCTGCCTGCGCTCCGCGTCGATCTCGGCGACTGCGGCCGGGGTCATGCCCGCCGCCACGCAGAGGTCCAGATGCGCCTTGCCCATGTTGAACGCGCCGCCGTATCCGACCACGGCGACCTTGATATCCTTGGCCGACTTAAACTTTGACATGTGTCTCTCCATATAAACATTTATTGTCTCTCACACAAAGCCACTAAGAACAATTTACCAGGCATTCCATGCCCCTGTGCCTTTTGTGCTTCTTGCGGCTATTTGTCTTACTTCGCCGCCCAGTGCAGGCCGCGCCTCGTGATCTCCCTGACCTCCGGTATGTCGAAGTCCTTCGCGACATGGCCGAGCGAGTTGTAGAAGACTTTGCCTTTTCCGTACATCCTCTTCCAGACCACAGGCATCACAGTGCCCTTGATCCATGGGATGTTCTCGTGTTCGCCGGAGAACGTCGTCGTCGCAATGACCTCGTTGCCCGGATCGGTGTGCATGTAGTATTGCTCGGACCTGATCTTGAAGTCCTTGATGCCCTTGACGATCGGGTCGACCTTCTTCCTCCTGACGATGTTGACCTCGTATTCGACGATGCCTCCGGGATGGGCAACCCACTGGCCGCCGACCATGAACTGGTAGCCGGTGTTGTTGCGGAACGCGTCGCCCATGCCGCCGTGCCAGCCGCCGATCCCGACTCCGCCGAGGACCGCCTCCAGCAGCCCCTTCTCCTGCTCGCCGCTGATCTGGCCCATCGTCCATATCGGAACAACCAGGCTCAGCTGCGACATCTTCGTCTTGTCCTGGAACGAGTCGAGAGTCGTCGAAACCTCGACGTCGAACCCGTCCATCCTCAGGATTTCCGCGAAGACCCCGGCGCACTGCTCGGGCTCGTGCCCGTTCCAGCCGCCCCACACAATCAACGCCTTCTTTGCCATTTAGCATGTCCTTAAATTATTATTCAACCACAGAGATCACAGAGAACAAATTAAACAGTATCAGCTTAAAAAGTCGCCGTAATCTTTATCTGCTCCTGTGGCTTCCGCACAATTCAGTGCTCGAGATACATGAGAAACTTCAACAGAAATCCCGACTCCGTGGAGGGATTTCAGGTTCAGATTTCCGGCTCGCATCTCTGAAAAGCATCAAACCCTTTTTATGCCCCATCAGCTTATCCGGGCGCGGAACGGGAAATCTGAATATCAGTCCAGCTCGCCGTCCCTGAGCCCGATCGGCAGCGCTGCCGGCCTGTCGCATGTGCTCTTCAGGACGATGTGCTTGCCGGTCTTCGACGACTCCTCGAACGAGAGCATCACGTCGAGCACGTGGAATGCGAGCTTCGCGCTGCAGCGGTTGACGCGCTTTCCCTGGACGGCCTTTACCATGTCCGCCAGTCCGATGCTCCTGAAGTTGTCGGTGTAGCCGTGCGATATCGGCATCTCCATCCAGTCCTTGCTTGCCGGCTTCGCGAGCCTGACCGGCCCGCCGAACCCGTTGGGATCCGGAACCTGCATGCTGCCTTCTGTCCCGTATATCTCTATGCAGTTGTGCGAATGCCGCCAGATGTCGAAGCTCATGACAACCGTCACGATGGCGCCGCACTGGAACTCCAGCACTCCTGCCTGGTGCGTCTGGACGCTGACAGGGAGTATCTTGCCGTATAGCTCCTTCGAGGTGGCGAAGCGCTCCTTGAACGTCATCGCCGTGGCGCCGCAGACCCTCTTGACCGGGCCGAGCAGGTTGACGAGCGCGGTGAGGTAGTAGGGGCCCATGTCGAGCATCGGACCGCCTCCGTGCTCGTAGTAGAAGCCTGCGTTCGGATGCCAGCTCTCGTGGCCGTGGCACATCATGAACGCCGTACCGGCAACAGGTTTCCCAATCCAGCCGTCGTCGAGCAGCTTCCTGCAGGTCTGGATTCCGCCGCCGAGGAAGGTGTCCGGCGCCGAACCCGCCAGCAGCCTCTTCTTCGCCGCGGCCTCGACCGTCTTCTTCCCGTCATCGCGTGTGGTCGCGAGCGGCTTCTCGCAATGGACGTGCTTGCCGGCGTTGAGCGCCTTAAGGTTCACCTCAGTGTGCGCCTTAGGGATCGTGAGATTGAGAATGATGTCCGTTTCCGAGTCGGCAAGGAGCTCGTCGACTTTTACGGCCCTCATCCCGTATTCCTTGGCCCTGTTCTCCGCGACCCCATGGTTGAGATCCGCGCACTTCCATATCTCCATGAAGCCGAACTTCTTCGCTGCCTGGAGATACGCCGGGCTGATGTTGCCGCAGCCGACAAGTCCCACTTTCATCTTCTCTTTCATCTGAAAATCCCCCGCATTGGATTCTATGTTACAATTATATTCCGCGCGTGAATCCGGATAAGTTATGCACGGTAAGGCAAAAAGCAATAAGAAATAGTTCAGGACGGGCTTCAGGAGGGCGTGGCGCACTCCGCCGCGAAGTTCCCGGCCAGCTCGTCGGCGTCCTTCGGGGAGAGGGCTTCTGCCGTGACTCTGACGACCGGCTCGGTGTTGGAATGGCGGACGAGCACCCACCTGTCGGCCCAGTCGAGGCGCATTCCGTCGACGGTGTTCGGGTGCAGGCAGGCGTATTTCTCCTTGAGGCGGCCGATGATTTTGACGGCCTCCTTAATGCCGGAGACGGTAAGCTTCTTCTTCGACGTGAAGTAGGCGGGCATTTCCGAGAGGAGTTCGCGGACGCCTTTGCCTCGGACGGCCAGCATTTCGAGGATGGCGGCCATGCCGGAGAAGCTGTCTCGGCAGGGATGGACGGCCGGCCAGATGATTCCGCCGCTGCCTCCTTCGCCGCCGGCCACCGCGTTCCTGGCGATGATTTCCGAAACGACGTTTATCTCGCCGATTTTAGAGTATACGAGCTCCGCTCCGGCGCCGCGCACGATGTCCTCGACGGCTTTCGTCGTGTCGAGGTTCACGACGACAGGCCCCTTCTTTTTCGAAAGCAGATGCCTTATGGCAAGCGCCAGGGAATACTGCTCGCCTATCGCTTCGCCGGACGCGTCGACGACGGTCAGGCGGTCGGCGTCCGGATCCTGCGCGAAACCGATGTCGCAGCCGTTTTCCTTCACAAGCCTGGAGAGGGCGGCCAGGTTCTGCGGGCTGGGCTCCGTCCCCCGGTGGAACGTCCCGTCGGTCTCGGTGAAGACCGGGTAGACGCGGCACCCAAGCTCCTTGAGGAAGTCCGGGGCGAAGAGCGCCCCCGCGCCGTTGCAGCAGTCCACAGCCACCTTGAAGGAACGGCCGCGGATCAGATCGGCATCTATGTTCCTGAAGATCCGGTCTTTGTGCGTGTTGAAGATGTTCCCGATCGTTTGGATGTCGCGGTAATCCCCTTCGGGGACGAAGCTGGTGTCGGGCTGGTTGTAGATGTCGAGAAGCTCGGACGCCTCGACGGCGTTGAGGAAGATTCCGGCGCGGCTGACGAACTTCAGCGCGTTCCATTCGATTGGGTTGTGGCTCGCGGAGATTATGATGCCGCCGTTCGCATGCAGGCTCGGAACCGCGACCAGCGCGGTCGGCGTCGGGACAATCCCGAGCAGGACCGGCCGCGCACCGACCGAGAGCAGGCCAGCCACCACCGCGTTCTCGAATATCCCGCCCGTAAGCCGCGTGTCGCGCGCCACCACCACACGCCCCCCGCCGACATACTGCCCGAACGACGCCGCGAAGTCGGCGACAAGCGAGGGCGTGAGCGTCTCGCCCACGATCCCCCGGACCCCGCTGACGCTGATTTTAAGATTTACATTCACTGCCTTTCACCAGGCGTTTGATGTGGATGACCCCATGGCTTGATGACAGAATGGCGTCATGACACGATCCTTTCGATCAGCACCCGGACTTCGCCGGCCTTCTCCTCGGCCTCCTCCTTCGTCCGCCATTCGACGATCATGCGGATTATCGGCTCGGTCAGAGCGGCGCGGAGATGTATCCATCCGTCCGGCCAGTCGAAGCGGAGTCCGTCGTCCTCGTTGATGGCGGCCCCGGCATAATGCCCCTTCAGGCTCCTGAGCAGGGTATATGCGTGCGACGAAGGGCACTGGACCTTCTGCTTTATTATGTGGTATCTGGGCAGGGCCGACGCCAATGCGGCTGATCCAGCCTTCCGCGCCGCCATCGACTCGAGTATCATGATCATCGCAAGATAGCTGTCGTAGCCGGGGACCGCGCCCGCCATGACCACGCTTCCGCTGCCGTCGCCGCCGAGCTTGGCGTCGAGTGAAATCATCCTGTCCAAGGTGAATGCCTGCCCGACCTTCGTCTTCACCACCGTGCCGCCGTGGCGCCTCACCACTTCGTCGAGCGTCCGCGTCGTACACCAGTTGGTCACCACCGTGCAGGGCGGAGGATTCTTGCGGAGGACATGGTCGGCGACCAGCGGAAATGTGTATTCCTCCGAGAGCGTCTCGGCCGAGTCCGTCACTACGGCCATCCGGCTCATGTCGCTGTTGAAGACGAAGCCGGCGTCCGCCTTCAGGTAGCGTATCATCGACTGCACCTGGACGCTGCTGCGCGGACGAGGCTCGGGATCGTGAGGAAGAACCCCCGAAAGCGCGTCGTTTATGGGAATGGTTTCGACCCCGAGCCGCCTTGCGAGGTTCGCAAACGATGTCGAGCCGGATCCGTTGCAGAAGTCGGCGACAATCTTGAACTTCCTGGAGGCGATCATGTCGCAGTCGACCAGGGAGCAGATCTTGTCGAAATACGGCTCGAAGACCTCGGAGGACAGCTGCCTGATCTTGCCGATGCCGTCCCATTTCGTGTAGCTGTAACGGCCGTTGTGGTAGACGTCGAGCAGCTCCTGGGTCTGAAGGCTGTTGAGATATGCGCCGTTGTCGGCCAGGACCACCACCGCGTTCCAGTCCGCCGGATGATGGCCCGCCCCGATCAGCAGACCGCCGGCCGCGCCGAAATATGAGACCAGGAACTGAAGCACCGGCGCGGGGCAGATCCCCGCGTCCAGCACCTCGCAGCCGCAGGCCATCAGCGCCGAAACCGAGGCGCTGTGAAGCATCGGAGAGGACGTTCGGCTGTCACGCCCGACAAGCACCCTGCCGCCGCCGATGTATGTCGCGAACGCCGAGGCAAGGTTGATCGCAAAGCGCGGATTCAGCCCCGACCCCACCTTCCCCCTCATGCCCGCCGGCCCTATGCGAAGAAACTGCATGAATGAAAAACGCCCTTGTTAGACAGGATGACAGGATAGACAAGATATGAACAAGCTAAATATAATAATGCGGAAAGGGTAAATCAAGAGGAGTAAGACAAACGGCTGCAGTCGGTTGCAGTCGATCGCTGCCGTCCGCAGTCGGAATATTATTTGCCATTTCGTGCTTTCTACGGCGGTCTTGCCGCCTCCGGAGTGCGCACTTCGCTCATGGCAGTTTTTATTGCACCAATTCCGCCGACAAGCGGCTGGAGGGCTGAATTCTATTCCGCCGTTTTTGGAGTTTTGCAATTGGCTCGCTATATTTTACACGAATCATTTGCCATAGACAGCTTAAGCCTTTTTACAAACGCGGTTGCGCGCGGTTCAATCCTCCCCATTTTCTCCGCCTAGGCGGATGGAGGCGAAGCCGAGCTGAGCCGTTTTCTGAGTTTTTAAATCGGCTCAACCTATGAAACACCCCAACAGAATTGCGGCGGCGTTATGCCTCATGCTCGGACTGGCGGGGGGCTACGCGGCCGGCCAAGAACCCGATAATCCCGAAACGGAGAAACCGAAGATGCTTGCCAAAACAAAACAGCTCATCGCGGAGAAGAAGCCGGTCCGCGTAGTGCTCTACGGAGACTCGATCAGCGAAGTCGGCAGGTCGCCGAACTGGAACGGCGGGGCGAAGACACCTGATGCCAACTGGGGCGCAGTGCTGGTGAAACGCTTAAACGAGGCCTATCCCGGATCGAAGTTCTCGGTCCATCATTTCGCGATCGGCGGACAGAACACATACGAGGGGCTCGGTCGCCTGGACTGGCTCGAACCATTGAAGCCGGACCTCGTCCTTGTCGCATTCGGCGCAAACGACTGCGGCTACCACTTCCTTATCCCCGAGGAGACGAAGCTGGCGCTGACATCGCTGGCCAAAGGCATAATGGAACGCTACGGTGCCGACGTGGTTGTCTGCTCCACCGCCGGAGACAATCCGCTCAAGCCGTTCTTCAAGCACCTCGACGAAACCCTCAAGGTCCAACGTGAAGCGGCGCAGGAATGCGGCGTACCGTTCGTCGACATGCGCTCGGCGATCCTCGCCGCGACTGAAAACGGAAAGCGTTGGACTGAGTTCCATTTCGACGAAGGCAACTGCCACCCCACGGACCCCGGCCAAGCCGTCTGGGCCGAGGCGGCGTTCAAGACGATACAGGAAAGCATGAAATAATCCATGTGAGATTGGATGGGTGGATGACTGGATGGTTGCGCAATTTAATTGGAAAGTCTCAGCTGAAAATGAATATGTTTTACATCCGACTACGTGATATAATGCATTATAATTCATACCCAATCATCCATTCATCCAATCATCAATCCATCCCATATTTCAAAAACCTATGTCAAAACCACACATTTTAATCTTCAATCCCGACCAGTGGCGGGGCGACGTCGTCGGCCACATGGGCAATCCCGCCGCGTCGACGCCGAACGTTGACCGTCTCGCCGCGACCGAGGCCGTGTCATTCCGCAACGCGTTCTGCCAGAACCCGGTATGCACGCCATCGCGCTGCTCGTTCATGACCGGCTGGTACCCGCACGTCCGCGGCCACCGTACGATGCACCACATGCTCCGGCCGGACGAGCCATGCCTGCTCGAGCGGCTCAGGCAGGAAGGCTACTTCGTGTGGTGGGGCGGGAAGAACGACCTCGTTCCGGCGCAGAACGGCTACGTCCGATACTGCGACGTCAAATACCATGCTGCACCCGAGGACTTCGCCCGCTGGGGCCACGCTCCGAGGCCGAACATGCACGGAGTTCCCGAATGGCGCGGCAAACCCGGCAGCGACACATTCCATTCGTTCTATGCGGGCAGGCTCGACACCGGCAACGACAACATCTACTGCGACGGCGACTGGGCCAACGTCCTCGGCGCAATAGACTTCATCCGCAACGCCCCCAAGGACAAGCCGTTGTGCATCTTCCTTCCGCTCGAATTTCCGCATCCGCCATACTGCGTCGAAGATCCCTGGTTCAGCGCGATCGACAGATCAAAGCTGCCGCCGCGCATTTCCGCGCCGCCGGACTGGGACGGCAAGCCGTCGCTACTGAAAGGCATCTGGGAACGCCAGGGGATGCAGGGCTGGACCGAGGAGCGCTGGAACGAACTTCGCGCCGCCTACTACGGGATGTGCGCAAGATCAGACCATCAGTTCGGCATGGTAGTCAGCGCCTTGCGCGACGCCGGAATCTACGACGACACGGCCGTCTTCTTCTTCCCCGACCACGGCGACTTCACCGGCGACTACGGGCTGGTCGAGAAGGCGCAGAACACATTCCAAGACTGCCTGACGCGCGTACCCTTGCTCGTCAAGCCACCGAAAGGAGTTCCCGTCAAGCCACGTATCAGCGAGGCCATGGTTGAACTAAACGACTTCCCGGCGACAGTCTTCGACCTTCTCGGCATCTCTGCCGGATACACGCAGTTCGGGCGCTCGCTGCTGCCAGTTGTCGCGGGGGAAACCGACGAACACCGCGACGCCGTCTTCTGCGAGGGCGGACGCCTCGAGGACGAGGAGCACTGCAAGGAACCGGGTTATGGCCCGCAAGACTCCGACAAGCTTTACTGGCCCAGGGGTAGCCTCCAGATGGAGTCGCACGTCGCACACGGCAAGGCCGTCATGTGCCGGACAAAAAGATACAAATACGTCCGCCGCCTCTACGAGCCCGACGAGTTCTACGATCTCGCAGCCGACCCCGGCGAAACTGTGAACCGCATCGACGATCCGGCCCTCGCCAAGGAAATCGCACGCCACAAGGACCGCCTCCTCACGTTCTTCATGGAGACCGGCGACGCCGTCCCGCATACGCACGACCGGAGATGGTAGAGGTAGTTTGCGTGCGCCGCGCGCAATAGACAGAACACGGCATTCCTCGTATGCGGAGCTTGCCCTTTGCGCGCGGCGCGCGCAAGCTACTTTGCTTCTCCGCCTTCCTTCTCGAAAATCTCAGGGGACTTCCTGTCGATCTCCTCGACGTTCTCGGGGGTGATTAGTAGGAAGCGTTCGTCAAAGGCCTTCTGCATGTCCGGTGGGGTAAGTTTACCGAAAACCGCCGGCGGCTCAGTTTTCATCGGAAAGAACTTCGATGATGTGCGCCCCACGGGCGCACGAGGGCGGAATTCTATTCCGCCGGGCGGCGGGTGCTCCCGCCGCTGAGAAAACGGTTGAATAGAATTCAACCCTCCATACGCGGACTCGAATCGTAGTCCGTAATCCTCGCGCGTAATCGTATGTCGAATTAGAAATCAAGCGGGCGACGATTACGGACGACGATTACGGGGCACGAATAACTGATGACCAATAACGGAATCGGTGATTCAAGATAGAATATCCGACAGCGCCAGTGCGTGGGGACCGAGGCGTTTGTTGGCCTCCTCGAGCTTTTCGCGGCTGCTGACGACGCAGACGGCCGAGCGCGGCTCGTTGGCGTCGAGGACTTTCAGTATCGTCTCCTTCACCGCATGCGGAGTCGCCCGCAGAGCGGCGGCGTAGCGTGCGTCGCGCATTTCCTCGCTGTCGCCCCGTATATGGCGCATGAGCGCAGTGCCTGTGGCGTCGGCGGGCCGTATCGGCTTTTCGGCGTCCTTTGCGCTGCCGATGATTGCGCGGTCGATGTCGGTCTGGCTCCATTTCTGGGCGGTGAGGTAATTGCGCAGACCGTCGAAGACCGCGAGGGTCTCTGTTATCTTCGGATCCCTGAAGCTGTTCATGCAGAGTGTTCCCTGCGTGTCGTCGAAGCGGATGCCTGCGCCGTATGCGTTGCCCTTGAAGCGTATTTCGGGGAGGAAATAGTCGAAGGTGGCGAGGTAGACGCCGAGCCTGAAGAGCGGGACGTCAGGATCTGCCAGGTGCGGTGCGGGCATGGCCTTGATGCAATGCGCGATTTTCATCGGGCTGGCCAGGCCTTCGCGCGGAGGAGTCGAATAGGGCTGGAACGGGGGGAGCGCGTCCGGCACCTGCTGCCGGTTCCTGCGTTTGGACCATTCCTCCAGCCTGCGCGAGAGCGCCTTGAACGCCGAGTCGCAGCCGGTGAAGCTTACCGTCCAGGCGGCATGCTTGGAAACGAAGTCCCGGATCCTCTCGACGTTGTGCATGATTTCTTCGGCGCGCTTGTCGAACGCCGCGTCCAGTTCGGCGGTGAATCGCAGTGCGTCGGGGCTTACGAGAAGGTGGTCGAGCGAACCTGCGGGGCTGAGCCCCCTGGCCGCCCGGCGGCGCGCGGTGTCGGAGCCGTTGTTCACAAGCGTCGTCTTGAACCAGGCGATGTTCTGCGTGACGACGTCCTTGAGGCGGGCCTTGTCGCGCGGGTCGACGGAGAATATCAGGTCGCCGAGAAGGTCGAGGGCGTCCTCGGCCTTGTCGTCGAGGGTCTTCATTCCGAAGCGGAAGCGCCTGAGGAAGCGGTTCTGGTCGGCGGCGTGCATCCAGCCGCCGGCGTATGCCCAGAGCCCGCCGGTGCATGCGGCGCCGCGCTCGGCGATACGTTCGTATCCCTGGCCGGCCGCGCCCATTTTGCTGACCGCGTCATCGTAGCGGCCCAGCCAGGAGTAGAGATCGACCGGAAGCCCGGCCAGATCCACGTCGAACTCGATGTAGTTCACGCCGTTGGAGAAGACATCGTTGCGCAGGACGGTGATGTCGGCCACCTTGCCAAGTTCCGTGGGGATGCGGCGCGGCTTTTCAGGCAGGTCCTTAATCCTTAGCTGGGGCAGCTTGGCGAGCGCCTCGGGGGAGTTGGGGACGCCCTGCGCGGCGGCGAGAGCGGCCGCGGACTTCGCAATTCCGGCGATCTTTTCGGCAGTCATGGCGGCGCGCGTTTCCCTCATCTTTGCCTCGAAGGCGGCGTCGGCCTTCTTCTGGGCCTCGCGGTCCGGGCGGAGTACTACGAGGAGGCGGTGCGGGTTGTCCACGAGACCTTCGCGTATGAGGCGGTTGAACATCAGCGGATCGGCCTTGTATCGGGCGCGGCAGTCCTCGAGATTCCTCTTCGCCCTCAGGAAGGTCAGCGGATCGCCGTTGAAAGGCCAGGCCGCGTCGGCCGCGAAAAGTAGGTGGAGTGGGAAGAGGTGGTTCACTTCGAGCGTCTCATAGGATATCTGCTGGAAGGCCGCCTCGACCTTGTCGGATGCGAACGGTTCGGCCGCAAGCCTGCCAAGTGTGTCCATGACGAGTTTTTCGAATGCGTCGGCCCGGCCGGCCTCGCTGCCCTTGAGCCCGACGTGGAACTCCTCCTCGTATGACTGGGCCCAGGCGCCGGCGAAGAAGACGTCCGCGCCGAGCTTGGAGTCTATCAATGCCTTCTTGAGCGGCGCGGCCTCGTTCCCGAGAAGGAGGTTGGACAGGACATTCCAGTCCGTGGCCAGGGCAGGATCGAGCGAGTCGCCGACGAGCCAGTTGAGGGTGAGGAAGCTGCGCGAGGAGGCATCCTCGCCCGCTCCGATCGGGTATTCCTTCTCGACGCGGCGGGGCTCGCTCCAGCGCGGCTGGCGCGGCGTGTCGACCCTGACCTTGCGCCGCTCGAATCCGTCGAGCACAGGCGCGAGGAACCCGAGGTTCTCCTCCGTCGGGATGTCGCCGTAGATGAAGAAGAGACCGTTGCTCGGATGGTAGTGCTCCCTGTGGAAGCGCATGAAATCCTCGTAGGTCAGGCCGGGGATGCGTTCGGGGTCGCCGCCGGAGTCGCGGCCGAGCGGCGTATCAGGATAGAGTCCGCGGTCGACGAGCTGATGGATCAGCTGCTCCGGCATGGACGACGCACCCTTCATCTCGCTGTAGACGATACCGGAGATCCTGAGCGGCGAACTGAGGTCGGCGTTGTCCTCGAGGGTGAAATGATGCCCCTCGCGGCGGAAGGTGTCCTCGGTCAGCTCGGGATGGAACACCGCGTCCAGATAAACTTCGGCAAGGTTGAAGAAGTCCTTCTTGACGTTGCTGGAGACAGGATAGACGGTGTATGCCTGGGCCGTCATCGCGTTGATGAAGGTGGCCATGCTCATCTTGATCATCTCGAAGAACGGTTCGCGGACCGGGAACTTCTTAGAGCCGCCGAGCACTGCGTGCTCCAGTATGTGCGGAACGCCGGTGTCGTCCGGGGGCGGTGTCGGGAACGTCACGGCGAAACAGTTTTCGCTGTCCTGGGGAGCATGCAGGTGCAGAATCCGCGCCCCTGACTTCACATGTGTGGCGCGTATCGCCGTAGCCCGTAGTTCCGGCATTGCCGTAACCTGTTCGATTTTGAAGCCATGGCATTCCATGCCCGCGGTCAAAACGCCGCACTGCTTTCCCTGATCGGCGGTCCTATCCATAAATAATAACCTCCAGTTGCTATACTCCTCTAGCCATTTTCAAAATGCGGTTGAGCACCCGCCTTCATTTGATTACGGCGCGGCAGGCAGCTCAACCCTCCACCTTGCCCGGAACCCGGAATGTAAATATACAGTGAACTACGCCCTTTCTCTGAATATTTACCTAGGAAAAATGCAAAATCCAGATTGTTTCTGACAAATATTAACGGAGAACCGCGAAAAATCTCAGTTTTGAACACTAAAAACGAACGATTTTGCATTTTTCTTTAAGTATGAATTCAGCAAAAGGGCGTAGTTTGCTGAATTCATACAACCGAAATACCGCAATCCGCCAGAACGGACGGACATCTTTGGGCCGTATTTTTCCGTTGCTTCCTCGGACGGCATTCATGCCGCCGCTCGGTCGGAAAAAAATCCAATCCCAAATCTTGCCCGTCAAAATGTAAATTTTCACGCTAAATGAGTATTAAAGGCACATGGACATTCAGGTTTTTCAGCCGCATCCGAGCGACGGCCCAGGAAATCTGAAATAATATCGAACAAACTATTTTAATGCGGTTGATATTTAGATGAGGCTGATTATATTTTTTCGAGCGGTTATTTTTTGGAGTTGCGAGTTTTATGCCAGAGACGGTTTGCAAAGGCTGCGGCGGGGTAATGGATTTCTCGGGTATTGACCCGTTTACTGTCTGCGAATGTTCGGACTGCGGGACTGAGGTCGTGATCCCCTACGAACTTGACTACCTCAAGCTGGAGAGGCCGCTGGAGACGAAGTGCTTCTTCGACATATACGAGGGATTCGACCAGTCGCACAATCTCGACTCCGTGATCCTGATCCTGAAGAAGGACATCCCTGACTACGCCACCTTCCTCGGCATGGCGAAGGAGGATGCGATTGCCCTCACGACGCTGAAGCATCCCAACATATGCCCGATAATCAACTGCGGGGAGGTGCAGGGGTATTTCTTCGTGTCGTATCCCAAGATGGACGGGTATACGCTTTCCGAATATGCGCCGGACAGCCAGGGGCTGCTCGACGTCCAGAGCGTGATAAGCGTGCTTCAGGCGGCGGCGCTGGGCTTCGCCGTGGCCCACCACAAGGAGTTCGTCCACCACGACATATGCGATCAGACCGTGCATATCGACGCCAGGGGGAACGTCCGCCTCAAGAACTTCTTCATAGGGCGCTTCAACTACAACTGCCTGCAGCACAGCCAGGATCTGGCCTACGATGTCTCCCCCTACTATATAAGTCCGGAGAAGGCGGAGAGCAAAGTGGAGGACAAGCGCGGCGACGTCTTCAGCTACGGGGTTCTTTGCTACTACATGCTGACCGGCAGGTATCCTTTTGCGGGCAAGACTGATGTCGAGACCATATTTTCGAGGGTGAGAAGGAAGAAGGCCGACACGACCGAGATATTCAGCGCCGACAGCAAGCGGATGCTGACGCCCGAGACGGTAGAATATGTGAAGCCGCCCATGCCGCATGAGCTCAGGAGCGAAGTCCCGGAGGAGATCAGTCTGCTGGTGATGGACATGCTTTCCAGCCATCCGGTCCAACGGCCGAAGTTCACTGAAATACTGGCGTCTATAAACCTCTTCATGGCGAAGCAGGAGAAGCAGAAGGTCGTCCATTCCGCCCAGAAGGAGATGGTCTCCACCAAGACCAGGGCCATTCCCGTCATGAAAAACCTCTACAGCCCCGATGACGGGAAAAAGGGCAAGAAATGGATATTTTTCAAATGATTTTCCCCCTCCGCGCCGCTCCGGGCACTTGAATACCCCACATATTATGTGCTATAATCGGCCCAGAGAGCCTGGTGCTTTATGAGACGCTTTCATCCAAGTTTCCGCTGCTTCACCATTATAGAGCTGCTGGTCACAATCGCCATAATCGCCATTCTCGCCCAGATACTTATACCTGTGCTTGCGAACGCTAAGAAGAAGGCCAAGGAGGTGAAATGCCTTTCGAACGTCAAACAGACCAATTCGGCGATAAACCTTTATTCGGAGGACTTCGGATTCTACCCCTACGGCAGGAAGTCTGCCGACGTTGACTACACCTACAGCATCCGTGCCTACCTGTGGCCATATTCCAACTCGCTTTCGCCCCTGCTGGAGTGCCCCGACGCATTACATTCGGAAAACGACTCAATCTGGATTTCCTACGCGGTTCATCCGGTCATTATGCCGGATTTCACGGTCGATCTTGCGTCGCCGAGGCCGACCAAGATGTTCAAGGCGGGAGAAGTAAAGAGGCCTTCCGAAGTGATAACGTTCATGGAGGCATGCCAGCTTAAGCAGGCCGGGTGCTATCCGACTTTGAAGAGCATACCGGGCATTTTCCCCAACGGTCTGGCTAGCACGAAGGACAACAACGTGTCCGGAGACTTCGTCGGCCATGACGGCGACGGCGTCGACGCGAACGAGGGTTGGCCGCGCTTCAGGCACATCTACCAGCGTGGGAACACGGCATACGCCGACGGCCACGCCACCAACGTGAAGGTAAACCAAATCACCGAGGGTAACATAAAGTCGAATTATTGAAAGATACCCCATGACGGGCGTTGGATATTCACCCCCTCAGACTTTCCTTTTGCATGATTCCTGCTAAATTATGCCCGTCCTCCGATCATCCGCACACCGAGGCTTGGGCTCATCTTATGCAAAGAAAATCCGTCGTTGTCAGGAACAAGGCAGGCATACACTGCAGGCCGTCGAGCGCCATACTCATGGAGGCGCAGAAATTCCCGGCCTGCAGGATCAAGGTGAAGTCAAGGAAAGGGGAATCCGAGCTCAACAGCATCCTTTCGCTGATATCTCTGGGGCTTTGCTGCGGCGACGAGGTTACTGTGGAGGCGGACGGGGCCAACGAGAAGGCGGCCTGCGAGAAGATGGCCGAAATGTTCGCATTCGAGTTCGATTTCCCGCTGGTATGATTTCAGATTTCCGTTCCTGTCGTTCGATATGGCAGAGACGGGACAAACCTGCAAAGTTTCAAGGCTGCAGGCCGGAAATCTGAACTTGAAATCCCTCCTCGGCATCGGTATTTATGCTCAATTTAGCGTGAAAATTTACATTTCATGGATTCCCTTCTGCTGGCTTTTTGGAGGCTTATCAAGCTGGGGGGCCGTCTGTTTTTCCTTGCCGCCAATGCTTTTGCGGAGGCCGCTGCCAGGAGGAACGGACGGCGTCCTAATTCCCCGCGCAGGAACGCATTTGCGGCATCAGGGAAAAGGGGTGGCGGCATGCTTGGAGGGTTATTTCATGCATTTGTCAGGAAGATGGATTCCTCCAGGAACGCAAGGTTCTGCCTCTTCGCCGCACTAGGGCTCTTTGTCCTCCTGGCATGCTTCCCACCCTCAACGTGGGGCAGATGGTATTTATACGAGAAAGGAGTCGCGTCCCACTACGGAGACGGATTCTATTTCAGGAAGACCAGCAGCGGGGAATTCCTGATGCCCTTCAGCGAATACACCGCTGGGCACAGGTCTCTCCCCTTGGGGACGGTCGTGCTTGTGAAGAACAAAAGGAACGGCAGGACGGTCGTCGTCAGAATCAACGACCGCGGCCCCTTCCATGAAGGCAGGACTATCGACCTCTGCACTGCGGCCGCAAGGAAGATAGGCATGCTTGACGAAGGCGTGATCCCCGTGGAGATCTACACCAGGAAGAAATTGAGATGAAGATAAGGCCGATCAGTAGGTTCTTCAAATATACGAGGAAGAGGCTTTTCTCCATCGTCGGCATGGTGGTTTCCTCGTGCAGTCCTGCCGGCGCGGCGACAGTCAACGCCAAGGAAATACGCTTCGTCGGCCTCCAGCGCTCCGGCAACCATGCGATCATAAACTGGATATTCCAGCAGGCCCCGGAGCCCAGATGCCACCTCAACTGCGTGGAGCCGGGCAGCAATCCGTTCCATACCTTCCAGAGGAAGAGCTCCGTCGAGGAGTTCCAGAAGGACTTCTTCGAGAAATTCAACATCTATGCGGAGATGTGCGGCCTGTTCAGCCGCAAGAGCCTGCTGATATACAGCTACGAGGACGAGGATCTGCGGGACGTATCCTCCGAGCCCTTCGAGCGCAGGCATGACCGGTGGCTGGGCAGGAGCGCCTCAAGGTTCGACATCGTCCTGGTCAGGGATCCATACAACCTCTTCGCAAGCCGCCTCAAGAGGGAGGAGTCCGGCATCCCAAACAGGTATTCCCTGAGGGTGGATTCCGAAAGGGGCATCCTGTGCGGCCTCTGGAAGCAGTACGCACGGGAATTCCTGGGCGAAACCGGTTTCCTCCCCCACAACAGGCTGGCCGTCAACTACAACAGATGGTTCCTCGAAAAGGAATACAGGATGAAGCTCTCCGCCGCACTGGGCCTGGAATTCTCCGACGGCGGAATGGACGAAGTCCTCCATGTCGGAGGCGGGAGCTCCTTCGACAGGATGTCCTTCGACAACAAGGCGTCCGAGATGAAAGTCCTTGAAAGGTGGAGGAACTATGAGAAAAACGAACTTTTCAGGAGCATATTCCGCGACAGGGAGCTGGTCGGGCTTTCAGAGCGGATATTCGGCGCAGACCCTGCAGTCAAGGAGTTTACAGACAAACTCTGAACCTAAATTTCATATTTCCGTTTAGGGCATAGGACATATCCTAAACGGAAATGTAAATTTTTCAGCCTAAAGGAGCATAATGCCAGCTCTGCGCGGAAGTAAGCGGACGCTAAATCTGGGCTGACTTCAGATATCTTGGCCGTTCGCAGCCATATCGCTGATCAAAGAAGTATTTTCATTGATGCCGAAAGGGGCCGCTTTTGTGGAACATGCTGCTCTTTTGCCGCATATCCTATCGGGACTACAGCCATGAATTCACCTTTTTCTTCAAGAAAGCTGAGAACCTTGTCTTTTACGAGATACATTATTCCGAGCCATACGCTGGACACCCCCATAGAAGTGGCGGCAACGAGCATGTTTTCAACGGCGGCAGCAGAACTTTGTATCTCCATTGTCCGGAAGAAGTCGTAAGCGGAGTCTTTTTCAATTTTAAAAAGCGCGGTGCCATGTTTTATGAGGTCGCCGGTATTGATTATCGCAATTGTCACCGGTGAGCTCAAGATGCTTCGCGCCGCCATACGAAGCAAGGTGGAAGAAGGTTTCGGGAACAGATCGGAAGAGTTTGAGACAAGCTTGGCAAGTTCTTCTTTTTTGTGCCTTCTTATTATTATGAATTTCCAAGACTGCTGGTTATGTGCGGACGGAGCTCTGTTTGCGGCTTCGAGAATAGTGAAAATAATCTCATCAGGCACGTCTTTATCAATGAAATTTCTCACGCTTCTTCTTGCAAAAATGCTTCTTATAGTTTCGTTCATGGCTGCCATAGTATTTTTATGTCGAAGGATAAGGCATGACTCTCGGATAGGAAAAACAACTCAATCGGCTTGTCTGAAACTGTATCAAGCAGCAAAAACAAGAATCGAAGGGGGATGCCCCACGTGTTCGAGGGGCAATTTATATCGGAGAACCTTGATTTTCAAGGGTGGAAGCTTGAATAGTCCAAGTTTGTCGGGAACGAGCTGTATCTGCGGCTGGTTCCTGTCGAAGCCGGACATTCCTGCAGCGGCCTTTGCGGGGACTTGGTGTTCATACGCAAAGGGAAGATGAAAAGGCGCAGGCAGTTCGAAAGGAAGCGGGTCTCGGTGGAGCGGCCCATCTTATTGCGGACTTGGGCCGAATCTGCCCTCGCCGCCGCATCTGTCAACCCTCCAGCCGCCGGCGGTGCTCACCGGACACGGGGCTTTTTTCGGAAAATCATCCCGCTGCCGCTTGCTTCCGCTTGACATTTGATGCAACAAGACGGATATTCCGATGAGATTTTGCGATTTTGATTTTGCAACCGGCTCATTTCATAAATCGTCGAAACAGCTCCAGCTCGCAGGTTCACCATGAAGTATAAAAAGGAGGCATTGCTTTTCACGCTCGTTGCAGCTTCTGTCGCAACTTTTTGTGCGGACATGGCACTCCCCATGGGATATTCGATATGGGTGTTTTATGTGCCTATCATATTCATCTCCGTCCTCGTCAACAGCAGGAAGACCACCTTCTTCTTATGCGTTTTCTCCTGCGCCTTGATTTCCCTGGCCTTCATCCTTCCGATTCTAGGCATATCGGGCCATCACGAGACCGCCGGATGGCAGCTCTGCCTCTTCAACAGGACAATTGGGATCACGGCCATACTCATGCTGACTTTTATCTCGATCAGCTATTTGAAGTCGAAAGAGCGGATTTTCAGGCTCGAAAAGTTGATCTGCGTATGCGCATGGACAAGGCAGATCAAGATCGACGGCAAATGGATGTCAATCGAAAAATTCATCTCCGATTATTTGGACAAGCAGGTCACGCACGGCATTTCCCCCGAAGCGTATGAAAAGATGATCAAAGAGGCGGAAATATCTGCGGGCGATACTCCTGAAAACGTCAAGATTCAGTCCTGATCCGTGGAAAATATAGATGTGGTGAAATACCGACCCCCGGAAGGTATTTAAGTTCATATTTCCGGCGCACCGCTCTGACAAGCCACATGGGCAGTAAGTATTCAGCGAAGTATGTAGCCAGCCTCAAGACAGCTGGCTTCTTTTCTT
>CAZWRV010000101.1:0-22056 GCA_964636325.1 uncultured Victivallaceae bacterium | reverse complement strand
AACTTTCTCCTATGAAGGACATCAAAAATACGCCAGAAACTGTCGAAGATGAGTTAAGGTATGAATTCGCGCAATCCAGGTAGAGCTTGTGCAGATCGGCGAGCTTGGCCATCATTTTTTCGCAGGACTCGGCCGTCATGTCCATCATGTCGGCGTCCAGTTTTCCGTTAGTTGATTCAAACTGCTTGCGCTGGTCGGAGAGGGCGGCGATGAATTCCTCCTGCTGCCTCGAGTCAAGCCTTTCGGATTCTCCGAGAGACTGGTTTGTCATGTTAACCCTCTGCCTGTCGGGTATTCCCTCCTCGAACGATTTGATCTCCCGGTAGTCGGCTTCGCCCAGAAGGTCTTTCGCCGCCTGCTCATAGGCGGAGTCGGACTTCGCCTTCATGTCCTTCCTTGACTCCTTGTCGCCGTCCCCGTAGGCGATATCCATCTGGGCTGAAATCCTTTCCATGAGCAGGTCTTTTAGCTTGTCGGCCTTCTCGTCTTCGATGCCAAGCCTCTTGAGGATCGGCCCGTAGATCATGTCAAGCTGCATCCTGCCCATCTTCATCATCTGCTCCCGTGTCGCCGGATCCTTCATCTTCTCCTTCATCATGGACGAGAAATCGGACTGCTGCTTGTTTTCGCCGTCTGCCAGGGGGCCGAAGGGCCGCTTCGGCTTATCCGAGGCGGCCTTTGATGGAACTTTAGGCTCATCCTGACCGCCCGGTTCCGAGGCGGTATCTTCCGTTTTGGACGACTGCCGTCCTACCGTTTCCCCTGGCCGGAGTGACGTCTCCGCCAATTTCCCGGCAGAGGTTTCCTTTCCCGCCTCGGGCGAGGCGGCACCGGAATTTTCCACCCTGCGGGCGTTGAACAGCAGCACCGTGCATGCCGCCGCCATTAAAATGACAGATAGCAGTGATAGGACCGCATGTGACTTCTTCATCTAACCACCTTATATTAAGCGTTTCGTCGTGGGCGGCAGGGGCCTATGGAACAGCCGCCTCTCGGCTTCAAGGAATGGAATTTCTAGTTGGCGCTTCATTGTGCCCCTTCCATTATTTCAGATTTCCTGCCCTGCGCACTATGAAAAACTTAATAACGCCTGGAAAATGCCCATATTGTTGTCATCGAAGTAATTTTTCCGCCGCCGCTATCACTCCGTCGGAATATTTCCTTGAGCCGACGATCCCTCCAATCGAAATCACGGCCTGCTTAACCTCTTCGGCGGCGTTGGACGGGCATACGGCCCATCTGGCTTTCGCCATCATGCTGAGGTCGTTTGTTCCGTCGCCGGCGACCAGCGTCTCATCCGGGCAGATGCGGAGACGCTTCTGCATCTCGGCCACCGCGGCCCCCTTGTTCATGTAGTGCGGCATGAGTATTATGTAGTCTTCGCTTTTCGGATTGAACTCGTAGTATTGGCCTGCCGGCAGTTCATCCTTTGCCAGCATGCGAACCGCCTTTGCCCTTCCTTTCCTCGCCTTAAAAGAGACGATGTTCTGGAAGTTGAATTCGAATTCGCAAAGCCAGTCCCTGCGGAGAAGCTCCGCCATGGTTTTCCGCACGGCCTGCCAGTTGCGTTTCCTGAATCTGGCTGACGTCTCCGCGACGTGACGCCTGTATTCCTCGTCCGGCACGAGCTTCCAGCTCCTTACCCTCGACAGCTCCAGTCCGCTGGAGCCGGACAGGAAGGTCGGCGGATTCGTGATCCCGCTGTATTGCACCATGGAAAACTGGAGGTCAATCCCCCACGTGGTGCAGGTCGCCCAGCCGATCCCCCTGGAACGCAGGGAGTTGATGAACTTGACGAAGCGCTCCGGAAATTTGTGGTACGGCGTGTAGCCCCCCAGCGCGGTGTTGTCCAGGTCGAAGACAAAGAGGCGGATCGAAGCCTGCTTCGCTCGCACTGCTGCTCCTGTATGCTGTATGCCCCGCATGTTCATGCCACACTCTTGGTGAAAAAATGCCTTCCCCGATCAGTTTGAGACGATGTCAAGCGACGCCCCTTTGAGCCCGCCGCTCCGGGCGGGGGGATTGTGCGCGCATCGCCAGGCGTTCGAGCCCGCCTCCTGCAGCCGCCTGATGCGGAACTCATGCAGGCCGTCCGGAACCGCCACGCCCTGGAAGCCTCCGGACTTGGAGAGGCCGCGCAGATAATTCTCCTCGTGCGTGACCGGCTCCGGAAAAGGGATGTCGCCGAGATGGAAGCGCCAATGCTGGTCCAGAAGGAGCCTCTCGCGCGGGAGGATTGAAGCTTTGCCGGTCACTTAGTATTGTTCCTCGTTGACAATTCTGCGAACTACGCAGAGAATCCCATCACCACTTCAGCAGGACCTTGAGCGAAGACCGCGAATTCCTGGCGCTGTCAATTGCCGCCCGGAAGCCGTCGACATTGTATGTCCCGCTGATGATTTTCCTGAGCGGCAGCGAGCCTTCGGCGGCGATCCCGACTGCTTCCGGCCAGGCGCCGGAGCTTGCGTTGCTGCCGATGAGCTCGAACTCCTTGTGCAGGAACTCCTGCAGGACGATTTCCGACCGCCCGTCGACATAATTGCCGATGAGAAGTATCTTTGCGCAGTTCGCCCCGAGCTTTGACGCCAGTGGGACTGCGTCCGCGGACTTCGCGGCTTCGATGATGCTGGAGAACGGCCTAAGTCCTTGGCGAGAAAGGTATTCCGGAACTGAGCCTCCTGCGTCATGGTAGTTGAACGTCCGGGCCGCGCCTAGCTCGAGGGCGAGCTTCAAGCGGGCGGGCCGTCCGCCGACCAAGGTCACGTCCTTCACGCCGCGGCGCCTCATCAGCATCAGCATTAGAAGGCCGATGGGGCCGTCTCCGACTATAAGCGCCGGAGCTTCAACCGGCCTGAGCCTGTTCATCCCCCTGACCGAGACCGCCAGCGGCTCGATTAGCGCCGCGACCTCCATGTCGAAGCTGTCGGGCAGCGCGATTATTTTGTCCGCCTCGGTCAGGAAAAACTCGCCGTATCCGCCCGGATGTTCGAATCCGACCTCCCCCCCCTTCGAGAGGACGTTTTCGGCGACGCAGCGCCTGCCTTCAAGCGACTTGTCGGTGCCGGGGCCGCACTTGTCGACGACGCCGGACCATTCGTGGCCGAGGACCTGCGGATATTTCCCCCGCGGCCATCCGTCGATCATCTCCAGGTCGGAGGCGCATATTCCGCATGCCGACGTCTTGATCCGGACCTCGCCTTCGCCCGGCTCGGGCTTGGGAAGATCCGCAAGCCTTAACTCGCCTTTCGCGGTATTGAGGATCGCCTTCATGGCAGGAGCATCACCTTGTTCCTTTCCGGCTGGCCCATGACTTCGGTCGCCTTGTGTATCTCCTTCAGAGGGAACCTGTGGGAGATTATCTTGCCCGGATCCACGACGCCGCGCTCCATGAGCATGATCGCCTTCTGCATGGCCAGCGGGTTGCATCCGAAGCTGGCGTCCATGCGCCCCTCCATGAAGTGAGTGAGGCCGCCGTCGAGCTCGAACTTCTCATGAGTGGTTATGCCGAAGATGTTCCACTTCGTCCCGCGCCTGCGCAGGTCCCTGGCCAGCTCCACCGCCTGGATCGGCCCAGCAGCCTCGACTACGAGATCCGGCCCGGTGGGCATTATCTTCGCGATTTCCTTTATGGCGTTCCTGGGATCGACAGCGTGGGTGGCCCCGAGCTGGAGTGCGTTCTTCCTTGCATACGCGCTGGAGTCCACCGCAACCAGCCTTCCTGCGCCGGCGGCCTTCGCGACCATCATGCAGAGCAGGCCTATGCCGCCGACGCCGATGATCACCACGTCGTCGCCGACCTTCATCTCGCTGTAGTGGATGACCCCCTTCCAGGCACCGCAGAGCGGCTCGGTGAGCGCGGCCGACTCGAAGGATATGTTCTTCGGCTTGTGGAACACCGATGTGACCCTTGTCTTCATGTATTCGGCGAATCCGCCCGGCCATACGTCGTCCACCCCGTCCCCGCCCGTCGTGAAAGCGTTGACGCAGTAATGCGTGTTCCCCAGTCGGCAGTTCTGGCACAGCCCGCAGAACCCGGACGGCTGGAGGATCACTTCGTCGCCCTCCTTGAACTCCTTGACGACCGAGCCGACCTCGGCCACCACGCCGGACGGCTCATGCCCGGCGATCAGCGGGAACTTCACGTTCCTCCTGATCCCCTTGATGGCCTTGTAGTCGGTTGCGCAGAAGCCGCACGCCTTCACCCTTATGACCACCTCGTCCGGCCCTGGCTTCGGCATCGGCACGTCCTCTAGAGCTAGATTGTGGAAGTCCTTCAGCACCGCGGCAAGCATTGATTCCTCCTTGATAAAGTGTGCGCATGATCCGGCTTCTCATTTCGGTAAGTTACAGAGATGAAACGAAAAATCCAAAGGGGGGATGCTGTAAAATCAATAACTTAAATGAGTATGATGCCTAGATATTTCCATGCGGATGAAATCCACCCTTCCGGCTCGCAGAGGGCGGAGCATGGCGACTTCGCCAAAGTCGCCAGTGCCGCTTTCGGCGAAAGCGGCATACTTCGACAAAAACGTTTTCCAAGCCGCACCGTAAGGGACTATCGGGTTTACTGGATGCCTCTGTCTCAAAGAGACAACGAGTATATGGTCTCGACATCGAAGGACATGACCGCGCCTGGAGCCATTTCTGCCGGGCAGCCGCCGGCGGCCTCGATCTCCATGAAGAACGACGGGTCGCTGTAGACGCTGAACCTTGTCTCGCGGTTCGACGGCTTCTTGTCAGGAGGGGCGTCGGCGATGTCGACATATTCCTGTCCCATCGGGAGTGTCGCCGCAGTTCTACGGACGGTCAGGCCTTTGGCCGGATTGCGGAACTCTATCCAGTCTACGGACCTGCCGATGCCGATCTGGTATTTGATGCCGCCGTCGGTCATCGTGTGGACGAGGCCCCCCTTCCTGCTGCGCTTCTGCGAGCTGTCATCGTATATATCCCAGACTTCGGAATCATCCGTTTCGGGAAACGCAACCTCGCAGCCTTCGGCGGAATCGAACTGGCAGAGCGTCCATGGCGCGAGGATGCAGTCCTCGCGGTGAAGCGTCCTTGAGCCGATATATTGGATTGATTCGACTACGGAAACCCTGAGCGTCTTCTCCGCCTTCGAGACGCTTGTGGCTCTTGAGAAGATTGTCGGAATGCCTTTCCCGGAATTGCTTATCAGATCAATCTCGGCTGCGATCTTCGCAGAATTTGCTCGCTCCTCGGAGACGATGTATCGCGCCCCCGTGATGCCGGGCGGGACGCGCCAGGCGCCTGTGGAATATTCGTAGCCGAGGCAGGTCCCCTCCGGCGCCGGCCAAAGGCCGTCGCCGCCCGGATTGAGGTAGCGGTCCTTTGTCGACAGGCCTGTGATCGCTTCAAGATTGACTCGGTTCAGGACTTCGCCGCCAAGCACGGTGAAGATGCGGCCCTCCATGTCGAGTGCGGCAACCAATCCGAAGTCCTCGCCCCCAACCACATGGAAGCGTCTCCCGGCCCCGGACATCACTTTTAAAAACTTTTGGAGCTTCATTGCATCAGATAATATATGTAATATTATGACTGTAAATATCTTGCATGTGAACGGCACGTAAGTTAATATGGCGGCGTCCCTATAGTTTTGATTAAGCAATCTACGGCCATTTTCAACCAAAGTCCAATTTGACTTCTAAAATCTCAGGCTCTAAATATCAAGATTAAAACCATGGAGAACTCTAATGTCTGCAGGAAAAGAAGATAAAGTTGGCGCCAATGAACGAGTGATCAATCTTGCCGATTCACTCAAGGCCATTGTGGACAAGGAAGCCTTGGACGCGTCCACCCTGAACGTCTGCTTCCGGCTCGACGCCAACGACAAGCTGCAGCCGATGGCGGACAGGAAGGGAATTGTCCTCTATGACGGAAAAAAGTTCGCCGATTGGACTTTGCCGTCCATCAGGGCGCTGTTCAGAGGTGTCCGGCGGCCGCCGCCCGACAGCGAGATGAGCCATTACCCCGCCGAGTATGTGCGGTTCTTCTACGGCGTCGAAAAGAACATAGCCTCTTTCGCCTGCAAGGACTTCGCCCCATACGACCATGAGTTCATTGAGGTGTATTCGGCGATGAGACGACGCCCAGACGGGAAGAGCTGCGGCCTGCTTCATGATATTGTCTGGCAGTCCACCGCCCTGGTGCTGGGGCTCAGGGAGTGGAGCGAGGCGGAATATACGGCGGTCTTTCTCCAACTCGAACGCTCGGCCAGGCACTTCCAAGTCGGTTCCTCTTCCCGGAATTATCTGAACTACATCTCCGGGTCGTTAGGATGAACCAGTTTCAAAACTGCGGACACGGCAGGAGCGTCCCTCCTTTTTTACGCCCGTTTTGAGCGTGGAGGCTCATGTTTGCCATGACCGCTTTTAGAGTTTTGAAAATTACCCGTCGTTTAAAACCTTTTTACAGAGTCGGGTCAGAAAAACTGAAGGAATTCACGCCAGGTTGAACTTCCTTCTAAGTATCCATTCGGCGGTGAGGAGTGCGAGGAGAGCCAGGAAGAACCACGGGGTGTCGAAGACGAGGCGGGTCTCGTTTTCGACATCGCTCCTGGGGATCATGCCGGCGAGATCGTCCTCCAGCCTGTCACGCTCCTCCGTATTGTAGATATGCCTTGCAATCGAATAGTCAAGGAATCTGGATGCGTCGGACGCGAGGTTCCTGGTTTCGGCGATGGTCTCGCCGCAGAGGATTATCCTGAAGCGCTGGCGCAGCAGCTTATCCTTGTCGGTGCATGTGGCCTTCAGGAGGTATTTACCCGGCTTCAGGGAGGTGAATACGCACTGGAACGTGCTGCCCCTCCTCTCCATCGGCATGGACGCCTTGACCTCGCCCGTTGCGGCGTCGGCGATATCCGCGTTGACCTTGAGTTCGGCTTCGCGGCCTTCAGGGACGGTGGCGACGGCCATGACTTCGAGGCTGCCGCCGGCCGGGATTTCCGTCCTGTCGACCGACAGCCTCAGGATGTCGCTCTCGTTGGCGGCGAGCGAGAAGCTTAGGAGCTGCTTCCAGAAGTCGTTGAAGTTGGCGGTCCTTGAGGATGTCCCGCCCCAGAGCGGGAGAGAGTTTGTAAGGACGCCGATCACTACGCCGCGGCCGAAGCGTTGGACGGCGACCAGAGGCAGGCGCGCGCCATGGGAGTCCACCCACAGCAGCACGTCGGCGCCGGCCTTGACGGACTTTACCGTGTTGACGGATTTCAGGACGAACTCGGGGTCGGCGGCGTTGCGGGCTATGATTTCCCCCATCCTGTCCTGGAAGCTGGTCGAATAGACTGGCTGGCCGGAGCCGGTGCTGTTCTCGGCCGAGACCTTGAACGTCCCGGAGGTGAACGACTCCTCCGAGTGGACGAATGGCGAGAGCCTCTTGAGCGGGGAGGTTTCGGGCATGGGGCCGAACGAGTCCTTGCCGCCGAGCAGTATGAGGCTTCCGCCCGCGCTGACATATTTTTCCAGGACGTTCTCCTCCGCGTCGGTCAGGGCGGGCCGGTTGTGCGCGGCGAGGATGAAGGTTCCGACATGGGCCATCTTCTCCGGGGACTGGGGAAGGCCGTCTTTGAAGGTCTCGTCCGGTTCAATCCCCTTCAGGGCGAATTTTCCGT
The DNA here is from genome assembly GCA_964636325.1 of uncultured Victivallaceae bacterium. Classification (GTDB taxonomy): domain Bacteria; phylum Verrucomicrobiota; class Lentisphaeria; order Victivallales; family GWF2-50-93; genus CAZWRV01. Next base: position 14,432 of record CAZWRV010000101.1, on the reverse strand, counting down.
CGGCAACCTTGTAGAAAGCCGTAAATTTCTCCTGCCCCTGCTCGAGGAAGCGCATCAGGGGCCTGAAGCTGTTCGACAGCTCCGGGAAATAGGCGGCAACCTCGGATTCGCTCTTCAAGACCTCGATGGAAAGTGCGCAGAAGTTGTCAAGATACGTCAGTTCGCCAGGCAGTTCGTCGAGCTTGAGCTCCAGGATATGGGCACCCTCGGTCTTGAAGACGTGCCTGACGCTTTCGACCGCGACGCCTTCCTTGAGGGCCAGCACCTTCTTGTCCGCCGCAGCGCCGTCCTCGAAGACGGCAAGTTCAATGTTGCGGGAATCGCCGAATCCGTGAGAGGCCACAGGTATCTTCAGCTCCAACTCCTCGCCGACGCGCACCTTTTCAGGGGATCTGAACTGCTTGAATCCGATGTTGGCGGCGTCGGCGAGGTCGCCGCCGGTCCTCACGCAGAAGATCGGCACTTCTATGCCGCTTCCCTTGAATCCGTAGTTGTCGTTGCCGTCCGTCAGTAGGACTATGGCCGCGGTGTCCGCGAAACCGATGTCCTTGTCGACCTGCTTCACTGCCGCTGCGAAGTCGGTCCCGCCCGCGGCCTTGCCGTCGTCGATCTCTGCAGGGCTGCCCTTCTTCTCCGCGGTGCCGCTGAAGGTGTAGAAGCTGATGGGGTACTTTGAAATCTTCCGGAATTTCCCCCGCCTGAGGAATTCTGCCGCGGCCTGCAGGCGCGTCATTCCGCCCTTCTCGTCCGCACAGCCCATGGAGAGGGAAGAGTCCACCATGAAGGCGATGTTCGACGACTTGATGTCCTCCTGAGTCCTGTTGAGGACGGGCGACAGCAGCATAAGAAGTATGCATATGAAGGAAGCCGCCCTGAGCAGGACGAGCGCGCGTTCCTTGCCGGACGTGGACGGCAGGTGCGGCTTGCCCGGCCGCAGCGAGAACGCCAGGGCCAGCACCGCCGCGATCAGCGCAGCGGAGACAATCCATGCGGACACCAGCGGAAGGAAGTAGATCATCGGCCGGACCCTTCCGGGTGACTGGACGATTCGAGGATTGGATGGATTTCAATCAACGGCATTGCATGAATCCCTATGAAAATAGCCCCAAGTAGCGCAGGCATTCCTGTCTGCGGCGCCGCAGGTAGGAATACCTGCGCTACTTAAGTTCCTGCATGACAAAACTGCGAGGTTCGCATATGTCCGCTTTTTTTAAGATACTCTGTAACCCCTGTGATCTCTGTGGTTTCATTGTATGCTTTTAGCCGTCGCCGGCACGAGCACCTGCTGGTGGTTGTCCGCGAAGAGGAACTCGGCCAAAGCCGTGCAAAATAGCAGGAGGATGAAAAAACCGGCCATGCTTCCACCCTTCCTGGCGGAGGATACCTGTTCTGCAATAGTCCGGTCAGGTGACATAATTGATATCTCATGGTCAATGATTGCGGTCTTGAGCTTTCCCTTGTCGAGCATTTCCGGCCTGCTTTCGGCGGGCTCGCCGTTGAAAACCGCAGCCTTGATGTCAGCGTTGTGGAAATTGACAACGCCCGGCATCCATGTGTCTTCATATGTCAGCGTTTCGCCCTTGACCGCGCGCATCGTGGCGGATCCGGACGGGCCTGAGACTTCGACCGTGTCCGAGAGCGGGCTGAGCCGTATCTTGCTGCCGCAGACCAGGTTTCTGACGTCCTGCGTGCCGTTGGCGGCATGGTCGAACAGGTGGATCATTGTGACGGGGAAGGACTTGAGCGCGGGCCAGTTGCAGTAGTCGTTACGGGCGGGGCAGGCAACCGCTATCCAGCGGCCGTTTCCGGCGGAGCGTTCGGCGATCACGCCTTTCCCCTCGGCAGATGCGAGAATCTTCAACGGCGGCTCCAGGGCGATCTCCTGGATGTATTTCCATGACAGGCAGTCGAGCTGCAGCAGGCTGTTCAGGACCGCGAGATCCTCCCCGAACACAATGCCAAATCCCTTGAACGGGATCTTCGCGCCGTAGACGCCGCCGATGGAGAGCCCTTCTTTCTTTAGAATGTCGGTGAGGCCAGCCATGCTCGTGGCGCTTGTCCTTGCGCCGGGGAAGGAGACGATGCTTCCGCCGTTCCTGATGTGGGCGGAGAGGGCTGCCGCGACCTTCTCAGGCAGGACGTCAATGTCGCCGAGGACGACCACATGGACGCCGGCGAGGATCTCGGGGGTGAGCTCCTTCGCCGTGGCGGTGCTGAAGCTTATGCCGTGGGCCGTTGAGCCGTCGGGATCCAGCGCGTGCTTCAGGAAGAAATACGGATCCGATCTGACGAATTCGTCCTGGTAGACGCCCAGGACCTTTACGTTCTTAGAGACAGAGGCCGCGAAGTGGCGCCTGTTGTCCAGGGCGTATGAATCGTCCTTTATGCCGACTGAGCCGGACAGCAGCCCCTCGGAAAGGGGGACGAAGGCTAATTCGCCGGAAATCCTCCCGCCGCCGGCGATCGAAATTTCACGGGTGTCGGCGGTCTTTCCGCCTATTTCGAGCCGCAGCTCGGTCTTCTGCTCGGATTTTCCGAAGTTCTCTATCTCGTATTCTATCCTCATCGCCTTGCCGACCGTCTTCGGCTTGGAGCCGGTGGACACGCGAGCTACGGAGAGGTTTTCAATGGCGCCCGCGACGGGGACGAATGAGACCTTGACATCCCTGAGGCGCTCGTCCTTGAACGGCTGCGACGGCGCCTGCGAAGCCTGGAAGTCGGAAATCAGGAATATCTCGCGGCCCGCGTCTTCCGACGGCGAGAAGTTTTCAAGCGCCTGCTTGAAGGCGGCGGGATATGAGCCGCCGGAACCGCACGGGCCGCTGTCATTTACGGTGGCGTCGATCCTGCGGGTGTCCTGCATCGGCGGCAGGCCTTTCCTTCCCGAAATGAATACGAGCGAGGCCGAGTCGCCGGGCTCCAGCGCGCCGAGTATCTCCTTCGCCTTATGCCTGGCGGAGTCGTATGCCGTCTCGCCCGAGGCCGTCCTGCGGCACATTGAAAGGGTGTCGTCCAGTATTATGACCGTGTGCGTCCGTCCTCCGGAAAGCTGCTTCATTCCGCCGATCGACGGCCGCGACAGCGCAAGGACAAGCAGCAGCAGCGCCAGCGTCCTGAGGAAAAGCAGCAGATAGTCCCTCAGCCTGCGCCTGAACGCGAGCGGCTTCTCCATCTTCCTGAAGAACTGCGTGGTGGAGAACTTGACGCGCGTCCTCCTCCGCCGGAAATAAAGATGGATGAGAAGCGGGATCGGGAGCGCCAGAAGACCCCAGAGGAAGATTGGATTGCCGAAAAGCATCAGAACAGCTCCTCCCTCTTGGCGAAATACGCGAGCAGCGCCCTCTCGAACGGCGTCTTGGTGCAGATGGTTTCGAACATTATGTTGAGCTTCTCGCACGACTCCTTGAGCTGACGGACATATTCCTCGACCGCCCTTTGGTATACGTCCCTGGAATATTCGCTTTCGAACTCGACGATGTCGCCGGTCTCCATGTCCTCGAACTCGACCAGCCCCCTGTACGGGAGTTCGAGCTCCGCCGGGTCGAGTATCTGGAAGAGGATGACCTCTGACTTCTTGTACCGGAAATGCTCGAGGCTCTTGGCGAAGCCTTCGTCAAGCCCGAAGAAGTCGGAGAAGATGATCACGAGCGATCTCCTCCCGATCTGTTCGGCGACGGAGTGCAGGCATTTCACCGCGTCGGTCCTACCGCTGGGGGCGAGCCTTTCCAGGAACGAGAGCATGTCGAGCATGTGGCGGCGTGAATTCTTGGGCGGCAGGTAGTTGCGGATGCTTTCGTCGAACGTGAAAAGCCCGACCGCGTCCCGCTGCCTCTGCATCAGGTAGATGAACGCCGCGGCCATGTAGCACGCGAAGTTGAACTTGTGCTTCGAGGAGCCCGGCATCGCCATCGAGTTCGAGGTGTCCAGCACGACGTAGGAGTTGAGGTTCGTCTCGTTCTCGAACTGCTTGACGTAGTAGCGGTCGGTCTTCGCGAACACGAACCAGTCCAGGTACTTCACCGAGTCGCCGGGGCAGTATTTCCTGTATTCCGCGAACTCCGCGGAGAAGCCCTTGTAGGGCGATCTGTGCAGGCCCATGATCGAGCCTTCGACAAGATATCTCGCCACAAGCTCGATGTTGCCGAGCGCGTCGAGCGTCTCCGGCGGAAGGAAATGGTATTTCTCAGGCATGCCTTGGCTCCGGCACCTCCTTTACGAGCCTGTCGATGATGTCGGCCGGGCCGATTCCTTCGCCTGCCGCGTGGAAGTTGCACGATATCCTGTGGAAGAGGACGGGCTGGGCGTTCCGCCTGACGTCCTCGCAGCAGACGTTGATGCGGCCGTTGAGGCCCGCCCAGGCCTTGGCCGCGAGGATGAGATACTGGCCCGCCCTAGGCCCTGCGCCGTAGTTGAGGTTCTTCTTGACGAACTCGGGAGAATCCGGGTAGCCGGGGCGCGACATGCGGACGAGGTCGGCGGCGTATGCGAGCACGTGTTCGCTCACCGGGATGTCGCGGACGATCTTCTGCAGCTCAAGGATCTTCGGGCCGTTGATGACATGCTTGAGCTTCACGTCCCTGTTCACGGTCGTCTCGCCGAGTATCCGGATCTCCTCCTTCCTGCTCGGATAGTCCATCCTGACCAGGAACATGAACCGGTCGAGCTGGGCCTCCGGGAGCGGATACGTGCCTTCCTGTTCGATCGGGTTCTGCGTCGCGAGGACGAAGAAAGGGGAGGGGAGGTCGAGTTCGAGCCCGCTGCTCGTGACGTGCCGCTCCTGCATCGCCTCGAGAAGGGCGGACTGCGTCTTCGGCGGCGTGCGGTTTATCTCGTCCGCGAGCAGGATGTTAGTGAAGATGGGGCCTCTGACGAAACGTAAGACTCTCTTCCCGCTCCCGACCTCCTCGTCGAGGACTTCGGTGCCGGTGATGTCGGAGGGCATCAGGTCGGGGGTGAACTGTATCCTGTTGAATGCAAGGCTCATTACGCTGCCGAGACATCGCACGAGGAGCGTCTTCGCAAGTCCCGGGACGCCGAGCAGGAGGCAGTGCCCGCCCGAAAGAATCGTCACAAGCACCTGGTCCACCACGGCCTCCTGGCCAACGATGATCCTGGCGATCTCGCCCTTTATCGCCTTGAACGCCTCTGAAAGCCTGCCGATCTCCGAAAGCATCTTGTCCGCGTCGGTTTGAGGTGGCATCTGTGAAGCTCCTTAATAGGTTTAGTCCCTAGAGCCAATTTCAAAACTCAAAACCGAAGCCGATGAAGAATATTGTGAAATTCAGGCAAGCCGCAAAGCCGCAGGCATACCCAAAGCGGTATGTCGAGGACTTTGCGGCGAAGCATGATTTCATAAGAACTTCATCCCTAAAGGGTTGCGGCGCTGCCGGTCGCATGCTTCGCCTATCCGCCGGGGGCGAGACCGCCCTGGGTATCGCCCCCGACGGAAAAGCTTGCGAGCGTTCCAGCATCGTCCGCAACGGCTCGGTTTATGAGTTTTGAAATTGGCTCCCTAATTATGCATAATGCTTTGAACATCCGGCTAAGATAGCCATAGAAGACGCAATTTGCACTTGCGCAATGTGTTTCTTTGCCCCTTTTCCTGTGCTGCAAAACATGAAGTGAAGGCATTGGCGGTCGCCTCAGTCATTTGATTAAAACCGCCGTCGGATTATCTTTTCAAATTCCTGTCCCGCGATGTATAATTCGGCACAAATGCTTGGAGGAGTTATAATGTCCGCACATCTGGTCTGCTCGATAGACGCCCCCGGATTCGGGGCGGAAACGGTGCGTGTCGGGGATCTCGACGGCGACGGCTCTCCCGACCTGCTCTTTGTCCAGAGCGTTTATGGATCAAGGGAGATACGCTGCCTGACCGCCGCCACCATACGCGGCGAGATACTCTGGCAGTCCGGAACGCCCTCCGAGGAAAACGGCCGGGTCTACAGCGACCTTCCGGTCCAGATCTACGACTGGGACAACGACGGCGTCAACGAAGTGCTCTATGTCCGGCAGGCGGTGTATGCCGAGCCCCTGGAATACGGAGCGGGGAAAATCCGGGAGCGCGCGAAGCGGTACGAGGGTGATGCCCGGATGATTGTGCTGGATGGCATGACCGGCCGCGAGAAGGTTTCTTTTCCCATGCCGGCGCCCGCGGACGATTCATTCCTCTTTGCAGATCTCACAGGCCGCGGACGGCGTGAGGACTTTGTCGTGAAGGACCGCTATTGGAACATGTGGGGTGTCTCCCGGAGCGGTGAAACGCTTTGGCGCTGGGAAGGTTCGGTCGGGCATTACCCCGCCATCGCCGATGTCGACGGCGACGGGCGCGACGAGGCCTTCGTCGGATACGCGCTGATAGACCATGATGGTCGGCCGCTCTTCCAGAAGGAATGGGGGGATTCGCACCAGGACGCGGCATATATTGTCCGGCTCCAGGACGGGGAATGGCGCCTGCTGTTCGGCAACGGAGGAGTGCATTGCCTGGACGTCGTCGGCAGGGAGCTCTGGCATCATCCCCTGCGGGAGGCTCAGCATGTTGTGGCTGGAAGATATCGGACGGACTCTCCGCTGCAGGTCGCCGTGATCGACCGCGGCTATCCGCGGACTGCGGAAGGCAATCCCGCAGACCTTTACCTCTACGATTTGGAAACAGGCAGGGAGATTTGGAGGCGCCGCCAGCCGAAGGGCGGCTGGATAGCCGCCTGCATCGACATCCGCTGGACCGGCCGTTCCGACTGCAATGAGATCCTGGTCTATGAGCGCGGCGCCGGGCAGCCGGTGGCGATCTACGACGGCAACGGCGAGATTCTGGACGAGATCGAGGTGCCGCCTTCCATATGCAGCTCCTATTCAAGCGGGGATGGAGTTAATCCGGGCATCCACCTATGCTATCGCGCGGATGTCTGCGGCGACAGCCGCGAGGAGGTGATCATCGCCGGATGGAAGGGGCTTCGCATCTTCTCCAACGCAAGGCCACTCCAGATTCCAACCCTCTACAACTGCACGGTTTACACCGGAATGTGAAACGGCTTGTCCTTTCATGAAATAATCGGACGGAGATGATCAGGCGATTTCTAACCCATGACTACACGCTCATCGGTGCCATCTGTGTCGGCGCCGTGCTCCTGTGTTTCGCGTTCGCAATCCCTCTGTTATACTGGCACACCTCGGGAAATGCCGTGCAGGACCGCGAGCTGATGGAATTTCTGGAAATTGGGGCCCCTGGGGATTCAGGTTCAAAGGATTTTGTATTCCGCCTTCCCTACGGCCCTTGCAGTTTCCGCGGCAAGGCGGTAAACTTGACCTGGACGCTCGAGCTGAAGGCGGAAGGATGTGGGACGGCGCCTCTGCTGAAGGATATAGAATTGTCACATCTACGCCGGACGCTTTAGCCCCTTCCGGCGCGACTTGGAAAACATTTTTACCAAAAGTAGTTTGCGCGCGGCGCGCGCAAGCTACCTGCGCGCCGAAGGGCGCATTTTTCCCCGCAGGGAAAAACTTAGCTGAGGAGGATCGGGATTCCCCGTAGGATGGCATGTTGGACTTTCTGGTAAAAAATGCGGAAGTCATTGACGGCACAGGTGCTCCTCCGTTCAAGGCCGACGTCGGCGTGAAGGACGGCATGATTGCCGCCGTCGCGGGAAGCATCCCTGCGAATTCCGCAGGGAAAGTTGTCGACGCGCGCGGCCTTTCGCTCTGTCCAGGCTTCATCGACTCGCACGGCCATTCGGACATCTCCATCCTCGCTGCGCCGGAGGCGCTGGGCAAGATTTCCCAGGGGATAACCACTGAGATCACAGGAAACTGCGGGCTCTCAGTATTCCCGGTCACCGACTTGAACCGCGAACACCTTCAGTGCCTCTACAGCCGATATGGAGTGAAAATAGACTGGTCGGACATCGGAGCTTACGGCAGGAAGCTGGGTCGTGTTCGTCCGACAATAAACATCGCTTCGCTCTGCGGGCACAACACGCTGCGGGCCGCGGTCGCAGGCTATGCCAGGAAAAGCCTGGGCCGGAAGGAACTTCTAAAGATGCTTTCTCTTCTCTCCGCAAACCTGGAAGCCGGCGCCGCCGGCCTTTCCACAGGTTTCCTATACGTGCCCGGGAAATTCGCCGACGAGAAGGAGAAGGAGGCGCTTTTCAATATCCTGGCGAAGTCCGGAAAGCCGTACGCTACGCACCTTGAGAGCGAGGGGAAGCTGCTGGTCGAGTCGCTGGAGCAGTGCTTCCGGCGTGCCCTCAGGACGGGCCTCAAGAAGGTCCACATCAGCCATCTCAAGACCTCAGGCCGCGCCAACTGGCACAAGCTGCCCGACGCTCTGGAGCTTTTTGCGAAGTTCGCAGGGAAAGGCCTTTCGCTTAGCGCCGACAGATATCCGTTCACGGAGTCGATGACGAGCTTGGGCGCATTCCTGCCGGAGCCTTACTCGTCGTTCGGCGACGACCGCCTCATGGAGATGATGGGGGACGAGAAGACATTCGAAAAGTTCAAGACGGAACTCGCGGCGGCAGGAGAAAAATACTGGAGCAACAAGAGGCTCGTCAGCACGGATTCGGCGGGGCATGCCAAGTTCTGCGGGGAAAGACTTCCGGAGATCGGCCGCAGGCTCGGGCTTCCGGCGAGCGCGGTCGTCGCCGAACTTATCCGCGCGGACAGCCCGGGAACATTCATCTCGTCCGCCGGAATGTCTCGGATTAACATGCGGCGGATCATCTCCAGGCCGTTCGTCTGCTGCGGCACAGACGAGACCGCGAAGCCTGCGGATCACAGCCTGGGCGTCAGCCACCCCCGCGGTTTCGCATCGTTCCCTCTTTTCATAAATCTTCTGCTTTACTCGATGAAAGTAGAAAAGATCGTCCGTAAAGTCACATCGCTGACGGCAGCTATTTTCGGTCTTGAAAAACGCGGATGCGTCCGCCAGGGATTCCATGCCGACATGGTTCTTGTCGACTTCGACTGCCTCGGCAGCCGAGCCGACTTCAAGGACTCGCATCGTCTTGCCGACGGGATCGTAAAGGTCTGGGTGAACGGGAAGCTAGCTTACGACGGCCTCGGGAAAACGGTGGTCGGGCGTAACGGCCGCTTCATCGCAAATATTCAATGAGCAATTCCCAAGCCGCTTGCCCGCTTGTACTAATCGTCTCGAAATCGTATAGAGGCGCCGGCGGGTTCATCCCGGCGGTGAACATGACAGGTTATTCAGCAGGGAAATTGCTGACCTGCTCCCCCGTCATGCTCACCGCCGACGCAAGGTCGGTGGTGTCCATATTATTATGAGACGATTAGTAAGTGCCCGCCAGGATACTTCTCACGCTGGCGTGCGTTATGAAGCCATGTCCGTAGGAAAATAGAACCTATGTGGCAACCCCGCCAGGATTTGAACCTGGACAAACTGGACCAAAACCAGTTGTGCTACCGTTACACCACGGGGTTGAATTCATACAATCGAATGACGGGGACATTGCGGCCCTTTCCCAAGGTATCAGGATTGAGGAACGCTTGACTTCTGTTCAGGATCGGAGACCTTCTTCTTCGACTTCATCACGGCATGATGGATGTAGGCATATACCACCACGATGGCCACGAGGGCGAGGAAGAGCCAGATATAGTTCTCGTGGATGAGCTTGATCCCCTTGTGCACTAGGTCCGCATAACTCATGTCCTTTGCCAGCGACGCCAGGTAGTAGCCCACCCCTGCGAGTATCGCGGACCATATGCCCGCCCCAAGGCATGTGTAGAATGAGAACCTTAAATGCCCCATCCGCGCAAGCCCGGCCGGAACCGAGATCACCTGCCTTATCGCAGGAATCAGCCTGCAGACGAACGTCGTTATGTCGCCGTATTCGCGGAAGACCTCCTCCGCCCTCTCGAGGGTCGGAGGCGGCAAAAAGAAATACTTCCCGTATTTGAACAGGAACGGCCGTCCCAGCCAAAGCCCCAGATAATAGTTGAAGTAGGCGCCGGCGAGCGCGCCCAGCGTGCCCACGCACACTGCAATCGCGATGTCCAGGCCGGGGCTGCCGAACGTCAGCTCGCCCCGGAACGCCAGGAAGCCGGCAGGAATCATCACAACCTCGCTCGGGAACGGAATGACGGAGCTCTCCACGGCCATAAGGGCAAAGATAATCAGGAACCCCCACACCCTCGCATGATCCGCCCCAAGCTGTATGTAGTTTATCAGATATTCATTCATTGTTGGCCGCGCCTTTTGAAAATAAAGCTTTTGAACTTACAATAAGTGCTCTGAAAAACAAGGTTTTCCCGGCAGAATCTTATTTAAAGGCGGCAGTGCACCCGATATTCTTCCATTACGGCAAATTCACGATCTACTGGTTCGGCATTATGGCCGCGGCCGGCTTCATCGCCGCCACGTTGCTAATGCATTACAACAGGAAGGAGGCGTCGCTCTTGCAGGACAACGTCTTCGACCTCACCTTCGTCGCGATCATAGCCGGCATCGTCGGCGCCAGGCTCTTCTACGTCGTACAGTTCTGGGAGCAGTTCAGCGCCAGACCCCTCACCGTCATCAGGATCGACCAGGGCGGCCTGGTGTTTTACGGCGGAATGCTCTGCGCGACATTGTCCATCTACATATACTGCCGCAGAAAGAACCTGCAGTTCACACGGGTCATAGACATCATCGCGCCCTCGCTGGCCATAGGCCATTTCTTCGGCAGGGTCGGCTGCTTCATGAACGGCTGCTGCTTCGGCCGGCCATCAGAGCTCCCCTGGGCCGTCCATTTTCCGGCGGGCTCCTTCCCGGACAGGCGCTACCCCGGCCTGGCCGTCCATCCGACGCAGCTCTACGAATCCCTCTTCAACCTCGCGCTCTTCGCGGTCATGATGGTCTGCCTCAGGCGCCTCAAGAAATATCCGGGGCTCACCGCCGCGCTCTACCTCCTGATTTACGGGATCGGAAGATTCATGATCGAAATGCTTAGGGGAGACAGCAGAAGTCTGATCTTCGGCATGTTTACCGCAGCGCAGTTCACGGGCATCTTCATCGTCGCGGCCGGCGCAGTTCTCGCGGCGGTCTCCCTTCATGGCGCGCAGAAGCGCATCAAGACGGAGATTGGTGAATAGTAAATGGTACGCGTCGCCGGTCGCGAGTCGCCAGGCACAGTTTGACTGATTCCGGATTTCCGGTTACTTCCCGATAGGCATCGGCAGGTTTCGGCAGGAATCGAAAGGCGTCGGGTATCTGGGGATTGTTGTATGCATGATCATAAAATAGAAGAACTCACAGTCCCTGCGGAACTTACCGGGCTCAGGCTCGACAAGTTCCTTTCGACGAACTTTCCGAGCCATTCCCGCAGCTTCTTCCGCAGGCTGATCGACGGGGGCATGGTCCTGCGTTCCGGAACCGCATGCAAGGCGTCCGCAATAGTCGCCGCAGGCGACGTAATAGGAATCCGCTGGCCCGTCGAGCCCCAGAAGGAACTTGCCCCGGAAGAGTTCCCCTTCGACATCCTCTACGAGGACTCCGATCTGCTCGTCATGAACAAGCCGAACGGCATCACGGTCCACCCGGCCGCGGGCAGCAGATCCGGAACCGTCGTCAACGCCCTCCTCGGCAAGGACGCGGGCTTCGCGGAAAAGCTCGGGGACAATGAACGTCCCGGAATTGTCCACCGCCTCGACAAGGACACTTCAGGATGCCTGATCGTCGCCAAGAACCCTTCCGCTAAATTCAAGCTGTCCGAAATCTTCGCCCGCAGGGAAATCCGCAAAACCTACGCCGCCCTCTCATACGGCCATCCCCGCGCCCAGGCCTGCGAAATCCGGAGCAATATCGGACGCCACCCCGTCAACCGCAAGAAGATGGCCGTTCTGAACAAGGGGGGAAGGGAGGCAGTCACGTCTTATACCCTCAAGCAGAAGGGATTCATCGGCGGCATGCCCGTTTCTTTCCTGGAAGTGGAAATCAAGACAGGCCGCACGCACCAGATAAGAGTCCACCTCGCGGCCGCGAAAATCCCCGTCCTCGGCGACAAGGTCTACGGCGGACACCAGAAGCTGGAGGCACCGCGCCAGATGCTCCACGCTTGGAAGATCTCATTCAAACACCCGGCATCTTCCGAGGAAATCAGCGTCGAGGCGCCTCTGCCTCCGGACTTCATGGATTTTCTGAAGCGCCTGTGAATATCCAATATCCAGCACTCGAATTTGTCCGCATGGAAAACGAGCGCGGAAGGCTGTATGGTAGGTTCCCAACCTGAAAATTGCATGAATTCAGCGAAAGGGCGTAGTTCACTGAATATTTACGAACAATTCATGTCAGGACGAGTCTTGGATGAGTGAAGGCGGAAAATTTTCGCGCAGGGACTTGCTGAGATACGCCGTCCTTGCATGCCTTGCCGCGGCCGGCGGGGTCTTGCCGTCCCTGAAAAGGGTTTTCCGCGACGGCGGCAGGCATGTGTGGCAGCTCGACCCGGACAAGTGCGTCCAGTGCGGCCGCTGCGGGACGGAATGCGTCCTAATGCCGTCCGCGGTCAAGTGCGTGCACGGCTACAAGCTATGCGGCTACTGCAAGATATGCGGCGGCTTTTTCCTTCAGGAAGCCAAGGAGCTGAACACCGGCGCGGAAAACCAGATCTGTCCGATGGGTGCGATCAAGAGGACACTTGTGAACGACCCATACTACGAATACACCATCGACGAGAAGCTCTGCATCGGCTGCGGGAAATGCGTCAAGGGCTGCACGACCTACGGCAACGGCTCGCTGTTCCTGCAGGTTCGCCACGACCGCTGCCTCAACTGCGACGAATGCTCGATAGCCGTCAAGTGCCCGGCCGACGCATTTCGGAGGGTGCCGTCAAGCAGTCCGTATCTGCTTAAGGAAGAAAAGGAGACCGACGACTGGTCATGAGGAAGCTTTCAACAGCTGTCGCCGCCTTTTGCATATCCGCTTTGTTCTTGACGGGGCTTGAGGCGGCCGACCGCTTTCCCAGGCCCGAAATCGGCGGGGCGTACCAGATGCCGGAGACGACCCAGCCGCCGCCTCGTCCCGGGGGGCTTGAGTGGCTGGATCTTGCCGTGCTAGCCGTCGTCCTCGGGATGACTGCGGATTTCGCGCTGCGGAGGCGTTCGCGGAAAGGAGTCTTCGCCCTTCTGGTGTTTTCGCTGGCATACTTCGGATTCTGGCGGCACGGTTGTATCTGCAGCGTAGGCGCCATCCAGAACTTCTGCCTTGCGTTCTCCGGTTCCGGCTATCTGATCCCGCTCAGCGTGTTCCTGCTCTTCGCGCTACCCCTGGCGGCCGCGCTGTTTTTCGGCAGGGTGTTCTGCGCCGCGGCGTGCCCGCTCGGCGCCATCCAGGATCTTTTTGCACTGAAGCCTCTCAAGGTTCCCGGCGGCCTGGAAAAGATCTTCGGTTCGCTCAGATGCCTTGCCTTGTCAATCGCGGTCCTCCTGGCCGTGACGGCTTCTGCGTTCAGCATCTGCCAGCACGATCCGTTCGTGGCGTTCTTCAGGCTGAGCGGCAGGACAGAGGCCGTAATGGCGGGGGTGTTCATGCTGGGGCTGGGGATTTTCATAGCCAGGCCGTACTGCCGATTCCTATGTCCGTACGGCCTAATCCTCGGCTGGATGTCCTACCTATCGAAGTGGCATCTCAAGACTTCCCCGGGCAGATGCGTCAACTGCGGCAAGTGCTACAACGCATGCCCGTTCGGCGCGGTCCTTCCTCCGGCCGCGAAGGCCGGTGATACGGGCGGCGGACTCCGGCGGAGCATATATCTTCATGGTGCTCTTCTGATCGTCATGGTCTCCGCCGGCGCCGCGACCGGAGCATGGCTAGGCGATCCGTTGTCAAGGATGAACCCGAAAGTCAGGCTGGCGGAAATGGTATGTGAGCAGGAATCTTCCGGAAAGAGGATCATTTCAGTCGACACGGAGGCTTTTGAGAAGTCTGGTATTCCAAGCGCTGAGCTCTACAGGCAGGCGGCCGCGGTTGAGGAGAAATTCCGCATCGCTTCGGCGATCATCGGAGGATTCCTGGGCCTGGTGCTTTTCCTGGGCGTCCGCGCTTCCCTGGCTGGGCGCTCGAACGGATTCTTTGAGATCGACAGGACTCTTTGCGTCAGCTGCGGCAGATGCTTTGAGGCGTGCCCGGTGAAAGTCAAGGAATAAATATCCAACTATCTGATCCAATTTCAAAATGCGGTTGAGCTTGGCTCAACCCTCCGGAAGACGGCAAAGATAGCGACAAAGATGTTCGAGTTACAGGAGAGTGCCGCTCTGGCGGGGAAATCCGCCAGTTCTGTTGGGGAGAAACTCGATGGAGGGCGGAGCCGTGCTCCGCCGCAGTTGAGCTTGGCTCAACCCTCCGGAAGACGGCAAAGATAGCGACAAAGATGTTCGAGTTTCAGAAGAGTGCCGCTCTGGCGGGGAAATCCGCCAGTTCTGTCGGGAAGAAACTTTAAGTA
>CAZWRV010000100.1:0-22226 GCA_964636325.1 uncultured Victivallaceae bacterium | reverse complement strand
CGGAAAAATACGGCCCAAAGATGCTCGCCGCAAGGCGGTTGCGGTCTTTCGGTTTAGCCCCGCACCCTTCGAGAGCCTTCGATACCCCGGTATCGGCGGCCCTCTCGGCGATGGCTTGGGAGCTGAAGCTGAACGTCATGATTCCCGGCTGCCTGTCAAAACATGATTCATAGCTGCACTTCATAGTTAAAGACTCCCGTCAAATGTCAAATGAGTTGTTTGTCGGCCATGTATTCTATCATCGCATCAGCAGCCTTCTCCAGGTCTTGAGGCTCCTTGACAAAGAGCTTGCGGCATTCGCGGACGACCTTGGGGGTGAAGATCTTGACGACGCGCGTCGGCGAGCCTTTCAGGCCGAGCCTGTTTTTCTCAAGCATAATCCCTGACGAGGCGTATGCGGGGATCTGCAGCGTCCTGGCTCTCCGCTTGCCGCGGAGTGTCGGCAGCCGCGGGAAGCTTATCTCCTTCACGACAGTAATGAGGGCGGGGAAGGGAACTGTAAGAATCTCGTAGCCGCCTTCGACGAGCCGGTTGACTTTTGCCCGGCCGCCGGCAATGTCGTAGATTCTACTGACGTATGTGGCGATCGGGAGGTCGAGAAAGGATGCGACTCCCGGGCCGACCTGCCCGGTGTCGCCGTCGGTGGCGCGTTCGCCGCAGAGTATCAGGTCGAAGCCGGGAATCCTCTGCCTGATCGCCTCAGAAAGGACATACGAGGTCGTCCATGTGTCGGAGCCTGCGAACTCCTTGCCAGTGAGCAGTACGGCGTCGTCGCAGCCCATGGCGACGGCCTCGCGGAGCGCCTTTTCGCTCTTGGGCGGCCCCATCGTGAGAGCGGTCAGAGTTCCGCCGTGCTTTTCCTTGAGCTGTATGCCGGCCTCGATAGCGTATAGGTCGAGCGGATTGATAATGCTCTCGACCCCCTCGCGGATCATCGTGCCGGTCTCCTTGTCCATGCGGACGTCGCTGGTTTCGGGGACCTGCTTTATCAGAACGATGATTTTCATCGGGCCTTTTGCTTCCGGGGATCGGGGAACTCGCGACTACCGACTAGAGACCAGCGACTAAAGGCGAAACCTATTGAAACCTATGGACATCTCTCGGAACCTACCGTCGATTATCCGGAATCTGTAAGCCCGGTGCCGGCATCCGTTTTAAAAAACGAATTTCACGTCGCCCAGGCGGCGCGCGAATTCGTCGAGGACGCGCTTCTCCTCGGCTTCGCCGCCGCGTGCGACGAACGTGGCGCTGAACCTGACGTAGCGGCCGACGTCGTCCCAGGGGACGGAGCTTATGAGCTTCTCCTTGATGAGCCACTGGCTGAAGTCCTCGGCGGTCTCGAATTTGACGCCGGACGCCGTGGCCTTCGGGCACTTCACATAGAGGTAGAACGAGCCTTCGGGAGTCTTCGCGGAGAATCCGATCTTCTTGAGGGTTCCGACCATGCTTTTCAGGCGTCTCTCATATTTCCCTGAAATCAAAGGAGTTATGCGGGCCTGGCTGTCGAGGGCCGCGATCGCGGCCTTCTGGATGGCGGCGAACTGGCCGCTGTCGGCGTTGTCCTTGACGTGGGCGAAGGCCTTGACGGCGAGCTCGTTGCCGCATACCCAGCTCAAACGCCATCCGGTCATGTTGAATCCCTTGGACATGCTGTGCAGTTCGACTGCGACGTCCTTCGCGCCGGGAACCGAGAAGATGCTGAGGGGCCTGCCCTTGAAGTTCAGCGGCGCGTAAGCGGCGTCGGAGACAATCAGTATCTCGTTCTCCTCCGCGAACTTCACGGCCTTGGCGAACATTTCCGGAGTGGCGGATGCCCCTGTCGGGTTGTTCGGATAGTTCAGGTAGAGCAGCTTGGCCTTCTTCCGTTCGTCCTTGGAAAGCTTCTCGAGGTCGGGGAAGAACTTGTTCTCCTCGTTGAGCGGGAGGTTTACAACCTTGCCGCCGAGGTACTGCGTCCAGGTGCCCATGACCGGATAGCCGGGAACCGTCATCACCGAAATTTCGCCGGGGTTGATGAAGCACGCCGGAATCAGGGACAGTGCCGACTTCGAGCCGATGGCATGGCAGATCTCCTTCGCCGGATCCAGTTCGACGCCGTAGAGCGACTTCATGTATCTTGCGGCGGCCTGGCAGAACTCTGCTATGCCGTTGTCCGTGTAGGTGCGGTTCTCCCACTTGGCGGCCTCCTCGGAAAGCCTCTTCACGACCTCCGGGAACGCCATGTCGTCCGGTTCGCCGACACCCATGTCGATGATTTCAACCCCGGGGTTCGCGGCCATCGCGGCACGCTTCGCCCTCTTGATCTTCTCGAACTTGTAGATCTTCGTGTCCTTGCCGAAGGACGCCCCTCCGAGCCTCTCGGCGAAGTTGGTCTGGATGAATGATTCGGACATAAAAATGCTCCCGTCTTTTATCTTACTGGGGTGTGAAAAATCCTCCTAATATACCCAGACCCTTCCGGAAATCAAAAGGACAGCACGGCCGAACATGACCAAAAGATCGGGCACAAATTGGCTACTGGGAAAAATTTCCGGACTATATGACTCAAGGCGAGACGTTGGAAGAACTTCAAGAAAATTGAAAGACATATATATTACAGGCGGTTCTATCCCATGCGTCCGCCACATCGGAGAACTTCAGATAGCATAAAAAAGGGCCGATCTTATCAAAAAGATACGGAGTATGGGGTGTGTTTTCATTCGTCATGGCGGCAAGCGCGATTGGTATCAGAATCCTTTCACCAAGATGGCCCAGCCCAACGCCGCTGTCGGCCTGCGGTCAGACGCAATTGAATACAGGTCGTGCGGGTTCAATGCGCCGGATGGTAGATGAGCCCCATGAAGACCGCCGAGAGCAGCGTGAATATGTAAGCCTGGAGGAAGGCGGTGAAGAGTTCGAGCAGATAGACCGCCACCGCCATGATGATCATCGGGGGGAACAGCAGGTAGCCGAACGAGACGATCATCCCTATCATCGAGAATATTACGATATGCCCCGCGAGGATGTTCGCGAAGAGCCTTATCATAAGAGCGCATGTCCTCACGAGCATGCTCACGAACTCAAGGGGAGTCAGGATTATCAGCATCGGCCACGGAACCCCTGAAGGCATGAACGCGCAGAGAAAAGCCTTCGGGCCTTTAAGGAATATGGCGCCGGCCGTCATGAAGAGGAGGGTCACCGACGCCAGCGCGCACGTGACGTTTATGTTGCTGGTAGCGGCCGCGAAACACGGGATCAGCCCGAAGAGGTTCATGATCAGGATGAAGAAGAAGAAATGGCAGAACAGCGGCGCCATCCTGCGCCCGTCCTTCTCCCCGAGGTTTGCGATCGAGATATCGTCCCTTATATAGACGATTATGACTTCGAGGAGGCCGTTTATCCTTCCCGGAACCTTCCTGTCCCTGCGGTATGCGAATATGAATAGCGCCGCCATGACGGCGCACGAAAGCAGGAGGGTGAGGCTGTGAGCGGACAGCCACTGCGGGAGATGGAGCGGGGGCAGGAACGGGAGCTGCCACTCATGGCTGTCCACCATATGGTGGTTGATGAAGGTCTGGACCTGCGACATCCTGTCTGCTGAGCTCATTCGGATTTCCCCCGGCTCGTCTCCGGCGCGCCTGCCGCGGGCCGCGGCATTGTAGACTCGCCATCAAAGGCGAGAAATATAATTTCGGAGAGCTTGAATGCAAAAAAGCCCGAGAAGAAAAACGTGATGAAAATGCCGTGACCGTCCATCCGTCGGAAAAGGACGACGGCGAGGCAGAGGACAAGCAGGAACCTGAACCCGTGCAGGAACAGCCCCAGGAGCGGCCTCGGAACCCGCAGCCTCAGTACGATGTAGTTCTGACAGATGGCGGCCGTTCCGTTCAAGGCCGCGAGCATCCAGCCTGCGATAAACTCGCGCAAGGGAAAGAGACCGCATGCCTTGCACGCGATCACCCACGACAGCACGATGAAAAGCAGCGGAATCCCGGCGAGCAGCGGCCATTTAAGCGTCTTCATCATCTTCCTCGGCTCCCTGCTTGCTTTTGCACCCGCAGTCTCCGTCGGACTTTTCGATTTCGCGGACTGTCCTCCACAGCTCGTATCCGCACCAGAGAAGACCCAGGAAAAAACCTGTGAGAGTCCCAATATCCGCATGTCCGAGCCTGCCTCCGGCATATTTGCATGCAAGAACAGGAAGCAGCATCATTATGACGAGGCTGAAGCCGAGAGTCAGCCCGCGGTTATAGAACATTGGTCTTTTGCTTGGCATGGCATGGCATATCCTGGATTTGAAATTCAGATTTCCTGCCCCGCTCACTGTGAAAAGCTTAAAAATGGCAGGAAAATGCTTTAGAGGGAAATATTCCCCGCAAGAACCTAATATGATAGGAAAACAGAAAAAATTAAACAAATTTAATAAATTTGCTTGAAATGGTGCTAATCCCATATATGCTTATTGCTGGAAAGAGATTATGATTCTTTTGTTAAATCCTTACACTCAAGGAGTTTTTCAATGGCAGACCAGGAATATGAGCAGATGCCGGAAGGGCAGGATGCTTCGCAGATGGATCCGAACGCCGCGCAGGCGGAGATGCCGGACATAAACGACATCCTCGAGGCGCAGAAGATAACGTTCCGCGACATCAAGGAGCACCTTACGGGGCCGGTGATTTCGATAATCGGGCACATAATCTTCATCACGATTCTGGTGTCCATCGTGGTCGAGCCTCCGGCCACCAAGGAGGTCGAGGTCACGGTGAAGGATCTTGAGATCAAGGAGATGGAGAAGGCGCCCGAGCTTCCTCCGGAACCGCCGCCGGAGATACCGGACGAGCCGCCGCCGATCGACCAAGTGATGGACAGCGTCGTCACCGACCGTCCGGCGGCCGTCGCGTCCTCGTCCTCGAGCGATGCCTCCGTGGACGTCTCCGACGTGACCACCGGCGTTGCGGGCCCCGCGACCGACGTGGCGATGCCCAGCGTGCTTTCGGTCCGCCCCTCCAGTTCGCCGCTGGTTCTCCCTGGAATCATGGCGATGAGGAGCGGCTCCGGCCGCAGTAAGGCGATCGCGCAATACGGCGGCACGACCAGGACCGAGCTCGCGGTCACGAAGGCGCTCAAATGGCTGCGCGACCACCAGAACGATGACGGTTCGTGGGGTGAGAACGCAAGCTACAAGCCCGCCTTCACCGGCTTTGCGCTGCTCGCCTTCCTGGCCCACGGCGAAACTCCGTCTTCGCAGGAATTCGGCGCATGCGTCCTCAAGGGCATCAAGAAGCTTGTGGAATACGGGGACTCTGCCAACCCTGTCGGCGCAGGCGCCTCCGGCTACGGGCACATGATCTACACATACGCGCTCTGCGAGGCTTATGCGCTCACAAAGATACCGATGCTCGAAGCGGTCATGAACAAGAACGTCCAGATCACCGTAAACGGGCAGAATCCCGCCGGCGGCTTCGACTATTCATACGGCAAGAGCGGCAGGTGCGACTCGTCGGTGATGGGCTGGGCATGCCAGGCAATGAAGGCCGGATTCGCCGCGGGCAGCACCGCCCAGGGCCTGGAGCAGGCAATGATGAAGTCCATCCAGTGCTTCAGCACACTGATGAAGGCAGAAAAGGGATTTGTTTATTCCAACGAGGTTGGAGGCGCCAAGCCCGGCGGCGTAGGCACGCCGAATGTGACGGCGGCCTCGACCTTGGCGCTCCAGCTCATGGGCGCGGGCAGGGAGGCCGCCGCCAAGGACGGCGTAAACTATCTTCTTGCGCCGCAGTGGTTCAAGTTCTCGTGGAAGGAGCCTCAGGGGGGCTGGGACTGCTACAGATGGTATTATCAGACGCAGGTGTTCTTCCAGAACTTCGAAGGCACCGGCAAGGAGTGGAAGGAATGGAACAAGATGTTCACCACCGAGCTCCTCCGTGTCCAGAAGCCGGACGGCCATTTCGAGACTCCGGCCAGGGAGGTGGCTAAGGCCGCGGCCGCCGCCGGAGGGGCCGTCAAGGAGGGGCATGGAGAAAACATGTTCTCCGAGCTGGACAACTGCGTATACGCGACCTCGCTCTGCTGCCTCATGCTGGAAGTCTACTACAGGTATCTGCCCACGTTCAAGGTCGCCGAGGCCAAGGGCGGACTGCCCATTCCCGCAATGCCTGCGGCCGACGCAGGAAAGGCCGGTGCAGAAGGGGGCGGCAAGACCGGAGCAGCGCCGCCTCCTGCGCCTGGCAAGAAGGACGACGGAGGCGGACTCGTGATAGAATGACATCGCCTCTGCCTTCCATTCTCTGATAGCTTCAATCTCACGGAGTTGGACATATGGGAAACCAGGAAGAAATCCAGGCCGGCGGGGAGCTCCACCACCCCCCGCATGGGAAAGGGGCCGCGGCCGCCGCAGTCCCCGACATTAGGGACATCATCGAAGCCCAGAAGATAAGCCTTCAGGACATCAAGGATCATCTGACCGGGCCTCTCATTTCCCTGATAATCCATGTGCTCTTCATCACCGCGTTGGTCTCGATCGTGGTCGAACCTCCGACAGTCAGGGAGGTGGAGGTCACTGTCAAGGATCTGGAGCTCAAGGAGATGGAGAACATTCCCGATCCTCCGATGGAGGACTTGCAGCCGCCTGAAATCAATGACGAGCCTCCGCCGGTCGACCAGATCGTCGAGAATGTCGCCACGAGCAACGCCCCCTCGGCCGCCGCATCAAGCGAAGTCGCCGTCAACGTCTCCGACGTCGTTACGGGCGTGGCGGGCCCCGAGACGGACGTCGCCATGCCGAGCCTGATGTCCGTTCGCCCTTCGACGTCGAACCTTGTCATACCCGGCGTAATGGCGATGAGATCCGGCGCCGCGCGCGGAAAGGCGCTGGCCCAGTTCGGAGGTTCCAACAGGACCGAGTTCGGCGTCACCAAGGCCCTCAAATGGCTGCGGGACCACCAGAACATGGACGGATCCTGGGGAGAGAACGGAAACTACCAGCCTGCATTCACCGGGATGGCCACTCTCGCCTTCCTGGCGCACGGCGAGACCCCGTCCTCGCAGGATTTCGGCATCTGCGTCCTAAGGGCCATCAAGAAGCTGGTCGAATACGGGGAATCATCCGATCCAATACGGACTGGGGCAGGCAGCGGCTACGGCCACCAGATTTTCACCTATGCCCTGTGCGAATCTTATGCTCTCACAAAAATTCCGATGCTCGAACCGGTGATGAACAAGAATGTCCAGATCATCGTCAACGGGCAGAATCCCGCGGGCGGCTACAACTACTCGTACGACAACAAGGATGGCAGATGCGACTCGTCGGTGATGGGCTGGACATGCCAAGCCATGAAGGCGGGATTTGCGGCGGGCAGCACCGCCCAGGGCCTGGAGCAGGCCATGATGAAGTCGATCCAGTGCTTCAGCACGCTCATGAAGGCGGACACCGGATTCGTCTACTCCAACAACATAGGCGGAGCCAGGCCCGGAGGCGTAGGTTCGCCCAACGTGACCGCCGCCTCCACGCTGGCGCTTCAACTGATGGGCGCGGGCAGGGAGGCAGCCGCGAAGGACGGCGTCAACTACCTTATCCAACGCTGCAACTCTTTCACTTGGAAGGATACTCCGAACGTCGAATTCGCCCTGTACAGGTGGTACTACCAGACCCAGGCCCTCTTCCAGGCGTTCGAAGGGACGGGCAAGGAATGGAAGGAATGGAACAAGATGTTCACCACCGAGCTGCTTAGAGTCCAGAAGGGGGACGGCCATTTCGAAACCCCCGCGAGATGGAACGCAAGAGCCGCCGCGGCCGCCGGCGGCGCCGTGAAGCAGGGCGGAGGCGAAAACGCGTTCTCGGAATTCGACAACTATGTCTATGCAACCAGCCTCTGCTGCCTTATGCTCGAGGTCTATTACAGATATCTTCCAACCTTCAAAGTCGCGGAAGCCAAAGGCGGACTGCCTGTATTCGATGAAGGCGATGCCCCCCCGAAGCAGCCCGGAGCCGCCGAAGCACCTGAAAAGCCTAAGAAAAGGGATGAAGGCGGCGGACTAGTCATAGAATAAGCTCAACTTCGAAAAAAAATCGAGCAAATCTAGCAAATTCGCTTGAAGCCTCGGAAATACCATATATGTTTATTGCATGTGGACGAGGCATGGTGATTTCGCAAATATCTTAATATTAAGGAGATGGAAAAATGGCAGACGAAGAATATGATCAGATTCCGGAAGGGCAGGATCCTTCGCAGGTGGATCCGAACGCCGCGCAGGCGGAGATGCCGGACATAAACGACATCCTTGAGGCGCAGAAGATAACGTTCCGCGACATCAAGGAGCACCTTACGGGGCCGGTGATTTCGATAATCGGGCACATAATCTTCATCACGATTCTGGTGTCCATCGTGGTCGAGCCTCCGGCCACCAAGGAGGTCGAGGTCACGGTGAAGGATCTTGAGATCAAGGAGATGGAGAAGGCGCCCGAGCTTCCTCCGGAACCGCCGCCGGAGATACCGGACGAGCCGCCGCCGATCGACCAGGTGATGGACAGCGTCGTCACCGACCGGCCTGCCGTCGCGTCCTCCTCCTCGACGGATGTCTCCGTGGACGTCTCCGACGTGACCACCGGCGTTGCCGGCCCTGCGACCGACGTGGCGATGCCCAGCGTTCTATCGGTCCGCCCCTCAAGTTCCCCGCTGGTCCTCCCAGGAATCATGGCGATGAGGAGCGGTTCCGGCCGCGGCAAGGCCCTCGCCCAGTATGGCGGCACGACAAGGACAGAGCTGGCCGTCACCAAGGCCCTCAAGTGGCTGCGCGACCACCAGAACGCCGACGGCTCATGGGGCGAAAACGGCGGCTACATGCCAGCCTTCACCGGTTTGGCGCTTCTGGCTTTCCTCGCGCACGGGGAGACTCCGTCGTCGCAGGAGTTCGGCGCATGCGTACTGAAAGGCATAAAGAAGCTTGTGGAATACGGAGATTCCCCCAATCCTGTTGCTGCAGGCGCCTCAGGCTACGGCCATATGATATTCACCTATGCTCTCTGCGAGGCTTATGCACTCACAAAGATACCGATGCTCGAGGCGGTCATGAACAAGAACGTCCAGATCGCCGTCAACGGGCAGAATGTCGGAGGCGGCTACGACTATTCATACGGCAAGAGCGGCAGGTGCGACTCGTCCGTCATGGGCTGGGCGTGTCAGGCGTTGAAGGCCGGATTCGCCGCAGGCAGCACCGCCCAGGGACTCGAGCAGGCGATGATGAAGTCCATCCAGTGCTTCAGCACCCTTATGAAGGCCGACCGTGGTTTCGTATATCAAAACGAAGTCGGCGGCGCAAAACCGGGCGGCAACGGCGGCGCGAATGTATCGGCCGCCTCGACTCTAGCGCTGCAGCTCATGGGCGCGGGCAGGGAGGCCGCCGCCAAGGACGGAGTGAATTATCTTCTCACGACATACAACAAGTTCTCTTTCAAGGAGCCGCTGGGCTTTGACTGCTACAGATGGTATTACCAGACGCAGGTCTTCTTCCAGGCCTTTGAAGGCTCCGGCAAGGAGTGGAAGGAATGGAACAAGATGTTCACCACCGAGCTTCTCCGCGTCCAGCATGCCGATGGACATTTTGAAACGCCGAAGAGGGTTGCGGCCAAGGCTGCGGCCGCCGCCGGCGGCGCCGCGAAGCAGGAAGGCGAGATCGGCGGCTCCGAACTTGACGACTGCATCTACGCCACATGCCTCTGCGCACTGATGCTCGAGGTCTACTACAGGTATCTGCCCACATTCAAGGTCGCCGAGGCAAAGGGCGGACTGCCCATCCCCGCGATGCCGGCAGCAGAGGCAGGAAAGGCAGGCGCGGAAGGCGGCGGCAAGGCCGCTGCTCCGCCGCCGCCTCCCGACGCGGGCAAGAAGAAGGACGATGGCGGGGGCCTGGTCATCGAATAATCCTCTTTCGGCATCTGATATCTGTAAATGTTCAGTGAACCGCCCCCGTCCGTTCACTGAACATTTACCGGAACCTGCCGATACTTTCGAAACCTCTCGTGACCTGGCGGCGATCATCCGGAATCTGATATCTGGTATCTGGTATCCCCCTCTTGCCGCCAATCACGATTCACCATTCACCCGCCTTCAGGTTTCCTTGTATGCTGTGCTCGGCATAACAGGAAATCTGGGATTGCCCTGTTTGACTTGGCCGCTTGCATGACTATCTTTACCGCTGCTTTAAACCTAATAGCCGCAGTTGGCCGCATTTGCCGTAGCTACCAGGCAGCAAGACGCAGCTGTGGTGACCACTGCAAGTTGAAGCTAACGAAGTAGATATGGCGAATGCGGCCAACCCTCCCGGGTTGAAAATATGCCGGAACTGGCTTTCACTCATTGGGTGAAAGCCTCTAAATATGTAAATGCCTTATTATGAGTGTGTTAATTTATAAAGCATATTTTCAACTGCGGCAATTAGGTTAAAACCCCTTGGATAAGGCGTGCTTCAACCTATGGAAAAGATCATAATCATCGGCAGCGGGCCGGCAGGCCTGACCGCGGCAATTTATTCTTCCCGGGCCAGAAACGAGCCATTGCTCATAAGCGGCAGCGTCCCCGGCGGACAGCTCACGCAGACAAGCGACATCGAGAACTATCCCGGCTTCAAGGATCCCGTGAACGGCTTCGAGCTGATGTCCGCATTTCAAAAGCAGGCCGAGCGCTTCGGAACCCGTATGGTGAACGACAGGGCGGTTTCAGTCGAGCTCAAGCCGGGCGGCCCCCACAAAATCACGCTGGCGGGCGGTTCCACCATGGAATGCCTGGCTCTGATAATCGCGACCGGCGCATCCCCGCGCTGGCTTGGCCTGGAGTCCGAAAAAAGACTTCTCGGCAAGGGCGTTTCGGCCTGCGCCACATGCGACGGCGCCTTCTTCAGGAAGCAGGACGTGGTCGTCATCGGCGGCGGCGACACCGCCATGGAGGAGGCCATCTTCCTCACCCGCTTCGCCAGCTCCGTCACCGTGATACACAGGCGCGATCAGCTCAGGGCCTCCAAAATCATGGCCGAAAGGGCGAAGGCAAACCCGAAAATCAAGTTCGTATGGGACTCAGTCGTCTCCGACATCATCGGCCGGAACGAGGTCGAGGCTGTGACGGTGAAAAACCTCAAGACCGGCGCCGAAAGCTCACTCAAATGCACCGGCTACTTCGCCGCGCTCGGCCACATCCCTAACACCGAGATATTCAAGGGCAAGGTCGATATGGACGATGTCGGCTATATAAGGCTCAGGGACACAAGCAGTTATACAAGCGTCGACGGAGTCTTCGCCGCCGGCGACTGCGCCGACCACATCTACAGGCAGGCCGTCACCGCCGCAGGGATGGGCTGCAAGGCCGCCATCGACGCCGAGCGCTGGCTCGAAGGCAGGCATTAGAATTTCCAAGCCAATCATCCATCTAGCCGCGCCGTGGTTTCTTTACGAAGGCGGGTCATCCAATCTTCCTCCACCCGTCGTAAATATTCAGTGAACTACGCCCTTTCACTGAATATTTACGTCAGGAAATCTGAAAAGGAAATCCGGAGGCCTCCTTGAGATTTCAGCTCTTGCAGGCGCCCTGGAAGTATTCGAGGAGGAGGGAGAGCTCCTTGCGGAGGTTGCGCCTGTCGACGATCCTGTCGATGAAGCCCTTCTTGATGAGGAATTCGGATGACTGGAAGCCTTCGGGCAGCTTGGCCTGGGTGGTGTCCTTGATGACGCGGGGGCCAGCGAACCCTATCAGGGCGCGGGGTTCGGCGATGATAATGTCGCCGAGCGATGCGAAGCTCGCAGTGACCCCGGCCGTTGTCGGATGGGTCATTATCACGATATAGGGGCATCCGGCGGAGGCGTGCCGGTGGAGCGCGCCGCTTGTCTTGGCCATCTGCATGAGGCTGAGCATCCCCTCATACATCCGGGCGCCGCCGCTGGCCGTCACAATCACCAGGGGCAGCCTCTTCTGCGTCGCAAGCTCTGTGACCCTTGCCACCTTCTCGCCGACGACGGACCCCATGCTGGCCCCAAGGAAGCGGAAATCCATGATGCCCAGCGCCATCTCGCGCCCGTCGAGCTTGGCCGTCCCGCATATGATCGCCTCGTTCATGCCGGACTTCTGGATGTTGGACTTGAGCTTCTCGGTATAGGGCGCGACCCCGTCGAACTTCAAAGGATCCGTGGAAGTCATACCCGCGTCTATCTCGGCAAAGCTGCCGGAGTCGGTAAGAAGTTCCAGCCTCCTCTGGGCGGTTATCGGCGAATGGTAGGAGCATTTTGGACAGACGTTGAAGTTGGTTTCGAGCATCCCCTTGAAGACGGACTCGTTGCACTCGGGGCATTTCTGGAAGGTCCCCTGCGGTATCTCCTTCTTCTTCGTGGACTTGATCGTCGAATACTTGTTCGAATTGAAAAGCGACATCGCATCAACCTCTTGCTAACGTAAGGACGCTGGTCTCTGACGCCCCGGCGTCGAGCAGGGCCGAGGCCGCGGAGGCCAAAGTCACCCCCGTCGTAAGGACATCATCGACGATCAATATACTTCTGTTTCGCAAAATGACACCTTCCGCAACCGAAAAAACTCCCTTTATGTTTTTCCTGCGATCCTCCCTGCTCAGGGAGGCCTGCCTCCTGGTAAACTTGGTTCTGACGAGCGCCTTTACAAGCGGGAGGCCGGTCTCGGCCGAGATGAAGCGGCAGACTATCTCCGACTGGTTGTATCCGCGCATCCAGTAGTGGATCCAGTGCAGTGGGACCGGAGTTATGAAGTCGGCCTTGACAGCGTCCCTCCTGATCCTTTCTGCGGCAAGGTGGCCGAGCATCCTTCCCAGCGCCGTGTCGTCCTGGTACTTGAAGCGGTGGATTATCTCCCTGCCAGCCCCTTCGAAGCGCATGATGCTGGACGCGTGCCTCCAGGGCCTGCGATCCTCCTTCAGGCAGTGGCGGCACACATCGAAGATGCCGTCGTTCTCGCCGCCGCAGCCGGAACAATACGGCGGCGCGATGAACCGGATGCGGGAACGGCATTCGCCGCAGATCTCGTCGCCCTCGTCCCGGTCGCGCTCACCGCAGACCGGACAGAGGAAGGAGAGGAAAAGGGAAAAGAAGTTCAGTGACTTGGCGTCCATCGTCATAGCTGATTTTTCCACGTCCTGTGGAAAAATCAAACCTTGATCTTCCTAAGGTTCTTCCTTCCGGCCTTCAGGACGACCTCGCCCTTTTCGAAATCCTTGCGCACGAGGTGCAGGTTCTGGTCGGATATCTTGTCGTCGTTCAGATACGCTCCGCCGCCCTTGATGAGCCTCCTCGCCTCCCCGCTGCTGGAGCAGAGCCCCGAGTCGGTGAAAAGCTTGACGATCCAAACTCCTTCTCCTTCGAGATCCGACGGGTTCAGCGTGTGCGACGGCAGATCGTCGTCGCCCCGTCCATATGCCACGCCTGTTATCGCGCTGGACGTCCTCACCTTCCCCTCAGGGTCGGCATATCCGAACTTGGCGCATGCCGAAGAATAGACCTTCTTCGCTGCGTCGACGCCGTGCGCGAGCGCCGTAGCCTCGAATGCGAGTATCTCCTTGGCGCGGTTGATGAGCGGCGACTCGAGCTTCCCAAGCTCCTTCACCTCGTCCACCGGAAGCGATGTGAACCTCAGAAGCAGAATCCCGACTTCCGAGTCGGGCGTGTTGCGCCAGAACTGGTAGTAGTCAAAGACCGATGTCCTGGCTTCGTCCAGCCAGACCGCGTTCCCGGCGCTCTTCCCGAACTTCTCGCCCTGGGAATTCAGCAGAAGCGGCATCGTGAGGCCAAAGACCTCCTTGCCTTCCATCCGGCGGACAAGCTCGATCCCGGCGACGATATTCCCCCACTGATCCTGGCCGCCGATCTGGAGGTTGCAGTTCAAGTCCCGGTTGAGCACAAGGAAGTCGTACGCCTGAAGGAGCATGTAGCTGAATTCGAGATATGAAATCCCGGTCTCCAGGCGCTGTTTAACCGATTCGGCGGCGATCATCTTGTTCACGCTGAAGCGGGAGCCGATGTCGCGCAGGAAGTCGATCAACTGCAGATCCTTGAACCAGTCGAGGTTGTTGACGAAGTGCGCCTTGCCCTCAGAGACATCGATGAACCTGGACAGCTGCCGCTTGATCTTCTCGGCGTTCTCGGCCACAAGCTCGCGCGCCTGGATCGGACGCGCCTCGGTCTTGCCCGACGGATCGCCCACCAGCGCCGTCGCCCCGCCGACAAGTATGACCGGCACATGGCCCGCCGCCTGGAGACGCCTGATCTTCATCACAAGCTGCAGATGCCCGGCATGCAGGCTGTCCGCCGTAGGATCGAACCCCGCGTAGAACACGGCCCTGCCGTCGTTGAGCAGGCCCTCCACGGCATCGTCCGTCGCCTGGTAGACGTATCCCCTGGCCTTCAATTCTTCAAAACATTTCATGGGAAAACCATTTCTTCCAGATTTCCTGGTCTAGTTCATGTTCATTGCCGGGACGGCGGTAAAAAAATCCTTTCACTGTTCCATGGCAGATAACAGGAAATCTGATTCGAAATTCCACTTGAGGCGGAATTTCCCAGGACACTTTACCCAACAAACCAAAGTTCCTTTATCCAGGGCTCACATCCGGCCACCCAATCATCCGGCCAAACATTTAATATAGCGGGACAAGGGCCAACGTCAACAAGATCAATGCACAGTTCCAACTTGACCTGATTAATCCCCTTATATAATTTATGAGCTGCCAGCAGCGCTTGCCTTGTCACTCGTCGTCAATGAATACAGGCGGATACATTCCGGAACAGCAACCATCAATAATTATATGATAACCGATTGATATACAAGACGGGCCTGCGGGAGTCGACCTCCAGTACCGGAACCTTGCCACGGCATCGTTTTATCTGTGAGAAAAAGGTAGCAAGCTGCGAAGTTCACAGTTTTGTCGATCATAAACTCGATGGAGGGCGGAGCCGAGCTCCACCGCGGTTGAGCTTGGCTCAACCCTCCAGAAGACGACAAGGACAACGAAAAAGATTGTCGAGTTTCAGTGGAGTGTCCGTCTGCGAGACTCGCAGTTTTGTCGGGGTGAAACTTAAAGTAGCGCAGGTATTCTTACCTGTGATGCCGCAGACAGGAATGCCTGCGTTACTTCAGGCGAGTTTCAGAGGAGATATACTCCTTTAGGCCGAAAAATTTACATTTTGATTGCGGGGATTTCGGGAATTGCTCCGTATTCTGAGAGGCCGCCGATACCGGGGTATCGAAGGCTCTCGAAGGGTGCGGAGCAAAACCGAAAGACCGCAATCCGCTAAGGCGGACGAGCATCTTTGGGCCGTATTTTCCTGTTCCTTCCTCGGACGACATTCATGTCGCCGCTCGGTCGAAACGAAAAAATCCAATCCCAAATCTTGCCCGTCAAAATTTAAATTTTCACGCTGAAGGAGTATGACAACAGGCAAGGGGGATGCAATGGACATTTCTGGATTGTCAGTCAGTAGAACGGGAAGAATGTCGTGGCAGGGGGCTGAAATCTCCTGGATCCTCCGCCTCGCGCAAGGAGATGGAGATGAGCTTAAGGCCTCGGATATGGAATATTTCAAGATGCAAAAGGCCGACGGGCGGCTTGTCTGCCGATGGAAGGGCCATCCAAGGCTTGGTCCGAAATTCACCGTCTCCGTCCGGTGGTGGACCGGGGATAAGCTCCTCCGCGGAAATATCGGATGGACGGGCGGAAGCGATGCCTTCCCAATTTTGGAAGCCCTTTTTCCGGTCGTGGAAATACCGATGCCCAAGGATGAAGGCGGCGACATTTCTTTTTTTACCGGATACGGCGGGCAGGGCGCGCTCCTGAAGCATGTCAATGACTCAGCCCTACGGCCGGAGGGACTTTCGCTCAGGGCCGAGGTTCATGCCTTGCAGTTCGATGCGCTGATCTCACCCTCTGGTTCGCTCTACTTCGACCAGCGCGACACTGAATTCCACTGCAAGGGGATTGAGCTTCGAACTCTCGACGGCCACCGCGCCTTGCGCTACTCAGGCGTCCACTTCCTGCCTCTGGATGGAAAAACTTGCGTCAGATATCGGATTCCATACGCCGCCTCCCTAGCAAGATTCGAGGGCGGCTGGTTCGAGGCCGCCCAGATATATAAGTCATGGGCGAGAAGGCAGTGGTGGGCGCGGCGTCCGCCTGTAGACCCTCGCCTGCGCAATATAGGCATGTGGGTATGGAACAGGGGGCTTGCCGAGGATGTAATCTCCCCTGTCGAAACGCTGCAGGAGGAATCAGGCGTACCGGTCGCCCTTGACTGGTACTGGTGGCATCGGCACGGATATGACACAAACTACCCCGAATACTGGCCGCCCCGCGAAGGCCTGCCCGTCTTCAGAAAGGCGCTGTCGCGGCTCAAGAAACGAAAGATATTCACACAGGTTTACACCAACGGCCTGGCCTGGGACATGGATGCGGAACACTGGACCGAGGGCGGGGAAAACTCCGCTGTCCGGAATCTGGACGGAACGGTGAAGGCCGTCATGTTCAACAGCTTCGCCAAGAGGCGCCTGGCATGGATGTGCGGCGGAGGCAGCAAAGCCTTCCGGAATCGGATGGCGGCAACTGTTAGAAAACTGCGGCAGGCCGGCCTTCCAGGCATATATATGGACATGATAGGCTGCGCCAGCATGATCCCGTGCCACTGCCGAAGGCATTCTCATGCTCCGGGCGGGGGGAACTACCAGGCCATGGGATACCGGGAACTCTTCAAGAGTATCCGCAAGGAAAATCCCGGCATGCCCATCTGCACCGAGGAGGGCAGCGAAGCATTTATGGACCTCTGCGACTCCGCGATAACCTTGTCCAACTGCTTTGAACGGCTGGGCGGAGATCCGGCGCTCTGCGAACACGTTCCCGCCTTCAACGCCGTCTATCACGGGATTGCGGCCCTGTTCGGCTCCTATGCACTGCCCGACTCCATCCCGCCCTTCGACCCCAAATGGCCGAAAATTGCGGCATGGAAGCATGAGAAACCATGGCATCTGCTATATCCCGACCAGTTCTTCTTCGAGCTGGCGCGCGGCGTGACTTGGGGCCTCCAGCCGACGGTCGCGAATCTCCGGAGAAGGCATCTGTCCGACCCGGAATTCTGCGAAGTCCGCAAGTTCCTTACGGCCACCGCCCGTTTCTACCACGCCAACCGTGAATTCCTATTCGACGGCGACATGCTCAGCCCCGGGACAATGAAGGTCAAGGAGATCGATGTCGAACTCCTGGCTCGTATGATCTTCACGGCGGAAGGATGCCAGAAGGTATTCCGAAGAAGATTGCCGGCGCTTCTTCACTCCCTGTGGAAGGCGCCAGACGGACGCATCGGCCTGGTCGTCGCAAACTACTCGGGGGAACGGCAGAATTTCATCTTCGAGTCAGAACATCTCAAGGCTTCAGGGGAAGTCCCAAGCCACTCTTGGCTCTTAGTCGAAAGATCTTCCTGACAAGAGGGGGATATTTGACAAGCCGTGTAATGCCTCAGTTTTTGCTTTCGGGGTCGCTGTCGGTTTCGGAATCGGGATCGATTTCTAGTTATATATTCGATTCCGATAGCGATTCCGCCCCCGACACCGATTGTCTCCGAGGAAAGACTGAGGGATTACCAAGCCGTGTTGGTAATGATGTCTTTGTTGAGACTTGCGCTTGTAAACTGAACTTTACCTTTATATTTTACTCCCACAGATGAGAATAATAACCATACTTGCGTCGGCCATGCTCCTAACATCCGCCTTTTGCCTTGGCGGCCAATACCTCCACGAGACTCAGGAATCAGCAAAATACTACACCAACGAGAACGGCCCCACCCACGGCTGGATCACATACCAGGCGTATCTGAAGCTCAAGGGCAGCGGCGAACCCGACGACAGATACCTGGCCGAGGAACTGGCTGTCTACCTCAAGAAGGTCGACGACTCAGGCGGCCCGGCCAGCCCATATCTCGGAACCACCTGGACAGACTCCGCATCCAACGACGGCAATTGGAACGATCTTGAGAACAGCGAACCATTCGAAGAAGGCACAGCCCTGCTCGAAGGCGCCTGGGAGGAGGACGTCCCGGGAACCCGTTCAAGAAACCACTTCTGGAATCCTGACGGGGACTACGACTCAGGCTATTTCCTGGGGAGCAGCGCTCTTGAAACCGCCCAGGAAACGGATTTCCCGAACGCCGTATCAGCATACAAGGCAGGCAATCTCGTCTATGCGTTCTGGTGGCTCGGCAGAACATCGCACCTCCTCGCGGACATGTCGGTTCCGGCGCACACCCTCATCGACGACCACTCCCTCGACGGCTGCCTCTTCGAGGACAGGATGGCCAAGGAATACAAGGACGTCGGCTGGAAGTCGCCGCGCACAGAAATACCCGACATCGGAAAGTTGCCCGATTATCCCGGAAAAGTTCCTGGTTCCTACGACAAATCCCTCACACGGCTTTTCTACAACATGGCCGAGACAAGCAACGACTTTCCGAGCTTCGATTCCGACGGCGATCTCGACTACGAAGGAGAAAGCCCGCCAGACAGGATAACCGACGACATCGATTTCAAGGACATGAAAAACCACAAGTTCCAGCTCACGACAAGAGCCATCGGCTATGTCGCCGCCCTCTACAGGCTCTTCGGCGAAAAGACCAAGATAACGGCTAAAATATCCACGGAGCCCGCCGGCAACGCCTTAACGTTTTCCGTGGACGGAGACGAATTTTCAGAAAGCCGCACCTTCGCCTGGAGGAGGAACTTCCAGCGGAAGCTCTCCGTGAAAAGGACTCAGGGCGAATACGCGTTCCTGAAATGGAGCGACGGCGCCACCGAACCGGAAATCGCAGTCAAGCCATCAGCGGACTACAACGTCAGCGCGATTTTCGTAATCCCTGAAAACTCAATAGCTACTGACAAGGACTCCATCGCCGTCCCCGAGGGCGGAACCGCCGAATTCATGGTGAAACTCACATCCCAGCCCGCAAGCGACGTGACCGTCCGCGTTTCTGTTGCGGACGCTGACAGCGACTTTTCCGTAAGTTCCGGCGCAGAATTGATATTCACCTCCACGAACTGGGACGCCTACCAGAAGGTTGAAGTCTCCGCGGCCGAAGACGACGATGCCGCGGCCGGAACTGCGACAATTAGCTGCGCGGCCTCAGGGCTTTTCGAGAAGTATGTCGCCGCGACCGAACTGGACGACGACTGCACTCTGACCGTGTCCAGCGGCGGCAACGGAACGACAAAGCCGTCCGGGGCAGCCGTCGTCGAGAAGAACACCCCCGTGGCAGTCTCGGCATCTGCCGCAAAAAACTACCACTTCGAATCATGGTCGGTCCTGAGCGGCGACGCCGCCCTCGCAGATGCGAATTCCGCGGAAACAACAGCGACTGCCTCCGTGGACTCCGAGATTTCTGCGAACTTCGCGGCGGATCCGCCGCCCTCAGCGCAGCTCACGATCGCGGTCAGCCCGGAAGGATCGGGAACAACTACTCCGGCACCAGGTATCTACGCTGTCAACCAGGGCGAAGCCCAGGAAATATCCGCTTCGCCATCCGACGGCTTCAAGTTCATCGGCTGGACAGCAGCAGGCAAGGCCAAGATATCGGAAACCTCAGACCCGGCGACAGTGACTCTTTCCGGAGACGCCACGCTGACGGCGAACTTCGCTTCGACCGACGGCGAGCTGAGCACGGCCTTCGGCAAGATTTACTACCTCGAAGTCGCCAGCGTCGCCGGACTTGCGAACTTCGCAAAGAAACCAAAAGTCTGCGCCTCATACATCGATCGTTCGACTGGAAAGCCGAGGAACGCGGCTCTGCGGATTCCTGCGGCAGTGCCCCGTCCGATAAAGGTTGCGGCCTGCGAATGGCTGGGCCGCATCCCTCTAGTCAATCCGAAGACTTGGACCGCAACCCCGGCCTTGACCACGGCGGCAATACTGGCATCCTTGGAAGATCTGCAGCCCCTTCCCTGCAGGCTCAAGGTAGGCGGAACCGACTCCCTGAAGAAGACCGTCGTCAACGTCGACACAGGCATCGACCTGATGCTGATGCCGCCATCAATAGACAAAGTCTACGACCTGGATGGTAACGAGATAACGGACTGCACCGCCGGTTCGAAAATCGTAATCGAAGGGAAATTTTTCGGAAGAGCACTTCCGCTCGTCTGGCTTGAATATCCAGACGCCAATGGAATCATCCGGCGCCTCAACCTGAAGATCGACAAGACTTCTCTGCCGTTTCTCGATGCGACAAAGAAGCCTTCATGCATGGACTTCAACACCGGCAAAAGCATAATCACCGCAGTCATACCCACCAAATTCCCCGCCTCCTGGAACCACGACACCCCCCACAACATCGTCCTCGACAACAAGGTCTGCCGGACGACAATTGCCTTCGGCACCAAGCTGCGGAAATAGCGAGAGCGTTGAGCGTATGAATTTGCCCCTTTGCGCCCGGAGGTCGCAAGCTACGCCGCGCCGTCTATTGCTTCCACATGGAGTTCAGCGACTTGAGTGTCTCTTCTACGAGCAGGTCGCCGGCCTCCGGGCCGACCTCGTTGCAGTAGACGCATGCGCTGTAGCTGCCGCCCTCCTCCGCCTCCCTTGTGGGCAGATAGCACGGCCTTTCGATGCCGGCGCAGAGCTGGACTGTGAAGGTCTGCAGCGCCGGGCTCCGCGCCTGCATCCTGATCCCGTAGTCGGAGAACAGTTCGAACGTGTTGGTGGCGAAGGCGATGTCGCCGAGCCTTATCACATGCAGTTCCATTCTGTGAGCGCTGTTTTTCTTCTGCGTCTCGTATCTCTCGATGATCCTGCTGCAGCGGACCTTCCTCGAAAACAGGACCGCCGCATTCCGCATGTAGTCCTGTTCCGACGGAACGGTGTCCTCCAGTTCCTTGAACCCCTTCTTGACTTTCGCGTATTCCTCCTTGGTGACCATTCTTCGGGGTAGATCCAAGATCCTGGTCGAATGCAGCAGGACAGCCGAGTCCTTCATGTCCTTCCTGGCCGGAACCAGCGCGTCGGCGAATGCGGTCTTGATGCGGTTCGCAATCTCCTGGCGCGACGAGATCCCTTTCAGCGCAAGCATCCTCTGCTCGGCAGCCTTGTTGAACATGAGATGAGGCGAAAGGTCCCCGGCAGGAGCGCACTGGGGCAGCAGAAAAACCTTTTTCCCGAACTGTTTCCTGATGGAATTCCTGGTCTCATGCCAGAAGTCGGAGGATATCTCATTCAGACTCTCGGTCTCCTGGGACGGACACGCGATGTTGACGATGGCGCCTGTAAGCTTCCTGGCCTTGTCGAACGTGAAAAGGAAGTGGACGCTGTGGTCCGCATAGCCCTCGATCGCCTTGAACTGAGGGTCGGCCGTGTTCCCATACATCCTGGCGTTCGTCTCCATGCTCGTCCCGGCTCGTTCCGAATAGCCGGGCCTCTTCCTCAAATCATCGAAATACAGCGCCCTCCTGCCATGGCCCGCCACCGCATAGCTCATCGCCCATGCGACGAAGCCCGGCTCCCTGCCCTTCCAGCTCTCGGCCGCGGCTTCGGCGACACGTTCCGCGAAAAACTCGGAATATTCGGCCGGCGTCATGACCCCTGCAGGCACGGGCGGATACCAGCCGCCGTCAAGGTCCGGCGCGTCATGGGTGTGCGTCGCATTTATTATCAGCTTCTCCGCCGGAAATCCCGGCGCGAGCTCCGCAAGCTTCCGCCTCGCCGACTGAAGCGTCTTAAGCGGCACCGCAACCGAGTCGCAGGAAACCCATATGAACGGATCCCCGCCCCTCCCCGATGACACCGCAAGCGCAGTCACCGTGACCGGATCCAAGACCTTCGCCGTAATCCTCGCATGGAACTGCCCTCTGAGATTCACAGGCCGCGAAGGGGTCACATCCCTCGATGCCCAGCCGATCATGATCTTGTCCACCTAACACCTCGTAATTATTTTATAAGCTAAACTTCGTGGCATTTAGTCCCTTACGGTGCGACTTGGAAAACGTTTTTACCAAAAGTAGTTTGCGCGCGCCGCGCGCAAGCAACATAACACAGCATTACTCGTATGCAGAGTTTGCCCTTTGCGCGCGGCGCGCGCAAGCTACCTGCGCGCCGCAAGGGCGCCTTTTTCCCGCAGGGAAAAACCTAGTCCCTTACGGGCGATTTGGAATATCTATCTGCAAAAAACGATAGGGGTAGGGAGAGCGCATTGATTTGCGTTCCCCCTCCCTCCGAACCGGACT
>CAZWRV010000099.1:0-22257 GCA_964636325.1 uncultured Victivallaceae bacterium | reverse complement strand
ACATTCCTGTCTGCGCAATCCGCAGGTAGGAATACCTGCGCTACTTTAAGTTTCTGTTCGACAGAACTGGCGGATATCCCCGCCAGAGCGGCACTTCCTGAAACTCGATTGACTTTTTTATCCCGCGACCGCGGGATGGGGGGTTGAATTCCATTCAACCGATTCCCATCGGCGGGTGAACCCGCCATGCGACGGGATAGAATTCCGCCCTCCGCAGTTTCAGCCTGACAAAGCCCCGGGCGCTTCGCACTCATTGCACATTCTTCCTTCAATCGTCCTCAGGGCGTCTTCCCTCCCGGAAATAGTCGAAGACGACACGTTCGTTCGCCTCGGGGGTGTCGTAGTTGTAGCTGCCGATTATGAGGCCGCCGTGCGGAGTCCGCCACTTGTCAAGGCGCCTGCATTCGGCGAGGACCTGCTCGGGGGATCCGTGGGTAAGGGTCGACTGCGAATCGACGCTCGTGAGGAAGGCGATCCTGCCGGCATATTTTTCGGCGACCTTCTCGTAGCCGCATGTGCCGCTCTGGAACGGACTTACCAGATCCATGCCCGCGCTGATAAAGTCGCCGATCAGGTTGGTCACGCATCCGCATGAGTGGAGCCAGAAGTCCATTCCGTTCGCATGCGCCGCGTCCGTGATCCTCCGGTAGGGCTTCGCGAAGAATGTCCGCCACATCTCCGGGCTGATCATCACGTCCTGCTGAGTGCCCCAGTCGTCGAACATATATAGCGCGTCAAGCTCGCCTTTCGCCGGCGCCAGCTCCTCGAGGAACTCGACCCAGAAGTCGGTGCAGAGCTTGATCAGGCCATGCGCGACCTCCTGGTTGCAGGCGAGGTCTTCGAAGACGTTCTCCATCCCGCGGAAATACTGTATCCGCTCCCAGATTCCGGACGACGTGGCAATGAAGCGGTATTTCCTGCGCTGATCAGGCGTGAGCTTCTTCAAGTTCGCGAAGACACGCGCCGCGAACTCCTTGGGATCCGGCGCGCGGAGCCTGCAGACGTCCTCGAGCTTCTCGGCCGGATGCTGCTTGGGGATGCCGATCGAAGGGAAATCCGGATGGACCACCCAGGTGATGCCCCATGGATCCGTCCCATGCTCGTCCTTTATGAAGAAGTCGAAGACGTCAACCGTGTCGTCCCAGCCGAACCTGTTGAAATACATCCCCACCCGCGGCGGATTCTGGAAGTGGATGCAGCGTTTGACGATTTCCCGTGGCGTCATTTTATATTCTCCTATTTTGTCCCGAAGAAGAAAAGCTCGTAGCCGGACACCCCCCAGCGCGGTATGCCTGAATATCTCCTCGGCTCGCAATGGGCGTCCACGAAACCTATGTTGACCTGGCGGGTGTGCCGGAACAGGGAAGGAGTCGGATCGTCGTAGGTGCCGTTGTTCCCCATCGAGATGCTGTTCGGGCTCCAGGAGTCGCCGAAGAGCGCCATTTCAGACGGCAGTATTTTCCCAATTTTAGGACTCGGCTTGTTAGCGACCGAATCCTCCCAGCCGCAGCCCCTTGAGTTGTTCCCGATGCTGAAGACCGGCCCCCAGGAGCTGAAATAGTCGCTGGGAGTTCCAACCATCACGGGGCATGTCTCGAGCTGGATGTCGGCACTCTCGCCTTTCCCGAGATAAGGCGATATGAGGCCGTTCCAATAAAGGGAGCCGACACCCCATACGGAGAAAGGAGGATCGGCCATCCGATAGGGAAGGACTTTCTCCTCGTGGTCAATCGTCCACATAGAGGCCGCCGTGCACATCTGCTTGATCTGGTTGGAGCAGACGGCCGCCTTCGCGCAGTCCCTCGCGTTCTTGAGCGCCGGCAGCAGCATCGCCGCCAGGATCGCGATTATCGCAATCACAACCAACAGCTCGATGAGCGTAAAAATTTTCCGGGACGCAAAATTCTCGCCGCCGGGAAAAGATGAACGGCAGCAAGCCTGCCGCCGCACGCTAAATCTGTTCATGATCGAAGGATTGCCTTTCATGCTCCCCCTTTCTTTGCAAAGCAGTTTTGTCCTTCTCAGTGTCTTCCATCCTTCAATGGTTGTTAAATTCCAGGATTCAGCTTGTTCGGCCCTGTTGATTTCCTCAGAACCAGTTCCGGCTTGAATACTATCTTTTTCCTTCTCCCTGTCCAAGAAGAGGCCAGAAGCTCCCTCACCACGCACTCCCCGATTTCGGTCTCCTTCACGGAAACCGAGGTCATAGGCGGATCCACCTGCTCGGCCCAAGGGGTGTTGAAATACCCCACTACGGAAAGGTCCTCCGGGATCTTAAGCCCCGCCTTTGCCGCGGCACGGCAGGCCCTTACAGCAAGAAAATCCATCGAGGCGAAGACCGCCGTCGGGCGCTCCTTGCGCGTAAAAAGCCCGGCCATCTTTCCTATGTCCTCCGCTTCATTTCCGCTTGAGATGAACCGATCCTCCAAGTCCCAGTCCACCCCGAACTCCTTGAACGCCTTACGGCAGCCCTTGAGCATCGCCACCATCCGAGGATATAATATCCGTGTAGAAGGGATGACCAGGACATTCCTGTGCCCCAGCTCCAGAAGATGCCTCACGCCTATGTAATGCCCCCAGGCGTAGTCGCTCAGCACCTGGAGCTCCATCCCCTTGTATTTAGGATGGAGGCTCAGCACGCAGGCCACTTTCTTCGCGCTGTTGAGCATCCCGACTATCTCGGAAGATTCAATCTCGTTCCACCCGTTGACTATTATCCCGAGCGGCTGGGAGGCGATCAGTTCCTCCAGGCGGCCCGCAAGCCCGGAAGAAGCATCGGAATGCATCGACGTGTCCAGCACCACTGGATGGCACCCCTGCCGCTGAAGTTCACGGATTATGGAGCTGGACAGCGGAGCGTTCAGGTCGCCCGTCGTATTCATCAGTATTCCGACAAGCCTCTTTCCTACAGGCTGTTCATGCCTCGGGACAACAAAGGTGCCCCTGCCATGCTCGGAGCGGAGGATATTCTGAAGCGTCAGGTTCGAAACTACCTGCTGAATCGTCAGCTTGCTCACCTGGAACTCGCTCGCCAGATCCCGGATCGACTTGATCTTCTCGTTCTCCCGGTACTGACCGGAACTCACCCTCCCCAATATAATATTGCGTATCTGCTCTTCCTTCGTGATGCTCTCGACCCGCATGGACCTCTCCGTCGTTTGGATTGAAGACCTTAAACTGTGTAGGACACCTGCACACACACGAAATTAACGCCGGTATGTACCCTTGTCAATGCCCGGCGAGAAGAATTTTACGTTTTTTTACGGGAAGCGAGCAGAAGTGGCTGGATGCCTTCGGGGTGGAAATCGAACAGGGGGGTGACGGCTTGAATCTCCATCTGTCCTGCATTATTTTCATAAATGTGGAATCTAAATTTCTATCAGTCGGCAGTCGCCGTAAATATTCAGGGAACTGCGCCCTTTCACTGAATATTTACATCATCAACAGGATTCCAGCAGGTGGAGCAGCGCCCTGCCGATTCTTTTTTCATCCATCTCAGTGACTTCTATTTTTCTGCCGAGGCCGTCCGGGAGGGTAATGTGGAGTTCTCCGCCGAGGTGCTCGCGGAAGTCTTCGATGCCGGAGAGGATTTTCAGCCTTCCTGCCCTGTCCTTCTTCTCAAGGAAACTCGTCCACAGCGGGAAGCCGACGGTCTTCAAGGCGGATTCAAGCCTCTTCAGGTCGGCGTAGTCGAGAAGGCCGGCATCGGCGGCGTAGGCCGAGTCGGCGAGTATCCCGATCGCGACCGCCTCACCGTGCCGAATCTTCCCCCCCGACATCGCTTCGAGGGCGTGCGCGATCCAGTGGCCGAAGTCGAGCGGCCGGGCGCTTCCGAATTCGAAAGGGTCGCCGCTCCTGGAGATGTGGTCGATGTGCAGCTTCGCGGTCCGGCGTATAAGCTCCTCCATGGCGGGCTGGCTGCGCCTGGAGAGCAGCTTCGCATTGGCGCAGAGCCAGTCGAAGAATTCAGCGTCCTTAATCATCGCCACCTTGAACGCCTCTGAAATCCCCGAAACCCAGTCGCGGCGGCCGAGCGTCCTCAGGAAGCTGAAGTCGTTAATCACGGCGAAGGGGGGGGAGAATGTGCCCAGATAGTTCTTCTTGCCGAACATGTTGAGACCGGTCTTCACGCCGACTCCCGAATCCGCCTGGGCAAGGACGGTCGTCGGAAGGCGTATCTGCCTGACGCCGCGGTGCACTATCGAGGCAGCGAAGCCGACGGTGTCCAGGAAGGCCCCGCCCCCTACGATGCACACGAATGAGTGCCTGCATATCCGGCAATCCTTCAGCACCCTGCAGTATTTCTCGACCAGGCGGAACGACTTGAAGTCCTCGCCGCCACGGCCCTTGACGGGCCTGCGGCAGAGCTGGATCACGTCCGAATGCCTTCGGCAGTAGGCGGAGATCTGCCCGACAAGCCCGGCATTGTGCTCCAGCACGCCCTCCTCCACAAAGAACAGCGTACGCGCAGGGGCCCGCGCCCCCGCGGAGGCGACGAGATCCCTGAACGTCCTGTTACGGGGCGAGAAGATCCTGCGCGTAAAAACCACGTCGAAGGAATATCCCACCGAAATCTCGAGGCTGATCCTGTCCCTGGACGGCATACGACTCCTTGCTAAACTAATGCGGGCTTAACCCTCCGCGCGGAAAACCAAAATTTCAGACTTCCTTATCTTCTTTGGAGAATGAAGATGAGGTGAAATACCGCCACCTGGGAGGTATTTCAGTTCAGATTTCCGGCGCCCCGCTCTTAAAAGGCAAAAGAATATTTTCCACGGCCTCCAGGCGCTTCATAGAGGCGGGCAAGGAAATCTGAACGGTTAAAATAACATTCTTCTCTCTTTTTTTCACTTGAATTGCTTGAAAAAAACATTAGATTCGGCGCTCGGTTTTCGCTGTCACCACATTTTGACTGGAAGTGCCGATGAACTGCATGAAGATCCCCGGGGCGGCGGCCCTCTTTTTCACCGCGGCGCTGCTGCTTGCGGCCGGCTGCGTCTCGACCGGCAACAACGGCAGGACGCTGATCGACATCATCAAGCACTTCGACAATTCGGGGCTCAGGGCGGAGCAGATCCAGCCGTCCCTCTTCGAGGCCATCAGGGCACAGGACGGATGCCTCCTCAAGATCAACGGCATGGACATAGAGATATACAAGTTCGACACATCCAAGGAGGACATCAGGCTGAAGCTCAAAGAGATAAAGGAGAAGGGCTACATGAACATCCTCTTCCTGAAAGTCCCGGCAATGGTGAACGGATCGTTCGTGATGATAAAATACAAGGACCACCCGGACTGCGCGAAACTGGTCAAGGCTTTCAGCGACTTTTAAGTGTGCGGCATATTTCGATATTTAGCCGAAATTCAAACCTTTGAATGAAAGGAAAAGGTAACAATGGCAGGCAAGAAACACGTGTTCAGCTTCGGCGGCGGCAAGGCCGAGGCGAAAGGCAAGGATCTGGCGAAGGACGTGCTCGGCGGCAAGGGCATTGGGCTGATGGAGATGACAAGCATCGGTCTTCCCGTCCCGGCCGGATTCACGATCAGCATCCAGACCTGCGAGGAATACTACAGGCTGGGACGCAAGCTCCCCTCCACCCTGGAGAAGGAAGTCCGCGAGGCCGTGGCCAAGCTGGAGAAGAGCACCGGCAAAAAGCTCGGCGACCCGAACGATCCCCTGCTGGTCTCCGTCCGTTCCGGCGCCGCCAGGTCGATGCCCGGAATGCTTGAGACCATCCTGAACCTCGGCCTCAACGACGTCAGCGTCGAGGGGCTGGCCAAGAAGACCGGCAACGCGCGCTTCGCATACGACTCCTACCGCAGGTTCATCCAGATGTTCTCCACCACGGCGATGGGCCTTTCGAAGGAGCCGATGGAGGAGATGCTCAAGGAGATGAAGCACAAGCTCGGGGTCAAGACCGATCCGGAAATTCCGGCGGAAAGCCTCAAGGA
Organism: uncultured Victivallaceae bacterium; assembly: GCA_964636325.1. Taxonomy (GTDB): domain Bacteria; phylum Verrucomicrobiota; class Lentisphaeria; order Victivallales; family GWF2-50-93; genus CAZWRV01. The sequence continues at coordinate 16,305 of CAZWRV010000099.1, read as the reverse complement.
GCTCTGCCGCGAGTTCAAGGATTTCTACAGGAAGAACAAGGGCGAGGAGTTCCCGCAGGATCCATACAAGCAACTCTGGGGCGCCATCATGGCCGTCTTCAACAGCTGGGAGGCCGAGAAGGCTGTCACATACCGCAGGGTCGAGAAGATCACGGACCTCAAGGGCACCGCGGTCAACGTCGTCCAGATGGTCTTCGGAAACAAGGGCGAGAAGTCAGGCACCGGCGTATGCTTCACCCGCGACCCGAACTCCGGCGAGAACGTCTTCTACGGCGACTACCTGATCAACGCCCAGGGCGAGGATGTCGTCGCGGGAATACGCACCCCGCTCAAGCTCGTCACTCTCCATGAGCAGATGCCCAAGGCGTACAAGCAGCTCTGCGAAGTCCGCAAGACGCTCGAGAAGTATTACAAGGAAATGCAGGATCTCGAGTTCACCATCGAGGATGAAGTCCTGTACATGCTCCAGTGCAGGACCGGCAAGCGCTCCCCAGTGGCCGCCTTCAAGATCGCCGTCGACATGGTGAAAGAGAAGCTCATCACCAAGGAAGAAGCCATCAACCGCATAACCCCAGAGCAGATCGAAGGCATATTCTATCCGATCATCGACGTCGCCAAGGTTGGCGCCCTCAAGATGAAAGAGCTCTCGCTCGCGAAGGGCATCGACGCCGTCCCCGGCGCGGCCTCCGGCAAGGTCGTCTTCACCGCGGCCGAGGCCGAAGCCATGGCCCACAAGGGCGACAAGGTCATCCTCGTCCGCAAGGAGACGAGCCCCGAGGACGTCGGCGGAATGCACGCCGCCCAGGGAATCCTCACGGCCACGGGCGGCAAGACATCCCACGCGGCCGTCGTGGCCCGCGGCTGGGGCAAGTGCTGCATAGTCGGATGCGAGACACTAAACATCAACTATGACGCGAAGAGCATGTCGGTCAAGGGGAAGACGATCAAGCAGGGCGACGAGATAACGCTCGACGGATCCTCCGGAGAAATCTACATGTCCTCGCTTCCGCTCAAGAAGCCCGAGCAGACCGCCGAATTCAAGACATTGCTCTCCTGGTGCGACAAGATCCGCACGCTCAAGGTCCGCACGAACGCCGACACGCCATACGACTCCGCCAAGGCCGTCGAGCTCGGCGCCGAAGGCATCGGCCTCTGCCGCACGGAGCACATGTTCTTCGACACCGAGGCGCGCCGCCTGGCGATCCAGGAGATGATCGTCGCCGAGTCGCTCGAGGCGAGGAAGAAGGCGCTCGCCAAGCTCCTCCCGTTCCAGAAGGAGGACTTCGTCGGAATATTCAAGGCGATGGACGGGAAGCCGGTCACGATCAGGCTCATCGACCCGCCGCTGCACGAATTCACGCCCAAGGACGAGGCCGGCGTAAAGAAGCTCAGCGAGGTTACAGGGATGCCTCCCGAGAAGATCGTGCACCGCTGCGAGCAGCTGCACGAGGCCAACCCGATGCTCGGCCACCGCGGCTGCCGCCTCTGCATCACATATCCTGAAATCCTCGACATGCAGGTTACCGCGATCATATCCGCCGCGATCGAATGCGCCAAGAAGGGCGTGAAGGTCTATCCGGAAATAATGATCCCGCTTACCATAGATCGCAAGGAGCTAAGGATACTCTGCGACCAGGCCAAGAATGTCGCCGACGCCCTCATCAAGGCGTCAAACGTCGGTTCGAAGGTCAAATACATGCTCGGGACAATGATCGAAATCCCGCGCGCCGCGCTGCTGGCCGACGAGATCGCCGAAGTCGCCGAGTTCTTCTCATTCGGCACCAACGACCTCACCCAGATGACACTCGGCCTCTCCCGCGACGACGCCGGCAGGTTCCTGCCCGAATACGTCAAGAGCGAGAAGGACGGCGGCAAGGCGATATTCGCCGACGACCCGTTCCAGAGCCTCGACCAGACCGGAGTCGGCAAGCTGGTCAAGATGGGCATCGAGCTCGGACGCAAGACGCGCCCGAACCTCAAGGTCGGAATCTGCGGGGAACACGGCGGCGAATCCAAGAGCGTGAAGTTCTGCCACAGGGTCGGCATGAACTACGTCTCCTGCAGCCCGTACCGCGTCCCGATCGCCAGGCTCGCAGCAGCCCAGGCAGCAATCGCATCCAAGGCGGGAAAGAAGAAATAATACGGTCTTCCCCCCTCGTTGTTCAAAAAATCGCCCCGCCATCTCCGGCGGGGCTTTTTTTTTAGGGAAATTTCAGCGATACGCCCATGGCTTCGTCGGCGAAAAAAAGCAGTTCGCGAGCCGCGAGCAATGAACAGAACACGGCTTTCCTCCTTTGCGGAGCTTGCCTTTTGCGCGCGGCGCGCGCAAGTACCCAGGTCGAGTTTAATCGACGGTTGAATAGAATTGAACCCTCCGGAATATCGAATACTATCGACGGAGGGCGAAGCCGTGCTGAGCCGCGGTTGAGCTCGGCTCAACCCTCCGGAAGACGACAAACTTTGCGACAAAGACACCGACAAAGATGTCCAAGTTGCAGAGGAGTGCCGCTCTCTGGCTATGCCAGTTCTGCCGATGAGAAACTTAAAATACGCGGCTATTTCCTGAGCGAATTGTAGAACATCGCGGTCGGTGCGCCGCCGAATGCGATGCCCAGGGACACGGCCTCGCCGATCTCCCCGTCGCTGGCGCCGGCTTCTCTGGCGCCGTCGGTGTTGATCTTGACGCACGGGCCGCACTTGGTCGCGACGGAAAGCGCGAGCGCCATGAGCTTCTTGTTCTTCAGGCTTATCGCGCCCGGCGCCATCACAGAACCCATGTAAGACGAGAAATCCTTGGACAGCGCCTGCGGAGGCAGTTCCGTGTCGATTTCAGCATTCCGCCCCTCCGCCGCGCAGCAAGCGGCACCTTTCCCGACCGTTCCACCCTTTTTCATATCCGTCTCCAACTTTAAGTTGATTGCGCCGAAATCATCCTTTCTGTCCGTGAACACCTTGATATGTCCGTTCCGGGAACTTCCCGTGGCTTTTCCGACGACAGCGGCGGAAGAGACGCCTTTTCTGCGAAGTTCGCGGACATATTTCTCCGCGGATTCCGCGGGCAGGAAGACGAGCAGGCCGCCGGACGTCTCGGGCCCGAAGACGATGCTCCGCTGCGCCTCGGAGAGGGCGGAGAGATCGGTCAAAGACTCCGGCACAGCCTCCCTGTTCCTCTCGACGGCCCCGGGGCAGATACCCTTGCGCGCCAGCTCAGCTACCCCGCTGAACATAGGGATGGCATCAAAATCAACTTCTATTTCCACATTGCTGTTCTTCGCGATCTCGATCATGTGCCCCATGAGACTGTAGCCGGTGACGTCCGTCGCCGCATGGACTCCGTGCTTCAGCATGAGCTCCGACGCGACCTTGTTAAGGGCCTTCATCGATTCAGCCGCCTCTTCGAGAGTCCTGCTGCCGGCCTGCCCGATCTGCCCGGCGAACGCGGCTATCCCCGTGCCCAAAGGCTTGGTCAGCACGATGGCGTCGCCCTTACGCGCCCCTGAATTCCTAACGAACCTGCCCTTGCCGCAGAAGCCTACTACGGCGAAGCCGCACTTTATGCTTTCGTCGTTTATGCTGTGCCCCCCCACGACCGGGACACCAGCCTCCTTCAGCTTGTCTATGCCGCCGCGGAGGATTTCCTTCATGGCCGAGCCGGGAAGCGAATTCGGAGGAAAGCCCACGATCGAAAGCGCGCACCACGGCTCCGCCCCCATCGCGTAGATGTCGCTGACAGAGTTTGCCGCGGAAATCTGCCCGAAGGTGTAAGGATCATCGACGGATGGGGCGAAGACGTCAACGGTCAGGACCATCTGCCGCCCGGAACCGCCCGGAACAGTGACGACGCCGGCGTCGTCCCCTGCGTTCGAACCAAGAAGCACCCTGGGATCATCGATCTCCGGAAGCCCCTTAAGCATCTCCCATAGCTCCTTCTTGGCGATCTTCGACGCGCAGCCCGCGCTCCTCACATGCTCCGTAAGCCTTACTTCCCCTGCGGACTTCGCGGAAGGATGCTTCTCGCCCGCGCATTCGCAGACGTCGAAGTCCCTGAAGCCAGGGCACGGACACGGCTTCCGCGGATCGCAGACGCAGTGCCCCAGACGCATCGAACGCGACATTATGCTCCTGCGCCGCTCAATCTGGGACTTGTCCATTGAAACGCCTCAATAAAAATGCGTGGATGGATGGCCGTATTGCCATCCGATTTTATCCGCTATTCACCATCCGCTTATCCGGCGTCCGATGACTTAGCCATTCGCAATTCGCAGCCGACGATGGCGGAGGCACATGGGAATCGAACCCACCCGGACCCTTTCGAATCCGCAACAGTTTTGAAGACTGTGAGGGGACCCAGCCCCCTAGTGCCTCCGGCGCAAAATATATACCGGATATTCATATTTGCATGAAAAATTGGCCGTTCTTCGCTATTGGTTATTGGAGCGTTGGCACATTATAGTAAGATAAAAGACTGCGGAGTTGCTGTGCGCGGTTATTCTTAACCGCGACCGATGACGGATGGCAGACAACGGACAACGGATGACAGACATGGGTACTTCGATTGAAACGCGGTTGAAGGAGCTCCCCCAGCTCGGAGTCCTGCTCGAGAAGGATTCGCTCGCCCCGTTGAAGGAGAGATTTGGAACCGGGATGCTTAAGCTCTGCCTCAAGGAAGCTATCGCCGACGCGAGGCACCGAATCATCCACGGGAAGATGGACGCCGCGCCAGGAGAGGGAATTATAGTATCGGAAGCCCTGGCGAAGCTCGAACGCCTAGCCACTCCTGACGGGCGGAGGGCGATCAACGCCACGGGTATACTGCTTCACACGGCCCTCGGCAGGGCGCCGTTCTGCGGGCAGGCTATAGAACAGATGCAGGCATTCGGCGGCTACTCCGTACTCCAGGCCGACCTGGGTTCCGGCAAACGTTCGCTGCGCGAGGAGAAGATCGAGAAGATGCTCGTCGAACTCACCGGATGCGAGGCCGCGACCGTCGTCAACAACAATGCCGCGGCCACGATGCTGATCCTGAACACCCTCGCCGACGGCAAGGAAGTCATAGTCAGCCGCGGCCAGCTGATCGAGATAGGCGGCGAATTCCGCCTGCCTGACGTAATGCGCAAGAGCGGATGCATCCTCAGGGACGTGGGCACGACCAACCGGACGCACCTCAAGGACTACGAGTCGGCCATTTGCGAGAACACCGGCGCCGTGATCCACGTCCACACCTCGAACTACCGCATAAGAGGCTTCGCCGGAACGCCTTCCGTCTCCGAACTCCGTTTGCTCCTGAGGAAATATCCAGGCGTCCCCCTGATAGACGATCTCGGCTGCGGCGCGCTGATCCCCCTATCCGAGTTCGGCCTTCCGGACGAACCTACGGTCCAGGCGTCGCTCTCCGCCGGCACGGACGTCGTCTGCTTCAGCGGAGACAAGCTCATCTGCGGACCGCAGTCCGGAATCATATGCGGGAAGAAGGAGATTGTCGACAGGATACGGAAGAATCCGTTCGCCAGGATGTTCCGTGTCTGCAAGATGACCGTCGCCGCGCTGGAGGCGACGCTGGCGCACTTCATAAACGGAACCTACAGGTCCGAAATCCCCTTCTACAGGCTGCTCTCCGCCGGCGTCGGAGAACTTGAGGAGAGGGCCTCGGCGCTGAAGGATTCCCTGAAGGGGTTCGCTTCCATCGAAACGTCGCTGGAAAAGGATTTCGCATACGTGGGTAGCGGCTCCATACCTGACGAAGGAGTTCCCTCAGTCGTGCTGCGGATTTCGCAAAAATGTTCTGCGGACTTCGCAGAAAAAATATCGAGGAGGCTGCGCGAAAACATCCCCGCGGTGTTCTGCAGGATCAGCGTGGATTCGCTGGTCTTCGACATGCGGTCGCTCCGCCGGGAGGACTTCGACGAGCTCAAAACGATTTTATCACACCTGTTTCAAGGGCTGATGCGATAACCATAAGAGTTACTGCGGCCGGAGATTTCTCTCCGGCATTCGACCAAGGAGATTTGTCATATGAATGCCACTCTCGTCATCGTCATCGCCGGCATGCTTCTGATATGCCTGCTGCTGATATCCATGATCGTCATGAGCATCCGCAGCTTCATCAAGGGCGACATAAGGCGCGGATTGCTTTTCCTACTGTGCGGATGTTTCATGGCCGCAGTCTCATTCGCCGGGCTCATCGGCGTCTCCGTATTCATGACCATGAGGAAGATTGAGGAATTCTCAGACATCAAAACGTTCCCCCCTGAAAACTACAGCGGAGAGAAAGGGGGGCTGAAGCTTGCCGGAGCATCAAACGGCTCGCTGATGTTCTATGATTCGTCCGACCGCCTGTGGAGCACGGCGACTGACAACGGCACGTTCGTCGTCCCGGCCGGGAAAATCAGGCTCTACAGCCTTTCACTCAGCTCTCACGACAGCGGCGGAGGCTCCTGGAGCCTCACCAAGATGCTCAACTGCAAGGACATGGAGATCAAGTCGGGCGCCGCCGCCGAGCTTCCCGGAATCCTTCCGGCGACCGCATCCATATCCTCCTGCAGGAAAAGCGGCAAGGATTATTTCGACTTCAGCCTGCTGGACGCGGCCGGCGAAAAAATAACCATATACGGATCGGGAAGCTCCTCCCAGCCAAGAATGAAGCTGCTGGACAAGGACGGAAAGTCCGTCTTCGACTCGAAATTCGATTACGGCTGAGGCGGCACATGCAGGTATTCCGGCGGAATACCGGACAACATCAAGGGCGAATTCACGGTCCTCCCGGTCCTCGAAAACTGCCCCTTCCAGATCCAGTTCAAGGAGTCCAAGTGGACGAGGGAGTAAATCGAGGGGGATACCGGATGACGGATAATGTGAATGGTGAATTGTCTAGGGTCTGGAGCCGCAACTCATCGGCTCCCGGCAGGTGCCGACAGGTTTCGGGAGTTATCGCCAGGCTTCGACAACTTTACTCACTTCTGAAAAGATGCAATTCAAGACACCAGAGCTGCTGCATGTGATGGCCGGGACGGCCGGGCATGTCGACCATGGGAAGACATCGCTCGTCAGGCTGCTCACCGGCTGCGAGACCGACCGATTGAAGGAGGAGAAGGAGCGGGGGATGAGCATCGTCCTCGGCTTCGCCCCCTGCCACATTCCCGGGAACAGGGTCTTCGGAATCATAGACGTTCCAGGCCACATCGACTTCATCAAGAACATGGTCGCTGGCGCCGCTTCCATGGACATAATCATATTCGTGATTGCGGCCGACGACGGGATCATGCCCCAGACCGTGGAGCACATGCAGATTATACGGCTGCTCCGTTCGCCGCTGATCATGGTCGCGCTCACGAAGAAAGATGTCGTCGACGAAGCGACGCTCGGAAGGAGGCGTGACGAGATTTCCCGCTTCATGACGGACAACGGGTTCCCCGACGTCCCGGTCGTGCCGGTGTCGAATGTGACTTTGGACGGCATTTCAGAAGTCCGGAACGTCCTGTCCGGGCTCGTCGAATCGGTGGTTCCGCGGAAGGACGTCAGGGTGTTCAGGATGAACATCGAACGGGTGTTCAGCGTGAAGGGCTTCGGGACGGTGGTGTCAGGCATACCTCTTTCCGGGACGGTGCGCATCGACGATGAGCTCGAGCTTCATCCTTCCGGGAAAAGGGTCCATGTGAAGGCTATACAGAACTACAAGCACGAGGCGCAGGAAACATCCGCCGGAACATGCTCAGCCCTGAACCTGAGGGGCATAGAGCCGGAAGAGGCAGGCAGGGGGATGACGCTCGCGGCGCCAGGCTTCTTCTTTCCCGTGAAATCATTGATCGTGGAGATATCCAACATCGGCGCCGACTTTTCCGTCAGGCACAACATGGAGGTCAAGTTCCATTCGGGGACGTCGGAGCTGAACGCCAGGATACTGCTTTTCGACAAGGGCTCCATCGGCCCCGGGCGGAGTTCGGCCGCCCGCATACGCCTGGACGACGTGGTCGTCCTCGCCCCCGGCGACAAATTCATCGTGCGGAGCCTTTCGCCTTCCGCGACAATCGGCGGCGGAACTGTCCTCCTGTGCGGAGAGAGCCTGTCCAAGAGGAATGCTCCCGGATTTTCCAAGGGCATTGACGCCGCGCTTGACTCGCTCAGGAAGTCCGACTTCTTCCAGGCAGCGCTCGCCTGCTCCGGCGAAAGCATCGTCGAGCATGCCGGGCTCCTGAAGCTTTCGGGCCTGGTTCCGACGGAGGCGGAGGCGCTGATAAGTGAAAAGGTGAAAGGCGGCTTCCTGATCGCCCTGCGCGGCGGAGCATACATGATCCGCATGAGGTTGGACGAACTCCTTTCTACTGCGGCAAAGACGCTTAAAAGCTTCCACGACAGGAACAAGCTGGCCATCGGCATGGACGCAGAAAGCTTCTGCAGGACTTTCAAGATCAAGGCTGCGAACTTCGCAGCCCTGCTGGACGCGCTGGCATCCGCGCCCGGCTCGGAAATCAAGTCGGCGGGCGGAAAGGCCGCGCTGAAATCCTTCTCGCCCGGGACGAATCCCAAGATGCTCGAGCTCAAGGCGAAGGTCCTTGCCTATGTCGAGAAGACGGGCGTGAACTGCGCCGCGGCGGGAAACATCGTGGCGGACCTGCGCATCCCGGAGGCAGATCTGAAGGCCGCCGTGAAGATGCTTGCCGACGAGAAGTCCGTAGTCGTAATCGGCAACCACCTGATCGCCGCCGGAACATTCGACACCTGCAGGAGGAAGGCGTCAGAGATATTCAAGGCGAAGGGAGTCATCGAGATCGGCGACTTCAAGGCCGCCAGCGGCGCAGGAAGGAACATGGCCGTCGCCATACTTGAGAAGTTCGACGCGATCGGCTTCACGAAGCGCACCCCGAGCGGACGGGTCGTCGTGGGTAAGCTCTGAGGACGGGCTATTTACCCAGGACGAATTCGACTCTCTTGCAGATCCCGACATATTTGTCGTTGTCGTATTCGTATAGCATGATCGCTAGGTAGCATCCGCTTGGCACCTCACCGAGGTACCCGCCGCCGCCCCCTCAAGTCCGGCAAAGCTTGAGGTTGTCAAGCTTCTTGTTGAACTGGATCTTGTTCTCGCTGTCGACGAGTATAAGGATGGACTTGCCCTTCACAATCTTCTCGGGCTTCTTGCCGGTCTTGGTCTCGGAGATGGAGGCGAAGTACTTGAACGGGTACTTGCCGTCACGCTGATATTTCGCGAACTTCCGCTGGTATTCCTTCTCCCGCGGAGAGAGGCCGGGGCCGAATTCGCCGCTGAAGCTGAAGGATGACGACTTGTCCTGGGCGAAGGCCTGGATCTCGGCGAGGGTTTCAGGGCTGACCGGAAGATCCTTTATGGCCTTGAAGGTCTCAAGGGTAATAGGCTCCAGAAGGAAATCCTTCTTCGGCTCGTCCCCGGCTTTCTTTTCCGCCTCGGGGGCCTTGTCCTCTTCTGCGGCCAGGCAGGATGGAGGCAGGACCAGTGAGGCAAAAGCGGCCAGGAAGAACACAGAAAAGGCAGTTGTGCGAATTCCATTCATATCTCAAGCTAATCTTTCATGTAATATTTGTCAAGCCCGTGCAGTATTTTTTAAGGCATCCATCCTTCCTCCATAAACCGGCCGGGGCGTGAATGATAGTGGATTTATGTGGGATTGCGCTTTGATTTGATACGCGGACAAGAATATATTTGGCCAGGTGTTTTTGTCTTATATCTTTGCCGTCTGCCGTTGTCCTTCCCTAAGAAGACAAAGACCGTAGACGAAGATTAGAGACGAAGATGTTGGAAGGCGGTTTAGCATGGCTCAACCCTCCATAATCTCGAATGCCATCGATGGAGGGCGAAGCCGTGCTGAGCCGCGGTTGAGCACTGCTCAACCATCCGGAGAAGGCGACGAAGATCGCGAAGAAGACCGCGATTAAGATGTTCGAGTTTCAGAGGATGGTAATGATCATGGATGATTCCGGCAGGAAGGAAGAGCAAGGGACACCGATAGACAGGCTTGTCAGGAACATATCGAGCGTCTTCATCGGCAAGGAGGAAGTCGCGGTGGACGCCGTGCTGGCGCTGCTTTCGGACGGGCATGTGCTTTTGGAGGACGTGCCCGGGGTCGGCAAGACGCTTCTTGCGAAGGCGATTGCGAAATCGGTCCACGGAGTCTTCAAGAGGATACAGTTCACGGCGGATCTTCTGCCTACGGACATAACCGGGGTCACCGTCTTCCACCAGCAGACGGGAGAGTTCAGCTTCAGGCCGGGTCCGATCTTCGCGAACGTGCTTCTCGGCGACGAGATCAACCGGGCTACACCGAGAACCCAGTCCAGCCTCCTCGAGGCGATGGAGGAGCACCAGGTGACTGTTGAGGGCACGGTATACAAGCTGGAGAGGCCGTTCTTTGTCATAGCGACCCAGAACCCCATCGAGCTTGAAGGAACCTATCCCCTGCCTTTCTCCCAGATGGACCGCTTCATAATACGGATGAAGATAGGCTATCTGCCGGCGGCGGAGGAGAAGCGGATGCTGTTGGAGCAGAGGCTGGAGGCGCCGATAGACACGCTCAAGCCAGTGGTCGACTGCGGAGATCTGCTTAGGATGCAGGAGCAGGTCAGGAAAGTGGATGTGAGCGGCGAGTTATATGACTATCTGGTGAAGATAATTCGGGCGACCCGAGAATCGGAGCTCTTTGAATACGGCGCGAGCCCGCGCGCCTCTATCGACCTTATGAGGTTCAGCCAGGCCATGGCGCTTTTCAAGGGCAGGAACTACCTTCTGCCGGACGACATAAAGAGGTCGGCTCCGGCGATACTCGGCCACCGCGTCATCATGAAGAAGGGGACGCGCCTCGCCAGTTCCGGAACCGCGGAGATGATCGAGGAGCTTGTCGGTTCGGTTCCAGTGCCTGTGTGAGCTGCCATGCTTGGTGAAATCGTCATAATCTTTTCCATGCTGGTCTTGAATGCCGTGTTCGCGGCCTACGAGATGGCGCTTGCGTCGGTGCCGCGCGCGCGGTTGGAGGCGCTGCTCGAGCTTCGCCGCCGTGGCGCGTCCGCAGGCATATACATGAAAGGGCGCATGGAGCGGAGCCTTGCGGTCGTGCAGGTCGGCATAACCCTTGCCGGCGCCATAGCCGCGGCCACCGGCGGCGCGGGGGTTGACGAGTCCCTCGTGCCGCTGCTGAAAAGCGGCTACGGCTTGACGCCGCGCATGGCCGAATTCACAGCGGTGACAATCCTGGTGATCCCGCTGAGCCTGTTCACGATCATCTTTGCGGAACTTGTCCCCAAGATGTTTGCGATCAGCAACAAGGAGGCGGTTGTGCTTGCCCTTTCCCCCGCCATGAGGATCATCGCCATAGTGTTCTATCCGGCGATATTCATCCTGGAGGCGTCCGTGAAGCGGATCATGAGCCTTGGCTCTTCGGAGGCCAAGAGGCGTCAAGAATCGCTGGACAGGGAGTTAGGGCTCGTGGAGCTCAGGGCCGCGGCCACTTTGGCGAAGGCGACACGCCTTATCGGCCCCCTGGAGGAGCGCATCGTCGGCGCCGCGACGCAGCTTTCCTCGCGGACTGTCGGCGACGTGATGCTGCCCGCCGCGGACATCGCGATGATCCCTGACGGCTCCTCGTTTTCAGACGCCCTCATCAGGGCCCACATCAACATGCACACCCGCTACCCGACATGCGCGGAGGACGGCAATCCCCAGACAATCAACGGCTATGTCAACTTCAAGGACATCGTCGCCGCGCTGAGGATAAGCCCCGCCGACCCTCGCTTGAAAAGCATCATCCGCCCTATCCCGAGCTTCAACGTCCGGACTTCGCTTGCGCAGGCGCTTTCGGAGATGATCCGCGGAAACGTCCACATCTCGCTTGTCAGGGACAAGGGCGCGGGCGTCCTGGGGCTCGTGACAATCGAGGACATCGTGGCGGATATTCTCGGGCCGATCGGCGACGAATATGACAGGCTGCCGTCGCACATACATCCGGTCGAATCCGGATGGCTGGCGGGGGGCGGTGCCAGCATCAGCGCCCTCGCGGAGGCGAAAGCCATTCCGGCCGCCAGACCGGGCGACGAAAAACGGACCATCGCCGAGTGGAGCGTCCCGCTCAAAGGCGGCGGCCTGCGTCCTGGTGGCATAATATCCGACGGAAACCTGCGGGTGGAAGTCCGGAAAATCCGCCGCGGGAGGCTCATGGAAGTCCTGATACGGCGTCCCACTGCCCAGGGCAGTCCCGATGGGAGCTCCTAGCGTACTCATTTAGCGTGAAAACTCAGACATCCAGATCAGTGGTGGAAAAAATGTGGTGAAATACCTATCCCCGGAAGGTATTTCAGTTCAGATTTCCGGCGCCCCGGGCTGAAAAGCCACATGGACATTTTCCAATCGTTTTTAAGCTTTTCATAGTGTGCGGGTCAGGAAATCTGAAATCTTCATCTCCTGAGCAGGAAGAGGCTGAGTTCCGGGACATATGTGACGAGCGCCAGGACGATCAGCAGGATGATGACAAACGGCAGGGAGGCCACATAGAGCTTGGCCACCGGCTCGCGGAACCGGATGTTCGCGATGAAGAGGTTGAGCCCTACAGGCGGGGTGACGTAGCCGATTGCCAGGTTCACCAGGAATATGATTCCGAGATGGACCGGATCCACGCCGAACTCGGCCGCTATCGGCATTATGAGCGGGACGACAAGGACTGTCGCCGCGAAAATGTCGATGGTGCATCCGACTATGAGGAGAAAGACGTTGAGCGTGGCGAGGAATGCAGCCTGCGATGTCATGTAGCGGCTCGACAGCTCGAACATCTTCGTAGGCATTTCAGCGTCGATCATGTAGTTTGTGGCGGCCAGCGCCATGCCGAGTATGATGAGGATTCCTCCTGCGAGCATGGCGCTCTGCCTGGCGACCATGCCTATCTGCTTGAATCCGACTTCGCGGTTGATTAGGCATTCGACGACGAGCACATATACGGCGGCGATCACCGCGGCCTCGCTTACGGCGAAGATGCCGCTGTAGATTCCGCCGATGACGATGATCGGGAGGGGAAGCTCGTATTTAGCGTCCCACACCGCCATGAACACCTCGGAGAGCGAGAATCTTGTCCTCTGGATGCCGCCGCGCCTCCCGCACCACATGGAATAGAGGACGAGGGAAAAGATCATAAGGAAACCGGGCAGGATCCCGGCGATGAAGAGGTCGTCGATGTCGGTGGCGCTGATGACGCCGTAGAGGATCACCGGTAGGCTTGGCGGGAAGAGCAGTCCGAGGCTGCCGCTGGCCGTGATCACCCCGAGGCTGAACTTGCGGTCGTAGCTCTTCTCCAGCATGGCCGGCAGGAGCAGCCCCCCAAGCGCGACAATTGTTATTCCGGACGCGCCGGTGAAGGCGGTCAGCATGGAGCATGAGATTATTGCGACGATAGCCAGGCCTCCGGGCAGCCAACCCAGGAACGCGTTCGAGAGCCGGAGCAGGCGGTGCGAGGCGCGGCTGCGCCCGAGCACGCACCCCGCGAACGCGAAAAGGAAAAGCGCGTCGAGCATGGGCTTGGAGGCGAGCTGGTAGAACTCGATGATCAGCGCCTGCATGTCTATGCCGGCCCGCCAGTAGCTGACCATCGCGCTTCCGCCTATCACCGCGAAGAGCGGAGCCCCTATGACCGCAAATGCCACGGTCAGCAGAAAAATCAGCGCGCCCATCATCCGCCCTCCTTGCCCTTGGAGACGCCGTCCTTCTTCAACGATGCGGAGAGGTCTTCAACCCCGGCGCAAACAAGGCGCAGCGCAAGCAGCAGGAAGCCTGCCGGGAGCGCCAGGCTCAGCCACCATTCCGGAATCGACAGCAATGGAAGAAGCCCCGTGTCAAACTGGGACTGCGAACGCACGAAGACCGTGCCGACCCATACTAGCACCCCCGTGAAGATGGCGGCGACGAACTCCGTCAGCCCCCTCAGCATGAGGCGCCTGCGGGGGGATACAAGGTGGGATATGAGATCTATGGAAACGGAGGAGCGTTCCCTGACGGCCGTGCCGGCGCCCAGGAGCGCGATCCAAAGGAGCATATGCCTGTTGAGGACGTCCGTGCCGGGGATTCCCGGCAGTCCCGCGTGGCGGAGGATTACAGGGAGGATACCGAAGACGATCATAAGCGCCACAATGACGGTGAAAACGACTTCCTCGGCCCGTCTGACAAAACGGGCGAAGCCCCCTTCCTCCGGATTGGCGCCTCCGCTCTCGTCGCGTATCATGTCACTGCTTCTGCTTTTCGGAGCTGTTCCGACGGCATTCGTCCAGATATGTCTTGATCTGCCTGATCGCCTCTTCGGAAAAATCCTTGCCAGTCATTTCCTTCTCGACCTTCGCCGTCACACTGCGGAATTCCTCAAGGCCCTTCTCGGACGGCGTGAGCACCTGCAGCTTGGAGTCGAGCACCTTGAGGGCGTCGGTGTTCTGCTTTTCCAACGCGAGATTCAGGGACGTTGAATGCTTCAGGAACAGCTCCTTCATGGTTTTCTGGTGCGGCTCGGGTATTTTCGCCCACTGCTCGTTTGCTACGACCACCACCCCGAACGAATAGAAGATGCCCATGTCGAGCCTGTAGCTCACCCTTGTGTGCCACTGCATGATGATCATTCCGGTCGGCGGGGCGAAAACGGTCCGTACGAGGCCGGACTCCAGGGCAGTGTTGACGTCCCCGACGGAGAGGGGAATCGCAGGAATGGACTCCGCCTGGAAGAACGCCCTGGAGAGGCTGTCCTTCTCAAGCTCCCAGGGCTTGGCGCCGCGGAGCGTCGCGAAATCCACGACCTTGTCCTTGCTGAAGCAGTAGGTGTATCCCTGGTTCGTCCATGCCACAATTTCAAATCCCCTTTCACGGGCCTGCTTCTGGTAAAAGCCCTCCATCTTGCCGCGCACCCATATGGCCTCGTCCGCGTCCTTGAACAGCATGGGGATCGCCATCGCGACGGAATCCGGGCAGACCTTGGAGAGGCCGTACGCCATCAGTCCCGCGCCATGCAGCTGGCCTATCCTCATCTTCTGGATGACGTTGAGCTCGTCGCCCTGCACCCCCCCGTAATAGACCTTCAGGCGCACCGCGCCTCCGGTCTTTTCCTTGATCTCGTCCGCAACGGCCTTCATGTGCTCCCCCCAGACGGACTTTTCAGGGACGATCACTGCGAACTTGAGCACGATCTCCTCGGCGGAGCAGGCATCGGGCAAGGCCGCGGCAATGGCTGCCAGCGCTGCCGCAAGCAGCCCTGCGCGGAGCGCGCCTTTGGCCGTATTGTCTCTGCAAACACGCATCAGAACATTTCTCCTTTCATTTCAATAAGCCTGAGGGCGCGCTCCCTTGCAATCGCGTTGGAAAGCGCAGCCGGGCCCTGTCCGCCCCCCTTGGAGGTCCTTTCTACGACTTCCGACAGGGTCTTCGCAAAAAGTTCCTCGTCCCCGGCCGGCACCGCGTAGAACTCCGCGAACATGACCTGAGGCAGGAGGTCGTTCCCTCCGGCCAGTTCGACTGCGCGCAGGAAATGCTTCCTGCTCTTATCCAGATCCCTGCCTGCGCCGGGGGGCTGGACGGCATAATATATCCCGAATATCAGATGCGCGCCGCCGGCCGCATATGACTCGTCCAGCTCAAGGGAACGCCTCATCAGCGCCATCGCCATGGGTATCTGAGACAAGGCCTCCATGGAGTCCGGCTGGTTGATTATCGAGCCAAGCCAGGCGTTGGCCGCGGCATAAATGTCCGGAACATCTTCTTTTCCGAATTTAGACAAGGCCTTTTCGTATTCTTCGAAAGGCGCGTTCTCGGCTTCGGCATAGAAGCGGTGCCGGCGCAGCAGGCGGAGACCGCATTCCTTCGCCTTTTCATAAAGGATTGCGGCGCGCCTGCACTCCTCCCTCGGCACTAGGAACACCTGCGCATACAGGGCATATGATACCGCGGCCGCCCTCAGGAGTTCGGGATCCCCGCCGCCGTCCCCCTCGAGCATCGCATCCATAAGCAGGATCATTGTCGGGAACCCCTGCCTGACCATCTCGGGATCCCGCTCCTTGGATATCGACGACATCAGGTCCCCGGCGTAATCCGCCATGACGGCGTCCGCGGAAAGGCCCATCGCCCGGCAGCCTGAAAGCGATGAAACGAGCAGGGCCCAGGATACGGCCGCCAAGACAGCCGGCAGCGTCTTCCGAGGGCGTTTGGAGGAACATTGGACTTCACGCATGACAGGCCCCGTCCTAAAAGCCAGACGATATGCCTAACCTGAATTATACTCCTTTAGGCTGAAAAATTTACATTTTGATTGCGGAGATTTTGGAATT
>CAZWRV010000098.1:0-23865 GCA_964636325.1 uncultured Victivallaceae bacterium | reverse complement strand
CTACCCCTATCTTTTGGAAAAAACGTTTTCCAAGTGGCACCGTAAGGGACTAACGGCGTATAATACGGCCTATATGATCAGGCTAAAGCCAGCGGCGCAGCGGGGCTGGCGGATCCTTTCGGAACCATTCGGCTCGGCCGAATATCCTCATGGCATTGCCGCCGAGGATTGCGGCCTTGTCGGCCTCGGGAATGTCCGCATATGCGATCGGGCCGACGCCCCATCCGAGCTGGAACAGGCTGAAGTCGCTGCCGAGAGTGAACTGCTTCGATCCGTAGCGCCGCACAAGCCGCTCCGTGTCGCCCACGTTCATGAACGAGCATGAGTTGGCGTATACGTTCGGATATAGCCTGCCGATGCTTGCTTGCCGGTCGCCGCCGTGGCCGTTGAGGATTGTCAGATCGGGATAGCGCCGCGCCAATTCCATGATGTCCGCATCCGTGCCGAGGACATGGTTGATGTAGATGAGTTTTTTCTCGTTGAGGAGCTCCATGACTGGCGCCAGGAACGGATCGGTGATGCGGTATTCCGGCTGGAAATAGCGGTGCATCTTCACGCCTACGCGCAGGCCGAGGTCGTAGCAGCGCTTGAGCTCGTCGAGGTTCCCCTGCGGACGGTTCGAGGAGAGCACGCAGTAGCCGAGGATGCGGCCGGGCGCGGCCTTGACCGCCTCTAGAACCTGGTCGTTCGCCCTCTGCAGCGATCCGGCCGATCCGATTGTAGTGCTTGAGCAGACGACCATATCGACACCGTATAGATCCATCTCGCGCACCATCATTTCCGGGTCGGTTTGCGCATGTGCGCCGGCGCAGGCCGACTGCCCGTAGTGGCCGTGCAGGTCAATGACCGGCAGGAAGTCAAGCGGCTTCCCTGCCAGAAGCGCGGAATGGATGCGCCCAGAAGCCTTGATCTTACAGGCTGAGCCAAGCTTCTTCACGGAGCGAGCCTTGGAACCACAGGTTTTCGCCGAATCAAGAAGCTGACGAAGGTTGTCGCCGGCGATGAACCTGGCCTGGGCCTCAGGGATGTCAGCATAGCGGACCCATGGGATAAGCAGCGCCGGATCGAAGATCGGAAATTCCGCCGTGAACAGAAGCCGCTCCGGCCCGAGTCCGCCGGACACCAGCTCGATGAAGCCGCCCGCGGCGCCGGTGATGTCGCAGCGCACGTTCGGACATGAATGGAGCAGAGGCAGAAGGCGCCGGTTCTCCAGCATCCCGGTATGGTTCAGGATGATCGGCAGATCGGGAAATGCCGAAGCCGTCCTCTGAATGTGATCCAGGTTCGGCTTGTGCCCCCAGGGGAAATTCCCCGGCTCTATCGAGTAGTAGCTGACGAAGAGCGGAACGCGGTGCGCCTCCAGCTCCTTAAGAAGAGTGCCAAGGCAGTAGGGCAGGAAGTCGAACCGGTGCCATTCCGGCCAGGCGCGCACCGCGCGGATCCCGCGTTCCAGCAGAGACCTAACCCATTCACGCGGGGACGGCAGTTCGCCGGTGCCGGGCGGTGCGATGGAAACGCTCGGATGGAGGCGGGGAGAACGGCGGCAGAAGTCGAGGATGAAGGCATCATCGCCGAAGCGTCCGATCTCTACCTCCTGCTGATCATACACCAGCGCCTCGGCGATGCCCAGACGGTCCATAAGCGCAAGGGCCTCCGATGGATCCGTGATCCCGCGCCGGTCGAAGTGGCCGCTGGCGCCGATCCCCATGAAGCAGTCGAAAAATTCGATATGCGGCGGATTCTTCCGAAGCAAAGTTCTCATTAGTGTTTGCCTTGTTTGCTTTCTTGGATACTGGAAGAGCGAAATCGGGCTTGTGGGACAAGCCCGCAACAAAACCTGAAACTAAAAGCTCCAGCCCCCAATGTAACGCTAAATCTGTAAGGCAGAATCTCTCCCAATGGCTGCCTATCATCCCTAAATTATCCTGCCGTCCTCTTTTAGCCAGCAAATGCTCCGGCGCAGGATATTGGAAATTTCGGCGTTTTTTTTCGACCGCAGGCTTGTATTTCTATTTATTACATTATATTACACTTAAATACACGATGCGAACTGCGCCTGCCAGGCGTAAGCAAATGCAAAATCCGATCCGGGAAAGGTTTTGACGGTATGGGGAGGAAAGCTTCAAGCAATAGGAAGCACGGTTATCTTTCCGCGAAGGAGCGGATACTCGGGCTGATCGCGGAAGACGGCTACAGGATAGGCGACAAGCTTCCTTCGATTAACAGCCTTTCGGCCCTGTTCGAGGTCGGCAGGATGTCCGTCCAACAGGCCTTGGCGCTGCTTGAGGAGGAGGGTATCCTCAGGAACGTCTGGGGTAGCGGCTGCTATGTGAGGCGCCTCCCACATTCCGCGGTGTCGGCGGACGCCTCCAAGGAACAGACAGGCACACGGACCCACGGCGTCCTTCCCATGCAGGTTGCCGTAGGCGGCAGGATCAGGATCAGGTTCGCGCCTTACCCGGGGGAGATCGAACATTTTCCGGATCTCTGGAAGAAAGCTCTCCTTGAATTCGAGGGTGAAAACGGAGAGATCGAAGTCCAGCTGGTAAATGCCGCAACCAAGGAAGAACTGTTTGGCATGTTCATGCGCGGGGAGGCAGATGTGTTCCAGATCCTTTTGTCGGAGCTTCCTGTATTCGCCCGCTCGGGGCGTCTCTTCCAGCCGTCGAAGGCCGGCAACCTCGAACTTCCAGCAAAGGACTGCTTCGGTACCATATACGGATGCTCTTTCTTCGAGGACATCCAATGGGGAGTGCCGCTTGTGATAAGCAGCAACTGCCTCTTCTTCAACACGAATCACAGGAACATCATAGACATGGCCATGCCTTCGGGCGGATTCTTCGAGTTCCTCGGGAGGCTCAAGAAGGCCGGACGGCGGGAACTTGGCGAGGCTGAGGCATTCATCGCCAACGACTACCTCCTCCACAACTTCTTTTCTATCATTCCGGGGATGCCTGTCTCGGAAAATCCATGCATGGAAGATTTTTATGACTCGCCGGGCCTCCTGCAATTCCTCATGGGCTTCGAGGAATACTATCAGGACAGGGATATATTCCATTCCGGAGCCAGGCCCGGATCCGGAAACGCAATATCCAATTTCATCGAGGGTCGTTCAATAATGTCATTGGGAGACAGCGTTTGGACACAGGCATTCCAGAAGGCGGGTTTCACTGCCTGGGGGATTGCTTCCACGCCACTGGGCGCTAAAGGATTTCCGCAGATCGACGGCACATTGAATGTGATCAGCTCTTTCTCGTTCCATCCTGTCGAATCGCTCGATTTCCTCAACTTCCTTGGCCGGGCCAATATCCAAGAGATGTTCGCAGGCGCTGGGCGATGCGTCGCACGCAAGGATGCCTGCAGGAGCCTCGGCATGGGAAGGCTTGACGGCAGATCGAAGGAAAATCTCCTGGATTCGATAGAATCTGGCAGGATAATCCAGAAAAGGGATCTCCCGGTGGACAATTTCATGATCGGCGTCATGTCCTCGGAGATGGTTAAATGGCAGTCAGGATCATGTTCAGCCCTGGAACTTTACATGAACATTAAAAGGAAGCGCGGATTTTTCATTAACGCCATGAATAGGCGGAAGGAGGCCGTATCGGCGTCAGCGGAGGGCGGGACGGACGCCGGATCGAGAATGTTCCATCGTTCTCATGGACAAGCAATATATTCATATGGAGAAAAGGCGATATGACGAAAAAATCCCCGTTCACACTCATCGAGCTGTTGGTTGTAATCGCTATCATTTCGATACTCATGTCCATCCTGCTGCCGTCGCTGCAGCAGGCTAGAAGGCAGACAAGGATTACTTTGTGCAAAAGCCACCAGCGGCAGCTTATCCTAGGTGTCACGTCATATGCGATGGACTACAGCGACGAGATGCCCCGGCCCACAGAGCGAGAGGCGTCGGACGCCGTGGGACACTACGGCCGCTTGAATTCATATTTCCTGACGTCTTGGACTTCCGGGCATCCGGTTGTAGGCCATGGCTTGCTTTACGCATGTGACTATGTGAGGAACGGACAGGTGTTCTATTGTCCGGCGGCGCCCGACCTGAGCGACGTTTACCAAAGATATTTCACCGGCCCGGATCAGTGGGCCGTCAATCCGGGCGGAGAATTTTGGACTAACTACACATACAGGGCGCACTGCTTAAAAAAGGGCACGCCTTACCAGAAGTTCTTCCAGTGGGCGGGTTATTCGATAATAGGGGAGACCACTGCATGGTGGACCGGCGCGACACCGCCCGGCAACAACCGTGTTTTCGCACACGGTACACTGGCCGTCACCTCCAATGTCTTTACAGGCGGCTACGGATTCAATGTGGCTTATTCTGACGCACATGTGAGTTTCTTCAGGGTGAAGGATTGGATGGACAATCTCTATGGCTACAGCTATGCGCCGATCGACTCGATGAATGCGAATTATGATTATTGGAGGGTGGCCGACATGCGCGGATGCGGGAAGGCGATAGGCTATGTATGGTCCGGGGTGGATCCATGATGAGGCAGGCCGGGTTTTGATCACGAGAAACATCATTTAAGATTCCAGACAAGCGGAATTTCGTCTATTTTGTCCAGCAACTCAAGATTGTCGCTCGCGGAGCTTAGCCGCCGCATCAACCCGATGACGGATATCGATGGACGGGCGTATGAATTCAGCAAACTACGCCCTTTTGCTGAATTCATACTTGAAGAAAAATGCAAAATCGTTTGTTTCGGGTATTAAACTGAGATTTCCCACGGTTTGCTGTCCGTATTTGCAAGGGGAAATCTGGATTTTGCATTTTTCCCTGGTAAATATTCGGTAAAAGGGCGTAGTTCACTGAATATTTACATGGAGGGTTGAGCCACGCTCAACCAGAGTTTTAGACCGGCTCAAAATCTTGGAGATGACGGAATGAGAAAAGGGAAGCAACAGCAGGCGGAACTGGGTGCGTCGCCGGACATGTGGGGCTCGAAACGGGTGGAGACGCTCGGCGGTTCCGGGACAAGGGGCGCATGGTTCGCAGAGAGCCGTTTCGCAATGTTCATCCACTGGGGGCTCTACAGCGAGGCGGCCGGCTGCTGGAACGGCCGCGCATACTACTGCATCGCCGAATGGCTCATGCATTCGGCGCGGATTCCTGTGCGCGAATACGAACAGCTCTGCAAGCGCTTCAATCCACTCAAGTTCGACGCCCGGACATGGGTCAGGCTGGTGAAGGACGCCGGGATGAAATATATTGTCATCACAGCAAAACACCACGACGGCTTCGCGATGTTCAAGTCCAAAGCGAGCCTGTTCAACATCGTCGATGCAACACCATTCCGGCGCGATCCGATCGCAGAGCTTGCGGAGGAATGCCGCCGCGGAGGCCTGAAGCTCGGATTATATTATTCACAGTTCCAGGACTGGCACGAGCCGGACGCGGCCGGGAACACATGGGATTTTCCGGCTCCCGGCAACTTCAACAGATACCTGCACGAAAAGGCTATGCCGCAGATCAAGGAACTCCTCACGAACTACGGGCCGGTCGCATTGATATGGTTCGACACGCCCGGAACCATTTCAAAGAACGCGTCCAAGGAACTGCTTGACACCGTGCGTCGGCTGCAGCCGGACTGCCTCGTCAACAGCCGCATCGGCAACGGGCTCGGCGACTATGTGACGCTCGGCGACCAGGAGATTCCGCTCACCGCTCCGGATGGCCTCTGGGAGACGATCGACACGCACAACGACACCTGGGCCTTTGCGAAAAACGACCACGACTGGAAAGGCGCGGGCGAACTGATCGGGCGCCTGGCGCGTACAGCAAGCTTGGGCGGCAACTACATGCTCAACGTCGGGCCTACCGGCGAAGGAGTGATACCTGAAGCCTCGGCTTCGATCCTGCGCGAGGTCGGCGCATGGCTGCGCCGGAATGGAGAAAGCATCTACGGCACATGCCGTTCGCCGCTCGGCCTGCAGGCCTGGGGCTGCAGCACGATGCGCGACGGAAAGCTTTTCCTTCACGTGATCGACTGGCCACGCAACGGGGAGCTTTGGATTCCAGGTGCCGGATCCGCCGTCGAGAAGGCCCAATTCCTCGCCACGCAAAAGCCGCTCAAGCTTTTCAAAGAAGGCGCACATCTCATGATCGAGCTGCCGCCGCGCCCGCCCGACAGCCCCGTTTCTGTTGTAGAACTGGCCATGAAGAAACCTTTCCCAAAGATTCCCAGCTCTATCTTCCTTCACGAAGGGCTTACAAACGAGCTTTCTGCTCCGGGCGCGATCCTGAAAGGATGCCGTCTCGGCAAGCGTAGCTGGATGGAGAAGTTCGGCGACTGGCATCATTGCGACATCATCGAGGGCTGGACGAAAGGGGCCGAGGCGGCATGGAACTTCACGGCTTTCGAACCCGGACGATTCCACATCTACGCCGACTACGAATGCTGGCCGGAGGCGGACTATTCGGAATTCGAGATCGAAGTCGCCGGGCTCCGTTTTTCGTTCCCCGCAATCTACACCGGCGGCGGCAAAGGTTTCCGGTACCGGAACCGGAGAAACCGACTCGCCCTCGTCGACATCCCTTCCGGCCCGGGCCGCCTGACCGTCCGCGCGCTGGACGTCAAGAATACCGAAGGTTTCACACTGAAATCCATAACGATGGAGGTGCCGGCATAAATCGGCATGCTCATGCGCGAGGGATACATACAGGACGTCATGCTCTACTGTCCCACCGGCAAATATCCTCCGCCTGCAGATTATTGGTACTGCCGCAAGGCAGGCTACTGTTACAACGTCTCGGACTCCTATCAGGACGGAGGAAGCAACGCATGCGCGCGCCGTCCACCGCTGCCTCCTGCATGGAAGGCGCTGAACGCCTGCCGTACCGACGGCGCCCCGGCATCTCTTCCTCATTCAGGACGCGGCCTTGTCATTCTGCGTGCGGACTGTTCTGCAATGTTCCTTTCCAAGACGGCATGGGGCGGCTGGGGCTTCTCGTAGAACATTTACTCAAATCAGAGGAGCTGGGAACCGTTCAGCAATTTCCCTGTTGAATCCCCAGTCATGTTCACCGCCGGGATGAACCCGCCGGTGCCTCTATACAATTTCGAGACGATTAGTAAGGTTCATTATTGTGCAAAATGCGGAGGGTTTTGCTTGTCAAAACCGAGCTCGGCTCCGGCGAACGTCGCCCCCATGGTCGTTCTAGCGTAAAACGCAGGAACGACCATAAATAAGGTATTATAGTTAAGGAAGGAACTGTCATGACTAGAAAATTCATTCTGCCTGCGGCCTTTGTGGCGCTTGCAATTGCGGTCTCGTCGCTTTCAGCACAGGACACGAAGAAAACCCAAAGCGTCGCCGACGGCTATAAGGCGCCGTCAGTCACCGTGCCCTACGCGTTCGCCAAGCCTAAGATTGACGGCGTGATCGGCGACGATGAATGGCAGGGGGCGGCGAGCAGAAACTGCCTCGCGACCACCGGCGGGGACGTCAGCGCCAGGCAGACCTGCTTCTGGGTGATGTGGGACGAGGACAACATCTACTTTGCGATGCGCTCCCCTTTGCGGCCCGGTGAAAGGGTGATCCAGGCATTCCGCGAGAAGGGCAAGGACGTCAACGTCGTCTTCGACGACAGCTACGAACTGTGGCTCGACGTCGGCACGAAAAGCCCGGACGGCCAACCCGTCTTCTTCCAGTTCCTGTGCAACTACGCCGGGGTTCGCTTCGACGTGATGCACGAGCCGGCGGTCGGCAACATGCGCACGGGCTGGACCAGCGGATGGGAGCCCGCAAACCGCATCACCCCCGACGGAAAGGCCTGGGAGATGGAGGTGGCCATTCCGTACAAGAGCATCTACAAGGAGGCGCCGTTCGCCGACGGATTCAACTTCACATGCCTTGTGGCCCGCAACTTCAAGAGGCCATGGGAACAGAACAGCTGCGAGGGGACCGGCAGTTTTGCGACCCGCGAGGTCCATTCCCATTTCACCCTCTCAAAGACCGCGCCCGCAGTCCATCTGCTCAGCGTGGCCGATATAGAGAAGAGGACTTTCGGCCTGGATCTTACCGCTTATGGAACGGCAGGAGACTGCAGGCTGCTATGGAGCTTCGACAGCGACGGCGGAGTCAAAAAGAACGGAACGCTCAACGTCGTGAAAGGCAAGCCGACAAAGGCCGAAGGGACCAGCCTGGACTTCGACAAGGTTCCGGAAGACGCCAAGGCTCCGCCGGGAAGCTTCCGCATCAGGGTAACCAGCGAGGACGGCAAGACCACATTCCTGGACTGGTGCGCGCACCGCAGGATAGGCTTCATAAGCAGGCAGAAGACCGAAGGCGAAGGCCCTTCGAAGAAAACCGTCACCGAGATTGTCAACCAGGCCGTCACCGACGATAACGGCGCTCCGATCTCCGACAAGGGCGACAAGGTGACGCTCTCCCTCCAGTTCAACCCCATGCGCGACTATCTGCGAGTGACCGGGGACTTCATCGGATACGACGACAGGACGAAGATCGACAGGTGCGATGTCGAGGTTCTCGCCGACAGCGGCGACGGAAAGACCGGCGGCAAGGAGTTCGCGAAGGAGTCCTTCAAGATAAACGAACTCGCATACGTCAAGGGAATAATCAGGATGAAGGATCTGCCGCACGGCAAGTATCTCGCCGTGATGAAATGCCTGGACAAGGACGGCAACGCCGTACTGGAGCGGATCGAGAAGTTCGAAAAGAAGGCGCCCGAAAGCTTCGAATGGTGGAACACGAAGGCCGGCGACAGCCGCAAGGTCCTGTCGCCGTGGACTCCCGTGACCGTGAAGGAGGGCAAGGAAGTAACGCTGGGCGTCTGGGGCCGCGAAATGACCATAGGCATCGCAGGGCTGCCCGCAAAAATAACAAGCCAGGGCAAGGACTGCATCTCCGGGCCAGTGTCGCTCTCAATGCGGACCGACGCCGGAGAAGCAAAGGGCGAAGGTGCCGCAGTAAAGACGATCTCCAAGCAGGATTTTCAATATGCCGCAGACGTAGAAAGCAAAATCGGCGACGTCCAGATAAAGAGCCGGGTGACAGTCGAATATGACGGGATGTACAAGGTGGAGATGACGCTTTCGCCGAAATCGCCGGTAAAGGTGAACTCCCTGAAGATGTCGGTTCCGATGGATGACTCGTCAATCGAATATGTCTACGGCAAGGGCGAAGGGATACGCTCCGGCTACGACATGCGCTTCATGCCCAAGGACAAGACAGGCAAGGTGTGGGACTGCCTGCGCGTCGACAGCCAGCCTATGGTCGTCGGATCGTTCATACCGTATGTCTGGCTGGGAAACACGGAGCGCGGCCTGTGCTGGTTCGCGGACAGCGACGAAGGGTGGATCCCCGATGCAAAAGTTCCCGCGGTCGAACTCCTGCGCGACGGCAAAGCAGCAACGCTCGTCTTCAACTTCGTCGGATCGCCGGCCACGATTGATGCGCCGAGGACTATCACGTTCGCCTTCCAAGCGAGTCCGGCTAAACAGCTCCAGAAAGGCTGGCGCATGGACACCTGGTGGGGCGGCGACACATTCACGAACTTCGCCTACCCCGACGGCAAGGGCAGCCTGATATGGCAGTCAACACCGTTCACCAGCGACGTCGAGGCCTGCCGCAAGCTGGTCGAGGGCAAGCACAACGGCAAATTCGAATTCTATCCCGGCGGCCCCTCGCGGCATGGCAACGCGGTCCCGTATTACGAATACAATACCATGGGCTACACCCCCGAACAGCCCTATTTCGGCGAGGAATGGAAGACCTCCGCCGGTCCACTCCACTATGGGAAGACGCTCACGGACTTCGTGATGTTCAAGCTAGACAGGTGGGTCAAGGACTGCGGCATCGACGGCTGGTATCTCGACAACGTACGCCCGGTTCAGTGCGACAACATCGACGCCGGACGCGGCTACAAGCTCCCCGACGGCCGTATCCAGCCGTCCTACAACATGTTCGGAATGAGGGACTTCTTCCTGCGGCTCCGCGCCATCTGGCAGGAAAACGGCCGCCGGTCCATCATCGTCAACCACATGACCAATAATATGATTCTTCCTTGGAACGGCGCCGTAGACATCGCATACGACGGAGAGCACAACGTGATTTATCCAAACATGGGCAAGGACTTCATGGACCTGTGGTCCTTGGAGCGCCTGCGCATGGACTACCCCGGGCAGTGGGGCGTGGCCGTCAACTTCATGAACGAGTTCCAGGGGCAGTGGGAACCGGCTGCAAAGGCGAAGATCATGCGCTCCTACTACGGAGCTATAATCCTCCACGACGCACTCCCAACCGGCAACAGCTACACCGACGGGCAGACACGCTCCCTGATGGCCGCGAGGGACAAGTTCGGCATCGGAGAGGACGATGTGAAGTTCCTGGCCTACTGGGACAAGGATTCAGGGATGAAGACCGAGACGAAGGATGTCTATCTCGCAGGATGGCTCAGGCCCGGTAAAATATTGATCGCCGTGGTGAACTTCGGGGAGAAGAATGACGCGTCAATAGCTATCGACGCCGCGAAGCTCGGCCTCAAGCGGGGCTGGAAGGCATCCGACGCCGAGGAGGGCACCGTCGTAAACGCTTATGACCAGGGCCTCAAGCAGAACATCAAGGTCTGGGACGCCGCCTCACAGGGCGCGGTCTGCGGCGACGGCGCCGGAAAGCTGACTGTTCCGGTCGAACGCCACGATTTCCGGCTCGTGCTCCTGGAAGGCTGCAAGTGACGGCTCCCCGCAGCGGTGAATAGTCACCGCTTTTCACCTATCTCTCATCCTTCCCTGAACTCCCTGCGGTATGCCAGGGGCGGGAGCTTGTAGTATTTCTTGAAGAGACGCGAGAAGTAGAACTGGCTGGAGAAACCGAGCTGTTCCGCGATGGTGCCAAGCTGGTCGTCCGACCGCAAAAGCCGTTCCGAGGCAAACTGAAGGCGGCTAAGGATCAAGTAGTGCCCGGGCGAATGTCCGCAGTATTGCGTGA
This sequence comes from uncultured Victivallaceae bacterium, assembly GCA_964636325.1. Lineage (GTDB taxonomy): Bacteria > Verrucomicrobiota > Lentisphaeria > Victivallales > GWF2-50-93 > CAZWRV01. The sequence continues at coordinate 12,897 of CAZWRV010000098.1, read as the reverse complement.
AGATCCTGCGGAAATGGGCGTAAGATATTTTAAGATCCCCGGCCTCCCGCCTGAAATCCCAGTCGAGCTGGGGATTCGCGGCGATAGCCTCCATCAGCTGCCTCAGCCCCGGCGCAAGGTGCGAGCTGACTGATCCTTCCTCAGGCTGCTCGTGTATCTGAAGCAACAGATCCTCAAGGAGAAGCACTGCGCGTGGACATGAAAACCCCTGGTGCTTCTCGTGCAGGATCTCCAGAAGCCTCCTCATCGAGGCCAGAAATTTTTCCGAGTTTACCACGGGCGTTGGCTCAAGAGGCTCCTTCTTGGCGATCAGCCCCCCCGTGATGAATTGCATCACGCGTGGCCCGTTGAAGCAGATGTAGCAGTGGTGGCGGTGCTGTCCGGCTGGCGAGCCGTAATAGAAACGGGTGCCAGGCCTGCTGACGAAGACAAAAGACCCTTCGTAGCTCCGGATCGGATTATTGCCGATCCGGTATTCCATCACGCCGCCGTGGTTGTATTGGACCCCATAGTACCCATCGAAGAACCGGTCGCGTTGCACTCCGCCGTATTCGGGACAGTCCGCCCCCCCAATGAAGCTCAAGCCGTCGAAGTAGTCCATTGAAGCTCCCCGGTTAATCGCGGCGGGTAATCGCCGCGCACGGCAACAATATGTGCAAAAGCATGCTCATTTAATGCATAAATAAGCACATTTTATCCATTTCACCGAATATAAGGCAAATATAAATTATAGCCATAAAATGCATTATTCTATTGTCAATTCAAGAAAAGGAAGGCGGATATGAAGTATGGAGTCGCGGACTACGGGATGAACGTATGGTACGGCGGGCTCTACGACATCGAGGAGAGGCTGCTGGCGCTCAAGCAGATCGGATTCAACGGGACGGAACGGCTGGAGGCGGTCAGTCCGTCGGATGCGTTGCAGAAGGCGGCGCTCTATCGTCGGCTCGGGATGGACTTCAGCACCTGCCGCGGCCCTGGCGTGCAGTCCGGGATAGAATGGACTGCGGGTCTCGGCAAGAGCTATGTCTGGCTCTCGCCCGGCCAGAACGACCGCTCGGTCGACTTCAAGGTGTTCTGCCGCCGCTGTAACGCAATGGCGAAGTCATGCCGGCGCTGGGGGATCAGGGCCGCCATCCACAACCACATGCACCAGCGCGTCGAGAACCAGCAGGAGCTGGAGGATTTCCTCAACGCCGTCCCGGACGCCGGAATCGTGTTCGACACCGGGCACCTCAGCATGGCTGGCGGCGATCCGGTGGAAATAGTTAAGAAATATCACGCCCGCATCGAAGTGATGCACCTCAAGGATGTGTTCCTGACCGGCGGAACAAGGAGCGACGGCATACAAAACTACCGGTTCTGCGAGCTCGGCGGCGGAAACAACGGCTTCAGCAACGCGCCTGTGGTCGAGATGCTTCTGAAGGTCGGCTGGGACGGCTGGATCCACATTGAGCACGACGAGCATCTGCGCGACCCGCTGAAAGACCTTTCCAAGAGCTTGAAGTTTGTAAAAAACATAACAGGGAAATAAAGGATAGCACAATGAGAAAAATCAAAGTTGGAATCTGGGGTCTCGGCCGCGCCGGCATCGGAATGCACATTCCTGAGATATTGGGATTCCCCGACATGTTCGAGATAGTCGCGGGCTGCGACATCGACGCGGAGCACCGCAAGGTCTTCGCAGAAAAAACCGGTGCGAAGGCCTACTCCGACGGCAGCGGGAAGGAACTGCTTGCGGATCCGAACGTCGAGCTTGTGTCTGTCGCGACACGTTCGCCCGACCACACCGAGCATGCTTTGAAAGCCTTGAAGGCCGGGAAATACGTATTTCTGGAAAAGCCGATCGCACTGAGCTACAAGGATGCGCTGCGTCTCAAGAAGGCGTCGGCGAAATATCCCGGGAAACTTTTCTTCCGCCACAACCGCCGATTCGAGCCGGCGTTCCAGCACATCCGCGAGATCATAGACTCCGGGATTCTCGGCGAAGTCTATGAGATCAAGCTGAACCGGCACGGCTACCAGAGGCGCGCCGACTGGCAGACCATCATCTCCTGCGGCGGCGGACAGCTCAACAACTGGGGCCCGCACATCGTCGACCACGGACTCCGCCTGCTCGGCGCTCCGCTGGCGGACGTCTGGGGCGACCTCAAGAAGGTCGCTGCAGTCGGCGATGCCGAAGACCACCTCAAGATCGTCATGCGCGGAAAGAACGGACGGATTGTCGACCTCGAAATCAGCGGCGGCACTGCTATTCCGGAACAGACCTATATCGTCCGCGGAAGCAAAGGCGCCCTGACCTCCGACGAACGGAACATCGTCCTCAGATATATCAATCCCAAGCAGAAGCTGATGAAAATCAAGGCCGACCCCGGCACCCCGCCGCTCCAGGGCGGATTTGGAAACGCCGAGAAACTGGAATGGATCGATGAGACAATTCCCGTGGCCCCTAAGCTCGAATCCAAGATGGAGAACATCTGGAAGCACCTCTACAACGCCATCCGCAACGGCATCAAATATCCCGTCAAGATCGACGAGGCGGTCGAGGTCGTCAGAGTATCGGAAATGGTTAAGAAGAGATCCCGCTTCGAGGCGAAGAAGAAGTGAAGTGTTATTGGTTACCGGAACAGCAAATGCGACGTGATGTCGCCAGCGTTCCTGACGGCTAACGAGGACGCCATCCAGTACATGGACGCGCCATTGGCCGATGACGCCGAGCACCTGACGATGCAAGACGCATTGGCCGCCCGCAGAGAATCTCCTGACAAGTTGAAGCGCTGTGCCGGTGCTGGTCTTCTTCTCCCTTATGAACATCGCGGCCGTGCCCTTTCATTTTCCACAGACACTACATTCCTCCGCCGCGCGGGAAACAGGAAATGTCCGGAAAACCCATTTCCGCCGGAAGCGCAAATATGATTGGAGGCGTGGACCGGATTCGAACCGGTGCATAGAGGTTTTGCAGACCTCTGCCTTACCACTTGGCTACCACGCCTTGATTGAGGAAAGCATTTCGAGCATATATTATACAATGAGCGTATTGTTTTTCCAGTTCCGGTTTTGAAACAAATTCAGATTTCCTGGCCCGTCCCTCTGAAATGTTCAACAAAGGTGGAAAATACCCATGTGCCTTTTCAGAGCGGGGCGCCGGAAAATCTGAATATATCCTTCGGCGGAAATCCGTTGCGTCGGCATCTCTTGTCGTAGATATTCAGCGAAAGGGCGTAGTTCACTGAATATTTACGATACTGCGCTGTTCACCATTACGGGGCGTGATTGCCGGAAAGCATTTTTGCGGCGGAATTGAGCTCGTAGAAGGTGGGAGGCTCGTACGTGCAGCCGTTCGCAAGGCGTTTCTCCTCCCTTGAAATCGCCATGTAGATGTAAAGTCCGGCAATAGGCGCGGCGATCCTGGCCTTAAGCCCGAACTCGTCGTAGATCCTTCCGAGGAGCGTGTCCATCTCCGTTCCGGTCTTAGGATCGTCCGCGAACTTTTTCCTGAGCGCCCAGGCTGTCCCTGCGAACGCCAAGGAGAGGGAGCCGGCGTCGCGCCTGATCCTCTCCCTGATGCGTTTGTCCGGATGGTCCTTGTGCCTCAGATATCCGTCCAAGGTGGTTCTGATCATGCGGGCAATGCTCGGTCCGTTCTCCTTGAAGTCGCGTGTGAAGGCATCTATCAGATATTCCTCCTCCTTGCCCTTCTCTATGAACTGGTGCCTGTAGTTGAGGCGATACTGGCCGTTGGCGTCTGAAAGAGAGCACTCCGATTCCGGCAGAAGGAGCCCCTTCGCCTTCATCTCCTCGTAGAACGGTGTCCCTTCCGTGGGAGTGTATAGCATGAACTGGTGGAAAACCGTGTTGTGGGCCACTGCATGGCTGATGACCTCTCCGATGTTTTCGGCCGAGTGGTCCTCAAGCCCTATTATGGATGATCCAAGGACTCTTATCCCGTTCTCCTGGAGTCTTTTGACGAGTGCAAACGTGTCTATGCCGTGGAGCTTCTCGTAGCGGCTGTTCTTTCCCTCTATTCCCATCCATATCCATGATATGCCAAGGCCGAGGAGCTCGTCCATTGTGTAATGTTTGAGCACCTGGGCCGAGCTGAATATGTAGATCGCCCAGCTCTTGCCGTGTTTTCTCATGAGCTCAAGCAGGCGCATGGCCCTGTTCTTGTGGAGCAGGAAGTTCTCGTCGAGGGCGAAGAAAGAATTAACCTTCAGCTTCCTCTCCAGCTCAAGCATCACCTCGAAAAGCTGGTCTCCTGTCTCGTAGAAATGGATGCTCTTGCCCTTGCCGCCGAAGAGGGCCGAAGTCGAACAGAAATTGCACCCCATCGGGCATCCGACGGAAGGGATCAGTATCGCGGCGGTGTCGGCGGGCCTGTCCGAAACTTTAATGCCCATGATCCTGGTGTCGAATCCGGAATATACGGCCGGATGCTTCACCGGGGCGTTCTCGTCCTGGCCGATGAACCGCCTGAACCAGCGTATGCCCTCCCCTCTCACTACATGGTCGGCGCCGACGCGCTGCTTGAGATCGCCAATGTTTGCGGCATGCCCTCCGACCACAAGCGTCGCCTTCGGCTGCAGCTCCTTGACGATCCTGCACATCTCCTTGAGCTTTCGGAAGTTGGGGATGATCGAACTTATTCCGACGATGTCATATCTGTTCTTCCGCAGCTCTTCCATGAACCTTTCGCGTGTGGGGAAATCAAGAAGGGTGACCGGAGCATCAAGGTTCTCCTGGATCATCATGAGTCCGAACGAGCGGTGGAACATCCGGAGCGAGAACGCCCCCTGGACGCGTGTCACCTGGTTATGGTAGAGCTCGATCGCATTGGATTCCATGCTGCCGTATTCATCCTTCTTGGAATACGGCCCGAAAACGCTGCTCAGGAGGATTTTGGCACGGGACTTCAACTCGTGGACGGGATGCGCGTCGTTCATCGTCTTCCTTGTGAAAACAGCAACGCCTGCAAAACGGAATATGCCGAGTAGAGCATCGGAAGATCAGGTCGGAAGGCGTTAAAACGACAAGGTCACTGATGCAATGGCGCAAAATATAGGCAGGCAAATTCTTCTTGCAAGCATCCGCCCGAAGATAGCGGATTTTTTTATTACTAATCGCCTCATAATAATATGGACACCACCGACCTTGCGTCGCCGGTGCCTCCATACAATTTCGAGACGATTAGCAATGCCGATTTAAATTCAGATTTCCTGACCCGCCCACTATGAAAAGCTTAAAAAGCCCGGAATATTCTCCATCGCCGCGGAACTGCCCGCTGTCAGGCGGACTGCGGATTTCGCATAAGGGAAGGCGGCTTGCCGCGTCGTGTTTGTGGAACTATACTTCTTTAGCATAAATATTCAGTGAAAGAACGCGGTTTACCTGATACTTATTTAATCTTCCAGAACACTAAATGCTGCTGAAATGCTAGTCCGGAAGATAATCCACGTAGACATGGACGCCTTCTACGCCTCAATCGAGGTCCGCGACAATCCGCGGCTCAGGGGGAAGCCTGTGATAGTCGGCGGCCTTCCCGGCACGCGGGGAGTCGTTTCCACCGCCTCCTACGAGGCCAGGAAGTTCGGCGTCCGGTCAGCGATGCCGATAGGACAGGCCGCAAAGCTATGCCCCAAGGGGATATTCCTGCCGGTCCGGATGGACGCATACTGCGCGGAGTCGGAGAAGATCCGAAGAATATTCCTGGAGTACACCGACCTGGTCGAGCCTGTCTCATTAGACGAGGCGTATCTCGACGTGACGCACAATATTAAGAAAATCCCGTCGGCGACATGGGTCGCGCAGGAGATACAGAAACGTATATTCGGCGAGACCCGCCTTACGGCGTCGGCCGGAGTTTCGTTCAACATGTTTCTGGCGAAGATAGCGTCGGGGTTGCACAAGCCCGCCGGTCTTGCAGTGATAACACCGGACCAGGCCGACGAATTCCTTTCAGGCCTTGCGATAGAGGACTTCCATGGGATCGGCAAGGTGACCGCGGCGAAGTTCCGCGGCATGGGCGTCACAATCGGGGCGGACCTGAAGAAGCTGTCCAAGGCCGAGCTGGTCAAGGAGTTCGGCAAGTCGGGCATCTGGTATTACGACATCGTCCGCGGCATCGACGACAGGAAGGTTACTCCTGATCAGCCGAGGAAGAGCCTCGGACGCGAGACGACGCTGCCGCACGACACCGACGACATGGTCGAAATAGCCGGGGTCTTGCGCGACCTTTCAAAAGAGCTCTGGGAGATGCTGCAGGAGGAGCATCTGTGCGGGCACACTGTCACACTGAAGCTTAAATACGCTGACTTCACCTCGATCACGCGCCAGCGTTCGCTGGACTCCGCCGTGGACTCGTGGGACCTGATCTACAGGGAGGCGTCGGAACTTATGAGGAAGACGGAGGCGGGTGTCCGCAAGATAAGGCTCGTTGGCGTGACTGTTTCGGGATTTCCCGAGCCGGAGGCGGACGGGGGGCCGGTACAGCTTACGTTCCCGTTCTGAAGATTCCGGCGGATGCGGTCACTTTCCCCTGACAATGAGAGGGATCGCGCCTTTGGCGAGGACGCCGTCGACGGGTGTCCCCTCGGGAACGCCGGGCTCGGTGATTATTTTCCCAGAGTTTTTCTCGACGAGGATCGCATATCCGCGTTCGAGGACGGCTCTGGGGTTTATGGCCTTCAGGCGGGCGGCGACCTCCCTTAGGCGGGAGGAGTTCTTTTCAGCGGACAGCTTGAGAGCTGAGAGCGAGCGGCGGCCCAGGTCGTCGAGGTTCTGCTGGTAGTTTCGCAGGACGTTCAGCGGCTCGCGGAAGACGTAGCTGGTGCTGGCGCGTTCAAGGCGCGTCCTGGCGCGCTCGATCCCCAGGTCCAGGGCCGCCCGCAGCCTGCGCCGGTAATCCGCGAGGAGGTTTTCGAACTCGTCCCGGCGGCCGACCACGAGTTCGGCCGCGGCGGACGGGGTCGGCACCCGCAGGTCGGCCACGAAGTCGCATATCGTGAAGTCTATTTCGTGGCCTACTGCGCTGATGACTGGAATCTTGCTTTTCGCGATCTCCCTGGCGAGGGCCTCTTCGTTGAAGGGCCAGAGATCCTCCATGCTTCCCCCGCCCCGCGTGACGATTATCACATCCACAGAGGACGTCCTGTTGAAGAAGGCCACGCCCCTGGCCACCTGGAGTTCGGCTCCCCTGCCCTGGACCGCGGCGGGGAATATCCTGATGTGAATGTTCGGGAACCTGCGCCCGATGATCTGAAGGAAGTCGCGCAGCGCGGCGCCGTCCGGCGAAGTGACTATGCCGATCCTGCCGGGCAGCATGGGGATGGGCTTTTTACGGGATTCGTCGAAAAGGCCTTCTACAGAAAGCTTCTTCTTCAGCTCATCGAAGCGGCGGTGGAGGTCGCCGAGACCCTTTAGCCTGATCTCGGCGACGTTGAACTGGTATTCGCCGCGGACGTCGTAGACGCCGAGCCGGCCGCGGACCTCTATCTGCGATCCGACTTCGAGCCCGATCGCCCTGGCCTTTGCCGCACCGTTGAAATACGCCGCCCGGATCTGCGACCGCTCGTCCTTCATCACCATGTAGACATGGCCCGAGCGGTGGATGTTCAAGGTGCCGATCTCGCCCGCCATCCAGAACGGCATGAAGGCGTTCTCGATGACCTCCTTCACGGCCCCGTTCACTTCCGAGACCTTCCAGACCTTCTCCTCTATTTCCTTGACCGTGCTCATATCAGATACAATAGCGCGTCAACCGACTGACCGGTTATCCAGAAGCCGAATCTCCACAGCTGGTTGAACGAGCAGAACAGGATGATCACTAGAAGGAACGTCAGCCCGTTCTTCAGTTCGGGATTCACCATGTTTATCTTCGGGAAAAGGAAGCTGAAGACCGTATACCCGTCGAGGATCGGAACCGGAAGCATGTTGAAGATGAAAAGGACGATGTTGATGCATGAGCCGAGCATGAAGAGCCGCACCGCGCCGTCCATGTTCATGTTGTGGGCGAAAGCCGCCAGGACCGTGAATCCCGTGAACAGCAGCAGGTTCATCAGCGGTCCGGCGGACGAGACCAGGGCGCTGCTGTAGCGGTGCCTCATGCGCGACGGATTCACCGGAACCGCGCCCCACGCCAGTCCGACCAGGAAAAGGAGTATCAGCGAGAGCCAGCCCATCTGCTTCAAGGGGTTCAAGGTCAGATGCCCGTTGTCCGCCGCCGTGCTGTCCCCCTGCCAAAGCGCCACCTGGGCATGAGCATACTCGTGGCAGCACACGGAAAACACTACGATCGTCACCCACATGAAGTAGAGATTCGGACTTGTCGATAAAAGCTCCAGCATATAAAACCTTAAGTTAATAAAGCTACGTCCTCACCTTCCAATACTGGTATGCGGGCGTCTCGTACGGATGCGCCTTCTTCAGGGCGGCGATGGCCTTCTTCAACTTGGAACCTTCGCATACCAGTTCGACCTTGGCCTCAGGCAACTTCTCCACGGCGCCAATCTTCCCGATATGCGGATCGCTGCCCTCGAGCGGGCGGAACTGGCCGGCTCCTGACGTCTGCCAGCAGCAGGAGTCGTAATTCCCGACCCGGCCTGCGCCCGCAGCGAACAACGCCGCCTTCACCTTCTCCGCGTCAGCTTCAGGAACGTAGAATTCGATCTTGTAGATGTCCGCCATATTGTATACTCCTTTAGGCTGAAAAATTTACATTTTGATCGCGGAGATTTTGGAATTTGCTTCGCATTCTGAGAGACCGCCGATACCGAGGTGTCGAAGGTTCTCGAAGAGTGCGGAGCAAAACCGAAAGACCGCAACCGCCTTGCGTCGAGCATCTTTGGGCCGTATTTTTCCGTTCCTTCCTCGGACGATATTCATGTCGCCCCTCGGTCGGAACGAAAAAATCCAATCCCAAATCTGGCCCGTCAAAATGTAAATTTTCACGCTAAAGGAGTATAGCTCTCCCACTCTCGTGAAACTCACCTGAAGTAACGCAGACATTCCTGTCTGCGGTATCGCAGGTAGGAATACCTGCGCTACTTTAAGTTTCACCCCGACAGAACTGCGGTCACCGCAGACGGGCACTCCTCTGAAACTCGCCCATCTTTGTCGCGAACTTTGTCGTTATCTTTGTCGTCTTCCGGAGGGTTGAGCCAAGCTCAACCGCGGCGGAGCTCGGCTCCGCCCTCCATCGAGTTTCTGTTCGACAGAACTGGCGGATTTCCCCGCCAGAGCGGCACTCTCGTGAAACTCGACAATCTTAATCGCTCTCTTCCTCTCTATCTTCGTCGTATTCCGGAGGGTTGAATGCCATTCAACCGTCCTCTTTGCGGCGGGAACTCCCGCCGTACGGCGGAATAGAATTCCGCCCTCCATCTAGTTTCTCTTCGGCAAAATTAGATCCACCGGAAAGACATTAATGCTTCCATCCGTCCTTTTCAATTCAACGCCGGGATCAAGCCTGCGGAGCGGCAAGTCCGGAATCCACTTTCAGGAAATCGAAAACAGCTATCCCGTATTTCCTGATTTTAAACGACTTCCATAGTATCTTGCATTCCGGGCTCCAGAGCGGCTCGGCCCTGCTTCCTTCCGGCAGTTCCCAGATGAGCGCTGCCCCGGCGGCCCACTCCGCGAAATTCGCGGACGAGAGAAGTTCCGACATGAGTGAGACGGATTCCGCGTATGGCGGGTCGGCGAAGATTATGTCGGGCGGTGACGGCAGGCGGTGCGGCCTGTCCCAAAGCCGCATGACGTCGGCCCTTATGACGGACATCTCGGCGGAAACGCCCGCCTTGCGCATCCTTCCAATGTTGTTCTGGATGTCGGTGCAGCGCCGCTGGAGCTTCTCGATGAAGAGGACTCTTCCGGCACCACGGCTTGCGGCCTCGAAGCCCAGACCGCCCGCGCCGGCGAAGAGATCTGCGACCTTCATGCCGGCAAGACCGCCCAGGCTGTCGAAGAGCGCCTTCTTCGACGCGCCCGCAGTCGGCCTGAGATCGTCGTCCGTGGAAATCTTCAGGTCAATACCCGACGCTGTTCCTCCTATTATTCTCATGTTGCAAGAAGCCTTTGCAGCTAATTGAGCAAGTCGGCAGTTGGCGGTTTCAGGTGTCAGTGTCAATGAATCGACATATGGTCCGGCATGCGAAAGTGCGGATCGTCATGACTAATTCCCCTGAAACCTGACACCCGACAACTGTAATTCAAAACACATTACAGCTTGTCATCCGTAATAACAATATGTAGATTATCCTCTGAAATCAAGCATCCGGAAGAAACAATGGCTGATGATGCGAAGATAATGTCGATCGAGCGGCCTTCGCCGAAGCTGCTGACCCTCTACGTGATAAGGTCGCTGCTTTCGGGGCCGTTCGTTCTGGTCCTCCTCCCATATCTTTATTTCCGCTACCACACCCTGAGCTACCGTTTCGACGGTGACGGCATCCTTATGAAATGGGGCTTTCTGTTCAAGAGGGAAATCAACCTCACCTACGCCAAGATTCAGGACATCCATGTGAGCTCCGGTATCATACAGCGCTGGCTCGGGCTGGCGGATCTCAGGATACAGACTGCGTCCGGCAACATGGAGGCCGAGATGTCCATCGAGGGTATCGTCGAATACGAGGCGCTCCGCGACTTCATCTACTCGAAGATGCGAGGTCTGCGCGAAATAACGGAAGGAACACCCTCGCCAGGCCAGTACGCAGGCGAGCCAGGAGACGAAGTCGTCGAGATTCTTAGGCAGATAAAGGACGAGATCGCCGCGGCCAGGGCGGCCGTCGAAAAGTTCGCCGCCGCACACAAGCAGGTGCAGTAATCCGTTATTGATTATGTTATTTGTTATTCGTTACTGGATACCTCACTGGCTAAAGGGGAAATATGTATTCTGCACTAAAGGCCGCGATACTGGCGGTGCTGAAGGTGCCGCCCGAACCACTTGATCCCATGGGCGACGTGAATACGCTCAAGGTCTTCCGGGCGTCCCCGAACTTCTACTGGTATAAGCTGGCGACGTGGCTCGTCAAGAACTGCGTGGGGCTGCTGATCCTTTTTGCGACCGAGCTGCCGTTGGCCGCCTACGGCCTTTTCATGACAAAAAACACTGCGGCCATGTTGGCGGCAGCGGTGGCGGTCCTCGTCATACTCGTCGGCTTCCTGGCTTATGTCCTGTTCTCTTTCCTCATTATCAGGCTGGATTACGAGCTGCGCTGGTACAAGGTGACTGACCGCAGCCTCAGGATCAGGGAGGGCGTGCTCAACGTCAGGGAGATGACCATGAGCTTCGACAACATACAGAACATATCCATATCGCAGGGGCCCCTCCAGAGATTCCTTCAGATCGCGGATCTGAAGGTCGAGACCGCCGGCGGCGGCTCCGCCGTCGGCGCCAACACCGCATCGCACGAGTCCGGATTCAAGATGCACGTCGGCTATTTCACCGGAATAGACAACTTCGAGGAGATACGCGACCTCATGATCGGGCGCCTGAGGAGGATAAAGGACGCCGGCCTGGGCGACAATTCGCCGGCGGAAAGGCCCGCACGAGACGACCGGCGGGGGAGCAAGCTCCGGACTGATATGCAGCTCCATCTCAAGGAGCTTCTGGGCGAGACGGCGCTTTTCAGGAAAACGCTGGAAGCCCTTTCTGCCGGGAAATAGAATCCGGGTCTCCTTGAAAAAGCATATTGCGCATCTAAACTTATTGCTCGGAAACTTAAGCATGCCCTCGACTTAGGACGGCGGAAAAATGAAGTTCAGCATATCAATCCTCTTTGTAGTCCTGCTGGCCTCCGGTTGCGCGACGACCGCGCCCAAGGAGAAACTGGGCTTGGACGATCCTGCACTGGCCGAAAAAAAGGCCCGCTATGAGAGCCTCGTCCTCGAAAGACAATGCCTGGCCAAGATGATGGCCGATGCCAAGACCGTCCCGCAGCTGGACCACATAAGAGGCGAAATAACCAGGGTCGACCAGGAGATCGGACGCCTCGAGACCGACGTCCCCGATGTCATACTTAAGAGCAAGGAGGTCGAAGTAACCGTCTCAAAGGAGGAGAAAAGCATCATCGACACCAAGAAGCAGATGCTTAAAAGCCTCAGGAAGGAGCAGGAACTCTACAAGGCCATGTTGCTCAAATCCAAAACCGTCGAAGATTTGAACACCGTAAAGGCAAAGATCGACAGCCTCCAGGGTCAGATCGAAACGATGACTGAAGAGATCAGGGGCCTTGAAATGGAGGATATCCGCCAGCAGAGGTTCAAGCAGATGCAGCGGACCACATACTGGGGCCCCGTCGGGCTGGCATGCAAGACTATCGAATATACCTTGAGATATTTGTATGTCCTGTCCGGATCCCGGCAATATTAGGCGGGCAAATTGCCCGAATTCTCCCCCCGCCCGCTTGATTTTTCAGATTGATGCTCTATGTAATAGCTCTCTTGCATAAGACCCCCACTGTGGCGAGGTAGCTCAGCAGGTAGAGCAGCGGACTGAAAATCCGTGTGTCGCCGGTTCGATTCCGGCCCTTGCCACCATCTTTTATAACTAATTTTATATGAAGGATTTGCAGCTTATAAACGAATACAATGTCCGAATTATGCACCCCGATAAGTCAACACCCAAACAGTGGGCGGACATGGATGTGAAGTTCCTTTTCTACGCAAAGGTCGTTGCCGGTACATCTCCTTCACTTTCCCTCGAAAATTCCACAATCCCAACCCAAAATGATTTTCTAATGGTATCTATTCTTCCTGCGCCCTGAAAAAAAGCGATTTTTTATTCTTCTCCCTGTTGAAAATCGCATAGATACCATATATACTCTAATAAACTTGAAAATATGGAGGTCGTATGAGTTTCATCCAGCTGCAGAAGAACAGGTCGAAGGGCGGCAGGCAGTT
>CAZWRV010000097.1:0-24045 GCA_964636325.1 uncultured Victivallaceae bacterium | reverse complement strand
GACAAAGATAACGACAAAGTTCGCGACAAAGATGGGCGAGTTTCAGAGGAGATTCCCATGAAATCTGCAATGTGTTTTGCGCAGGCGCTGCTCCTTGCGTGCCTTGCTGGTCTTCTTTCGTCTTGCTATACGGTGCCTTACACGGGCAGGAGCCAGTTCATAATGACAAGCGTTGACGAGGAGGAGCGCATGGGCGACGAGGCATGGCGCGAAGTCCTGTCCAAATACAAGGTTTCAAACAATGAAAAATACAATGCGGCCCTCGCCAGGACCGGCAAGGAGATCGCGATCGCCGCCGAACAGCCGGGCTACATGTGGGATTTCAGGGTCTTGCAGGCGGACGAGGCAAACGCCTTCTGCCTGCCCGGCGGAAAGGTCGCAGTGTTCTCGGGGATATTCAAATATTTCGCGAACGACGCCGAGCTTGCCGCGGTGGTCGGCCACGAAGTCGGGCACGCCGTCGCCCGGCACGGCGGCGAAAGGATGTCGCAGCAGATAGTCCAGCAGGTCGGCGCGAAGATTCTCGAGACATCCCTGCAGGCTACCAACACCGCGGCCGCGGACGCCTGGCTCCTCGCATACGGCGGCGTCTCCACCGTCGGAGTAATCCTCCCCTACAGCAGGACACAGGAATACGAGGCCGACAGGATCGGGATGATCCTCATGGCTAAGGCCGGATACAGGCCCGAAGCCGCGATTTCCCTATGGGAGAAGTTCGGAAAACTTTCCCAGACCGGCCCGCTCAGCGAATTTCTTTCCACCCACCCGATGAGCAGCAAACGAATTGAGGAGATGCGCAACATCCTGCCGGAGGCCCAGGAATATTACCGCCAATCTCGCTTCAAGAAGGATTTAGGGGAAAGCCTCAAGCCTTAAAGCCAATTTCAAAACGATGAATGGGGAAGCCTGCGCATTTGGGGCCAGGCTAAAGCCAGCCACCACTTAAGCGGCATCTCCTCCGCTCTCTGCTCAGCCACACTTAACGCATATTATAACTAATATATATTTGTATTTATTGGATTAATCATGCCATTGGTATATTCATTATACCTTTTTCACTTTTCCGCTTGACATGATCATTTTGAACGAAGATATTATAATGTTTGGGTGATATGACAATTCCATAAATCAGCCGGAGGACGGGTTTTGCACTGTTTAAAGGCCAAGCCGATAGTTGAGCAGATACAGGACAACATTCGGGAGATGATCCGCAGCGGGCGTATCAAGCCCGGACATCGCTTTCCGCCAGAAGCGGAATTCGCGAAGATGTTCGGGGTGAGCCGGATGACCTTGAACCGGGCGCTGTCCGGCCTGGAGTCGGAGCAGCTTATGCACCGCCGGCAAGGCCGTGGGACATTTGTACGCCAGGACGCCTGCCGCGGAACAATCCTTTTCGTATTTCCGATGGTTCTTCTGACGCAGTCCGCCTCTTCGCCCTTCTTCGGGATACTCAGGAGAAGCCTCCAGGAACGCTTCAGCGACAGCAATTTCAAGACGCATTTCATGCTCGGCGACGGCGAGGGCGATGCGTTCGTTAAGAGCCTCAACGTCGATTCGATAATATGGCGGCAGGCTGCGGTTGTAATAACGTCAGGCCATTATCCTGTTCTTGAAAATGAGCTGATCCGGAACGGCATCAACTCGGTCTGCATGGGCGAATTGTCCCCGGCTTTCCCATCGGTCTGCCTTGATTATTTCGAACTTGGCAGGCGGGCGGTGGGGTATCTGCTTTCGCAAGGCTACCGCCGGATAGGTTTGATTTCACATGCCGATATTCCCGGCCGGGCGAAGAGCAACGACGATTTCGACGGATTCTGCCGGGGGTTGCAGGATGCGGGCATTACTCCCCGGACAGAGTGGAACATATTCTCGCGTGCGAGCCCGATTGCCGAAGCTCTCCGCCGAATATGGGCGCTTGATGAAAAGCCTGACGCCTTCTTTGTCTCCGACGACATAAAAATGCTTGAAGTCGAAAAGGAATTGGCATCCATGGGGATACGTGTTCCGGAGGACGTGGCAATCATCTCCCATGCGACCCAGGGCGTGGAGCTGCCGTTCACACTTCCTCTGACGAAGTGCAGTTTCAGCCTGAAACGCCTCGTCTGCGCCGTCCACGGCGTCGTCGACCGCCTCCTGCGCGGCGAGAAGCCGCCGGTGCAGGTCCTGGTTCGGCCTGCCCTTCAACATGGCGGGACAACTCCGCCCAAAGTGCATCATGGATAATCTGAACTATTGGTGAAAAGTTTTCTCATTATCATTTGAATATGAAAAACAATAGGAGGGAACCATGCATGAGCATTCTCGGCAAGGAAGAAGTCCGGCGATCTTTACCCTCATCGAACTGCTGGTCGTGATCGCGATCATCGCAATTCTTGCGGCGATGCTTCTGCCGGCGCTCAGGCAGGCCAGGGAAGGAGCGCATAAGATCACATGCGCAAACAATCTGAAGCAGATCGGGACGGCAATCGCCAACTACCTTATCGACAACAACGACTACTACCTCACCACTTTCTTCGCAAGCGAACTGGCGGCCCACGGCTATGTCCCACAGCAGCAATACTATGCGACCTACGGCGCCGGAGCCTCCGGCTGGGAGGCCAGACCACCGTCAATGTTCATCTGCACGACCGACTTCAACACGGATCCGGACAAGATTCTCTATGACTTCGGCTACATGGGCAGCTACGGCGCCAACTGCCAGCTCTTCGCCATGGTGCAGACCACGAACCCCCTGCGCTATTCCGCCAAGAGCGTCAAGGACTTCCCGAACCATCTCCTTATTGGGGAATCCATGCCCAACCCTTATGCTTACCCCGACCCGAACTGGCAGGGCTTCAACACCAAGCACATGTGGGACATAAACGCCCTTGGCCCTGCTAAAGCCGCGCGCTACAAGCACAACAAGACGATGAACGGCCTCTTCGCCGACTACCACGTCCAGTCGATACAGAGGGACAACTACGACTGGATAAAGATGTATCCGCCGTAATGCATAGAAGGGATTTCTACCCATGCGCAGCCACTGTTGCACATCATTATTGATGTGCGTTTCTTTCTTCCTCCCTTTAGCCGCCACGGTGTACGGCCAGACGGACGGCGACGCCATACCGGACGTGCACCGCTACTGCGTCTGCTTCGCCGACACTTTCGACGGTGCGGAGAATTCCTCGCGCGGCAAGCAGGTCGACGGCCTTTCCGGGAAGGCGCTGGCGACAACCGGGAACCTCCGCTACGAGACCGCCCAGACGATCTCCCGCGGCGCCGGCACGATCGGTTTCTGGAGCAGAATGGAATTCGATGTCGAGCAGGGATCGTTCATCCTCTCCTTCGACGACGGCGGAGGACTCTATGTCAATTTCTTCGGTAAAAAGGGCGCGGGCGATCCAAGGCATGTCGAGCTGGGGCGGCTCTGGAGCAATATCGGCGGCGGCTTCGCTTCTTTTCCCGGCGCGGTCAAGGCCGGCACCTGGAATCACTACGCTCTCACCTGGAACGCCGACATGGTCTGCTTCTACTGGAACGGCAAACTCAGTTCGAAGTTCATTGCGCCGGTGAGCATTTCCTCCGGGATACCGATGAAGTCCTTCACCCTCGGCAATCCATGGCCCGACCCGAAGAATCCCCGCGAATACCTCTTCGACGAGCTCCGCGTATATAACCGCGCGCTCAGCCAGCCCGAGCTGGAGGCATACGTCGCCGCGGTCAAGGCGGGCGGCGAAAAGCTCAAGACTGCAATGGAGCTTCCGAAGGTGATGGCCTCACGAAAAACTCTCGGGCTGCGCTCGACCTACCGAGTCTCAGACCATGCGATACAAATTTATGGAGATCTTCAATCCCTCAATGGCGCGGCAAGGAATCAGCCTCCGCAGAAATTTCCGGCAAATGTCTCGGTCAAAAATTCTGCCGGAAAAGAAATTGCGAACATCGCAGTTCAGGACTGTTCGGCCACCAGTCTTTTACATTGCAGCATTCCGATGCAGAATCCCCTGCCCGACGGCGACTACTTTGTCACAATAAAAACAGGCGATGTTTCAGCGACCGCATCTTTCAACCGCCTCAAGGAGCCGTGGGAGGGAAACCGGCTCGGTGTGACGGACCAGCCGGTCGCGCCATGGCCACCGATGACTTTGCCCGACAAGGGGATTTTCAGCTCCGGAGCGAAGGCTGCCTGCTGGGGACGCGTCTACACGTTTGGAAACCTTGGGCTTCCGGAAAAAATATTGTCAACCCAGCCTGAACCTTGCTGGGGCGAAGCGACAAAGGAACTCCTTGCGGCGCCGGTCGCCCTGGGGGTCGAAACGGACACAGGAACTTTGGGATGGAAAGATTCGACTCCCTCGTTGAGTTTGAGAAGCCCGACATACGTCGACATCGAGGCCGAAAGCGAGACAACGGACGGCTCGCTAAAAGCCTCGGCGAAAGGCACCTTGGAGTTCGACGGCTTCTATAAGTTCAACCTGACGATCACGCCCTCGAAGGAGCTGTCGGTGAGCAGCGTGCGACTGGAAGTGCCCCTGCCCAATGAAATTGCAAAGTTGTTCAACATGAGCAGCATCGGCGACATGCGGACCAACAAGGCCTTCCTAGACCTCGCCGGCAAGCCAGATGGCGAGCTGTGGAACTCATTCAACGGCGGAACCAACAAGGGCTTCAACTTTTGTCCGCATGTCTGGTTCGGCGACGACGACCGCGGCATCGCGTTCATGGGCGACAACAACCGCGGCTGGATCGTTGACAATTCAAAACCATGCATGGATCTGGTTCGCAAGAATGGGCAGACAGTCCTGCGGTTCCTGCTGGTCAACACTCCTGCCGTCCTGAAAGATCCGATCACAACGACACTTTCGCTGCAGGCGACCCCGATCAGGCCGCGCGCGCCCGGCGGAAGCTGGAAGAAGGAGAAGGCCTACGGCTGGAGCTACTTCGACGCCCCAATCCTTTTCCCGAACTGCTTCGAGCCGGAGAAGTGCAAGCGCGCCGAAGATCACCCGGGCTTCGTGGACGAGGAGGCTAAGAAAGCTAACCGCTGGTGGCGCTATTTCTGCTTCCGTTCCGACCGCATTGAGCCGACCGACACTGCTAACTACCCGACGATTTTACGGAACGAGGACGAATGGACGGGCGACTGGGGCCCAGGGCTGCATGTCCCGTCGCAGAACGACTATCTCCTCTGGGTCTACAAGCTCTGGCACGACAAACTCGGCATGGCCGGCATCTACTACGACAACACCTTTGCGAATGTCGCAGGAACTCTCGGGACCGGCCTGGCCTGGCAGGATAAGGACGGCGGCATCCGCCAGTCAAGCTGCATGTTCGGCGACCGCGAATTCCTCAAACGGGTCAGGGCATATTTCCTGGAGCAAGGCCCCGCCCCTATCCTCAATGTCCACATGACCGACGCACCGATCATCGGCTCGCTCGGGTTCAGCGACTTCTGGCTGGACGGCGAGAACGGCGGCTACCTCACCAAGGAGCAGGTCGACCGCGAGGCGAAAGGCGAGAAATTCGACTTCGTCGACCGCTGGCTCAACGACAAAGGAATTCCAAACCTGCGCATCACCATGGGCCGCATGTGGGGAGTGATGCCCACCTACCTTTACACATGGGGCCTGGAGGAAACGCAGACCGTCCTTGGACTCTTCGACATTCCGCACGGCAAGCGCATCACGCTAGGAACCGCCCCGCGCAACGACATCGATCTCACCGCGCCGGACCTGCGCTTCCATGGATTCTGGAATCCCGACGGACGCTGGCAGGTCGTCAAGGGCGGCGACAGAATATTCGTCAGCGCCTGGTCCAGGCCGGAACCGCTCCGAGTGCGCCTCATGATCTCTAACGGCAATGACGGCCCTGCAGAAGTAGATCTTAAAATCGATCTCGCCAAGTTCGGTTTCAGCGGCCCAGTAGAAGCGAGCGACGAGGTCGACGGCGCCATCCTCCCGATGGAAAAAGGCCTGATCAAAGGCATTCAGATCCGGCGGCACATGAACCGCTGCCTGCTTCTGGCAGCGCCGGGCGTCTTCAAGACAGGTCCACCGGAAGATATCGCCGTCCTCAACACTGGGAAGCGCATCCCCGAGCTCTGCGACGATTTCACGGCGCTCAAGCCTGAATGGGAAAAGTCTTTCAATCCCACACCTAGCTACGGTCCGAAGACGAATTCCCCGACCTTTGAACCATACTATGGGACAATCCGAATACATACCAACGGCGGCTACGCCAACATTTCAAGGCCGTTCAGCCGCGACGGCGTCTCGGTCCGCGTCCGTGCATATCCGCCGACCGGCCAGCAGTGCGGCAATCCGACGGAGACACATCCGATGTCCGCCCTGTATTGGGGGAAGAACCGCTATATAAAATGCGTCCTCACAAATCCCTGGGGCAATGCCGCCGGCGACAGGACGGAGATGTTCTTTGTCGTCTGCAAGGACGGTGCAATGCAGACAATCCCGTGTCCTAAACCTGGTCCGTCCGACTGGGTCCGATGGGATCTGATGCCGGAAAGCATCGCCCTCTTCGCATGCACCGACGGCAAGGACTGGAAGAAGATCGCCGATGTTCCGCGCGGCGCAGAAGCGGGCAAGTCCTTCGCCGGCGTCCCATCGCATATTGTCCTCGGCACAGGCTGCGACAACGGACCGGCCGACCGGCTCCGGAACGACACGCCGGGCATCGACGATTCGTGGAGCTGCTTTGACGAACTGATCGTGGAAGAAATAAGCAAATGAGATTCAACAGCATATTAGCTGGCTCCGCCCACAAGCCAAAATTCCAAGTTCCAAAATCCAAATCACAAATAAATTTCAATTCACAAATTCCAAACAGTTCGATCCAGTGTTTGGATTTTGAAGCTTGAGATTTGAGATTTATTTGGAATTTGGCGCTTGGATATTTGGAATTTGAAAACGTTTAAAGCATAGACGTATAAAACAACGACACTAAAGGAGGAGCTGAATGTCGCACAAGTTCTTTGCCGCCATGCTGCTGTGTATAGGACTGGGCCTGTCGGCCGTGTCAGGCCTTTCCGAGGACAACCGGTTCGAGCTGAGGAAGTGCGGCAAGCCGCCGGTGGTCGACGGCTTGCTCTCCCCCGGCGAATACGACGACGGTGTGCGCCTGGAAAACAGCTTCATACAGATGTTCAGCTTTGCGAAATGCGCGCAGAGCGTCTCCATCTACGTCGCACGCGACGACAAGAACTTATACGTCTGCTACATAAATCCGCTTCGCCCAGGTGAATATCCCAAGAGCAACGTCTTCATCAAGGACGCCGTGATGATCTGCACGGATCCGAGCGTCGAGCTGTATGTCCAGCCGCCGATGAAGCCGGGCGGCATCCCCGAATACTACCAGTGGATCGGCAACGCCCGCGGCGCGTATTGGGACAGCCATTTCATGCCGACGATCGGGCAGGCGATCAGCGGCTGGAACGGCCACTGGCAGTATCGGACATCGGTCACCGACACCACTTGGATCAGCGAGCTTTCCGTTCCGCTCACCGACTTCGTCGACGTCGCAGACATCAAGGACGGTCTCGAGATCGGGCTCGAGTTCGCACGCGACGGCGGCTTCCGTCCGCAGAGCTACACCTGCTCCTTCCACAACATAGCCGCCCATGCCCGTATCGTTTTCAAGGACGATGCACCGGCGCTTTGGGCGAAGAGCTTCGGCGACTTCCCCGGCCAGAAATTCAATCCTGTGCTGGAAATCAGAAGCCCGGACCGTGACGCCGATGTAACCGGGCTCTTCGAAGTGCTTGCGGACCGTCCCAATCCGAAGACCGGTGAATGGCCCGTTCTGAAAACTGAGACGAAGCAGGCCCAAATTGCGAAAGGCGCGAAGGCCGACATCGGAGTCGACATCCCGCTCGAGAAGAACCAGGTCGGCCGGGCACGGATCACGCTCAAGGAGAAGGACGGTTCGATACTTTTCCTCCGCGCCTACAGCTTCGAGGCCAAGCCGCTCGAGCCGGCCGAATTCAAGCCAGTGAAAGTCAAGCCGCTCGAGACGTCCGGCTACTGGGCGCCTAGCTACGGCAAGGTACATGTCCTCGCCGACATCTACGAGCTTAAGCATCCCGGCAAGGTCATTGTTAAAATCGATGTGTTCGGGCCAGATCAGAAGAAGCTCGGAAGCGGAATCGTCACCGATTTCAACTTCGGCGGCGGCAGCGCCAACATTGATCTACAGGGAGCGATGAAGGCAGGCACCTACACAGTCCGTTCCGTGGCCGTCGACGACTCCGGCAAGGAGCTCGCAAAGGACGAGTTCACCTACGAACGGAAAATCTATGACTGGGAAAACTCCAAGCTCGGATATTCCGACGAAGTCATCACGCCATGGATGCCGGTGAAGGCGGCGAAGGACAGCGTGGAAGTCTGGGGCAGGAAATATAGGTTCGGCCCGCTAGGCCTCCCCGCAGCGATCGAAAGCACTCAGCCAGAACCGACCCGCGGCGCACAGACGCGCCCCCTGCTCTCCCGCCCCGTCGAACTTAGCGCCGTCTCCAATGGACAGCCGCTGCCCTTCACGGGAAGCGGGACATCGCTTGTCGAGGGCAAGCCGACCGGTGCGACCTATGCCGCCTCCGGCAAAGGAGGAACTCTGCTCTACACGATGACCGGCCAGATGGACTTCGACGGCTACTACCGGATCGACCTTTCGATCCGTCCGACAACGCCGACCACGCTGGAGAACGTTTCCATCGACGTCCCGATGCCGAGCGAAATCGTCCACCTGCTGCATTCCGTAGGCGAGCAGATGCGCGCCAACCACACCTCGACCGCACTGCCGGAAAAAGACGGCCTGCTCTGGGATTCGAAGACTTCCGCGCGCAACGCATTGGTGGAAGGCAACTTCCTCCCATACCTATGGATCGGCGACGAGGACCGCGGCATGGCATGGATGGCCAACAACGACCGCAGCTGGATTCTCGACTTCGACAAGCCGTGCCTGGAGGTCGTGCGCAAAGGGGCTGAGACTGTCATGCGCATACATCTCCTCAACAAACCGTGCGTCGTAATAAATCCAATCGAAGCATCCTTCTCCCTCCAGGCCACGCCGATCCGACCGCGTCCGGCCGGCGGCGCCTGGCGCAAATGCTACAACTTCAGCACCGAATTCTGGGGCTCAAGCAGAGGACGCGGCGGCGGCTGGGGCAACTTCCCCTACGACCCGAAGGCTGTCAGCGACTACGCCAAAGGCTGGTACAAGGAACGTCCGACAGGGCGGCTCTTCACCTACGAGTGCTTCAAGGAGGAGGACATGAACCAGCCCGACTTCCGCGACTTCATGGGCGAATGGATGGTCCTGCCCATCTACAAGGAGAAGACGCCCGTCCGAAGCTTCACCGACTGGACGCTCAAGTGCTACAGCTGGTGGTATACGGAATGCAAGGTCGTCGGCCACTACTTCGACAACTCCTTCCCGAACCCGAATATGAACCTGATCAACGGCACAGGCTGGCTCGACGAGAACGGCCGCGTCCGCGCAGGATACAGCATGTTCGAGGCGAGGGAGTTCATGAAGCGCGTCGCCACCTTTCTGCGCACACTGCCGGAGAACAAGGATCAGATCGTGAAGATTCATTCGCACATGACAGACTCCGCGACCGTCAGCTCGATTGGCTGGGCCGACTGCTGGTTCGACGGCGAGAGCGGCGGCTATGTCGCGGCCGGCATCAAGGATCCCGACGCCGTCGACCGCTGGGGCCACGACACCGGCCTCGGCTCGCTCCGCTCGACTGCCATCGGCCGGCAATACGGCCTGATTCCAAGCTGGTGTACGCACTACCCCGAGTTCGGCACCGTCTTCGGCCTGCACGAAATCGGCTGGGAGCCCGACACATTCCGGAATCTGCTCGGCAGCGGCACCCGCAACAACCTCGATATGCTCTCCGAAAAGCTCGAGTTCATGCCCTACTGGGATACGCGGAAGTGGTATGAGATCGCAAAGGGCGGACGCATCAAATGCTCCGCCTGGATGCTCGACGGTGCGGCACGCATACAGGTCTCCAACCTCGACGAGAAAGACGCCGACGTCGGCCTCAAACTTGATCTGAAGCAGCTGAAGGTCCCCGACGACTGCGAGATATCGCTGGAGACAGACGGCACCGTCATTCCGCACGACAAGGGAACGATCGCCTCGCTCCCGATAAAACGGCACAAGTTCGAGATCCTGCTGCTGGCGAAAAAAGGCTTCTTCGACACCGGCCCTGTCAAGGACATCGCCGCCCTCAACACCGGGACGCGCATCCCCGAGCTCTGCGACGACTTCAGCTCGCTAAAACCTGCATGGGAACAATCCTACAATTCCACGCCAGGCTACGGCCCAAAGACCAACGTCGCCTCATTCGAGCCTTACTACGGAGCGCTGCGCATCCATACTGCCGGCGGCTACGCCAACGTCTCACGCGACCTCAACCAAGACAATATCTCCGTCCGGATCCGGGCATACACTCCTGCCGGAAGGCAGTGCGGGACTCCAGTTCAGACCCATCCGATGGGGGCGGTCTACTGGGGCAAGGGCCGCCACATCAAATGCGTCATGACCAACCCGTGGAACAACGACGGCACCAAGACCGAGATGTTCTTCCTCGTCTCTGACGGCGGCAAGGAGCAGTCGTTCCCCTGCCCCAAGCCCGGACTGGCGCCATGGATGCGCTTCGACCTCGCCGACCAGAACGTCGACTGCTACGCGGCGGTAGACGGAAAAAGCTGGCAGAAAATCGCTTCCGTCCCGCGCGGCACGGAGGCAGGCAAGGGCTTCGCCGGCACCCCTTCAAAGCTTATCCTCGGCACCGGCTTCGACACGCCCGGCACCCCGAACGACCTCCTGCGGAACGATTCGCCCGGCATCGACGACTCTTACAGCTTCTTCGACGAGCTGATCGTGGAAGAGCTTGGAAAGTAGCGGTATAAACTGTGAAGGGTTGAGTAAAGCTCAACCGTTTTTATATATGACGGCATAAATAAGCTGACATTGTAGCCGCCTCATTGTATGAGGCGCCCACGGCTTGCAAAGCCGTGGCTACAGATTTATGTCAACTTATTTAACGGTTCATACAACTAACTCTCTTTTATATTGAATAATGAAAGGACAAGCATATGAAAAAGGCAACGGCAATGAAAGCCACGCTCCTATCCGTCTCCCTTGCGGCCGCAACCTTCGGCCTGATCGGCGCAGACGCGCCGCAACCTGCGGCCTGCTCGAGGATCGCCGTCCCTCCGATGGCCAGGGCGCCGGCCGTCGACGGCGTGATCAAAGATGACGAATGGCGCGGCGCGGCGAAGATCCTCGGCACGGGCACCCCTCTGGAGCCCCGGCAGTGCACGACGTGGTTCGGATACGACGCCAACAATTTCTACATCGCCATGTCCAGCGAGCTGCCGCCCGACGGCAAGCTGATATCCGAAGTCAAACGGCACGACCAGAACACATGCCACGACGACAGCATCGAGATTTGGATCGACCCGAACCGTCCGAACCGCTCTTCGGGAAAGGGCGACCTCCGCTACTTCCAGATCATAATCAACTCGCTCGGAACCGTCTTCGACACGGTCTTCGACCAGAACGCCATGGCCAACAACGGATGGACGCTGAAGGACTATGCGTTCAAGAGTTCGGTGAACCAGGAGAAGAAGACCTGGGACCTGGAGTTTTCTCTGCCGTGGAAATCGCTGGATGCGAACTTCGCAGATCTCAACGGCAAGGAGTTCGGAATGCTCGTCGCTCGCAACTGGAAGAGACCATGGTCGCAGCTTACGGTTCTCAAGTGCGGCGGATTTCCAGACTTCATGAACTACGCGGTCTTCGCGCTCAGGCCGGACGCCCCGGTCATACAGGAGAAGTCCTTCGGGAATATCTACGATGCCAAAATAGACTACCAGTTTGACATACTGAACGGCTCGGCGGCCGAACTGGCGCTCAAGGCGAAGACGGATTTGGTCTCCAGCGACATGCCGCCGGTCAGCAAGCAGGAGGATCTCAAGGCGCCCGCCAAAGGCGTCGCGGCATACAAGTTCGCGACGAACCCCGGCTATCTCCATAAGACGGCGACTCACACCGTCACCACGACGCTCTCCTCGGCCGATGGAAAGGAGATATATTTCCAGCGGCAGTTCACAGTAGCCCCGCCGCGCGAAAAGACCTGGATGGTCGCAGGCTCGGCCGAGGAGGCAAGCGCATGCTTCATCGCATACTACCCGGCATTCAACAAGCTGGCGGTGAAGGTGGACCTCTCCAACGTCGAAGGCGCGGAGAAGATCACATCCGCCGAAGCCGAGATCTTCAACGATGCCGGGAAATCACTTGCCAAAGAAACTTTTCCATTCTCAAACAAGATTGCTGAAAAAATATTCGAGATTCCTGATCTGCCGAACGGAACATATACCGTGAAGGCAACGCTCAAGGGCGAAAGCGCACCGGCTAAGCCGTTCGAAAACAAGTTCGTCCGCGAACATTTCCCGTGGGAGGACAACATTCTCGGAATCACTGACGACGTGCCTGCTCCGTTCATACCGATCAAGACTGATGACGATTCGGTCGAAGTGGTCCTCCGCAAGATGGAGATGAACGAGTTCGGCCTCTGGGACAGCGTGATTTCGGAGGGCAAGGAGCTGCTCGCTGCGCCAATGAGCGTCGAATATTCTGCTAAAGGCAAAGCAGGGACATGGGAGGACGCAGATGGTTCTTTCACTAAGTGCTTACCGGCCGAGGCGATATATGAATCGACGGTAGCCTCGGAAGATATCGTCCTGAAGACACGATCCACCAGCGAGTTCGACGGCTGCATGAAAGTTGAGATGGAAGTCCAGCCTATGGGTTCGGAAAAGGAAATAGATAAGCTCGTCATAAATATTCCGCTTAAGAACGAGCTTGCCCCTCTCTGGCATGTGATGATGAGCTCCTCGATACGTCAGAATCCATCCGGTTCGGCACCCGCAGGCGAGGGGCTGATCTGGGACAGCACGAAGACCGGCCACGGCGCCTGGCTCGGGTCATTCCTGCCTTACATCTGGCTCGGAGGGCCGGGGCGCGGGCTCGCATGGTTCGCCAACAACGACAAAGGATGGTCCGTCGACGACAACAAGCCATGCCTCGAACTCTGGCGGAAGGGCGGGGTCTTGACTCTGAAGATCAACCTTATCAGCCGTCCGACGAAGCTCGACAAGCCGCGCACAATCGTCTTCGGCCTACAGGCTTCCCCGACAAAACCTCTTCCCCGCAACTGGCGTTCCGCAGAAGCGCAGGACATGCCCGCACACGGCGGCTCGAACGGCTACTGGGGCATACTCCCGCATTTCGCCGGCAAATACCCCGCCGAACGCGACTACAGCTTCGCCGACGAACTCCTGATTTCAAGGAGGACAGGCTGGGCCAACCAGCCGTTCCTCAAGAAATGGATCGACGAGAAACTCAACGCGCACAAGGAGTGGGACAAGGGCTTCGTCGAGGACAGGACCCGCCACTTCGGCGCAGGCATCGGCACCGCAGTCGGGAGGAAGTCGCCCATGATGCTATACTTCGAGGAGCACTTCCAGGACCAGTCCACCCCCGAATGGCATGTCTTCCAAGACCAGTGGGGGACACAGCCATTTACAAAGCGTTCATGGGCGAAGGGATACGCGCAGGGCGATCCGGGCGGCTGCCGCCTCAGCTTCCAGAAAAGCTACCAGGACTTCGCATGCTACTACGCCATGCAGTGGTATCTCCGCGGCATGGGCATATACTGCGACAACACCTACCTCCACGACAACTTCAACCCGATGGTCTCGGACGCCTATGTCCGCGACGACGGCCAGATACAGCCGTCATCCCAGATATGGGAACTTAGGGCCTACCATAAAAGGCTGTGGACGCTCAAGGAGATATGCCAGAAGCTCACCCAATACCGCCTGCTGGTCAACCTTCACATGACCAACGGCAACCTGCTGCCGATAATCACCTGGGCCGATGTCAGCCTGGTCAACGAATGGGGATACAAGAACGCCACTGAGCCCTGGCCTCCCGATATTATCCAGACCGAGATGACCGGATTCCAGACAGGCAACTTCATTTCGGTCTGCCTGGCCATCATGGGCAACGACAACTTCAAGGACGCCGCAAAAATGCCGCCCGAAAGACTTGACCTGCTCAAGCGCGCAGAGTGGGGCGTCCGAAGAATCCACGAGATGATCTGGCGCTGCGAGAAATGGCAGGAGAAGGAGAACCAGGCGCCGATAAAGCTTGAAAACATATTCCGCGCATTCGGCTACGGCGACGACAACTGCACAGTGATTCACTACTGGGACAAGTCCGCCGGCGAATACAAAGCCTCCTGGCCCGACATAAAAGTCTCCCAGGACAAAGTCAAATGGATCGGCCTATGGAAGCCGGCGGAAAAGAAGCTGATGATGGCCCTCTTCTCCTATTCCAAGGAGCCTTTGGAAACAGAGATATCCGCCGCGAAGTCCGGCGGGATGCTCTCAATCCTCGGCCCACAAGGCTTCAACAAATGCACCGACGCCGAAACCGGAAAGGATGCCGACCCAGGAAAAATCTCCCTCGCCGGCTGGGGCGTCAGGATCATCGAATTCAAATAACCGAGCCAATTATAAAAGCCGGCATTTGATTTTGTTCGGGATTGGCTTACAACATGTCCACCGGCGACTCAGGCTTGTTGCCCAGCGTCCTGACGACGTGCGTATAGATCATCGTCGTCTGGACGTTGCTGTGGCCGAGAAGTTCCTGCACCTCCCTGATGTTCACGCCCTTCATCAGCAGATGCGTCGCAAAGCTGTGCCGCAGCGTGTGAACCGAGGCATGCTTTGAAATCCCGGCTTCGCGCATTCCGACCTTCAGCGCCCTCTGGATGGTCATATCGGATATGTGATGCCTGCGGATCTTTCCGGATCTCGGATCGGTCGACAGTGTCTCTGAAGGAAACACCCACTGCCATCCCCATTCTTTTCCGGCGTTCGGATATTTGCGCTCCAGACCGTCGGGAAGATAAACACCATCCACTCCCGCGGCCAAGTCGCGCACATGAAGCTTCCTGACCCATTCAAGATGCCTCCGCAACGGCTCGACACACCTTCGCCCTAGCAGCGTCGTCCTGTCCTTGTCACCCTTGCCGCCGCGGATGAAGAGCTGGCACCCCTCCCAGTCTATGTCCTGGACGCGGAGACGCAGCAGCTCGGAAATCCTCAAGCCGCCCCCGTAGATCATTTCTAGCATGAGCCGATCCCTGTCCGTAAGCGCTTCAAAAATCGCCTTCACCTCCTCAACCGTGAAGACGACCGGAAGATGCGAGCCGCTCTTCGCCCTCAGATTCGCCGACTGATCCCCCATATCCTTCTTCAGAACCTCCTTGAACAGGAAGTGGATAGCATTGAAGCTCAGGTTCTGCGTCGACGCCGAGACTCCACGGGCCAACGCTAGCCAGCTTATATATCTCCTGACAGTGTCCGGAGCATCATAAGGCAGGCTGTTCCTCTCGGCGTATGTAAGATAGCCACGGACGCGCTCAAGATAGGACTGCTCCGTCCGATAAGAATAATGTCTTACCCGGAGAACCTCGACCATGGACTTCTCAATCCCGTCCCTTGGCACAATAGAAGGGACACCGTCCGGCGGTAGCGTCGAATCAGATCTATCTGGCTCCGTCGCCGATTCCTCTTTATTGGACGCCTGACCGGCATGTGATTTTTTCAAGGATGCCAAATATACCGTCTCATATATCCTTACCGCATCCTCCGCCTGCTTTAACTGCCAGTCCTGAACATGCGGACTCGTCTTAAGTTCTCCGATGAAATATTTAATCCTGTCGTCCGCACCTTCGATGCAAGGCGGAAATACCACGTATAGGTAACGCCTCACCCACCCAACCCAATATCGCGACTTCGCCTCAAGAACATATCCATTCCTAACTGAAAACTCGCCGAAATCGCATAGATCCACTGTATCCGACATAAAGACCATCCGTGTTGCCTTTGCCTATTTATATCAATATTAGGTCACATAATAATAAAAGTCAATACTTAGGCCACACGATTCTTCAGATTTTTTCAAGCACCCCCCAAACTTTTCTCAGCGCAGGCACTTGACTTGCTCCCTATGGCACGATAAATTATGCAGGAATATGAGACATTGTCCAAGCCTCGGGATCACTGGCGGCCCGGTCACAGCATGGGGATAACAGCAGCCTCGGCTTGTAAAAATAGTCCGCGCGGACTCTGAAACAGGAATAAAAAGGCACCCGCCTTATCAAATACCAACACGTTCCCTAATAATAGTTCGATGTAATAGAATGAAAAAATACTGGACAGATAAGGTTGCAATTGTTTCTGCACTAATCGGGATCATTCTTATGATTCTGACAATTGTCTGGCATGCCAATCCCGTTGAAGGGTCAGTTATGCCTAGTTATCTTACAGGCAATATTCTTGGCCAGGCCGTGATCTGCATCCTGATTGCAACATCCTTCCCAGCGCAGATAGCAACATACCCTTTCTATATGTTTTTCCAAATGTTTGGTAGCACCCCAGATTTGCTACTCATAGGTATTATGATTCTTCTCCAGGGGGTGATCTATTTCATGATTGGGAAGCTGATCTCTCTCTGTATGAAGAAATTTATAAATCCATCGAACAAAAGCATCCAGACGGACGCGGCGGATCCGCGCCGCTGATACCTACGTTAGGAAAACGAAAGGAGGAATCAACAGATAGAACTCATTATACGCTTATTCTTATCTCAATAAATCAAAACAATAAACGAGGATAAAAATGAAACTCTGGTCGTCTTTTTCTCTTGCATTATTATCATGCATGTCGCCAATTATTGCTTTTGCACAAACTGCGGCAGAACAAGAGCAAGCACGCGAAGCTATCAAAAGGGCAAATGAAGCCGCCGCCACTGGATGCGCGGCATGTTCCATGGGGATTGGCGTTGTACTCTTTATGATCTTCGTAATTATAGTTTTACACATTGCACTATGCATATGGGTTGCCAGAGATGCTAAAGCGCGAGGAATGGATAGTGCGGTTATTTGGATGATTTTTGCTGTATCTACTGGGTTAATTGGATTTATAATATATTTGTTCTCACGCCCTCAAGGAAATTTAGCCAGTTGTCCTAAATGCCGCGGTAAAAGATTGCAGGCTAGTGCCATATGCCCACATTGCGGAAACCCCTAAACGATCCACGGTTATACCTTGCCATCATGATCTTGATAATGATTTTGATGGTTCTCGATACATATCGAGAACCTCAAAATCAAATAACAGGATTTTTATATGTTCAATCTATAAAGAAAGTATATAAGCCACTTTTTAGGCCAATTCTTAAAGGAAGGGTAAAATGTAGATTTAGTCCTTCATGCTCAGATTATTCAATAGGAGTTGTCGAAAAGCATGGTATTATAGAAGGATTAATATTATCTTTTGAGAGAATACAATCTTGTAAATAATTTCCTAACAATTCGCTCCACCTGACGCGCTCCGCGCGCAGGTGAGCTTTGGCGTTAATGAAGGAATGATTTTTAGGGTTCTGCCGCCGGGGCTGCCTGATTCGGCGGCGCTTGAAAACAAGATAAATTCCGGTCGGGAAAGCGCCACCTGGCAGCCCTTACAAAGCGGCAGGCTAATGACAAAAATGAAATCCATGAAATAAAAATTTTTTGTTTATAGTGTTCAATGCTTCCTGTGCCGTTTTCAATAGTGTTTTCAATTTTCGATCGTTTAAGTATAAAGCATTAACTACATGGCCGCACCTGACGCAAAGCGCAGGTAGGCCAGATCGTTAATGAAGGAATGATTTTTAGGGTTCTGCCGCCGGGGCTGCCTGATTCGGCGGCGCTTGAAAACAAGATAAATTCCGGTCGGGAAAGCGCCACCTGGCAGCCCTTACAAAGCGGCAGGCTAATGACAAAAATGAAATCCATGAAATAAAAATTTTTTGTTTATAGTGTTCAATGCTTCCTGTGCCGTTTTCAATAGTGTTTTCAATTTTCGATCGTTTAAGTATAAAGCATTAACTACATGGCCGCACCTGACGCAAAGCGCAGGTAGGCCAGATCGTTAAATTATGAAAACTAAATCAATAATTATTTTCTTTATAGCGTTATTCTTTTCTTCATGTGCAAAGCATTATGACAAAAATGCGAATATCGAGTTTGTTAAAGATAAATACGGTAAGTTGCTCTTTGCTATTAAAAATAAATGGGGAGGTTTTCCATTAGAAATGAATCTCGGACCTGCTACAATTACTAGCGATTCTGGGAAGAAAACAACCGTCGATATATTTACAGATAAGTATGGGCACCCAATAAAATATGTATGGACTAGCAATAATTCATTTTACTTTATCTGTACCGGACCGAACGGGAAACTTGAAGATGGTCAAAATGATGACTATAAAATAAACTATGACAACGGATGGAAAGATTAATTTAACTAATGGCCGCACCTTACGCAGAGCGCAGGTAGGCCTGGTCGTTAGTGAATAATGAAAACATCGACTACATACATTTTGATTATTTGCATTTCATCTTTCCTATTTTCATGCGACTGGAAATCAGAAACGCCATCTGGGTCTGACATAGATGCCAACACGAGCGTAAAAGCATTTATAGTTGACTCATCAAAAATTGAAGGCATTTACAAAAGTCAAGATGTTGACTCGTTGCTTTTTTCGTATAAAACATCTATTGACAGCCCCGATAATTTTGCAGTAAGAATAAGAAAAAATGCATCGAATGAAGGCTGGAAGGAAATCAAAGCAGAAAAGTATTATAGATTTGAGCGGATACGAAAGTGGAGTACGGAATATTATATTGGAGAAGAAGTTAGAATTGCATATTTGAAAAATATTGTCGTTGTCGCTTATGTCGAAGGAAGCACAAAGCAAGCGATAAGCTCATTTTCTGAAATTGACGAATCTAAATGGGCTGAAAGATTTATTTGGCCAATGTTTGAGAAAGAATTAACAAGACTCTAACTATTTGCCTTCTCCTAACGGCGAAACGCCGTAGGAGAGGCTTATCGTTAGCGCTATCGAAAATATGGAGAGAAAATGGAGACATCAACAAAAATTCAACCAAAAGTCCATGACTTAAGTGCTTTCAAGCAGATAATGGAAAGTAGATCACATCCTCTAGACATGCTCCGAGAGGCGATTAGCAATATGATGGCTCCAGAAGTTGCTGCCAAAGAAATTCGAATTCAGCATTATAGCCATCCCGAGTACAATGCCTCGTTCATATTGAAAGATGACGGTATCGGTATGACTTATACAGGTGATACTGAAAAACCTGGGCGACTTGATAGATTTATAGGCTTAGCTTTCTCTCGAGCGGCAGGTCTTGAAGCTGATTATTGGGGTTGGAAAGGTCTTGGATCTAAACTTATGCTCAACTGCAATAAACTCGTAATTGAAACATGGACTGGAGATTACAATAACAAATACATAATATTGAACATTATTAATCCAAGAAACGCGCTTCTTTCAGAACCACCACTGGCTCCGGATTATTACCTCACTCAACGAGAACCTCTTAAATCAGACCAGAAAGGGACTAAAATAGAAGTTTTGGGTTATGACGGTGGAAACAAGATGTATTCAATTGATGAGATTGAAAGGTATCTTTATTGGAATACAGCAATTGGTATAACAAAACCTATTAACCACAAACCAAATATTTTTCTTAAAGTAAATGCAGACGAAAGAGAATTGAAAATTGGGTACAAGTTTATCTCGCCACAGTTTTTACCAGATGGTAAAAGAGACTGGCGAACCGTCGTAATTGATCAACCCATACAAAGAAACGAAAAAGTATTTGTTGAAGGAAAAGAAAAGGAAATAACCGTTATTTTGAAAGGCGGCTTTACTCTTGATACAGGAAAATTTGGTCTTTCACCACATAGATACAACACTGGCCTTCGATTATCCGTAAAGGGCATACCATATTTTCAATTGCCATTCTATGAATATAAAGGCAACAAATTTCAGCAATATAAAGATTTATGCAGCTTTGTTGTCGAATGTGATGAGATGGAACCGAAGCTAAATCTTGACAGGAGTAATATTAGCAACCAAATGGGAGATGACGCGGTTGTAAAGACATTCAAAAGATTAACTTCAAAATGTTTTGATGCATTCACAGAAACTCAGGCTTATAAGGAATTTGAAACAAATAAGAGGAAGGAGGATGAAAGGAATAAGGCCGATGCAGTGAGAAAACGTCAGTCAGACTTGAGTAAGCCAAATCAAGAATATGTTTGTGTAATGCAGAATAATGAGTTGAAAGTCCTTCACCGCGTACCAGATAAATCCGAAATGCACACTTTGTGTGTTTTTTGGAAACTCGAGGCGTTGGGAAAACTGCCTTTTGAGAACTTTATAACTTGGGAACATACCAAAAAGGATGGCATAGATGTAATTGCATCATTTCAAATAGATGATGAGTCTTCATTAGAAAACTTTGTTCCAGTCGAATTTGAAGCAGAGTTCGAGAATTTTATAAATCATGGCCATAATCCGAAGCAAACGAAGTGCATAATATGTTGGAAAATCAACAATAAAGGTGTGCTGCGAAAGATCAATGAATATTTATATTATTATGATATATCAGGCACGTCTATTCCTGTATATGAAATTAAATCTTTTCCGGACGTTTTAGTTAAAAATTACTCCGAGGTAAGTTAAGCGCTAACAAAGCGCTGCAGCGGACGGGCTAATGCCCGCCGCTGAGCTTAGTCGTTAAATATGAAATCAAACGCCGATATATTCGAAACCGAAACAAATGTTTTATGTTTATTTCTTGTACTTTTTATTTTATTATTTGCCAATATGCCATTTGATATCTACCACATTAGCTTTATGGGAAGTCCTTATGGTTACGAAGTTATGACAGGATTGTATCATAAATCTGGTGAAGGTGTTGGCTATTCGACTATGTTATATTGGGACAGCATTAATTATCGAGTCAAATTTCAATATTCTCTGAAAGAAAACATTTTATCGATGGTATTAGCCTCGATTACAATAGCTGCACTTATCTTTAAGAAATATCGGTTTACTGGCCTCTGGTTCCTCATGCTTTCGTTATCAGGATTCTTCATGCTTTATTATTTTATTGAGCATCCCTTTTTCTGGTATACAGGCTTTGATTTTATTTCAGAAAAGGCACTCCTCCTTATAGCTTCATTAATTAGTTTGATTATTAGCTTAAGAATATTGAGGATAAAAGAATTAAAATTATTTAACCATGGGCATTCTCCTAACGGCGAAACGCCGTAGGAGATGACAATCGTTCTAAGCAATGAAAATAAACAAGCCAATTCGAATTATTTGTATAGTTCTCGCATTTATATTTATATTGATTTCTGGACTTTTTATTTTTGAACATTTCCAGCATTTCATGAATAAGGATAATAGAGATGCAATGCTGACTATTTATAACAAATCAAGTATTGGGATGAGCACCGAAGAATTCCTAAGAATCTTTTTGGAGAACAAGTCATTTAATTTGAATATAAATAAATACAGTGATGAATATACAATATCAATGCCCGTGGAGTTTGGGGCTGAGGATTGGTTAATGTTTGTATACACTAAAGACAATAAAATAACCGAACTTAAAATAAGAACACTTGATGGCCCAAAACCAGACGATGGACCAGAAGACAAAAAATAAATCTTAGAACTAATGCCTATACCTGACGGAAACCGCAGGTAAGGCTAGTCGTTGAACTAAGCGCATTCGCGCAGCCTTCGGGGCCGCTCCTGTGCATACGGGTGCGGCCCTTGCATTTTCCCCGTTGAGGCCAAGCTTCCTGGAGCGCCCGGCGCGGTGGTCGCGCCGGGCCCAACCAGGAGGCATTGTATGATGACGCCGTTGAGACGGAAGATGATGGAGGACATGCGGCTGCGGGACTTCGCGGCGAGGACGCAGGAGTCGTATCTGGGGGCTGTCAGGGGGCTGGCGGCGCACTACATGCGGTCGCCCGACCTGATCTCGGAGGAGGAGGTGCGGAGCTACTTCCTGCACCTTGTCAACGTGCGCAAGCTGTCGCGCTCATCGATCCGCATACACCTTGCCGGTGTCCGCTTCCTATTCGAGACGACGCTGGGGCGGAAGTGGAGGGTGTTCGACCTTGTCACGCCGAACCGCGGGCTGAGGCTGCCTGCGGTGCTGAGCCGCGAGGAGGTCCGGCGGACGCTGTCGGCGGTGAGGGTCCTGCGCGTGCGCACGGCGATGCTGGCGGCCTACGGCGGGGGCCTGCGCCTCGGGGAGGTCTGCGGCCTGCGCATCTCCCACATCGACGGCGCCCGGATGCAGATCCGCATTGTAGGCGGCAAGGGGCGCAAGGACCGCAACGTGCCCCTGTCGAAGAGGCTGCATCAGCGCCTGCAGGAATACTGGCTCGCGGAGCGGCCCGCGGACCTGCTGTTCCCGTCGCGGTACCGTCCGCACGAGCCGATCTCGGGAAGCGCGCTGCAGCGCGCCTTCAAGCTGGCCGCGCGGAAGGCCGGGGTCGCGAAGGACGTCCACTTCCACACCCTGCGCCACTGCTTCGCCACGCATCTGCTCGAGTGCGGGGTCGACCTGCGCGTCATCCAGGAGCTGCTCGGGCACAGGTCGCCGCAGACCACGGCGGTATACACGCACCTGACCGACCGCACGCTCAACCGGCTGGGCGCGGCGCTGGAAGAGATCACGTCCGACCTGTAGGGCGGCGCGGTGCCTTCCATCGCCGACATCGTGCGGCGGCACGGGGCGGCATACGCCGGGCGCTTCGGCGGCGCCATGCCGCCCAGCCATTTCCGCGCGCTCGTCGACATCGCCCGATGCGGGACGCCGGCCATGGGCGGCCGCCTGCTGGAGTGCGGCGGCTGCGGGCGGCGCGAATACGTCTACCGCTCCTGCCGCAACCGGGCCTGCCCGCGCTGCCACGCGCGGCGGACCGCCGAGTGGGCGGAGGCGCGGGCGGACGAGCTGCTGCCGGTCCGCCACCACCACAAGGTGTTCACGCTGCCTGAGGAGCTCCGGGAGCCGGCGCGGCGGCACCAGAGAACGCTCCTCTCCGCCCTAATGGGCGCGGCCGCCGACGCCGTGCAGACGCTGGCCCTCGATCCGCGCTTCGCGGGCGGCAAGGTCGCGGTGCTTGCCGTGCTCCACACCCACACCCGCACGCTGGCCTGGCATCCGCATGTCCACATGCTCGTCCCGGGCGTCGCGGTCTCCGGGGACGGCGAGGCGCTCCGCCCCTCCGGCCGCTTCATGCTGCCGGTCCGGGCCCTGTCGCAGATCTTCCGCGCACGCTTCGCCGCGAGGGTCCGCCGCGAGCTGCCGGACTTCGAGTTCCCAGGGGCCGTCTGGCGAAAAAAATGGGTCGTCTTCTCCCGCCCCTGCGCCGAAGGGCCGCAGGCGGTCCTGGACTATCTGGCGCGCTACGTCTGCCGCGGGCCCCTCAGCGACTACGCAATACTTTCCGCGGACGACGCACATGTCGCCTTCCGGTACACGGACAACGGGACGGGGGAGGTCCGCACCGCCACGATGGCGCCGGAGGAGTTCCTGCGCCGCTATCTACAGCACACGCTTCCGCACGGCTTCCACCGCGTCCGCTACTACGGGCTCTGGGCGCCGGCGAACCGGACCGTCCTGCGGACGCTCCGCCTGGCATTGGCCGTATCGGCCTCTCCCGCCCAGGCTTCGGCCCCCGTGCGGCGGCCGAGGCCGCCACCGGGGCCGAAGCCCTGCCAGACATGCGGCGCCGCACGATGGTCGGTCGTCCACATCCTGAAGCCCAGCTGGATCATGCCGCTGCTCCGCATCAGGGGGCCGCCATGAAACAAGCGAAATCCGCACAATCCCGCTTCACCGCGACAACGCCAGGTTCCGCCCGCGCGCCCGGCGGCGCCACCGCACACCCCAGGCGGCTCCGGGACTCCATCCGAAGGCACGACAGCCCCTTCAAAACACACTCTT
Source organism: uncultured Victivallaceae bacterium (assembly GCA_964636325.1). Lineage (GTDB taxonomy): Bacteria > Verrucomicrobiota > Lentisphaeria > Victivallales > GWF2-50-93 > CAZWRV01. Next base: position 71 of record CAZWRV010000097.1, on the reverse strand, counting down.
CCATGCATGAAAAGCCGCAGCCCTGACGAATTGCAATTTTTTCGTTTTCTTTCCGAGCTGAAGTCATTTTT
>CAZWRV010000096.1:0-24332 GCA_964636325.1 uncultured Victivallaceae bacterium | reverse complement strand
GGACGGGCGAGGAGGTGCTTGCCGACCACCGGAGCAGGGACTTGGCCGAAAAGCTCTTCGACTCCCTCAAGAACGAGAACGGACAGCACCGGCCGCGGACCGGACACGACGAATGCGCCGAGGGCAGGCTCTTCCTCACATTCATTTCTCTGATATTGAGGGCTTCGCTAGAGAAAAAGATGAGGGACGCCGGAATTCTCAAAACGATGACAACGGCGGAATTTTTTGCTCAGATGCGTAAAATAAAAGCGGTGTTCACGAAGTCCGGAAAACGCTTCCTAATGAAAATATCAAGAAAAAACAGGACGCTCCTGTCGGCAGTCAACATCCCGTTGCCGGCATAGATACCACAATTCTTTTATCTTTATGATTTCATGCACCGCCAACCAGCCGGCTGCAGTTCCTTCCAAATGGCGTTGAAGGCCGGCTTCGGGCGGTATTCGGTGTCGAAGAGGAGCGGTTCGTCGTATTCGCCCTTGGTGAAGCTGGGGATCCAGGTGTGCCTGTCGGTGAAGCCCCAGAATATCAGGGAGGTCGCTTTTGACGCCAGAGCGATGCGGACCCGGTTCGCGTATTCCGCGGCCTGTTCCTGGCGCAGTTGGTCGGTGATAGGCTTCTTGATCCCCATGTCCATTTCGGTGAACTGGATTTCCAGACCCAGTTCCGCGAAGCGCCGCAGGTTGGCGACACAGGACTCAAAATCAAGATGGTTTTCTACGCCCAGATGATATTGGAAACCGACTCCGTGGACCGGGACTCCGCGCTTAAGCAGCTCTTTCATCAGGGCGAAGCAGGCGTCCGACTTCGCGTTCGGCTGTTCCATTCCGTAGTCGTTGTATATGAGCCGGGCCGACGGATCAGCCTCATGCGCCCAGCGGAAGGCGCATTCCAGGTAGTCCTTTCCGGTCATCTGAAACCAGGGGCTCTTCTCGCGCCATCCGCCTTCGTCCGACAACGCCTCGTTCACGACGTCCCAGCATGCGACCGCTCCGCGGAAATGGCCCACCACGTTGAAGATGTGACTCCGGAGAATCTCCAAGGCCTCCGTCTTGGAGCATGAGCTGTTTTTCAGCCATTCGGGCAACTGATTGTGCCAGGCCAGCGTGTGGCCGCGCAGAGTCATCTTGTTCTCCCTTGCGAAAGCCGCGAGCCGGTCGCCATCTGAAAAATGAAAGCTGCCGCATTCCGGCTGCAGATACATGAACTTCATGCAGTTCTCGGCCACTATGCAGTTGAATTCTCGGGCCAGCGTCTCGCGGTAGGCCTTGTCGTTCTCGATCAGATCCGGTACGCAGGCCGCGCCGACCAGAATGCCGCGGCGGTCCGCCGCTTTCCTCAACGTCTTTTCATGCATGTTTACGGACTCCTTGCAATCAAGAGGCTAAAAATACGGGTCAGAACGGGAAATTCCAGCGGATCGCCCGGCATCTGGGCCCGGAGAAAGCAGCCATATGGAAGAGCATGCTGTTTTGGCCGCTTGATTTTGACCCTGATGCGGCTTAGTTTTCTTCCATGGTAAAAAACGGATCACTTTTGCGGCTTTGCCTTGCCTTGACTCTCGTTTTGACGCTTGATCACCTGTGCGGTGGTCAGACGTCGGCGCATCCTAAGACGGACAGGCTGGTGATGCCCGACATCAAGCGCATCAAGGAGAGGGGGAGCCTGATCGTCGCCCAATATGAAGGCGAATCGCCGCCCTATTTCTTTTTCGAGAAGGACAGCCAGCTTCCTGAAAGCATGAGGCTGACCCTCCATGACGGGAGAGTCATATGCGGCATTGACATATTTCTGGCGCGGAGCATCGCCAAAATACTGCATGTCGAGCTCGATCTGAAGAGGGATTATCCCACGTTCAGGGCGGTGATTGACGCGGTATCGGTGGGTGAGGCCGATCTTGGCATAAGCGACCTCAGCCTGTCCTTCGAGAGGATGCAGTCAGTGAGGTTCAGCGAGCCGTATGCCGTCTTTTCATTCGCCCTCCTGGTCAACAGGCATACCATGCTTGAAAAAAAAATAATGCTGGACGAAAAGTCCACGGACGAGGACTTCGACCGTTATTTCAACAAGCCCGACTGCAGGATCGCCGTGGGGAGGGACACGTCCGCCGGGGAGCAGCTGTTCCTGATATTCCCCAACGCTGCCGCGGTTCCCTACAACAGCATCGAAGAGCTTGCGGGGATGGTGGGCGAGCGTAAGATCGACGCGGTTCTTGGAGACGATTTCTCCATATACTTCGAAATGCTGAAGCGTCCCGCGCTGAGGCTCTATTTCGACGTCCTGAAAATACCGGATTCTCCAGAGAAGATTGCGATCGCGGTCAATCCGGACGCTCCCACGTTGGCCATGATCGCCGACGAGGTTGCCAGATGCATCAGGATAAATTCCACCAAGGAGCTGGTGGCGCAGTACGGTTCGGTCCTCAAGTCGCTGGCCGCCGAGAATCCCTCCGCCTCTTCCGGCTCCCGCCGTCCACCTTCCGCAGACGGCAGGAGATTGGGGGTTGTCGGCAGCCTTTATGAGAAGGTGTCCGGGAAGAAGGTTGAGTTTTCCGATTCGGCGATGGCGGCCGTGGGACTCCCTCTTGCCGCCTTCATTTTGGTCTGGATCGGCATGTCAAGGAGAAGGCATCATGGATGAACAGGCAAAATCCAGGGAAGGCATCTTCGCATTTCTCGCCGCCCTTTCCAGGAAGCCCTGGGTCTGCATAAGCTCGGCCCTTGCAGGGCTCATAGTCGGGTTGAACTTCCGCGAGGCCGCGGAGATCATCGCGCCGATCGGCGAAATCTACATGAAGCTCCTGACGATGACTGTCACCCCGATCATCTTCTGCGCGCTTGTGACAGGAGTTTCAAGGATGTTCGAGTCAAGCGACGGGCGCAGATATGTCGGGCGGACTGTCACGACGCTCGCCTGCGGGACGCTCATAGCGGCGTTCCTAGGGACCTTCCTTGCGCTCGCCGCGACTCCGATTCTGAAGCCGGACGATGCGAAGCGCAGCTTCATCGGCCAGACATTGTCGGGTCTGGAGAAGAAGGTTCCGGTCGTCGCGGAGGTAAAGCCGGGCGTCTGGGGCTTCATACACAATTTCATCCCCAAGAACGTCGTTGACACGCTCGCGTCTGAAAACCTGCTTGCCGTAGTCTTCATGGCGATACTGCTGGGCTTGGCGCTCTGCCAGGTGGAGGAAAGGCCGCGCGGCACGGTCGTCGGCCTGTTTTCCGCGGTCTACGAGATGTTCATCTCCATCCTCGACTGGGTGCTTTATCTGCTGCCGCTCGGACTCTGCTGCCTGCTGGCCAGCCAGGCTTCGGAAGTCGGATTCGACGTGCTCAAGGTGATGTCGGGCGTCATCATTGTCTACCTGATGTGCTTTGTGCTGATGTCGGCCCTCTATATGTTCGTGCTGTGGCGCGCGACCGGCAGGACTTTCAAGGAATTGTACCACGTTCTGAAGGTGCCGTTTACGATGGCGTTCGTGGCCAGCTCGGACTCGGCGCTTCCGATGACGATGAAGGCGATGGGGCAGTTCGGCTACCCGCGCGACATGCTGAACTCCGTCATACCTCTTTCGGCGGTGCTCAACAGGCACGGGACGGCCGTCGTCTTCGCGGTGACGACGGTTTTTGTGGCTCAGATATACGGCATGGAACTGACCGCGTGGAACTGCCTCGTCATCGCCGGATCCTGCGCGCTTGTAGGCGCCTTCGACTCGGGCGAATACGTCACCATAGCCCCGATGATAACATACATCCTCGGACCGCTCGACCTTCCGCCCGCCGGAGGTGTCGCCATCATCCTCACGATCTGGCCGTTGTTCGAATGGTTTCCGGAACTGCAGTGCATAATGGCCTCCTGCGCCAACGCCGCCATCGTCGGAAACCTAAGGCCCAAGGAGTCCGGAAGCTCAGGCTCTGAGATAAATGGGGCACATGCAGATGCTTAATGGAATAAAACAATTGCCGATATGGGATCGTCTGGCAAGCACGCAGGGTCTACTGCTGGGGATAATCCTGCTAGGTTTTGCCCTTAGGGCTGCACGTATTCCGATCGAGCCTGTCATTGACAAGGACGGCGTGCTCTACGTCGAAATCGCAAACGAGATGGCGCAGGGCCGATACGACGAGGCGTTCGGCATAATGCCCAGGGTGCCGCCGCTTTACGTCTTTTTGATGTCGCTCGGAGTGAAGGCCGGGCTGGGCGCCGAACAAACCGGCGTTGCCGTCTCACTGCTGGCGGGGACATTGCTGCTTCTCGCTGTCTTTTTCATCGCGCGTCCGCTTGCCGGAGACAAGGTGGCCTTGGCGGCCGCCTTCCTTGCCGCGACGCACCCGTATCTGATACGGGACTGTTCGGATGTCATGAGAGATCCGCTTTTCTTCTTCCTGCTCTTTTCGGCGCTGGCGTTGGCCGTGAACGCCGCAGGCAGGGATTTTTCAAGGCTTTGGTATCTTTCCGGCGTTTTTGCCGGGCTTGCGCTGCTCACAAGAAGCGAGGGCAACGAGATTTTACTCGGATTTCTTCTGTGGGCGGCGGCCGACGCATGGCTGGCCTTCAGGAAAGGGGAGCTGATCCGTTCCCTGAAGAAGAGCCTGAGATGCGGTCTGGCTCTTCTTGCCGGATTCTTGATTGTCGCCGTGCCTGTCCAGAATGTCCTGTCCAAGACGGCGTCGGACTGGACGCTCGTGGATCAGCGGATAACGAGCTACTACTCTTCGTTCTTCAAGCTTTCCGAGGATGAAATCGTGGATCAGGAAAAGTAGGGATGGAGGCTCTTTTTTCATACAAGCTATGGCTGATCATCGCGGGCAGGATGCTCAATGCGCTGATGCCCGCATACATCGCCCTGCTTGTCTTCTTCCTTTGGAAGGGGCGCGGCAGGATTGCCGGAGACGCTCCGTTCAGGCTTTTCGCGGCGTTCATCCTGGCCGACTTCGCACTGCGCCTCATGCTCTTCTTCTCCGGAACCCCATACGAAGGCCGATATTTCCATCCCTTGGTGATAGCGTTTTCGGTCTTTGCCGGGGCGGGCCTCATAGTCTTTGCCAGTTTCCTTTCAAGATTCCAAGGCCGTTTCCGCTTCCTGACCGAGAGGAACTGCCTTGTCGGGCTTGCAGCGGCATTGATCCTGGCGAACGGCGGAAAGGCATTGAATCCGCCTGACAGGAAATGCTGGCTTTCGGAGATTCCGGAGGAAATCAAGAAACGCATCCCGAAAGGGGCGAAGGCCGTCCTCATAACCGACAACAACGACATACGCACCGCTTATTATGCCGGCGCTTCCCACTTCAAGCTCGCCAGGCCGGACATGACCGACTTCGCCGCAGGGGCGATTGCCGAAGAGGTAGGCGGGAAAACTGCGGTTGATTCGTCCGGCACCCGCTTTGGAAACCCGCTTCTTTTCGAAGGGGACAAGGAGGCCGAACTAGTCCTGTCCCTTGCAAAACCATATCCGTTCAGGAACGGCGTGATGGCCCTTGAGTGGAAGGAATCTTTCAAAGGGGCTGTCCGTCTCTATTACATGGATGGCGCAACAAAAAAATGGGAACCTCTTGGCAGCTACCAGGATACGGCCGAATTGCGCTTCCGCAATAAAAAGGGGCCGGTCGGCTCGGACCGATTCAAGATTATGATTCGACCTTCCGATGGAAATTCATGCGCACTCAGAGGGATAAGGATTGTCCTCGATACCAGATGGAGGATACTTGCCAGGGGCAGGGGCGCCGCCAATGCCGGGCGCTGGTTCCCAGTCCTGCCGCCCGACAGGATTGACAATTTTGCGGATTCTGTCAGAGCTTTGGGCGGGAACGGCGTGTTTGTCTTGGTCATGCAGAAGGATGCCGACTTTCAAAAGCTCTTCTCAGACAAGGGCTTGCCCTTCCCGCTTGACTTGGTCGGCGAGTTCAAGGATCGGAAGAAGGGTCCGTTCACATTATATCAGGGCAGGATCCGATGAATGTGCTTTTCATAATCAAGACGGACAGGACGCCGAGTTCGAGAATTCGGGTCAAGGATCTGCTCCCCCTGCTCGGGCGGCATGGCATAGACGCAACCCTTGAAACCGTGCCCTCCTCCGTCCTCGGAAGGCTTAATCTTTTCCGTAAGGCGGGAAGATATGACACCGTGCTGTTGCAGAAGAAGCTGCTGTCCGCGGTTGAATTTGCCGTCCTAAGGAAAAATGCCCGAAGACTCGTTTTCGACTTCGACGACGCAATTTACCTGAAGGATGCGTCGCCCGCCGCAGACCCCCGGCTTTACGAAAGCAGATCCAGAATGGCAAGGTTCAGCAGGACAGTCCTGGGCGCGGATGTCGTAGTAGCCGCAAACAGGACGCTCGCGGGAAAAGTTCTTGATATCTACCCGTCGGCAAATGTCAAAATCGTCCCGTCGGCAGTGGACTGTTCGCGAATCAAGGTGAAGACGGATTACAATCTCGGGAACCCCCCTGTCCTCGGCTGGGTGGGATTGAGCGGGAATTTCGAATATCTGCGGAAAATAGCGCCCGGCCTGGAGGAACTGCGACAGAAACGTGAATTCATACTAAGGGTGATTTCCGACAAGGATTTCACCTGCGAAGGCTTAAAAGTCGACAACATAAGATGGTCTCTCGACGTCCAGGACTGCGAAATCCGCAATTTCGACGTCGGCATAATGCCGCTGGCAGACGACCCTTATTCCAGGGGCAAGGCTTCATACAAGCTCATCCAGTATCTTTCCGCCGGCGTGCCTTCCGTATGTTCCCCGGTCGGAATGAACGCGGAATTCACAGAAGAAGAAAAATACGCCCTCGCCGCGTCCACTCCGAAAGATTTCGCCTTGCAGATTGAAAGATTGTTGAATGACAAGAACCTTCGTCAGAGGCTTGCTGCCGCAGGCAGGAGCTATTGCGCCGGCCGCTTTGAAATAGGAATCATTGCCAAAAGCCTTGCGGATGCCTTGAATGGATGATTTTCTTAAGATGTATGTTTTTTGATACTTTTTTTTTGAGTTCAACTTGAATTTTCCCCCTTGAAATGCTATAAATCAGCAATCATCAACAATTATAGTCCGGAAAGGGGTGGAGCGCTATGAAATTCTTCAACGTGAAGAAGCGGCAGGCGGTCGAAATATGCGATTCCAACTGCAGGAAGGTCGTCTACGAGAGAAATACCAGCAAGGGTATACAGAAGCGCTACGCGGTCCGTGCTCAGGACGACGGGACAAACCTCACAAAATTTGTCGACAAGGACACGTTCGACAAGCTCCAGATGCCTCTCGCACAAAATTGATCTTTCAATTATGAATTCAGCAAAAAGGCGTAGTTTGCTGAATTCATCCTTTTTGTGCTTCTTGCGTCCAACATTTTTTCGACTTGCAGGAGAGCGCCGCTCTGGCGAGGAAATCCGCCAGTTCTGTCGTTCAGAAACTCGATGGAGGGCGAAGCCGTGCTGAGCCGCGGTTGAGCTCGGCTCAACCCTCCGGAAGACGACAAAGATAACGACAAAGTTCGCGACAAAGATGGGCGAGTTTCAGAGGAGCGCCGATCCCGTCGCAGTGGGCATAGACGGTTGTCTGTTCCAGGTTTACCTAGGCGTCTTGCGGTTCATGAATAGATCATGCTAAACTGCGGCCATGTCGAGCAGTTCGTCGGCCTCTTCTGGGGTTTCGGCGCCCATGGCTATCATGAAGTCCTTGAGCTTGCGGCCGAACTCCTTCTTGAAAGCGGCGAGGTTTTCGCGGCCCGAGAAGCCGTAGAGCACGACCCTCTTGCCCTCCTCGACGGTCTTATGGTAGTAGGGCCACCAGCACGGATCTGTGACGGGCGGCTGGCCCGCGCCGGGGGTCCACTGCAACATGGTCAGGAGCGGGACGGACAGCAGGTGGTCGTGGTGCTGGAGCGCGCCGGGGCCGTCCCAGTGATACATGCAGAAGTCGAAGTGTTCGGACATGGTGGTAAGGACCGGCACCATGAATTCTCCGAACATGTCCTTGGAAATCATCGCGGAGAAGTCACACTGCATCTTCGCCATCTTGCCAGGGGCCCAGGCCCAGAAATGGCTCCCTTTGCGGTCGTCCTTTATGAGATCATACCAGCTGTCGTAGACTTCGAAGTAGCACTCGGTTATCTGGTCAAGGCAGCTGTGGACCCAATCCGGACGGTCGATCAGATCGGTGAGGAGGGTCTCAGAATCGCGCATCGCCGCCAGCGTATCAAGCCCCTCGATGAAATCGGGATATGACGTGAGGAACTTCCCGCCGCCGAGCCGGAGCTGCTCCTGCGCCAGCCGGGTCGAAAACTGCCAGTAGAAGTTTTCGGGGTCGACACTGAACTCGGCCTTGTCCGGATCGGTGAGGAACGGTTCGCACCATACCGTGCCGGGCATCTCGACGCCCTTGCAGCCCAGATAGAGGGCGAGGCAGTTCGGCGCAAGATCCGGCGCGACGTTCGGCACCGCCTCGGCCAGGTAGTGCGTGTTGAGGCATGCCCGCAGTGCGCGGTTCAGGCGGTAGTCGAAGTTGCTGGTGGAATAGTCGGTGACCCAGCCCTCTGGCTTAGGCATCTCCGCAATTTCCTCCCACGGCTCCTTCCGAGGAGCCGTGATCAGCATGGCCGGACGCCCGAGATCCTCCCCGTTCCACCAAGACGCGAGGCGGTCGCGCGCCTCGTCGAAATCGCTCTTATAAAGAAGCCCGGCCATGATACCACCTCCTTCCAAACAGCTTTTTTCCAATATGACTTAAGTAAATATTCAGTGAAAGGGCGTAGTTCACTGAATATTTACGCATTTATACTCCTTTAGGCTGATAAATTTACACGCTAAATGAGTATAGCGCCCAGAATCGGACACATTCATGCCGCCCATCGGCCGGAACAAAAAACAATCCCCCGTACATGCACAGTTCCGGAACATCTGAAAAACTATAGCTCCAAGTTCTTCTTTATCAAGTCCATAAGCTTGGACGCCTCAATCTCCTCGACTGAGCCGGGCCTGATTTTCCTTATGGTCGAAAGCTGCTGCCTGGCGCTTATATATTCCTTCCTGGCGATATAGAGCCTCGCAAGCTCGAGCCTGATCCTCGCCTCGGTGCCTTCGTCCGGCTCTAGGAGCAGTCCGGCCTGGAGTATCTTTGCCGAGAAAACTTGTCTTCCTAGCGCGGCGAGGATCCTTCCCTTCATGAGGGCCAGCGGCGCGTATAGGCGGAGGTAGGGATTCTCCGCTTCTAGGGCGGCGATGTTGTCGAGCGCCTCCTGATGCTTCCCGGAGATGATCAGCTGCTCGACCAGGAAGAGCTTGGCATTCGCGGAGTTCTCGCGGTCCAGCATGGCCCGCAGATCCTTCGCAGATCCAGCCTGGGCCGCGGGTGCGAGGACGCCGACTGCGGCGTTCAGGCCCTCATTGTGAAGCGCGACGTCTGCCCTGGCGAAAAGCTGGTTCCTCTTTTCGGTATCCGTGAGCGAGTCCGTCTTGATCTGATCGATCGTCATTACCGCGGCCTGATGCTCGCCTAGCGGTCCGGCGAGAAGCTGCGCCTTCCGCAGGAGCGCCCTCGACTTCAACGGCTCTTCGGCCCTTTTAATGAAGTCATCCCACGCGCCGGCCGCGCCTCCATAATTTTCCGCCTCCCACATCTGTAATACGACGAGCTTGTCGAGGAAGTCGAAGAAGAAGGCTGACGCCGGAGATTTTTTTGTCAGCGCCGATTTCTGGTAGAAGGCTTCAGCCTCCTTTTTCTGCTTGTAGAAAATCATGCACTCCATGATCGCGTCATAGCCTTCCGGCTGTACGCCGATGCTTGACTCCTGCTGGACCGACCTGTTGAGCATGCCGAGCGTGACGTTGTCGTCGTTCTCGTTCTGGCCGAACCGGTAGTTGACCTGGACGTCCTGCGTCTGCTTCATCTGCGTTCCGTCCGCAAGCTCGGCGGCAGCCGTGACCACGTAGGTCCAGCGCTTGAAGAACATGTGCGTGACCTTGGCGCCTTCTCCGGAAGTCCCGTCGCCGAAGTCCCATTTTACCTTTTTCACATCGACCCCCTGCGGGACTGCCGCGAAAAAATCAACCTCGTGGATGCATGTTTCCGGGAAGTAGACCATCTGGCGGTTGTCCCATGAGAACTCAAGAGCAGGCCTGCCGTCCTTGTCCTCCAGCGGACCGGGCTGGGCCTTGAACACCTCCGAGAACATCTCCTTCGGGATCACTCCGTTGCGCTTTTCGCCGGGCAGGAGGATTCCCGCGACCGCGATCAGCGCATCCCCGCTGTTGGCGTGCAGATACCTGAAGCTGTGGACGCCCTCCTTGAGGTCAACGTCGCCGAAGACTCCGTTGTTGGCGCCCTTCCAAGGATCGTGAAGTCCGGGCGATTCCACCACGGTCTTGCCGTCGATCTGGATGAACGAGGCGTCGATGGACGCGGAATAGAACCTGTATGTCCCGGGCTTCGCGATCCTGATGCCGCCCTCGTAGACGTGCAGCGAGTTCCTGTCGTCGCCGAAGGGGTTGAAGCCGGAGAACACAGTGTCCTCGAACCTCGCCCCCTCGAATACTGCCGCCTCCCAGCGCTTGAAGAAGGTGCCGGGGGAGTCAACGCCGCCGAACGGCTCCTTGGCCCTCCGGACCACGTGAAGCAGGCCGCTAACATGCGCCAAAGGCTTGTCATGAGTGCCATCCTTTTGATCTTTTAGGTATGCCAGCCAAAGCTCGCCTGGCGCGTCGGAGTTGAAGAAGACTTTCGTGAATCCGCCTTCCTGATGCAATAGCCGGGTCTTGACAGCTTGGCCGTTCGCCTTGTAGACGGCATAGCCCTTGCATTCAGCGGGCAGGAAGAAGTTGGCGGTCACCGAGGCGGCATCCTTCGCCTCCGCCGGAACCTGAAGCTTCCTCCAGAACAGTCCGCCCTTGTCCACAGGCCGGGCGTGGAGCAGGGAGGCGGCCACAAGAAGAAGCAAGATTATTGGCAATTTCCTCATGCCGTGTAATCTACAATGCGGATTGGCTGTTATCCATAGTTAAAAAAGGAAATCACGAAGGCACGAAGCAAATAATTCATAGAATTGAATAATAGTTTTACGCCATGCGTTATAAGTTCGGATTTCATCCAGCAAAGCTGGAAAAAGTCTGAGAAAGAACCACTATATAAAAACGGCACGGCCTTCACACTGGCAAGCTGGTCGTTCAAAGGTAAATATTCAGCGAAAGGGCGTAGTTCGCTGAATATTTACGGTCAAAGGGAAGCACTAAGCTAAACAAGATTAACCACAAGCATCGCGAAAGACACATAATGAGATTCAACGGCGTCATGATCGACTGTTCGCGGCTGATGGAGCCGCACCGTTATTATTTCAAGCTCGTGGACTTCATGGCGGATTGGGGCATGAACGTCCTGATGCTGCATTTCTCGGACGACCACGGTTTCGCTATAAGGATGCCGGGATTCGCGAATATCGCGATGAGAAACGCCTTCAACGCCGACGAAATCAGGAGGCTCGCGGCCCATGCCGCAAAGAAGGGGATAGACATCATCCCCGAACTGGAGACTTTCGGTCACACCAGGTTCCTAACTGACAGGAAGGAATACGCCCATCTCTATGCCGGCAAAAGGGCGGAGCATATCACGTTCAACGCGATAGACCCGTTGAACCCCGAGACTCATTCCCTGATGAAAAGATTGATAGCCGCCACCGCAAAGCTGTTCCCCTCCAGATACATCCATCTCGGCTGCGACGAGGTTAACCTGGAGGAATACTGCAAGGACAGGAATCTTGACGGCTGCAAGGTTTGGGCCGAATACGTGAACGAAATCGTCAGCTATGCCAAGAGCTGCGGCAAAATTCCCATGATCTGGGGCGACCATCCTACGAAGAGCCCGGACATCGCCAGGCTCCTGCGCAAGGATCTGATCCTCTTCGACTGGCGCTACCACAGGGGCGTCGACGAGGCGCCGGTGCGGAAGTTGAGGAGACACGGGTTCAAGAAGCTGGTGTCCGCTCCCTCTATCGCCTGCTGGGAATACCGAGGCCATACCACGGAGATCGGCATCACCAATGTCGCGAAGATGGCATCCTTCGCGTCAAAGTACCGGCAGGAAGGGCTCATAACGACGATATGGTGCCCCTACAGATATTTCCAGGAGGCGCTCTACTACGGGATTGCGTTCAGCGCGGAAGCGGGCAAGGCTGGCGGCATGCCGGACACGGAGAAGTTCAAGAGGAAGTTTGCAAAGAAGGTCTTCGGAACCGGCCTGACGGAGGAGCTTGACCTGTTCCTGGAACTTCACCCTTCAGTGATAGTGAACTACGAGATAGCCGGCATCCTGCTCGGCTCCCGCAGCCTGGCGGTGGAAAAGATTGGGGAACTCGAGAACATGGAGAAGACAGCGTTTGCGATCATCGAAGCCGGTGGCAAGTACTGGCCCGCGAAGAACGCGCCTATCTTCAATGCCATGCTCCTGTCGGTGAAGGCCGCCTGGTGCTGCATCGAATATGCGCTTCTATCAAGCAGGCTGGGAACGCCCGAACGGAGGATTCACTTCAACAAGATGCTCAAGTCCGTGAAACAGGAGGCCTCGGACGAGTGGGACAGAACCAGGTTCAAGGACGATCCCCACAAATACAGATCCAAGTTCCCCCATAACGAGGCCTGCCATATCCTCATCCTCATAAAAAGGATGAAATATCTGAAGATTTCCTGACTCGCGGCAGAGCTTGGATCAACCCTCCTTCCGCCTGCCGGCGGATATGATTCATAGTCCGTAACCGTATGCCGATCCGGGAATCAAGCGGTCTATCACATAACTCACGTGATGATTACGGTTCACGAATAAACGATAACGAATACCCAATAACGGAGGCTAAGCTAGCAGGAAAGGCCTGACGCCGCCACCATCCTGTCCTCCTTCTCCCTCCTGCGGCGGATGCGCTTCCTGCGGTGCCTGACGATGTTCATGGCGATCTGCGGGATGCGCGGAACCAGGCCGGGCAACATCCGCAGTGCGCCGAGGCGGACGCTTTTCAACGCGACGCGTGCTATCCGCCGCGGAGAGAAGAAATGGCGGTATATCCATCTCCTCATGTTTTTAAGATCCTCGACCGAACATTCGTCGGAATAGATTTTCCCGTCGGGATCCATGTGGTATCCGGGGTTGGCCGAGACCAGCTCCTCGAGCCCGGAATAAGGTCCGGCCCTGAGGATGGAAAGCGCGATGGTGTCTAGGCCGATTTTCCGGGCGAACGGAAGTATCTCCGCCATCTCCTCCTTCGATTCGCCTATGTTGCCCATGATGAAATAGCCGTGCATCAGCATCCCAGTCCTTGAGATCGTTTTCAGGTATTCCGCGATCTGCGCCGTGTCGAAGCCCTTGCGCATGGACTTCAAGGTCTTGTCGTGCGCGGACTCGATCCCGAGCATGAGGAATACGAACCCGGCCTTGCACATCTTCTCCATGATATCCGGCCTCTTCGCTATTTCGAGCCTGGCATTTATGAAATATTTCTTTTTGATTTTCTTCTCGATCAGCAGGTCGCAGATCTTCCCCACCCTGTCCATGTCGTAGGTGAAGAGGTCGTCGGTGAAGCCGATCAGCGTGGCGCCGGTCTGCTCGATCTCGGCGACGACGGATTCCGGGGAGCGCGCCGACCATTTCCTCTTGCCGCCCCACGGGTTCCTGCTGAACGAGCAGAAGCTGCAGTTGAACGGGCAGCCGCGGGAGGAGGCGATCATGTCGACGTCTAGTCCCGTGCCGGCGCCGCCGAGGATGACGTCGTAGCGGTATTTCCTCGAACTTCTGTCGGGGAAGAGGCTCCCGTCGAGCTCGCCCTGGACCCTGTTGGGGTTGTGGATGATCTGGTTGCCGCGCCTGAAGCTTATCCCGGAAACACTTTCGAGGGGAAGACCCCTGCATATCTCGTCCATGGCCTCCTCTCCGTCGCCCCTGACGACAATGTCCACGTTGGGGAACTGGCCAAGCCACTTGAGGGGGTTTTCCGTCGCATGCCTTCCTCCGACCACGGTCAGGACGGAATCCGGAACGGATCTGATTTCGCCGGCGATGAAGTCCAGGTCGCGCTCCCAGTTTATCGAGAAGCAGACCATTTCAGTGCCGGGGCGGATGAAGTCCGCAGTATTCCCCTCCTCCTTGCGCATGTCCGCGACTTCGACGGATTCCGCATATCTGCGAACCACCGCAGCGATGAATTCCAGGCCCAGCGGCGGGAAGAATCCGACGTCATTCAGCTCCCGCCTGTAGGGATACGAGCAAAGCACATGCTTGAACAAGACGACCTCCGGTATTAAGTCCGCATCCTGTGCCAATGCACAATCAACATATCAGGCGGAGATTACCGGATTATGACTGCAAGATTATTTTTTGGTAATGTATCAGAGTGTCAGCGTATCAAAGTTTCAAAGGTTTTGATACTCTGACACAGTGGCTTCCGCGAGGAGAGCCACGATGATACTTTGACTCTGGCATCTCCTCTGAAACTTAATCGTCTTGCGTTATCGTCGCCGGTATCGTACACCGGAAAGTTTCTCATCGACAAAACTGTGCACTTCGCAGTTCGACACTCCTGAAACCCGCTTCAAGTACGTCGCACGATCCGAGTGCGACCGTAAAGCCGAGCTGGGGCTCGGCGTTACCAGGAAGGCCGCTTCCCGAGGCGCTTACGCGCTCGGGACGGCGTACTTTAAGTTTCACCTCGATAGAACAGGTGCAGCCAGTCGGCCGCTCTTTCCCATTCATCCAATCATCCAATCACCCACCCATCCTTTTCTTTCTGTGCTTCTTGTGCCTCTTGTGGCTATACTTTTATGCTTGGCCGTTTTCACCGTTTGCGGCCGGCATGCTTTGCCTATTCCCTTGCAAAAGTCTTCATCGTCGTGTCGCTTGGGATATGGCCGTCCTTGAACGCCTTCGCCTTGACCGTCGTCCCGGGTTTCACTGTGATCGGCCCCGTATAAACCGGCGATTTGCCGTCGGGATTGCTGCCGTCGACGGTATATCTCAGGACGGCACCGGAAGTGGACGAGACGATTTCTATCGGGGTAGCTTCGGCCAGGCTCTCAATGCGGGTTGCCCCGGTCTTCCCCGTGATTGTCGGAGCTTCAAGCTTCCCTGCCAGATAGTCGGCGATGTCCTTCTTGAAGATTCTCCATACACCATCGGCTATGGCGGCAGTCTTACCATCCTTTACTTCGTATTTACGTCCAGGCACCCAGAAGAAGCCTTCGGTCATTTCAACTTCGTCCAAATCTGCTTTGATAAACCATCCGTCCTCGTCCTTGCTACAGAGAGCCACTGGGGCCACGGTCTCGCGTTCGGCCTTGTCACTAAATATTCCAAGATACACGCCGTTGCTGTATTTCGGGGCGTTATTATGGTTTATGAATTCCCCGAAATAGTCGTGCTCCCAGAAGGTGTAGAATCGGCCGTCTTCCAGTATTGCGGACTCCCCCGTGAAGCTCATGTCGGAATTACCCGACTCCTTGAACGAAAACACGGGCTTTGCCGCCGATACGGAATCTCCGGAAGCGCCATCCCAGCTGAGCCGCACTATTTCACGGATTTTCTGCAGTTCAGAGCCGCCCGGCCCCCGGTTGAACCTCAACCTTATGGCATAGGCGCCGTTCTTCAGGCAGGAGACGGTCCGGTCGGGCTTGAATTCCAGCCTCCATTCGCCCGAGGCGGTATTGCACACATAAAACGACTTCAGATAATCCTTCTCTATGAGCACATGAATGTTGCCGTCGGGGTCCTCCATGATCTTGTTCACGCTATATGAAGGCCTGTCGTCCAACGGGTTCTGCGCGGGCTTGCGCCGGCTGCTTGCGAACAGAGCTTCCGATCCGTCCGCCAGAGAAATCCTGATTATTCCGCTTCCGGTTCCTTTTAGCGCGCTGAGCTTCTCCCGCTCCGCCTTCCTATTGTCGCCGGGCATGTTGTTTAAAAGGTTGTCTATCTGGCGGTCGTCCGCCCCGAAGGCGAGATACAGATGTCCTCCGGAGATTAGCGCGCACTTGAAAAGGCGGTCGGACTTGTGAAAAAGCTTCCATCTGTCGCCTGCAGGATTATAGACCCAGACTTGACCGCCGGGATTTATGCAGAAAATCCTCCCGTCCGGGCCGCATGCTATGCCGCTCCCATTGAATTGGGACTGCCCCGGCCCCGACGCCTTTCCGAAGACAGCCGCCTCGTCCGGCAGAAGATGGCTTTTTACCGACATGTCCTCCTTGATCTCGACAAGCATCTGCCCTTCCGCGCTTTTAGAAGCGGAATTTCTTCGGATGTCGAATATGGCGTATGCTGCTCCACCTGAAGTTCCGAACGACTTCAGATTGCCGGGTTTGTCTCCCTTTGCGCAGCAATCGGCGAAGGAGATGAAGCGTCCTTCCACCTTGTCAGCATACGTGTAAAGGCCGCCGGACTCCTTCGTGCCTTTGAATATCTTCTTCATTTCCTCGTATGTTGCATTTGGATAGAAATCCTTGCTTGTCAGAAACAAATCCTGGTTTTCCGACTTGAATTTTTCTAGCCGGGCCAGGATGTCTTCGTAATTGCCTTTCAGCGCGAGGTTTATCTTGAGAAATGAATTCTCAGGCGTCCTTCTCGAAGTGATCCCCGAACTCAGCCAGTACAGGAACTTCCAGTCAAGCTTCCTGCCCTTGCGGAATTCCTCCATGTAATAGTCGAGGTATTTCACCAGGAACCCCGCATATCTGTCCGCGTCGTCGCCGTTCTCGCGGAGGTCCTGGAAAGATGCGAAGTTCGCAAGAACCTCATATCCTTCAGGGGTAGGACCGTCCGCCGAGATCTTGTCCCTCTTGCTCCATAGCAGTTCCATGGTCTTCTCGGTCACGTCGCCGGATATCGGCCCAAGCCCGGGGATCGTACTGGCGAGAAGGAGCCCGTTGACCTTGTCGGCGTCCTTTTTCGAATTGATGAGCGCGGAAATGAAGTCGACAACCATATGCCTGGCGGCTTCGGCGTCGAGGTCTCCTTCCCAGCTTACCGCAACCGGCACATCCCTAATGCGGCTGCGCAGGCATTCCAATATCATCTCCCTCCTGGCGGGATCGGCGCAGTTGGCAGCTTCCTGGAAGGCATTCCTCATCCGGGCCCCGTTGTCCGTCAAGAAACCCATATACGAGAAGAACAGCCAGTAGGCATACTGCTGGTTGTTTGCGAACTTGTTGTTGTCCTTGATGGAGGCGTCCAGTTTAAAAAGATCCATTGCAAAACGTCGCAGCGACGCAAGCCTGTCCTGGTATTCAGGCCGCTTGTGCAACCCCTTCAAGCAGGCGGAATGAAGCACAGCCGCCGCCATGCGCAGGAGACTTACGCTGTCCCTCCTGAACGGGAGCGTTTCATTCTCCGACTGCCGGAAAAGGAAGATGTTGATTTCCGTTCCGTAGAGCAGCGCATCGATGTATTTTCCCGGATCCTCCACGGAAGGCGTCCGGCGTCCGCCCAACATGAAGTTCCACTCCTCGAACTGAAGATCCTTGAAGAGCCGCCCCCCGGACGCCTTTATCCGCGTGAAGGCCTGTTCCGGACTTGCACCTCCTAGCGCCTTTGCAGCGTCGGCCGCCTCGATCGACTCCTCGTAGAGCCCGTTCTCCAACGCCCACTTGGCCTCCTTGAGATACTGATCCGCCTCGGCCTTGGTGTCCCAAAATATCTTCTGCGGCTCTTTACCCAGCTCCTTCAGCAGCCCGGCCTTGATCTTTTCTGAAAGTTCGATCAGGTTCCCCTTCTTCCCGGACTCCTCTAGGTAGATTTCATCAGCTCCTGGTTTTCTAAGCCTGAGCTTTACTTGGACGGTGTCTTTTTCTGCAATTTCGATGCCGCCGTCTAGAAGATAGCTGCCGGTCCAGAACGGATTGTCTTCGTCGGTTTTGAGATCCTTCTCCCAGGCGAGCTTGTCCGTCTTCCAGCGCTCGAGCACGAATATCCCCTTCTCCTGCATGAGGCTGAAAGAAAGCGACTGGGTCAGCTCCCGTTCAAGAACCTTAAGCTCCGGAGTGTCGACCGGCGCCCTGATATTCAGAATGGAAAAACGGACAGTGTCCTTTGGCGGCACGTTCAGCTTGGATAACAGCGGCTTGAAACGGACCATGCTTCCCTGGAGCCACTCGGACGGATTTTGAACCGGCAGCGGCTGGAAGCTCGTCCCAAGAATAACTCCGGAGTTCACCGCCACCAGCCGCGAAACTGCAAGCTCCTTCCCGTCGAACTTGAACTTCTTTATTATTATAAGCCCGTCCGCCCCGACCAGCTTCCCGAGCTCG
The DNA here is from genome assembly GCA_964636325.1 of uncultured Victivallaceae bacterium. Classification (GTDB taxonomy): domain Bacteria; phylum Verrucomicrobiota; class Lentisphaeria; order Victivallales; family GWF2-50-93; genus CAZWRV01. The sequence goes on along the minus strand of CAZWRV010000096.1, from coordinate 6,072 downwards.
AACGGACTGCCCCCGTAGTTCTCCAGCGAAATCTTATGCTCGTTGAAGACCTTGTCCAGGGCGGCGCGGTCAAGAAGACATATCTCTGCATCCTTCGACAGCTCCACGGAAAGAAGATCCGACAGGTTCTGAAGGCCGCCGTCGGCGATTATTGCGACCTTCGCAGGTTCTTGGCCCGCGTAACATTTATCAAGCCCAAGGCATGACGCGAATCCCGCTAAAAGGATAATCATCGCACAAAGTCGCAAAGCTACGAAGGATTTTGTTCTAGAATATTCCAGCATTTAAGAACTTTCTGGCACGATAATTATTTGGATTATTCTTTCTGCTTGAGGACTTGTATCGAATTATCGTTAGTCTCGGCCTCTTTTTCATTCCCACTTTTGGGGGGAGCTTTGAAAAGATCGAAATCAGCTAGTGCTTTGCGACGTTCCAAGATTTTCCTCGCTATTGTGGTTATATCCGAGTCCGGAGGGATTTTAAATATTAATGGTTCTAGGTCTATCCCTCTGTAAATTCCTTCAGCAACAATTTTACAGAGATTTGCATCTTGGTTATCTTCTGCTAGTATCTTAGGTAAAGATGGAATGCTTATGTGCATATCATTTAAAACACCCTTAATTACGCAACTATTTGAATTACTGCTATTTTCATATGCGACAATCAGGTAGTCCGCAGCTTCAGTAAATCACATTTTCCCGAGAGCCTTGGCGGCTTCCCCGGCGGCATCATCATCAAAAAGCAATATGCACAAAATGTCGACAATATATGAATTGTCATCCCCGCATTTTTTTTGATTACCTAATGTTCCCAGCGCGGCAGCAATATATCGTTTAACGTCTTTATTTGTTGTCTCTCCCAGCAAGCTTATAAGCGGGGCAACGCTTCGCCTGTCCGATACTCTAATCAATTCTGAATATGCCTTATATATGTCTTCTCTTTTCGCATTTTTATATTTATCAAGAGCCCTTATGAAAGCCTCGTCGATTTTTCCGGACGATAGATCTTCAGCATACTTTTCTCTTGCTTTCTGGATATGCTCATCTAACTTCAATTTCATCCGTGAATTCAATATCGTTTTAAAATCATCCTTGAGCATGAATCTGAAAAACATGTCAGATTGCTGCTGCGTCAATGATGGACATCTGGTAAGCTCGTCTTTAATTGTAGCTTTATAAAGCTTCCCTCCTTCCTGCCCTAATAATCCATAGAACTTTGAAAAGCCCAATAAATATATTTTGGAGTGTAAATTGTAATCGAGTATCTCTTCATAGAGGCAATCCAACTTGATACGTCGGGGGCAAACACCTGAAACATACAACCATCCTTGGCTGCAGAAAATAGTTTCCAATGGATGATATACGTTTTTATTATAGTTCAGCCGTTTGCTATTGTTTATCCATCTTTTTCCTCTCGGTGCATTGATAAAAAGACCGACATTCGACGAATTAAATGTGAAAAGAAGCCCGTTCCAAGTTATATTCGTAAATTCAGGGCTGACCGCTTCAGGATATGCTGAGACCTTAAGACTGTCGATACCCACGATCAATGGAAAATATTTATGGGGGTAGCACCGATCTCGGTTGACAAGTAAAAATGGAGTAGCGGCTGCCTTCTGCCCATAAGGAGAATATGGGATTATATTTACAGGTTCATATACAACATCTGTTTCTATGCCATGGCTAAAAACCGCATCTATATTGTAATCAGGCCGCCGCGTGCATTCACTAATGACATTGACTTCCGGATTTAGGATATCCTTATTGACATCAATAATTGCAATCCATGAACGGGAATATTTGCCGAAACTTCCAACAGCCAATATCCTCCCCTCACCGATAGCGTGTAGAAGCAATCCTTTTTCAAAAGGCGGTATGCTATTAGAATCCAGGACAGAAACCATTGTCCCATTGCTGTCAAAGATATTAATGCCAGCCTTCTCCAGTCCAGCCCAGATGTGTCTGCCATCCCAGACAAGCGATCTAAAAGAATCCGGGCTTACGTCAACTATTTTCTTCAGGACGTCCTTTTCATGCATAACATATATCTGGGATCCGTTCGAATATATTTCAAATTGTTCATCGCAGTTGATTATATTACTTATGCATATTCTTGACGTGCTTGATTTATTCTTGTCGTCATTGTCGAGGCGAAGGTCAATTTTTTCATAAGTCACCAGGCTTGGGCTGGAAACCGCTGATGGAGTAGGATTTTTGCTTACAGATGCGCTGGGCTTTGGCTTCGGAGGTTCAATTAGACCTTGAAGATATCGTCTCTTATTGTTCAAGATCCCTGCGAAACAACGTTCGTATTCTTCTCTTGGAGAGTATTCTTTCGCGTCGGAAGTGTTCAACTTTTTATAATCATTGATTATGCTGTCAAGCTCATCAATCGCCATTTGTATTTCTGTTTTACTTGTTTCTTTGTTCAATTTATATGCTTTCATCAGGAACAATCCAAAACGGCCGTATATCTTCAGCACTTTATTGTTTGCCGCCATCAACTCCTCAAAACGCCCTCGGAAAAAAGAGTCTGTAATGTCTGTCGCATGCTCCCAGGCGTAATAGTCTCCTTTTTCACCTTCGCCCAGCGGCCTCAATATGTTTTCAATAAATTCGGACATTTCCGCTGATACACTGAGTTCGTTTGGGGTATCTTTTATCAGGAATTGCCATATTTTATCAAGTATTCCCTTGTCTAATATATACTCATCCCGGTCTGCCCTATGGATCAACTTTTTAATAGAAACATCGTGCCAAGATGAATTCAAATCAATAATTTCATCTTTAGATTTATATTCAGTAGGAAGCTCAAGAATATGCGGCGCGACATTGAAAATAAAATCTTCTTCCAGGATTTCTGTATTCCTTCCCCCTTCTTGTTGAATGATGCGAAAGCGAGGATCTTTAAGATGTGGCATCATATTAAAGAGGTGGTCAGGAGTGCTGCAGCCAACACCAGTTATGTCAGCTCGATAAAGACGTAGGGCATCTTCCCTTTTAATAAGACGATTTCGGACCAGGTATTCCAAGTGTGTTAGGTTCATACGATATGCATCAACAGCTTTGACAATATTCGCCCTATAATATTCGAGAAGTTGGTTGCTTGGATTTTTTATGTTTTCTCTGGTGACTCCAGTAATATATGGATTCATCTCAGAACGGTATTCAGATATCAATAATAGCCGTTGTTTTGCATTCTGAGGATAGAGGAGGAGGTATGCTTCGCGCAAATCTGCCGCCTGCCACATTGCCCCGACAGAATGAAACTCATCTGCTTTTGATAGAAAGTGCTTCGTTTGCTCCTCGACAGGCAGGGAGGACTTTACAGCCTTTTGTCTCATGATCATTGCTGCTAGCCCCTCGGTCAGCCATTTGTGGGCAACGTCTAAAGGTATCTTCCCGGAATTCACCTTTTCCTTATCACCGGCGGTGGAGACATCCACTTCAAAAGCGACTTGGACAGGAGAATCCTTGCTTTCTTTATCCATCCTGAATGTTCCCTCCACAAAGCATGGGACTTGACGGCCGGCGTCCAAATCCTTACCGGCAAGCTCCTGCTGGATCGACCGGGCCTCCTCGATTTCAAGCGTCGCTACTCCCGGATACGCCGACAAAACGTTGGCCAGAAGGCATGCGTAGATGGACTGCATCCTGTCATAATCGTGTGTCAGATTCTTGGAAAGGAACGGCGGGACGGCGACAAGCCTGAGCCTCTGCCCTGAATATTTACTAACGGCCTGCTCCACCTTTTCGGAAATCAGTCCGGCAACCTTTTCCAAATCACTATTTTCATTCGGAATCAGATGGACGGCAAGGCGGGCACCCTGACGGCATTCGCAAATCACCAGCTTGACGACAGGCTTGGCCCCAATAGCATCCTGAGACAATATAATGAGGGCGTCGGCGTCGAGCATCCGGCCTATTTCAAGGCGATCCGCAATACCGCCGGCATCACAAAGGTTTATGAACTCTTTCTCCTTCATGATCTTTTCGATCTGTCCGCGTTCAAGAAGCTCAAGCTTTGACTGCGACAGCTTCACCGTCACCAGATCTGCGATTTTGGCATCGCCGATCACCGCGGCACGTTGCAGCCTCAAGCCGCCAGCGTCATCCCCGCAGAACGCGAAATTCGCTAAGAAGAGGAGTATCGCACAAAGGCACTGAGCCACAAAGGATTTTGGTCTAGAAGATTCCACCATTTAAGCCCTTTCAGGCTGGATAACAGGATTTACTGGATAATTCATAATTGGCCACAAGAAGCACAAAAGGCACGACAGGAAAAGTGTCAGAGGATTAACGTGCCAAAGCCTCCTCCGGTGCTTTTATGTGGGTATCAATATTTCAGCAGCCACCAAGGAAGCGGAACGAGAGGGGTATCCTCTACCTGATTGAAGGCCCTCTGCTTTGTCAATATGATTCCGTTCCGGTATTTAAGTACCTGCTTGATGTCCGAATGCCTGATTTGGTTAGTCCACTTTATTTCTACAGGATGCATGGTTTTCCCTTCCAGATACGCAATATCGACTTCTCTTTCCGCCTTTATGTAGAAACACCTGTGCTTGCGGCGGCATTGAGATACGGTCACACCTTCAACGAGCTTGCCGGCAAATTCGCTGTCCTGTGACAATTGCTTTGAAATGCCGTCGAATGGGTCGCCGACCCCCTCCAGCCATGCCTTTATGCTGTGGAGGATGAACGGATCCGAGAAAAATATCTTCCTGGCCTTTTTCGGCGCCTCGCAGAGCTTGTGTTCGACTATGGCGCTGTTTATGAATACCGCTTCCATTCCGCAGAGAAGCCCCACATAATCCGAGACTGTCGCATGATGATCTATGCTAGTGTCAGACGCAATTGAATGCCAGGTCGTCTGGCTGCCATATTGCGTTATCAGTGCGGAAAGGAGTTCGCGCAGATAATTTTCCCTTTTCCCCCTTTTCATGACATCCCCCCTGATCCAGTCGGAATAGGTCGCGAATGTCGCAGCCAGAATCCTGCCACGGCCCTGCATGTCGTTTATGGCGGTCATATATCCGCCGTGAAGCAGATATTTGTCGAACTCGCCGTAAAGCTTCTCCATGTCCTCGCCCGATATGTCCTGCGAGCTCCCTATCTCGTCAAGCCTTGCGCCGGAAAAGATGTTTTTGACGAGCAGCGCCTGCCTGAAGGAGAGGGGGTAAAGCATGAATTCCGTGCGTCCGGCCTTGCCGTGCCGCCCCGGGAAACGTTTCCTCGCCTCCTTGATGAAGCTCAGATCCGATCCGGTCAAGACCACGACGGCATTGTTGAATATTCCGCTGTCCGACAGATACTTTATGCCTTTGTCCCAGTCCCTTATATATGTAACCTCGTCGACAATGAGATAGAACAAGGAACTCTTGTCCATCCCCTCAGCAAACTGGCTTGCCAGGCGCACAAGATGGTGCTGGTCGTTTATAAGTTCTCCTGTGACATACCATATGCGGGTCGGCGGGATCCCCGAATCTAGCAGTTTAACCATCCACTGTTTCAGCAGTGTCGTCTTCCCGACCTGCCTGCCGCCGCCGACAGTGTAGATTCCTGGCGTGCCTGACGGTATTTGATCAATGAGCTCGCTTTTGAATACGCAAGGAGCCGACGCAAGACGGCTGAGCTGCGGATCATTGTCCCTGAACAGGCCGACATCCCTGTGATGTAGATTGTTCGCGGAAAAAACAAGGTCAACCATGGCTTTCCCTCCATTTGCAGGACATAAGATACGCCTCCTTCTATTTTGGTCAATAGCTATTGACCATATTTGGGCAATGCATTCCGCAAGGTCCGCAAATCATTATTTCATGGCCACAAAAAGCACAAAAGGCACAAGCAGGATAAACGTGTCAGAGTATCAGCGTGTCATAGTGTCAGAGATTTTTCATGATACTCTGCCACAGTGGTTTTCACGATAAATCCACGATGAGACTTTGACACTGGCATCTCCTCTGAAACTCGCCCATCTTTGTCGCGAACTTTGTCATTATCTTTGTCGTCTTCCGGAGGGTTGAGCCAAGCTCAACCGCAGCTCAGCACGGCTTCGCCCTCCATCGAGTTTCTG
>CAZWRV010000095.1:0-25770 GCA_964636325.1 uncultured Victivallaceae bacterium | reverse complement strand
AGTCCGGTTCGGAGGGAGGGGGAACGCAAATCAATGCGCTCTCCCTACCCCTATCCTGCGCGCCGCAAGGGCGCCTTTTTTCCGCAGGGAAAAACTTAGGATCTTCGAGTTTCAGGAGAGTGCCGCTCTGGCGGGGAAATCCGCCAGTTCTGTCGGTGTGAAACTTAAAGTAGCGCAGGTATTCCTACCTGCGGATTGCGCAGACAGGAATGTCTGCGCCACGTTGAGGCGAGTTTCAGAGGAGGGCAACGGCCGCGCACACCTGCCTCATGATGCAGCAGTAGGGCTTCTCGCAGTGCTCCCCCATGCATACCGCCGGGCATTCCTTTGCAGCCATGGCTTTGCGGATTTCGCGGATCCTGTCCTCGATCCCCTCGGAGAATTCTTCGACTTTCTTGGTCACGTCCGCCTTGTTGAACATCTCGTCTGGGGGCCTTCCTCTGATGCTGATCCCTTCCCGGACGTGCATGACGAAGCATTTCCTGATCCTGAGGCCGGCGCTCGTGTAGCAGAACTTTTGAAAGGCGATGTCGTGGCAGTTGACGTCGGCGACTGACCTTCCGCACTTCACCTCGACGATGTCCCACTTGTCCTTGCCTGCCGGCTCCAGGACGTCGGCGCGGGCGTAGGCGTTGTCGTGGATGAATCCGGCCTCGAAGACGGGAACTCTCTTTACGAGAAGTTCTTTCGAGCGTTCGAGCTGCTTCTGGAAGGAAAGCTCAAGGTCGATGTTGATCCCGTCAGGGAAGAGCCGTTTCGCTCTTTCCCCGATGAAGTGGCCGAAGTCGAAGGTCGCCTGGGTCTTCTTGTCCGGCTTGGGAATCCTCTCGGGCGCGTTGGCCCTGAACCAGACAAGCTTGCGGCACTTAAGTCCGTCGAGATAGGTGGATTTTGAGATGAATGGCTTGTTGTCTATGGGCATGCCAGCCTTTACTCATTTAGGTCAAGGATCAAAGGACAATGGTCGCTCAATTTGGATTTTATCCATTCGAAAAAGTTGAACAACCACTTGACTGTTTTTGGAGTCCCCTTCTTTTTCCCTCTCGTAACAAACTTTAAAATGTTTGGATCATCATGTCCGTCTCTCGATTTGTTCCCCGGCCAATTGAAGTCTCCAATAACAACACACTTATCCTGAGATAAAAGGTTTGAATATCGGAAGGCGGACTTGTTGCAATTCCAGCCCTCTAAGCAATCGCAGTTCCAAACCGCCAACAGGTTAAATGACAGATTTTCCGATCGGACTTTCATTGGAATATAAAATTTACTCTTCTTATAATCATATTCTTTCAAAGGTTCGACGGTGATTTGTTTGTTGCAGCAGAACACCGCAAGCCCATTCCTGTCTCCAATCTTATCAGGATCGGCTTTGTCTATCCTCTCTTCGAATTCTACTGCGGCGACAAGTTTCATTTCTTCTGGAATGGGGCAATATTTACTGAGCACGAACTCTTGCAGAATAAGTATGTCGGGTTTCGGATCCAGTCCCAGTATTGCTTCGTGCTTTCTTCTGTCCAGGGCAGTATTGGCCCTTCCCTTCTTCCGGTTCCAGCTGACGATTCTCATTAGAAATCCTTCCTAAATGGTCCCCACTTTTTATGGAGTATAACTTCTGAACAACAATATGTCTTTGATATGCATTAGCCTTTCAAAATCAGTTGCACGGTTGTTGGTCCTGTCCCAGGCGTTAGCAATCATTAAATATATGTAAAGGAGGAAAAGTATCAGAAGCAACAGGGCCCAAAAGTTCTGTTTCAATTTGCTCTTCATGTTACAATCTCCTGGCATGGGGACAGTCAGGTTTAAGTTGCGTTCGATTTCTTAATGCATATCGAAATATAGCATTCGCGCTAAGAAATTGCCCGCGTAAAATATCTTATCTCCCAAATAGAAATAGGATAGGCGATCCGCTGCATGAAGCCCCGTATCTTCTCGACATCATAGTCCGTATTGCTGATTGGCTTCATGGCAGCTCTTTTCGCGGCGGCTTCATCATAAAAGAGCCCACGGGTTCCATCATAGTGCTTTGGCATGCAATCAGGGGCGTTGAATATGTTCCATAGAAGTTTATGGCACTTTAGTCCTTCCATATATTCAAATCTTGAAATAATCATACCGAGGCCTTTCCCCTCTTCTATGATGGCACCCTCAATATGCCCTTGTAATTCAAAGACCTTCTCGGTGATGTCATGCCTGACGAATACCTCAGATGCGGGCATCTCCGGCGTAGCAAAAATACCTTTCTTCAAGAGCAACAGCTGGCAGTTGCTTATCCTGATGCCGGCCTTTGCGATGACGTAATAGAGGAAGGCTACATACTTTATGCAGTCCTCGTAGATGCGCGAGGTTGACTTGACCTCTATAAGCTCCCAGGCGTCATCTCCGGCCGGAACCATTATGTCCGGGCGGGCGTAGAGCCTGTCAAATTCGAATCCGGGTTCGAATATCGGAATCCTGCGCTGGAGCAGCTTCATCGAGTTTTCCAGATGTTCCTCGTAGCTCAGCTTCCTGGTGTCCTCGAGCCCGTCCGGATACAGCTCATGCGCCTTCTGGTGCATCCGATGGCCGAAGTCGAGAAGCCGCTGGGTCTCGGGCGAATGCTTGGGCATGTTCTTCCTGTCGTGGTGCCAGACGCGGACAAGATCCGGATCCCTTAACCAGTCGCTGAAATTGTTCTGGGATAAAAATGCCTTGCTGGCATTTTTATTTCTGCCAGGATTATCATCCGAAACGATTTTAAAATGCATTTGAGCATGGCTCTCTCCTCCACAATATGAGACTGTCTCTGCTGTGGAGGGCGAAGCCGAGCTGAACCGCCTACTGAGTTTTGAAATTGGCTCAGCCATAATTAAAATCCGATCTTGCTGTTTACGTTGCCGTTCCTGCTGTCGATCTCCTGCTGGAGGGCCGCGATCAGTGCCGGGTTGTTGATTTCGGACTCCGGCATGAAGAGGTTCTTCTGGCGGACGACCTTGAAGTCGCCCGGGGTGAGGCGCTCGAGCTTGATGAGCCTATCCGTTTCTTCGGCGGAAAGCTCCCCGCCCGTGAGGTCCCTGAGCAGGCGGTTGAAGAATATTATCCTGCCTTCCGGAGCCAGATAGTCGAACTCGATTTTCAGGTTGAAGCGCCTTATAGAGGCGGCGTCGAGGTTCTTCTTGAAGTTGGTCGCGCAGATCAGTATGCCCTTGAACTGCTCCATGTTAGACAGGAGTTCGTTGACCTTCGTGACCTCCCAGTTCCTCTGGGCGGAGCTTCGCTCGGAGAGCAGGCCGTCGGCCTCGTCGATGAAGAGTATGCCGTTCGCGTATTCGGCCTCCTTGAAAGCCTGCCTTATGAGCTGCTCGGTCCCCCCCACATACATGTTGAGCAGGTCGCTTCCGCGCCTGGAGATGAGGGGTTTCCCGAGTTCGGCGGCCGCGAACTTCGCGAATTCCGTCTTGCCGGTCCCGGGCGGTCCGTGGAGCAGGAGGTTCATGTTCCGGACTCCGGGCTTCCTGATGTTTTCGTCGAGATAGCGGGAGAACTTGGAGAGGATTTCGACAGTCTCCCGTATCGGGCGGTCGCCCTTTATGTTGAGTCCTTCGAGGGAATATCCTTCGACCGGCTCGTCCGCGCCTGAGAGTTCGCGTCCGCCGAGCAGCGAAATGTGCGGCGCGAGGATGCTGTCGAGGATTTCGGCCTTGCGGGCTGCATCAGGAACCGGGTCCATCCCGTTTGCCATCCGCTTGTAGTTCTTGAGGGCGATGTCGATGCCGCCGGCGTTGACCTCGTATTTCTTCGAGAGGGCGGTCATGTCGGCCTCCGAGAAGTGCGCGCCGAGGCCGTGCTTTGCGACGCAGGTCTGCCAGAGCTGGCGTCGCTGCAGCGGGGTGAACTTCCTGAACTCGACAGAGTAGTCGAAGCGCCTTCGCGTGGACTCCTCGATGTTGGCTACATGGTTGCTTATCCAGAAGCAGACGCCGTTGCTGCCGTCGAGGAAGTCGTTTATAAGATCCTTCTCTGTGTTGCGGGTCGAGACCTTGAAGAACGAGAAGAAGGAGGCGGTGCTGCCACCGTTGAGCAGCTCGTCGGCCTCGTCGACGACGATGATGCTGTTCCTGGCGTCGACGGTGTTCTGGCAGACCTTGAGGGCGGCGAAGCGGAAGCGCGTGCCCTGGCCGGGCCTGTCGTCGTTCTCTATCTTGTTTATGTCGAAGAGGTCCATCCCGAGGTGCCTGCTGAGCGACCTGCAGAACTCGGTCTTGCCTGTGCCCGGCTCGCCGTAGAGGAGGATGTTGACGGACTCGCCAGCTCCGCGGTTCCTGATCAGGCGGACGATGATCTCGGCGTGCTTCTTGAGCGACTGGTGGTGGGATATGTCGACGGCCTCGCCCTTGAACTTGGTGAAGAACTGCGAGGAGAGCGCCTCCTGGTGCAGTCCTTCGACGAACTCGCAGATGTGCCTGCTGATGTCGAAGTCCCGGTCAATGATCGCGTATTTCATGAGGCCGCCGTCCTTGGACAGGACCTTGCGGATGCCCAGCTCGCTGATACCGGTGAACTTCCGCATGTTGACGATCTTGTATCTGAGGTCGCCGCGGGCGTTGCCCATGTCGATGCGGGAGAGGTCGCACATGGCCTCGAAGTCCAGGTTCTTGGCGGCAAGGTAGAGCACGAGGAATATGTCCAGCTCGTCGTCGTCGAGGCGGAATATCCTCTTCAGCTCCTGGACCCGCAGGTAGAAGAAGTCGTCGTCCTTGCAGGCGCCGGCCAGTCTCTTCTGCTCGTCCTTCGCGGCGGATATGATGAGATCTGTTATCTTCGACAGCCTGACGTCCTCCCAGTTCCTGGCAAGTAATTCGACGGTTTCGCCGTACAGTTCAAGGCCGAACGACTGGGACTTGCCGTCGTCCTCGTCATCCTCGAACAGGCCGGTGAGCTCGCACTCAGGAATGTCCGGCTTCCCTTTCGCGAACACTGCAAGGTCGCCGACCGACTGTACGATTCCGCGGACGAACTTCTCCGGCATCATGCAGAGGATGTTGTCGATCAGCGGCGCCCTCACCGGATCGCAGGACGCGGTGAGGAAATTGATGCTGAACCTGAGGTGTATCTGACGGACGAAGACGCTCATCTCCTTCTCCGCCCTGGGGCTGTAGTAGAACTTTGCCATCTTTGACAGTCTCTCCCTTCTTTAAAGAGAAATGTTTTTTGTTGATGCCCATATTATATGATGCCGGCATGGACATTTTATGTCCTAGGCTCCTGAAGAGTGGCAGCTTTTGTAATGCGTCAGCAATGCGTCAGTCTTTTTCCTGGCGGCGGCTGAGTCCGCGTGCAGCTTCAACCTAATGGCCGCAGTAGAAAATATTCTATGTCATATATAACTATTATAATAAGGCAGTTACATATTATGAGGCTTTCACCAGAAGGGTGAAAGCAGGTTGGCAATTCCCCTGCTGAATCACCTATCATGTTCACCGTCGGGATGAACCCGCCGATGCCTCTATGCAATTTCGAGACGATTAGTATCTCGGCGGGAAGCAGAACTCCAAGCACCTCCCGATGGAGATGGTGGAGCAGATGAACCTAATAGCCGCAGTTGGCCGCATTTGCCGTAGCTACCAGGCGGCAAGACGCAGCTGTGGTGACCACTGCAAGTTGAAGCTAACGAAGTCAGTCGAACGGCAGATATTGTATTCGCAGCGCTCGACCGAGGCCAGGAAGGTCGCGTGATTGTTGTTGACCAGGCAGCGGCCGACATTCCGGACTTGATCCGACACCTTTTCGGACAGAAGGTAGAATTCGAGCATCTCGCCGGGGCAGCCTTCGGGCTTGCACTGCCGCCATAACTAATCGACCTAATTGCAGCATGTTTTGCATGAGTCCTTTATCGTCAGATTTGCTTTTGGGCCATGTAGTCCAGAAGACTGCCTACAAGCTCGGCGTCGCATCCGGAGCCCCTGAAATTCCTACTCGGTCGGCCAGACAAAAGTTGTTTTTGATTCAGTTACCCCAAGGATCGATTTACCGTCGGACGACCAGTCGACTTTGGCGACCTTGTATCGATCCCCGGGGATCAACATGAGCTCACGTGCATTTTTCGCGTCCCATATCCTCACAGTTCCGTCATCACCGCCTGACACGACCCTCCGCCCATCCGGAGAATAACAGGCGGAAAATACAGAGCCGGCATGTCCCTTGAATTCAAGCAATGCCTTTCCTGTGGCGGCGTCCAACGCTTCAATGGCATCCCAGCGTCCTACCAGTAAAGTCTTCCCGTCCGGGGCGGAACATATGTACCTGCATGGGAATATGCTTCTCCAAAGCTCTTTCCCGGTGGCTGCGCTTATGAGCGCGATTTTGATCCCCGCTTTAACCACGACTTTATCTCCGTCGGGAGTGAATGCTCCATCGACTCCTGCAACCTGCCAAAGTTCCTTGCCGTCAGTTATGTTCCAAAGGCGGGTTGCCTCATCTTTGCTGCTGGAAGCGACCAGGAGCTTTGAGTCAGGTGAAAACGCCAATGACGTGGCGCCGCCGATGTGTCCAATGAATGTTTTTACCGTTGACATGGTTTTCGCGTCCATAATTGCAATATTCCCGTCCTCTCTGCCTGCGGCGGCCAGACTGCCGTCAGGAGATAAAGCATAGTTGCCGGAGAAGGGATTCTCTTTGATTTTCCTGCCATAGCGCGCATCCCATAAGCCGGATGCCGACACAATCATGCTTGCATCCCGGGAAAAACATGAGTTCGTTGATTTGTCAAGGACAATAAGCTTGGGATCTGCAGGTTGCTCCGCCCTCCATACCCGGACTACTCCACCCCTGGTTGCCGAAATGAAACGGGTATTGTCGGGAGACCAGTTTGCCTCTGAGATTCGGTGAGAGTGCCCGCTGAAAGTGTTCATGGCTTTGCCGGTTTCCACATCCCATGTTTTCACAGTCCTGTCCGCAGATCCGGACAGCAGACGTTTTCCGTCGTTAGAAAAACGAAGCGAAAATATTGGACCTATGTGGCTTGGCTCGAAATCCCGAACAAGTATGCCTGTCGCCGGATTGAAAACATGAATAATTTTGGCATATCCGCCGATTGCCACCATCTCTCCGCCAAGAGACCAGGCAACAGCATTGCAGGAATACGAGTTGTCGGAAAAACAACAAGCAACTGAACCGTCATTTGCATTTACGATCCATGCATTTTTGCCGGGCATGGTTTTGCAGCCCCCTCCGGCTATAAAGCGGTTGCCTGAGGGTGAAAGATCAACGGATTCAATGACGCTTCTGGGGCCGGGAGTCCAGTCCAGCGCGCATTTGCCGGTTTCCACATTCCAGATCATTACATGTCCATCCCTGCCTCCGCTAAGAAGCCTTTTCCCGTCCTTTGAGAATGCCAATCCGCTAATTTCGCCAGCGTGACCGCTCAGGGTATGAAGGCATTCATCCTTGCTAATGTCCCAAAGCCTGATTTCATTTTCTTTGGAAACGGCCAGCACTGTCCCTGATGGATTTAAGATAATACGGCGTCCTTCAGCGCAGGAAAGCTTCTTGATCAGTTCGCCAGTGAGCGAATCCCAGGCTGCAGCGGTATTCCACTGGCTTGAACTTGTAACGATCAATTTCCCTTCGGGTGAAAAACATGCGCTGTCGATTTTTCCGGGGAATTTCAGCTCGGAAACATTGCAGAGGAACTTCAGCCTCTTCCATTCCCAGTGCCGGTATTTCTCCGGGCATTCGTCCAGGATGGCTTCAGCCTGGTCGTAAGAGGAATCATCAATACGCCGCTGGGCAATGGAAAGACGTCCGACATAGGCGTCATATTCAGCAGTCTCCCGGAGCGACTGTTCCACAGCCTTGGCCTTTTCGGCGGCATCACGCTGTTCTTGCGCCTCAACCTTGGCCACTACCGCCTGATGTCTCTGCACCAGCGATATAATAAGTCCGCTTGTCACGGAGATAAGCACGGCTGTTACTGCGGCCACAAACCCCTTATGCCTCTTGACGAGAAGAAGGAGCTGGCGCACAAGGCCCGCATCTTCGGCAGATGTCGCGAACCCGCCCTGCCAGGCTTCGATGTCCTTCTGCAGGTCCTTGACCGTCCGGTAGCGGTCCTTCTTGTCAAACGCCATCGCCTTCATAGCGACGGACGAGAGCGGGGGGGGAATACGGCGTCCCGGAAGATGGGGAAGCGGGTATTTCTGCCCGCGCTCGTATTTCGACGGCGGTTCGATTTTCCCTTGAACGACCTTGAGCAATATCTCGTTGACGCATTCGCCCTCCACCGGCGGATGCAGCGTGAGGATGCTGTAGAGGATAGCCCCGAGCGAATAGATGTCGGACTGCTGGTCTATCTCGGAGATCTTCCCGTATGCCTGTTCCGGCGGCATGAACAGCGGTGTGCCCATTATCATGCCGTCCATGGTCGCCGCTCCGTGGCCGCTGGTGCCGATGTCTGGCTTCTCCATGCCGCCGACCATCGACTTTATGCCGGGGGAGGCCGCATCCTTTTCCTTGCCCTCGCGCCCGAGTATCTTGCCGAGCCCCCAATCCATCACGAGCACCTCGCCGAACTCGCCGACCATGATGTTTTCCGGCTTGAGGTCGCGGTGGACGACATTCTTCATGTGGGCGAACGCGACCGCGTCGCAGGCCTTGAGGAAGATGTTCAGCAGGCTGTTCAGCGGATATTTCGAAACAGTCTCGGCGTCGCCATCACTTAGGCGCTGGACAATCCCGCTAAGTGATGCGCCCTTAACGTATTTCATTGTGTAGAAGACGCTGCCGGAGACGTCTACGCCAAGTTCGTGGACGGGGACGATGCTGGGGTGCTCCATCTGGCCGGTGATCTGCGCCTCCTCGATGAAGCGCAGGATCTGCTCGTCGCTGGCCTTCTTCGGATCGAGCATGACCTTCATGGCGACCGTGCGGCGGATGTTCAAGTCCTTCGCGCTGAGGATGGCCCCCATCCCGCCTCTGGCTACAACATTCCCTACGTCGTATTTCCGCCCGGCCTGGTCGACGAGCACCGATGACGCCGTCGAAGACTTATTCTCGTCCAGGGCCACGCCTCCCACGATGCCGCGGCCGGCCATGAACTGAGTGATGGTCATCCCGCCGTGCTTGATGTCTGCTTCGACCGCAGGGACCACCATGTCGCCGGAGGGAATGGCCTTGCCGCAGGACGGGCATGCGAAGCCGGACGGCGGGGGGCCGCCAGTGAGTTCGAGCGGCTTCATACAGTGCGGGCAGACTTGATCCCTGTCGGGCATGGATTCCTCCTGTGGCTTCCGGGGCTAGTATGGATTTATGTGCTACACGTCAATATGTTACTAATCACGCCAATACTATTATGAGACTATTAGTAATCCTCCGCTTCCTAATTGCAACATGTTTTACATGACTCTTTTATTATTGTCTGATTCGCTTTTTGGCCATGTAGTCCAGAAAACGGCCGACAAGCTCGGCGTCGCATCCGGAATCTGCGGGTGCTGCCTGCGGCCTGATTCCGTCGGTCAGCGTCTCCAGCAACGGCTTCTCGATGAAGCCCGCCCCGGAAAACGGAAGGGAGGCGTCCTTCGCCGCATCTTTCAGCTTCATTCTCTTGAACGGCTGGGCCGCGCCCCACTCCAGCACGGTGTCCGGATTGAACAGGCAGTCCTTGATATGCAGTATTCCCGGATCGTTGTCCCGTATGTGTATTGCGCCCGGCGATTCGAGGCGGCAGCGTTCGAGGTCGGCCTTATGTGCGCCGAACAGCTGCAGCAGGCGGTATTTGTGAAGGCCGACGACCGTGACCTTTTCCAGGGAGCATTCTCCGGCAAGCCCAAGCGCCGTATTCGACGGGCCTTTAGTCGTGTTGACGACAAGGACGTTGAGCCCTTTGAGGTTTGTGCACGAAATCTGTCCCGGATTGTCTACGAGCACCAGGTTCTCCACCTCGTGACGGGACTGCTCCTGGCCTCCGTAGCCGATGCTTCTGCAGTCGGCGATGATGACGTTGCGCGTGACGGAACTAGCCCGGTTCACGTTCATGATGCCGTTGTCGCAGTTTCGGTAGAGCGCACCGTCAAGCAGCGTCTCGCAGTCGTCGTGCGAGCTGAACCCTTCGTCGCCGCAGTCCTCGGCGTTGCAGTTCGAGAAGGATATGTCCTTGCAGCCTCCGTGTATGTTGTAGCCGTCGTTCGACACATGCCGGACATTGAAGTTCCGGATCGCGACGTGGGACGTGCTTCCGCTCATCAGCACACCGTTGGCTCGGACGACCGCCTGAAGATTCATTTCGGCCGGAGTCTTCCCTTCCGGCGGACGGAAGAAAAGGGTCTTTTCAGCTATGGTGAACTGCCCGGGCTTCAAGCGTTCCCGCGCCTTGGCAAGGGTGCTGTCCTTGCCGTCGATTTTCACCCATGCGGGAAGCTTGATTTCGTCTGGCTTTGGAGCGGTTCCGCAGTAACGGTTTACGCCCGGCCGTCCGGCGAACTGCCAGTCCTTGGGCGGTATGCTTATTGATTTCCCGCCGGGCTGGCCGATCTCCACAGCCGGCATCGGCTGCTTTTCAACGACGCGGAAATAGAGGCGGTTCGCCCAGCCTTGGTAGCAGAGTTCCCCGGGTTCGAGGACGTCTATGTCGCTGATTTGGTTTTCAAGTCGGCCATCTACCACCATGAATCCCGAATATTCCATTCCGGAATGGCTCCACACGCCGTCGGGTTCCTTCTTCCATCCTTCAGGAGGGCAGGGGTCTGCGCCGGTGATCCATGAGCCGTGGCCATCTATGGTCAACGGCTTTCCAGGTTCGCCGCCCTTGTGATACCATGTCGGATGGGTGTTCAAGGCGACGGACTCCCGCCAGGGCTTGTCGCCGGGGACCAGGTGGACTGTGTCGCCCGCTCCTGCCGCCTTCACCGCGTGGAGGATGGTCCTGAAAGGCGCCGCCCTGCCCCCGTCATTGCCGTCGTCGCCGCCCGCCTGATCCACATAGTATTCGGCTGCGGAGGAGAACAATGAGAATGTCATTCCGGCCATGAGCAATGCAGATTTGATTCCTGCCTTTAATCCGAGAGCTTGAGCTTGCAATTTGACACCCATCTCATTCATTTGAAAACCTCATTATGTTTTTCAATTAATTCGACTTTCAGCATTTCAAGTTCCATCGTGAACTGCCTGGCTCCTCCGGGAGCGGCGTCTAGCACCAGGTAGATGGTCTCTCCGGCCTTGACGCTTATCGGTTCCGACCGCAGTTCAATCCCCTCGTGCGGCGCGAATTCCTTCGCCAGCAGGGGTGTCGCAATTCCTTCGCGCTCAATGCTTGCTGTAGCCTTAGGCAAAACCTTGTTCTCGCCCGGAAGAGGATTCAGCTTCACGCTCACGCGTACAGTTCCGGCCACGGGACTCCGCCATCCGAGCGCCTGCAGGCCGTAGAGTCCGACGCTGACCTGGAAGCGACTCGGGCCGGATTTATGCGGATCGCCTTCCCACAGTCGCATGAACTCCCCTGCAGGCATCGACGGGCTGGGAGTGTTGTACGGCGGTGCGAAAACAGTGCGCCCTTTCTCCGGATACCAGCCGTAGCGCTCGCATGGCCAGTATCCGCCGTGTTCGACAGGAAGCTTGTCCTGGTATTTGTTGGCGAAGAGCCAGACGGCCGTGTCAAAGCGGTCGTATTCCGGGTTGAAAGCCGCCGTTCCCCTGCCGGTCTCGCTGAAATCCCACGAGAAGCCGGGCTTGTATTCGGCGGCCTTGACGGGATTGGTCCTGTCCAAATATTCCTGGAGGTTTGTCCTGCCGTCTCCGTCCGGATCGGCATCCGGGTCGGCGGCCGTGGCCGAAGGCCAGTCCGCGGGCGACTTTCCAAACCAATACATCTCGAAGCAGTTGGGCAGTCCGTCTCCGTCGATGTCGCCGTATTCGCCGCGACGGATCGGATCGGGCGAGATGCCTCCGAAGTCCTGCTTCCAGTGCAACTCGTCCTCCGTTGAGACGCAGACCATGCTGTGCTGTTCGCGGTATGGGCGGTCGCTCACAGGCTCGGGGCTTTCAAGCTTGAGTTCCAAGCGCCTCATCCCTATCCAGTTGCGCCGCAGGACTTCGACCGCGACCGGGCCGGGCGTCAGCGGTATCTGCTTCCAGGACAAGCCTGCCTGAGCATCCCATTCGATTTCCCGGCCTGGCATGCGTAAGCGGGCCGGAGCGGTCAGGATGCTTAGCACTTCCAGCTTGTCCATCGCCTCGGTATCGCGCCAGAAGCTGCGGTTATGGAAGGGATAAACCGCCTGCTGGTGCCGGTATTTGGGATAGATGAGATAGAGCTTGTCGCGATCCGGCACTGGCGGTGTTCCAGTCTTCCACCATTTGACGAAATATGCGTTCAAGTCCAGCAGTCCGTAACGGGTGTCGCTTGTAGGCGCCAGACTCGTCGCCTCGTGATAGTCGTTCCACGTCGTGAACTGTATCAGAGTCGAATTGTTCCGGCGGGCGTTCTCCCAGCACTGGCGGATGGTATTGCCGCCGGGCTCCAGCGGGAAGGAGCGAGCCCTGTAGCCTTGCCACATCAGGTTCTCATAGCAGTACATCATCGGTTCGCCCCATTCGGCTCCCTTGTCGGTAACCGCCTTCGCCACCGCGTCGTAGTTGTCGGGGCCGCTGGCGTAGTGGAAGGCGTTGATCGCCTCGAAACCTTCGGCCAGGAAGCCGATGATTTCCGGCCATGGGCGTTCCTCCTTGGGTTTGCCTTGCACGCCGTAGAACAGCGCACCAAATCCGAATTGAAAATACATGGGCGTCCCAAAGCGATCCTCGAGCTTTGTGCGGAAACCTTCTCTAAGCAGGCGCAGAAACTCCGGAGAGCAACGCTCCTCGGGCGAATCGGCCCTGATGTCCGGATGGCGTTTGGAGAAAATCTCCCTCGCTCCCTCGATGCCGCTGAAGACCGACTGGTAGCCGAGCATCAGCGGCCTGCCGTCGCGCCGGGCTAGCTTAGGGCTGCCGCCATGCTTCTTAAGGATGTAATCAATGGCTTCGACGCTCTTGTCTAGGCCGCTGAGCGCCCATGTGATCTCGAAAGGATAATCCTTTTCCTCGCAGACCTTGAACATCGCGTCCATTACGGGGAATACGTTCTCATTGCCTCCAGCGATCGCCATGAACGCGAAGCCGTCTATGCCCGCCCGCAAAGCGCGCCGGATCTCAAGGTCGGCCGACTCCTCAAAAGAAAGACTTTCGACGGCATCAGGGAGCAACGGCACGCCCCTGACCATGCCGCCTATGGCGAGCTCAAGCTTTTCGGAGTCGTGCCGGACCTCCTTGGCTTTGCCACGCACGTAGCCTGGGCAGACTCCCTTGGCGCCGATCGGGAAACAGCCCATGTAGTGGGCAAATATCTTCCGAGGTCGTGTCGCAAGCTTTGCGCGGCGCCCGGCCCAGGGATCCTGCTGCGCGCCCTGCGCCAGCAGATAGAGTCCGAAGCCACTGCCGGCGCTGCCGGCATGGACTTTGATAAGAAGCCGGTTCTCCCCTTCGCGCATCTCGACCGGGAAAAACATCGGAACCATCGGATGGCCGTGGTTGCCGTCAACCGTCTTGACGAGTTTTCCGTTCACCCATATTTTGGCGAAATAATCCAGGCGGAGGGCGGCCACGACTTCGCCCCCGGCCTGCCGGTTTATGATGGTGCGGGCATAGCAGACACCGCGATCCTTCATGGCGCCGAGCTTGACGAAATCCACGAAGGCCTGGCCGTCCGTAAGGCGGCTCCATGCGCCCCTCTCGCCGTCCTCAGGCTCGAACGCGCGTTCGAAGTCGGCGGTGGGCGAACTGCCCCGTGTCGGCTGCCCGCCTCCGAAAGGCCCGCACCATTCCCACTGAGTTGCGGGCACGGGCTCGAAGCGTCGCAGGGCGTGGGCGCGCAAGTCTGCGCCGCCCTGATGCGCCAAAGGCCCCGTGGCCGCGGCTTCGCCGGCCACCAGAAGGTATCCTAGATACACGGGAAGCACGCCCCCGTCGAAGGGATGGGCCACGCATACGCCGACCCTGTGGGCGGACTGCGCAAGGTCGTTGCCAAGCATCATGGACGTGTATCCGCAGCGGAAACCCGCGTCCAACATGTGCGGCTCGCCGCCGTCCAGGTTCGCGTAGAACGTGCCGTATTTTCCAGCGTCAAGAGGCAGGAACAGCCCGATTTCAGTCGCGCGCACATCCAGTGTCAGCATCGTGCCCGGCTCGCTGGCGCGGATGAAGCCCTCCGGGAAAAACCGGGTCCACCACCACGGCACTTTCTGCTCGCGCGTCCATCCCGGCTGTGTTTCAAGGGGAACCATGCGCCCGTCGAGGACGAGGGGGCGCCTGCTCAGCGGCGGCGGCAGGACGGGCGCCGCTGCGGTTCCAGCGGCCGATTCCTTCGCGGCGCGTTCGACAAAGGGCTCCAGTGCGGCCGCTATAGCATCGGCATACAAGGCGTGCCCTTTATCGTTGGGGTGAACGTTGTCGCCCATGAGATCCTTCCACTGCCCTCCTGTTTCCCGGAGACGGGCGTCGACGGCGGCCTGCAGGTCGATCGAGAGAAGTCCGTAGTGCGAGGCGACTCTTTCGTGCCGCTTGTGGTCCGCGCCGTCCTGCGCGGCGACGTTCACAACGACCACTGCGGGGGGCTTTGCCAGCGACTTCAGGCGGACGACCAGGCTCTCCATGGAGCGCACGACCTCTTCGTCGTCGCCACCCCCGTCGTTGACGGCGAACTCGAGCAGGACAAGGTCGGGGTCGTGCGCAATCACGTCACGTCCGACGCGGAATACCCCCAGCCCGCTGCCTGTCCCGCTCATGCCGGAGTTGACCATCTCGGTTTTGGCTGCGGGGAAGCGCTTCTGCATCCATGGCCCTATCCAGCCTGCGCCCGCCTGTGTTATGGAGCCGCCCATCGCCACCGCCCGCAGCGGCTGGCCAGCCAGTCCCTTCGCGAAAACCGGCAGGAGATCCTCGCCGGCGCCGCCGGCCCGTACCACTGACGTGCACATCATCAGCGCAAGCAGCGCGGCAGCGGAACGCACGCATTTTTCTCCAGTGAACATTTCAGCTGGACCTTCCATGTTGAAATGAACTTTTCAGGATTTGATCGTCCCGCTCTTGGCCTCCGTCCGCCGCAGGCTCCGAGCTTCGACGACCCATGGCGACCATGGCCGCATCGGCGGAACTCTGACCGTGCTCCCGCCGCAAGCTTCCTCGACCGTTAAATAATGCTCCTCGCAAGACAGGCCGTAGCAGCGGCCTTCGGCGATCTGACGTCGGAAAGACAAACGGAGCGGAGGAGTCTCGTCCATAGATGCGTTTATGAGCAGTATCGTCCAGCGTTCTCCGTCGCTGCGCACGGAAGGGCAGATACGGTATAAATCCTCCGTCCATGCGAGAGGTTCGCCGGGTGCCAGCCAGGCCAGAAGCTGCCGCCATTGCCTGTGCTTGGCCGCAGTATGGGTGAAGGCCCATGGCTGGTAGCCAAGCGACAGTATCCGTCCGCCGAGGCGGTTGCGGAACAGTGCGGCACAATGGCCTAGCGGCTCCAGCGTCTCCTGGCGGAGGTGTTCGGCGACAGCCTCCGCCCCGTCGGCCAATATCAGCGTCTGCGCGGGGCAGCGGAAGAAGCCGGTGCGCGCGTCGCGCAGGCTGCCGACAATTCCGGCGTTGACCGGATGATCGAGAAGGCGCTCGACAGTGCCCGCAGGATATGCCGCCCCAAGCCTCACCCCGAGATGCCCTCCCAGTCCGCGTTCCACGACCCGTGCAGCAGCTCCCGCGTCAAGAACTAGCGGCCGGCCGAGCAGGGATAGAAGCTCATCGTCGGTCAGGGCGGTGGCGGCAGGCTCGGTCAGGATGTTGACGGCGGCATGGCGAGGATCACTTGTGAAAGGCAGCCCCGTCTCAGCAAGAGCAGCAGGCGCGGAAATGGTCTCATAGTTAGTCTTCGGCCAGTCATCATAGCGCACACGGAGATGGTGCTCCTGCGAACGCACCACATGCAGCCCGCGCCAAGGCAGGCCCGACGAACTGCGGCGGTAGCGCTCCAGGAGAGGGACGGCCTTCTCAAGCGCCGCCAGAAGGGGCAAGGACTGCTCCTCGTCGTTCAGATAAGGCAAGATGTTGTATGACAGGCCCGTGCATCCGGCCGCCAGGTCCGCAAGAGATTCCAGCACGGTCGCCTGCGCGGTCTTCAGGAGCGGCATGTAGGGGAAATTCTCCACCTCCGCCTGCGCGCTGGAGGCCCGCGGCCCTGAAGCGACGATGTTCCGGCCGATGTTGAACGATTTCTTTATCAGTTCGCCGGGAATATTGTCGAAAAAGAAGCCTCCGCCCGGGCGGATTCGTATGCCCGCCGACCGCCCCGCCAGCGCCTCGGTCATCCGCATTATGCCCGCGTCGGAGAACCCCATCATGTCCCCTCCCATCAGCCCCAGTTCGATCCGCGCATCCACCGCATGGACTGTCCGTTCGATCTCCGCCAGGAGACGGCAGTAGGCGTCTTCCGCGAACCGTATCCAGGCGATGCGGACTTTGTTAGCCGCCGGCCAGGTGTCTCGTCGGATTTCAGCCGCAAGGGCCGCACGATCGGCTTCCTTGCCGATCTGCTCCGAAAAGGTGCGGAGGCATTCGTCGCAAAAACAGCCGCTCGGCTTGATACCACGGACATAGTTCAGCTTGATGTCGTCGTCAACCCAGATGAATCCTGGGCCGCATCCGGCAATGAGGCTATAACGCTCCCGCGTCTCTTCAATCAGCGCGGGGCTGCGCGGACAGGCCACACCCTCGGCCACCGCGCCATCGCAGTCCGTCAACGGCGGGACCGGCATGGCCGGATGGAACTGCGGCGCCTCGCAGAAATGGCCCACGGTGCTCAGAACGTTGATTCCGGCCGACCATCCGAGTTCCCGGAAGCGGAAAAGCGCATCCCGCATGAACGGCACGCGCGGGCGAAGACGCTCGACCGGGAAGTAGCCATGGCCGTATTCGGTAAAAAGGGCCGCCTCGTTAAAGACCGTCCTGAACGGCTTCAGGAACTCTACAGTCCGGGCCAGGCGCCCTGCGCTTTCGTATAAGGGCCAGGGCACCCGGAGGGAAAGGACACAAGCCGTGGACGCTGTATCAGCCTTTCCCATTGCGGCGACCTCCCTGCGAAATCCGCAGTCTGCCCCACTGATGCGGGTCGTTGAAAGGGCTGTGCGTCCGCGCCTGCCACCACAGCTTGCGCTTGAGATGCACTCCGTCCTTTATCTGCGGAGCATTCACCGACACGTTCACTCCGAGAGTATCTCCGGGCCGGACAGGAACTGCCGACGGCGGCATGGGTATGTCCTTGCGCGGAAGCCCGAAGAAGTTCAGCAGGTCGTATTCCGCGGGCGGCCGCCCCTGATCCTTGATCAGGCTCCTCAGCGGCACCGTGAAAAATGCAGTGTAGCCGCCGGAGTTTTTCTCGACTCGTGACGAGAACGGAACAGCATCCCTTCGTGCGAACGAGACCTCAGCCCTGCCTTCCGCAGACACTACAAGCTCACAGCAGCGGCCGTCCGCAGTGACTTCGGGGCTTGGCGGCGTCGCATCCCCAAGTAAAGCTCCACCGACGCTCCGCTCAGCATGCGGGCGGCCTCGGTCATACCATGGGCCTCGGCAAAGGCGTCACGCACCCGTCCCTGCGCTGACGGAGGCGCCAGGTCGCGCTGGCGAACATCAACCCTCACATAAAGATTGTCATCGTCATTCATCGCCGACACATCGAAGGAAAGCTCTTCCGGAGAATAACGCCACACCAGCATGTTGTGGCCGTTAGCCTCCGAGACAGTCAGCTTTTGCGCCTTTGACCAGTCCGCGTCTGCGGGAGGGGCTTCGATACGTGTGCACGGCATGATGAAATGCTCCGGAACCGGAGGCGGCGAACTTGTCCTTACGGGTTCCGAATCGAATTCCAGCCGTAGGACCGTGGCCGCCGGGTCGAAGGCGACATCCCCTAGCTCAAGGCGGATTGTGCCGTCCTGCTCTGTCCTGACAGGGAGCGCCTTGCCGCCCTCCGGCGAGCTTGCTTCCCTTATCGGAGCGCCGAAATCCGGCAATGCGAGCTGCTCTGCGGTACCGTAGTAATGGACGTAGAGCGTATTGCCGCGCCGGGTGAGCACGGCGTCGGGGATGTCATGACGCGGTCCCGCCTCGGTGCCCCACACGGCCTCGGCATTGCGGCGCAACCAGCCGCCCATTTCGTCGAGAGCCTGGTCGACCTCGGGATTCACGCGCCCATGTTCGTCGGGAGCCAGGTTCAGCAGCAGGTTTCCGCCCTTGGAAACCGCTTCCAGCAGATCTCGCACGAGCGTGCGGCCGCGCTTGAAGTTGCGTTCGGTCCGGTCGAAGAGCCAGTTGCCCGTGGTGATGCCGCATGTCTCGCACGGAACCGGACGGCCTTTATGGAACAACCTGATTGAAGGCACAGTCTGCTCCGGGGTGAAGAAGTCTCCGCAGAGGGGTTCGCCGACACCGCGCCAGAGGCCGCCTGACCATCGTGAGTTCTGGATGATGCACGGCTGCAGGTCGTAGACCATCTGCTTGATCTCCCTCACCCAGGCCTTGTCCGAGGGGCCGCCGTCCCACCAGAGGACGGATATCTCTCCGTATTGCGTGCAGAGTTCCCGAATCTGTGCCTTCAGGTGCCCGCGGTATTCGGCGAGCTGCTCCGCCGTCAGCGGGCAATGGTCACCCCAGCCCGCCGAGTCCTGTTTGCCCTGCGCGAACAGAGGCTGCATGAGCGGGTGTGACATGTCGCAGTAGGGGAAGTATAAACCGAATTTCAGACCTTGCCTGCGGCACTCCTCAGCCAGTGCGCCGATAACGTCGAGGCGGGACGGCGCGTTGGTCATCTTGAAGTCGGTGGTTGCCGTGTTCCAGAGGCAGAGGCCGTCGGCGTGATGGCTGGTGGGGATCAGGTACCTTGCGCCAATGGCCTTGATGCGCGCCACGAACCGTTCGGCATCGAAAGCGTCCAGCGTGAAACGGTCGATGAGGAAACGGTACTGTGCGAACGGAGTATTGAAGACATGTCCGGGCGTGACCGGATCGCCGGGCCGGACCGCAGAATGCGCCACCCAGTGGAGGAAGACGCCGAGCTTCGCCTCGGAAAACCATTTCGGGACGTTCCCATTTCCGCCGTAGTTGTCTTTCATGCTTTGCATGCCTTCCCCCTTTTTCATTTTGAAGATGCTTCTTCCATGAGTTCTACGGAGAGCCTGCGGAAGTTCAGCGCCGCGTGCTGGTTGTGCGGCGGCGGCACTGTGGCCACGAAATAGATTCGGTCTTCCGGGTGGACTTCGATGTCTTCGACGACTCCTTGGCCGCCGTCCTTCGGAATGAAGTCCCAACGGACCAGTTCGCGCTGCGGACGGCTGTGCTCGAGCGTGACGATCACGGGATTGTTCCCGTTGTGGAAACCGCTGTCGACGACTTCGGCGCCGTCAGTCTCCCATGCAAATCTCACGGTTCCGGCTACCGGACTTTCCCAGGCCAGTACGCGAAGGCAGTTCTGGCCGGTGCTAAGCGTGAAGCGGTAGCTCTGCCGTTTTGAATCACCGTCGCCTTCGGTGCGCCATTCGTGGACGAACTCGCCGCAGCGGGCATGCGGCGAGGGCACGTTGTACCAGGCGGCGAAGCGGCAGCGATTAACGCCGTCGCCCGGTTCCCAGTTGTATCGTTCGCAGGGCCAGTAATTGCCGTCGTGTGCGATGGGAAGTTCCATCGAATACTTGTGGAGGTAGTGCCATACGGGCGTGTCGAACTCGTCGAGGTCGGGGTTGACGGCCGGCGGGCCTTTGCGTTTCAAGAAGTCCCAGGTGTATCCTCGTGCGTATTTCGCAGCGACTTTCGGGTTCGTCTGCTTCTGAAACTCCTGGAGGTTAGTAAGGCTGTCTCCGTCCGGATCGGCAGCGGGATCCGCCGCTGTCGCGGACGGCCAGTCGGCGAGCGACTTGCCGAACCAATACATCTCGAACCAGTTGGGCAGTCCGTCGCCGTCAATGTCTCCGTATTCGCCGCGTTGGATCGGAGCCGGCGGGGCGTCGCCGAAGTCCTGCTTCCAGTGCAGCACATCTTCGGTGGAGGCGCAGACCTTGCTGTGCTGGTCGCGATAAGGTTTGTCAGAGACCGGCTCGGGGCTGTCAAACCGCAGATCCACGCGCGGGATGCCGATCCAGTTCCGGCGGACGATCTCGGCCGAGACCGGCCCCGGCTGCAGCGGCACCTGCTTCCACGACAAGCCGGCGGGCGCCTCCCAGCTTTCAGTCCGTCCCGGCAGTCGCACCGTTGCGGACTCTGTCAGCCACGTCGCGACCTCCAGTGTGTTCTGCTGATTTAGCCAAGGAACCCTCGTTCCGAAGGGATAGGTTGACAGCTCGTGCGGATATTTGTTGTAAATCAGATAGATGCGGTCATGATCGGTCTTCGGCGGCTCGCCGGTCTTCCACAACTGCGTGAAATACCAAGTCAGGTCTAGGATGCCGTAGCGGGTGTCGGTGGTAGGCGCGAGCATGGTGAGTTCGGTGTAGTCGTTCCAAGTCCAGAACTGGATCAGCGTCGAGCGGTTGTCCCGGGCCTGCTGCCAGCAGTCCCGCATCATGTCGGTTCCGGGCCGGATCGTGCGGCTGTTCCATCGGATGCTCTCGAACTGATACATGACCGGCTGCGCCCATTCGGCGCCTTTCGAGCGGACAGCCTGCGCCATGGCGGCGGCGTTCGCGCCTGCGTCGCCCGGAAGATTGCATCCGACTGCGTCGAAGTATTCCGCGAGCACTCCGACTGCGTCGGCAGTTGTGAATAGCCGTGCTGGCGGCGGCTCGATCGGATGCTGTGTGCCGTGGCCGAATGCGCCCATGTCGAAGTGGAAATACATCGGCGTCTTGAACTTCTCCTCGAGGAAGGTGAAGCCGCTTCTGTATGTGCGCCAACCGTCCGGGGTCATGCGGAAGGCCGCATAGGTGCCGACCTCCTTGCCCTTCCACTCTGGCCGCTGCGACCATTCCTTTACGCCGGTTCCATGGTGGAGCGCCTGGAATACGGAGAAGTAGCCCATGAGGAGGAACTTGCCGTCGCGGCGGGCGAGCTTCGGACTCTTGCCGTGCTTCTGTAAAATGTATTCGACGACGGTGGGGTTTTTGTCGGCGTTGTCAAGGCACCAGGTGATCTCGAAAGGATAATCCTTTTCCTCGGCAACCTTGAACATCGCGTCCATATGCTCGAACGCCTGGCTCTCCGGAGCCGGGAGCACGTCGAAGGAGAATCCGTCGATGCCTGCGCGCAGGGCCCGGCGGATATCGAGGTCCGCGGACTCCTCCGGGCTGAGCGAGCTTGTTCCGTCCGGCAGCAGCGGGTAGCCGCGGGAGAGTCCGCCGAGGGTATAGCCGGCAAACCCGTTCGAGGGATCAGTCGAATCGTGGCGTATTTTCGGCGCTTCGTGTCCGAAAGCATAACCGGGGCTTATTCCCAGCCTCCCGATCGGATAGCAGACCATGTAATGGGCATAGATTTTTTTCGGGCGCTCGTCGAGCTTTGCGCGCCGCGCGGCCCATTGATCCGTCCCAGCCTCGTCCGCGGCAAGGAAAAATCCCTGCAGCATGGATGCGGCAAGCAGCAGCGCCAGGCTCCGGGGAATAATCGTGTGCGGTCGGCGACGGGCGGGAACATCCCCACTTTTCCGCTGATTGAATCTCATGCTGATTGCCCTTTCTCTGCTATTTTATGATGCCGGTTCCTTGCTCTCTCCCCGCCGGCTTCGGTGCATTTCGATTGCGCTATCGCGGGACTGCGCATCTGGCCGAACGGATGCAGAGGCTCTATCATTTGAAACAATTCCGGATCGAATCCGCCAGGCATCCGGTGGGACAAGGTCGCGAAAGGGTAGCGCATCCCCGTCAGGCCGTTCGCCTTCTGGAAGACCGGCCAGACCATCCGCCAGTCAATCGGCTCGATCTGCCGGTAGGGCCAATCTTCCGTGCCCATGGCGTGTTCGTAGAGGAAGCCGATCGCCGCGGGTATGCTGCGGCCTTCCTGATTGAAAGCCAGGAGATCCACATCCAGAAGACGCGCCGCTTTCCTCAGACATCACTTACTTCCCTCCGGCATACGGAACATTTTCCATGAGCCCCAGTCGCCGCACTGGCCTTTAGGCATCACCCTTATCACCTTGAGCGGCGAATAGCCTTTCTCGAACCTCAGCGGTAGGCCGTTCTCTCTGAGCTCCTTTCCGGTATAGACACCGAGCTTCTGGTCGGACACGAGTTCGTCAAGGAAGAACTCGCCGTCCGGCGTGGCGGTCAGCTTCTGGGTATATTCGCCGGGCTTGTCCTGGTAGAAGAGGGCATAGTTGCGCTTGAGGGATTCGCTGCACGCCTCGAGGGCGTGCGGGATCGGGCTGCCGCGGCGCGGGTCGTTGACGCCCGCCCACTCGGCCGCGCGGACCAGCATGCCCCGGTAGTAGTCCGGGCGGTAGTTCGGGATTCCCCAGAACACGATCACCTCGCCGCCGCCGACCTTGTGCAGGGAGACGGCGGTAGCGCCGGATGCGAAGCGCGCCAGCTCCGTTCCGTCTGAGACGCGGTTCTCCTTGTAGTAGCCGAAGTAGTCGGTCTCCGAGATCCACTTGAACGGCCAGTCGAAGAAGCGGCCAAGAAGCTTGGGGTCGGAGACTTCACGGCGCATCTGCCCCAGTGTGAAGAACTTGAGAGTTGCGTCCTTCGCGAAGAGCGGGCCGTCTGCGGTTGCCTTCGCCTCGACCTCCGTCTCGAGCTGCTCGTATGCGCCCTTGGGCGGGGCGATGCCGAGCTTCTTCAGGAGCTGGAAGGGTTCCTTGCCGAGTTCGGGGCTGTAGGAGCCTGTGTTGGCGGCGATGATCATCTTCGCGCCGCCGCGCACTAGCCTGTCCAAGGTGTTGATGTTCTCCAGACTCATGACTTCGTCCAAGAGGTTGGGCAGCAACAGCTTGTAAGGTTCTTTCCGGTCGGTCCTCAACGGTTCAGATGTTATCGAGTCGGTCTTGAGCAAAGCGAACCAGCGGCAGAGGTCGTCGCGGCGCGGGCCGAAGGTCGTACGGTGCTTGCAGTAGAGCGTGACGGGATCCTTGAGGGTCGCGACTTGGGCGGGGGGATCGAGGACGAGCGCCGTATGCAGTTCGCGCCAGAGCGGCTTGAGCTTCTCCATGCGGTCGTAGGCGTAGCGGCCGCCGAAGTACGGCAGCAGCTCCTGGCTTCCCTCGCCGAAGTAGAGATGCATGTTCATGCCGCCGCCGCCCGCCTCCGCGAACATCACGAAGGTCGAGATGTCGAGGATCCATGGGCCGTAGGCCGCCCAGCGCGTCGGATGATGCGGTTCGGAAAGGATACCGGTTCCCTTTGCCCAGGCGCTGCGAATCGCGCCAGAGTATTCAAGGAAATGCGATCCACCGTTGTGGAAGAAGTCCACTTCGCCGCAGAGGTCCTCCTGTCCTCCGAAGATCGTTATCACCCTCTTCGGATCATAGGCGCGTATGCCCCTGACTGCGCGGCGGTTCCACGATCCAGCAAGCTCGTCCTTGAAGCGGCAGAAGTCCATCCATGAGACGCGTAGGTCGGGGAGTGTCCCGGTGCGGAAGTCCGGGAGCGGCGGCCTGACTTCGTCCCAGCTTGCAAAGTTCGCAGACCAGCGCTTGTTGAGGGCGGCCAGGTCAAGCTTGAGGGACTCCTGGAGATATTTCCGGAATGCCGGTATGTTGCAGGCCTCGTAGCCGGCGGTCTCGCCCAGCCAGGGGCGGTCCAGCGTCGTCATCTCGCCGCCGATCTGGTAGATCAAATATCCCTGGAACGCGGGATGGGCGCGGTAGCGGTCGTGAAGCGCCTTGTAGGAGCGCTCCCAACAGTCGAGGAATCGCTCGTCGCTGACAGCGAATGCCCCATAGAAGGGATGCCCATATAGGACAGTTCCGTCAAAGTTCCTTTGGTAGCTGTAGGGCTGCCAGAGGAAGCGGCATGCCTGATCGATGTGAGAGAAGCGGATGGTCATGGACATGGCGTAGTCCGCTGCCATGTCCATCATGCGATCGAGCATGGCAAAGTCATATACGCCGGGCAGTACTTCGAACTGGGCTGTGTCGATGGCGTAGGTCGTGTTCGGCGCGAGCGCCGACGCGTTTTCGAGGTACGCGCGGAACTTCTCCAGCACGTCATCCTCTGACTTTGCGTTCCTGTCGTCGAAGCTGACGCGGAAGTAGGCCGTCTGCTTCACCTTTTCGCGGTCCCATTCGCGGACGGCGCGGTTCGCATAAGGTTTGGAAAGATCAGTGATGGAACCGATGATGTAGCTTTGTTTGTCCACGGCCTTTTCGCCGTCGAGGACGGACAGTTCGAGGCGGTATGCGTCGCGCCCCGGCTGACGGGAAACATTTACTTCGACATCCTGGCCGTCGTTCGAGCTGAATGTCAAATCGCGCTTCCCCTCCTCGAGTATCGTTTCGAAACGGTAAGGATGAATCCGCCAAGCGAGCTTGAGCGCTTTCGCATCCTTGGGGAATACGCGCACGATCACGCGCAGCGGTTCGTCGGCCTTGTATACGCCGTCGCCGCCGCGGTCGGGATTGATGATCATCCGCCCGAGGGAGGGCGGCCTCTTGGGATCTGCTGTCGGCGGCAATTCAGCCTTGGGATTGCCTTCGACTTGGCGGCGGAAAGAATCTTCTGCAACGACGCGTCCCGCAGTATCGGTTGCCTGGTAGCGTATCCAGTAGTCGCCATCGGGCCCCAGAGGTATTTCGATGCGTTGGCGGCGGCTGTTCTGATCTGCCGGGTCGAACTTGATCTGGGCCGACCAGTCCCTGATCGGCAGCCCCTGGAACCGGTCGCTGACCTGGAAGCCCATGCGATATTCTCCTGCATCCTTCAGAAGGCTGTCGGCGAAGATGAACGGCGTTTCCGCCGGGGGTAGCAGCATCCCGTCTATTTCCACACGGCCGAGATAGAGGACGCCCTGGCGCGTCTTCTCCTCGGAAAGCGCCCGGACTTCGAAGCCGACAAAAGTAAGCGCTCCGTTGGGGAATCCGTTCCCGTCCCCGCCTTCCGGCTCGAGGACGTTCTGGGTCGCACCGCCAGCCTCGCAGGTATAGAACGTCCGGCTAGTCCAGCGGCTCCAGTTCCTTGAGCCGCATTTCAGATGCGGATATGCGTAAGGCTGGTAGATGAGAAGCTCGCCGCTCGCGTCCCGGACTATCGGGAGCATCGCCAGCGTGTAACGGCCCTCGCGTTCGATCTCCATTCCGGACGCGTCGAAGATGACGCGTTCCTGGTCGTCCTTGAGAGGCACGGGATTCTTGAGCAATATCCGGAACATGCCCTGGTTGCGGGACATCCATCCCTTCTCCAGCTTCTTGATCGCGACGGTGAAGGAGATCGCCAGGCAGCCGTCCTTGTCGGCAAGCCCGACCTTGTCGCCGGGCGCGGCCTCGACCGTCCATTGCGAGACGGGGAGAACCGGGACTTCGGCCGGAACGGCAAAGCTTACAGCGTTCCATGACATCAATACGAATCCTGCGGCCACGGCCGCCATCAAGTTCTTCCTTCTCTTCCTCATGTTGTCCTCCTAGTCTATTACGATGCGACATGACAAATCAAATTGTCGAAAAAGTATTTTGCGGCATCCCTGGCGCAAAATACAAACCATATTACAGTGGAGTTTCGCACTTTTTTAGCCATCTTAGCATAGCCTCTCAACGGTCTCCTGCAATACACGCTTCTTCCGCCTGAACTGAAAAAATAAATTGGA
>CAZWRV010000094.1:0-26027 GCA_964636325.1 uncultured Victivallaceae bacterium | reverse complement strand
CATTCCTGTCTGCGGCTCGCAGGTAGGAATACCTGCGCTACTTCAAGTTTCTCCCTGACAAAACTGGCGGATTTCCCCGCCAGAGCGGCACTCTCCTGTAAATTGCTCGTAACCATTTTTGGGGTGAGGGGCACGGGTGTCGGCGCCCGTGGACGGCGGGGCCGCCATCCCTCACGAAATGTGTACTCCTTATAGCGCCAAAATGCCAATTTGCAGACCTAAATGAGTATATATGCGGCTCCGGAACCTCCGGCGCTGATTCCTTGTCAAAAAGTTAACGGCTTAAGCATTAAGCCGGTTCAGGTCCTGCGATTTATCGATTTTTTCTGGGCGGTATGAACGAAACGGGTGGGAATTTCGCATTATAATGTATATATTAATGATTTTAGGAGCACTGCACAACTTTATTTCAAGGAGATATTCCCATGGCGACCAAGATCCTGTCTGCCGGTGTCCTGCTGGGCCTCTTGTTCTGTGCGGTTTCGATCCGTTCGGATGCGCTGGAGGAGGCGAAGAAGTTGATGGCGGAGAAGAGATATTCGGAGGTCGACAAAGCCTTGGAGAAGGAGCTTGCGGAGGCGAAGCCTGCCCCGGAGGTTCTCAAGCTTTCATATGATGCTGCCATGGCGGACAGCCGTTTCGTCTCGGCGGAGCGCAGGATATCCGCGCTGCTGAAGGTGACGCAGAACAAGGATGCGGAGCTGCTCTATCTCGGCGCGCTGTCCGCGGACAGGATAGGCGACCAGCAGATGGCGTCGGGGCGCTATGCACTGTTTGTGCAGGCCGTAGGGGACAAGGCGGCTGCTGCTCCGGACAAGGCCGGAGGCGATCCGAGGCTGCAGGCGGCGCTGAGCTATATCCTGATGCGCGGCACATATCCTGGGGAATACAAGAAATACGTACAACTGTTCGGCGCCGACGGCGGTGCTTGGAGCTTCGGGGCCACGCAGCTCGACCGCCTCTGCGCGGCCATCGATCCTGAGCGCGCCTTGGACATCGCCGCGTTCCTAATAAACAGCTTCCCCGAGCCGAGCAAGGTGAACTATGTGCACTGGCGTCTGAGGGTAGCGTCGGAAAACTTCGAGCTGGGCAAGGATCCGAAAGACCGCTTCCTAAAGCCGCTGCAGCTGATGATTACGGCTGCTCCGACCGACTATTCGAATCTTTACTGGATGTTCGACAATGCTCGCAATTCCGGCTCCCTTCTGCCGCAGGAGCGCTTCGCCATTGCGGTGAAGGTTCAGAACTTGGTAAAGCAGCCCCTGCGCGGCTCGTTCTCGGACTGCCTCTACGACATCCGCGAGATCAAGGACACCGGGCAGATGCAGGCTGCGGCGAAGGATATTCTGGCGCTGGAGCCCAAATACAAGGACAGTCCGAACCGCGACGACTACTACTTCTACCTGAGCCTGCTGGGCCAGCTCCCGACAATCTTCACCATACCGATTGAAAAGGACAAGGCTCCGCTCGTGTCGCCGCAGGCGGCGATGGAGAAGGTCGAGATACTCAAGCAGAAGTATGCGGACAAT
The DNA here is from genome assembly GCA_964636325.1 of uncultured Victivallaceae bacterium. Lineage (GTDB taxonomy): Bacteria > Verrucomicrobiota > Lentisphaeria > Victivallales > GWF2-50-93 > CAZWRV01. The sequence goes on along the minus strand of CAZWRV010000094.1, from coordinate 24,498 downwards.
CTTCCGGCGCTGGGCCAGATCATCGCCTGGTTCCAGGGCAGCTACATCGCGGGCGAAGCCAGGGCGGACTTCCTCAAAAAGAACATAGGCATCATGCCTCCCAACCTATTGAACGACCTTGTCGCGATCAACAAGTTCCAGAACATTTCGGCCACGATCGCGGAATTCTCCAAGGGAAGGAGCTACAAGGACATCCTCGACGCCAAGGTCAACCTGATGGGCTCCATAAACCAGTCCAAGGATCCGGACGCACCCCAGCTTATGATGGATATCGCGAAGGAATACATGGCAGCCTACGCGGGCAGCTACAACTGGCAGCACATCAGGGGCCACTTCATAAACAGCCCTCTTCTCAACGCGGATCAGAAGCTGGCGGTCCTGAAGGAGCAGGTCGGCCTGGCCGGCTACAGCAAGATACGCTCGGAGCTGCTGAAGAACATGGCTGAGGACAAGCAGAACTGGGCGACCAACCCCGGATTCCTCGAGCTGATAAAGGCGCACAACGCGAAGGCGCCCGGCACCGATCTCATGATGCGCTTCAACGTCGAGATATTCGGCGCGGTGGATCCCAAGCAGACTGTTGACGTCGCCCAGAAGTTCCTCCAGGAATACAAGGGGCAGATCCCCGGCGGGCCGGAGAAGACCACGAGCCTGGAGTCGCTCCAGGCGCTGAACGTCTACGGGAAGGTCGCTGAGATTTCCTGGAACAACGGGGACTACATCGCGGCGCTGGCGGAGGCGTGGGCTCCCCGCATGGGGATGGGCTCGAACTGGGACTCGCTTGCCCGTCGCGTCCGAGAGCATGGCAGGAACGGCGTCCTGCAGAAGATTCTGCCGGCGTTTGTGGCGCTGATGAAGGACAATCCTGGCTGGCCGGGCCTATGGGATTCCTTCTGCTGCGCCACATGCGCGAAGGACGACTTCACGAACCCCCTGGCCGACTGCTACGCCAAGATGGGCACCGAGTATGCGGTCAGGCACGTCCAGCAGAACTGGGAGTCGTGGAAAAGCAATCCGAAGTTCTACATGGAGCAGCTTGAGAAGGCGCTGATCGGAACCGGGTGCAATTTCGGTTCGAAGGATATGGCATACGGCCTCATGAGCCATCTCTACCACAATTCCGGCCCCCAGATGAAGGTCTCTCCGGAGATCACCAAGGCGCTATGGACGTGGTTGCAGGCGGATCAGGCGAAGAGCGGGGTGTTCAGCCCCTACTACGAGCAGATGTGCTACATGCAGCAGGCGCGTTCCGGAAACGACGTGGCGCCGATGGTCGCGGCATACATGGCGGACGTGGACAAGCGCAACGAGCAGCAGCAGCTTGAGGCGTTTGCAACGCTCATCAACTCCGGGGCGCTGCCGGACGAGCAGGCCAACACCCAGCTCAAGCCCGGGATGCGCTGCCACACTACGCTTAAGAAATACAGGCCTGCGCTGGACAAGGTGCCGCTCGCGACGCTTGTCCGCATGCCTGTAAACCAGAACCTCTATCTGGGCGTGGAGGGGATCGCACGCAACTGGACGGACGCGGCGATCCAGGGCGAGGCCGAGGGGATCGGCGCCAGGCTCCAGGCGACATTGGCGAACGGCGCGGGCTTCGACGGCGACCCCAGGAACATGCAGGGCATGATCGACTGGCTTTGCCGCAGGGCCGTCGAACAGGAGCGCTGGCAGGACGTGATGGACATCATGAGCAGGTATGCGATCCTGCTCGCCCGCTGCAGCGACTGGAACGACAACTACGCCAGGATTTCGCCGCTTATCAAGCTCCTGGAGGAGAAGAAGATGAACGAGATCATCTACGCGTTCATCTCGTCGGTGGAGCGCCTGTCGAAGCCGTCCGAGAAGGCGATGAGCCAGCTGGCGGTGATCAAGGCCAAGGCCGGCGCCGACATCAAGGACATGATATCGGTGGACAAGTCCGATCCGCTCTACAACCTCTTTCTCGCGGCCCAGGCGCTCGGGGCTGGCGGGGAGGACCGCGCGTGGGAGCTGACATCCCCCAAGCTGCAGCTTCTGCAGAAGGAATGGGCGAAGTTCGACGCCGACTATGTGGCCTGGGCGGTGGATCAGATGCGCAAGCAGAAGATGTACAGTCCGGCTCTGGAATTTGCGATGACTATACTGCTCTTCGAGAAGGATTTAAGCCCCGAGATAGCCGCGAAGATCTGCCTGACCAAGGGCGACATCTACCGCGACATGAGCAACTTCCAGGCGGCCAAGATCGAATACGACGGCCTCCGCAACAATCCTCGCTACAACAGCACGGCCGCCGGTTCCAAGGGCATCTGGCGCCTCCTCGACTTGCTGATTACCACGAAGGACTACATGACGGCGACGAGCCTGCTCGAGCGCCTGGCCGACTCCGACAACATCGAGACTCAGGCGGAGGCCTACTACTACTTCGCCAAGATGGCCTACCAGGAGCAGCAGTACAAGGAGGCCAAGGAGTACATAAAGAAGGTGAAGGACCGCGTCGTAAGCCACGTCGAGGCGGCCTTCTTGGAGGGCGAGCTCAACCTGGTTCTCGCCGGCGGCCTGCAGAACACCGAGGTCATGGTCGGAAATCCCCGCCTCGCGCTCACCGCCATACCTGGCCGGGTTTTGACGCTCAAGCTTCAGGATCAGAACCTGTCGGTCGCCCGCGGCGGAGCCGCGATCCCGGTGGCCATCACCACCAGCAAGGGGCAGGACGAGGAGCACGTCAAGCTGATGCCCAGCCCCACCAGCAGGAATCTTTTCGTAGGCCAGATAAACACGGCGCTAGGAGAGGTCAAGAAGAACGACACGCTGCTGCAGCTCCGCGGCGACGACATCGTAAGCTACGAGATAGAGAAGGACTTCCAGAAGGCGCACGATCTGAATTACCCGCCCAAGAAGCTCGAAGTCCGCTACGATGCGAAGCTATCGGCCAGCTCCGGCGAGATACTTACCGAGGAGGAGGAGGAAAAGCGTGCCATGGACAGGCAGCTCCGCCGCGCCCAGCAGACCGACGACACGAGCCGCTACGACCTGCAGCGCGACAACCGCACGGTCCGCCCGGGGAGCCCGATATATGTGCAGGTGACCGACTTCGCCGCCGACATGACCGACGCACCGGACCAGATCTCCGTCGACCTCAAGACCAGCTCTGGGGACGTGCTCGAGGGCTTCAAGCTTACTGAGAACGGTCCGCACACCGGGATTTTCAGGGCCACCGTCCCGACCGGTATACCTCTGACCAAGGCGACGACGTCGGACGGGGCCGAGGGCAAGGATCCCGCCTGCCTGATCAATGTCAACCTGAAGGACGCCTGGACAAGCCTCAACGACGGGGTCAAGCCGAAGTGGATCGAAATTGACACCATGAGCTCGCAGAAGATCAAGACGTGCTGGCTGGACGTCCCCAATTCCGCGGCGATCAAGCAGATCCGCCTCCTGGGGATGCTCGCCGACAACTACGAGGAGCTAGCGTCGTTCCCGGCGGGACAGGGGGACGGCAAGGGCGGGCTGCTGGTGGAGTGGGCCAGTGACCAGCGTGGCGATACGCCGGAGCAGATACGGCGCTACCTCAACCTGGCCGGCGGGAAGCCGGTCCGTCAGGACAAGACCGCCCTGGACCGCGACGACTCGCCGTTCAAGGGCCGCGACGGATGGCAGACATCCCGCATGACCGGAACCTTCTGGATGCCGGAGGCCAAGGCGCTGGAGCTGAAGTTCCTGCAGGAGCCGTGCCCCCATGGCGGATGGCAGCATTCATACCTCTTCATCGACGGTCAGCCTGTGCTCGGCGGAGCGATAGACGCCAACACCGTCCGCATCACCAAGAAGATCGATCTCATCAAGGGCCCCCACAAGATCGACGTCCTCGACCGCTGCCACTGGAACAAGGGCAAGGTGATAGTCGGATACCGGAAGGACGACGGCACATTCGATCCGCTGCCCCAGGAGTGGTTTTCCACCAAGGACAACAAGGATCTCGCCGACTACCTCAAGCCCAAGGGAAGGATTTTGATGGAGGACAAGAAGATATCGGCCATTCTTTCCCCGTCCGTGCGGCTGCGCAAGCTGCGCTGGGAGTTCGAGGATTTCAGCGGCAACAGCGTGACCGTAAACAAGGTCCACCTGGTGGATTCCGAGGACAGGGTTCTCCTGCCTACGGCGAACGACTTCTCCTCGGGCCTCACCAACAGCATGCTCGAGATCGCGCCCGGCGACCAGATCACAGTGTCATACCGCGACGACAGGCGCCTGAGGGACGACACGCCCGTGCTCGAGTCCGCGCTGAACGCGTCCTTCTTCAACGGGAAGATAGAGCTTACCAATGAGAAGATATCCAACCGTCCGAACAGCCAGGAGCGCATCTACGAATATTTCCAGGCGAAGCGCTGCCGCAGCGGCGACCAGATGATGATCATCGTCACCGACTACGACGGGGACATCTCCAACGAGCGCGACACTATTCCTGTAGACATCTCGACAAGCAGCGGCGAGAAGCTGCAGGTCAAGGCGCTGGAGACCGACCCGCACAATCCGGCCTGGGACGAAAGGTCCCGCCATTCGGGCGTTTTCATGGCGGTGCTGAAGACCGGCGCGGAAACGAAGGGCGACCAGATAAAGGTCAACACGGGCGACCAGCTCACCGCAAGCTACATCGACGCCGAGAACACCAACCCCGGCGTCCCCGTCGAGCGCGTCTACACTATCAACGAGGCCGGAAGCGGGAAGCCTGAATTCCTGGTCTACAAGACGAGTCTCAAGCAGGTCATAGACGTCAGCGACGAGGCCAAGGCCAAGCTCCGCAGGATGAAGGCGAAGGATGCCGAAACTGCCGTGATATACAGGGATGTGACCGTAGCTACGCATCCCGACTATGTCGCCGCCGACGACAAGAGCGCGAAGGGCGGCAAGCCTGCCGCCAACGTGGCCAAAACTGGCGCCGCCGCGAAGCCAGACGACGCGGCGAAGTCCGGAGAGGGGAAGCCCGGCGAGGGGGCTCCCAAGGCCGCCGGCACGGGCAAGCCCGGAGAAGCAGGGGAGACGACCGCCGCGGTGAACGCACCTCTTCTCTTCGAGGTCAACTATCCCAAGATGGCGCTGAATTCGGGCAGTCTGCTAAAGATAGAGGCCGTTGCCGATTCCGAAGTAAAGGCCGCCAAGGAGGGGGGCCGCGAGCCTACGGTCCTCTCCGTCCCGATGCAGGTGATGGGCATTGACGCGCTCGCGGACGCCAAGGGGTATCCGCTTCTCCTCCAGAGCCATATCAGGCGCAACGCGGAGGAGATGCTGCGCGACGGATCGTTCGCCGGCGTGATCCGCCTCCAGATCGGCAGCCACGGCGATCCCATCAACGACCTTGTCATCAGAGGGGAAAAGGCGTTCGCGGCCAAGGAGCAGATACAGCAGGACAAGGAAGGCCTCGCCTACAAGGTTCCTACGATGATTGTTTCCGGTTCCGACGTCGTGACGTTGAAGGTCAAGGACGAGGCCGGCCAGCCGCTCTCCGAAACGCGCGTCAGGCTTCTTTCCGACGGCCGCATCGAACTTCTCGACTCCTCCTATCAGATACAGAAGGAGGCCGTGCACCTTGGCGACAAGTTCTTCATCAAGGTTACGGATCCCGACCGCGACGTGTCGAACGAGCGCGACAATATCTCCGTTGATGTCAAGGCGAGCTCCGGCGACGCCCTCAAGATTCAGCTGAGCGAGACGCTCGCCCATTCCGGCGTCTTCACAGGATCGCTTAAGCCTGAGTTCATCGGCGAGGCCGGCCCCGACGGCAAGAAGCCCGCTCCCAACAAGGGCGACGATGTCCTCAGCGTAGACTTCGGCGACGAAGTGCTCTTCACCTACGAAGATCCGGTCAGCCTTTCCGGCCAGCCGATGAAGGTGGAGGTCAGTGGCAAGATTTTCCACGGTGCCGACGCGGAGCTGAGCAGCTTCTCCAAGCAGTTCAAGGATCCCGAGATGGCCGTAAAGACGAACTTCCTCATGGCGGAGGCCCTCTTTGAAATGGCCAAGGAGCACCGCAAGCTCAAGCAGATGGATCTCGCGAAGGAGGAGATCGACCGCGGGAAGAGGATACTTGAGGAGGCCATGCGCGACTATCCCAATACGACTCTTGTTGCCCAGGGCGAGTTCCTTCTGGCAAACCTGGCCCAGGAGCTGGACAACTACCAGGAGGCGATCGGACGCTATTCGCACGTCATCAGCACGTGGCCGGAGTCCGAGTTCGCGGCACGCGCCCAGTTCAAGAAGGCCATCTGCCTCGAGAAGATGGAGCAGTATGAGCAGGCCTGCGAGGAGTATGTCAAGGTCACATACATCTATCCGGAGAGCAGCCTCGTCGCCGACTCCACAGTCCGCCTCGGCAACTACTACTACAAGAAGGAGGCCTACAAGACCGCAGGCCAGATTTTCTTCAGGTTCCAGCAGAGGAACCCCACCCACCAGCTCGCAGCGAAGGCGCTTTTCCTGGCGGCGCAGTGCTACTACAAGATGAAGGACTACAAGGAATCCATCAAGATGTTCTCCATGATAGTCGAGGACTATACCGACCAGAAGGAAGTCCGCGAGGAGGCGATGTACTGGCTAGGCGACTCTTACTTCAGCAGCGGCGAGATGGTCAAGGCATACCAGACCTTCAAGAAGCTCACCTGGGACTATCCAGAGGGCAGGTGGGCCAAGATCGCCCGCGGACGCCTCACGGAGGAGGCATTTGCAAGAATTGAGGAGGAAGGCCGATGATAATGAGGATGTGGAAGGCAGCGGATTTCGCATCCCCGAGGCCGTTTTCGGCGCGCGCCGCCGCAGCCTTGGTGCTTTGCCTCTTGTTCATGCTCCTGGCGGGCGGGGCTTCGGCCCAGCAATGGACCTGGCAGCTCGCGCCCGAGCGCTATCAGGAGATGACCATGTTCGAAAGGAACCAATACGACAAGGCCGTGGAGCTCTTCAGGCAGAACGTCTTCAAGGGCGCGGCCACGGAGTTCGAGAAGTTCCAGACGCAGTTCCCGGATTCGAAGATTCTTCCGCACATCCTTTTCATGCGCGCATACAGCCTGCATCAGAACAAGACCCGGGGCGAAGCCATCAAGCTCTACGACGAGGTCATGGACTACTTCGGGGACAAGGTCGACGACGCCACCCCCGCCCTCTACTTCATGGGGGTCGCCCATATCGAGAACGGCGACATCAAGCAGGGGTTGAAGTGCATGCAGGAGATAGTCGACGACCCGGACTACTCAAAGCATCCGCTCGCCGCCGGAGCTCTCAAGGCCGTCGGCGACAACTGCTGGCGCAACAAGGAGCGCGAGAAGGCGGTGACCTTCTGGAAGCGTGCGACCGCCGGCGACTTCTGGAAGACCAACCCGAACGACGCCAATGCCGCCCTCAACAGCGCCATCGGATACTACATCCTCAACAAGGATTATGCGGGGTATGAGGCATGGCGCATTCCGGCCGACAAGGCCGAGGACATCCCCACTCACTACTGGGTGGCCGAGCAGGCGTGGAACGTCGCATGGAACAACTTCGCTGGCGACTGGGGCGGCGAATACACCTTCGCCAAGCAGAAGCAGAAGGCCGAGGCGATGAAGGCCTTCTGGGACTGGTTCAAGAAGCAGCGCCAGTGGTATGAGAAGCAGGATCCCAAGAACGGAACCTGGATATTCTACGACCACGCCATCTATTTCCTCACCCATAGGTACGGCGAAAAGGAGGAGCAGGGAAAGCTGATCGACGAGGCCGTCGCATACTCTAAGAGGTTGGAGGACAAGGCCGACGGCAACAACAAGCTGGCATGGATCTGCGAAAGGCTGCGCGATGCCGGGCTTTATGAACGACTGATGCTCGTGGCCGACCAGATTCCCGACCGTGCGCTTGCCGAATACAAGAAGTATGAGGGCTATGCTCGCCAGAGGGACTTTGAGAAGGCGATAGCCCGCCTGACCGACATCGAGGCCATGAACAACGACAAGTGGAAGCTGACGGCGCAGAGCCAGCGCGCATGGTGCTATACCGAGATGGGCAAGTTCGACGAGGCGATCAAGCTGTACCAGCTCATCAACCAGCCGCCGGGGACGCTGTGGAGCATACAGGACTGCTACAAGCGCTGGGGCAAGCTCGACGAAACGATAAGGACCCTGACCGAAATCGAAAACTCTTTCCCGGACCAGGCCGCCAATGCGGCATGGCACAAGGCCGCCTACCTCAACGAGGCCGGCGAAAGGGAGAAGGCCATCGCGCAGGCCAGAAGGATCATGAAGGTATACCCCAAGAGCGATGCGTCATCGAAGGCGCACCAGCTGCTTGAAAGCCTGGGGATAAAGACCGGCGGCGGCGTCGTTGACGACGGCGATTAGAAGTGATACGCCTGTAACGTGAATGGGAAATTGTGAATGGTTTGGCGAAAGGTGCCGGCAGGTTCCGGCTGGATTCGACAGGTTCCGGATTCGGATTCCATATTCCGGCAGAGCCGGCTATCCGGCTATTAAGGAATTTAACAACACTAATGAAAGGAATTAATAATGATCGGGATGACTTCTCCGGATAAGATGGCCGGGCGGAACTTTGCCTCCGTATTCTGCCTATGCCTTGTTGCAGCCGCGATGCTGCTCGCCTCAAGTTCCTTCGCCGTCAGGGCAAAGCGGGACGGCGCTACCGCCCCCGGCGGCGCACCCGGCACGGGCAAGCAGTCCGGTACGGACGCGAAGGACGAGGCCAAGATGGACTTCCAGGCGAACGACCTCCTCAAGAAGGGCCTGGAGCTTCTCGACGAGAAGCAGGACGAGCGCGCTCTGAAGCTCATATCGTCCGTTCCCAGGATGTTCCCAAATTCAAAGGTCCGTTTCCAGGCGTACATGGCACTCGGCAAATATTACCTTGACAAGCGCAACTACGAGATGGCAATCATGCAGTTCCAGCAGCTTGACAACTCCGACGACGAGGAGGTGCAGGCAGAAGGCCTCTACCAGACCGGAATCTGCTATTACTACCTCAACAACTACGACAAGGCCTTCATGGTCCTTAGGAAGGTCACGAACGACTACGCGGGAAGCATCTTCGCCAACGAGGCCTACTACTATATCGGCCAGTGCCACTTCAAGCAGGGCCGCTGGTCCAAGGCGATAGAGGCGCTGGAAATGGTCGGCACCAGCGTGGCCGACGCGGACACAATCAAGGGCCCCACCAGGGCCGAGGCGGGCCAGCGCTTCTACGTGAAGATTTATGACCAGGATCTGGTTGTCCTCAGCGAGCTTCAGAAGAAGCTCGAGGTGCAGGTAAGCACCAAGAACGGCGACAAGGAGATATTCAAGCTCGAACCACTCGGCAAAAGCGGCGAGTTCTATATCGGCTCATCGCCCACCCAGCCCGGCGATCCCAAGCCTGGGGACGGAATACTGCAGATCATCGGCGGGGACACCGTCACAATCGAATACAAGGACGAAAACACCGAGTCCGGAAAGGTCAACCAGGTCCGCCAGAAGAAGGTGGACATCGTCTCAACCGCGTCCATCGGCTTCACAGACGGCGCATACCGCGAATATACGAAGGGTGCGTTCGCCGACCAGGACTGTTTCATAAGGGTGAAGGATCTCGACAAGGACGTCTCCCCGCAGCAGGACACCTTGAAGGTGCTTGTTTCCAGCGAATACAAGGAGGAGAAGAAGAAGGACGAGACGAAGACGGGCGTCGACATCGCCGACGAGGTGGACCGCTGGCTCAAGCGGGAGACCGTCGAGCTTACTCTCAAGGAGACGGAGCCGCATTCGGGGATGTTCGTGGGGACGCTCGTCCCGCGTATGATCCAGCCGGGCACGGAATACAAGCCCGAGGAGGGGAAGATATCCGTGATGAACGGAGACGAACTCGTCCTCACTTACAACGACGAGAAGAGCATGGTCAGCCCGGATCCCCGAGAAGTCAGCTACAGGGCGAAGCTGCTCATCGGCCAGATACAGGACGTCAGAATCGAAAACCGCGTCGTCGACTCCATCGACCTCAAGGCTCGCAAGAACCTCATCGAGGCGAAGCTCTTCCTCAAGCTCGGCCAGATATTCAAGGACGTAGGCCTTAACAGGAACGCGTCGGAAAAGGCCGACGAAGGCCTATCGCGCATAGACGATGTCATATCCACCAGCCTCAAGGCAAGCCTCGACCGCTCGCTGGTCGAGGAGGCGTTCAGCGTCAAATGGGAGCTCCTGCTCGTCCAGGACAAGCTCCAGGAGGCGATCGGGGTCTGCCACACCCTCACCCAGCTCTTTCCGGACTCCACGCTTGTCGACCGCGCGCTCCTGAGGATCGGCCAGGCGAAGGTCGAGGCCAAGCTTCCGGAGGAGGGCATCCGCATTTTCAGCTCCATCATCAACCTGCCGAAGTCGACCCTCAAGGCCGAAGCCCAGTACAGCATAGGAACGGTTCTTGAAAAAATGGCGATAGAACGCGCGCCTAAGGACGGACAGCCAGATCTCAGCCAGGCTATGCTCGCCTACAAGAAGTGCGCCGAGGCCTATCCTGAGTCGCCCTTCGCCGGCGAATCGCTCGACAAGATCGCAAACTACTACATCACGATCAAGGACTATCAGCGGGCCGTCGAGCTCATGGAGCAGGTGTTCCAGGACTATCCCGACGCGAGCTTCCTCGACAAGATGCTCCTGAAGTGGGTCATAGCCACATACCGCATGGGCAACTATCCCGTGGCGAAGACAAAGGCCGAGCAGCTCCTGTCGGACTATCCCAACTCGCCGCTGGCCGAGAAGGCCAGGCAGTTCCTCGAGACAATACAGAAGAAGATGTGAGGCAATTGCAGAAGACGGCAATCGGCGGTGTTCAAAGGTAAATATTCAGCGAAGGGGCGAAGTTCGCTGAATATTTATTTCAGGTGTCTGGAGCATGTCAGTCGAGTTTTTAATAATTTTGCTGACACCTGGCACCTTGAATGCAAGACTTAGTTCTGCGATCAGCTAGATGTAATATGATAAAGGCAATAAAAATACAATAAGGAGGTTTTTAATGCTGGAATTCATTCTCGACGCGTCTTTCATGATGTATCCTTTGCTCGCATGCTCTATTGTCGCGCTCGCGGTCATAATGGACAGGTGGCGGGTATTCAGGATGGCGGAGTGCGACACCGGCGCGCTCCGTGAAAAGGTCTTCACTCTGCTTGAGGACAACCGCCTCGACGACGCGATAGATGTGTGTAAGGCAGAGGGGCGGGGGCCCTCCGCCGCCGTGCTCCTGCTGGGACTTCAGAAGTTCCGCCAGCTCCTTGAGTTCGGGCGCGGCGTGACCGTGATCGAGGCGAACCTCACCAGGGCCATGGACGATTTCACGCCCCACGTGGTCGCGCCCCTCGAGAAACGGGTCGGCTCCCTCAGCGTCATCGCGACAATAGCCCCACTGCTTGGAATGACCGGCACGGTTACAGGAATGATCAACTCCTTCACCGGGATGTCCGGGATGGGCGGCCTGGAAGGAAACCTCGTCGCCGCAGGCGTCGCCGAAGCCCTTATATGTACTGCGTCGGGCCTCATCATCGCCATCCCGTCGGCGGTGTTCTACCACTATTTCTCCAAGAGGATGGATCATCATCTCCTGGACATCTCGCGCACCAGCACCCAGCTCATAGACTTCATCGCGGTGGGATTTGCAAGCATGGGCGCACACGAGGGGGAGGCCGAGGCCCAGGACGATGAGGCTGCCGCTGAAAACGACGGAGACGGCGACGGCCAATGAAGTCCTTGAAGAGAGAATATCAGGAGCCCGAGATCAACCTGGCGTCGCTGGTTGACATCGCATTCCTGCTGCTCATCTTCTTCATCCTGACGACCACCTTCGTCAAGACTTCGGGAAACAAGCTCAGCATCCCTTCCGGAAGCACGGACTCGTCGAAAAGGCAGGAAAAGCAGATCACGGTCAGCGTAAAGCCCGGTGAAATCCGCTACGGCGAAAATTCGCAGGTAGTGACGATAGAGACCTTGCGCGAACTTCTGGAAAAGGAGAACTTCCTCGGCAAGGATCCCAGCCAGAGGACAGTCATACTCGACGCCGACAAGGCAGTAGTGTACGACGAATATTTCCAGGTCGTAATGGCTATCGCGAAGGCGAACGGCGTCGTCGCGCTAGTAGACCAGGGGACGGGCGCAGAAGCTTCAGGCCGATCCGCAGGGGGAGGGCAGGAGTAATGGCAGCTTACGCCAGAAAACCGGAGCCCAAGTTCGAAATACCCTACATCAACATAGGGGACATCGCCTTCCTGCTCATCATATTCTTCATCCTCACTTCGACGTTCATGCGCGAATCATACATCAAGGTCAAGGCTCCCGCGTCCCCGGACGTCCAGAGGATGAAGGACGCGCCGATTTCCGTCTCCGTGGATCAGGACGGGAAAATATGGCTCCAGGGAACCGAATGCCAGCTCGCCTCCCTGGAGAGCGGAATCAACGCACTGCTCGGAGACAAGCAGGACAAGGCCGACAGGCTGGTGATGGTCAAGATCGACAAGAATCTTGAGCAGAGCCAGTTCGGCCCGGTTCTCATTGCGGTCAGCAACGCCGGTGCCGAAGTCATGCTCGTAGGAGAGGAAGGATCAAGGAAAAAAAAGGAATAAGTTGATAGTTGTAAGTTATTGGTTGTTAGCTCTATAACCAATGGCGGATAACAGATAAAAGATAACAGATAACGGATCAAGGAGATACCATGGCCAAGCAGACTCAGAAAAAGGCGCCGGAAGCGCAGAGCGACGACGCGAGAAGGAAGACATACATGTCCGATCCGGAGAAGCTGATAGAGAACCTCGGCAAATCCCATTTTCTGAGGATGCTGCTCTATGCTGTGCTGGTGCATATGATCATATGCGTCCTCACTTCGCTGGGCTTCATATCGCTTTGCATTAAATACCGCAGCATGCATCCCCGCGAAAAGATCAAGCTGGAACAGGAGAAGATTGCCGCCGAAAACAAGGCCAAGGAGGACGCCGCAAAGGCTGAGGAGGCCGCAAAGCTCGCAAAGGCGGCCGCCGAGGAGGCCAAGAAGAATCCGAAGCCCGCCGCCAAGGAGACGCCAAAGGAAGGCGCCGCCGCACCGGAAGGCGTGGGAGAGGCCCAGCCGGAGAAGAAGAAGTCCAAGATCGAGCAGGAGGTTGAAAAGACTTCTAGCGAGCGTCCGACTCAATCCAAGATGGGACTTGATTTAACCCCAGATCTTGAATGACCCCTGTCTCCCCACAGAAAAGACACTGGCTTGACAAGCTCAATGCGGGACTGCACTGGCTGGCGGCGAAGATCCATGCCGCCGCGGCATGGGCGATCATAATCTGCGCAAGGCTGGTCAACTGGATTGTCCGACCAATCCCGTGGTCAATCAGATACGGAGTGGTCGCCACGCTGTGGGCCTGCCTCCTCACCCTGTATTCCGAAAGGGGATACAACGAGCTGATAGAGTTCTCCGGGATAACCGGCAAGCATATCTTGCTGCTGGAGAAGACAAGGCTGCTCGACGCATATCAGGCCTTCGTCGGGGCGGCTCTCTGGATCGCGCTTATCTGCGCCGCCTCCGCGGTAACGGCGTTCCATAGAAAGTATTATTCCCTTATCCTGGTGCGCGTATCTTCCGCGCTTGTCTTCTGCTACTCTCTCCTTTGCTTCTACTTCATCGGACGGATTCCGGGGACGCTCTTCACCTTCAACGATCCGAGCTTCCCGAAGACGTTCAGGAACGAGCTGTGGATAAGCGGTTTCATATATTGGTTCCCGCTCTTCCTCGCGGCCTTCGCTTTCCTGCTGATGACCTGGCTCAACTCCTCATACAGATTCTACCGCCGCATGGAGCCCGGGCGCAACCTGCCGGGCGACCTGTTGATTGAAAACATAAGGACCCACGGCGGTGATCCCGTCTTCAGGACTTCGTTCTACTGGTCGATCTTCATACATGTATTCTTCATATTCATCCTGCCGGTCCTGCTCCTGGGAGGATTCCGCTGGATGAAGCCCTACGGCATCCCCAAGGGCAGCGGCGTCCAGAACCCCGGCGCCGTCGTCAAGATGATCAAGATAAAGAAGCCCAAGAAGAAGCCGAAGCAGCTCTTCGTCCTCAACCCCAACTCGCCGATTCTCTTCTACAAGCCGGACATCGACGAGAGCAGGATCATGGACGACGTCGCCGAGGAGACTGAGAACAAATACGAGGCCACCGGCGCGGAAAAGGGCGCGAAGGGCAAGCTCGGCAAGGGCGGCGGCACCAAGGGCGGCTGGCCCGACGGCGTCGAAGGCGCTAAAATTCGCTTCATCCGCCTAAAATACGACGGGGGCGACTGGGATCAGTGCATGGGAGTCGGGGCGGACTACAACTTCCTCATACAGTTCAACAAGCTCACAGGCTTCAAGATCGCCGACAAGACCGAGGCGATCGAGTTCTCCGACCTCAAGCGCTTCCCATCCAAGCGGGCTCCGCCTTTCGTCTATATCACCGGAAGCGGCAACATCAACGTCGGCCAGAAGGAGATCAAGGCCCTGCGGTGGTATTGCCTGGAGGAGGGCGGACTTCTATTCGCGGACAACGGCGGTGGGCATTTCGACTACAGCCTCCGCAACCTGATGCGCCAGGCTTTCCCGGAACTGCAGTGGATCGATATCTCCAATGACGACATTATATACCAGCAGCCTTACAGCTTCCCGAACGGCGCACCCCCGCTCTGGCACCATTCCGGAAACAGGGCCATGGGGCTTAAATACAACGGACGATGGATCTGCTTCTACCACCAGGGCGACATGAAGGACGCATGGAAGGACGGACACTCCGGCGCGAGCAAATCGGTTGTGGATCAGGCCTACAAGCTCGGCGTCAACGTCGTGAACTACGCATTCAACCAGTATATGGACCTGCATTTCAAGCAGTGATGGAAAAGCAGATGCCTGGCCAATTCCGGCTTCCGGTTAATTGGGAAAGACAAAAGGTGAATGATCCAGAATTTTAGCGTTAATAAAATTCGAGGAGCGAAACTCGAACCCTGAAACTGACGCCAATTTAAATCTTTATTCACATAGGAGATTCCATGGCTAAAGGCACAGTTGCACAAAAAATAATCGGCGAACATCTTGTTTCCGGCAGGCCTCTGCCGGGCGAGCCGGTGGAGATAAGGATCGACCAGACTCTTACTCAGGACGCGACCGGGACGATGGCTTATCTCGAACTGGAGTCCATCGGCATCGAGAAAGTGAAGACCGAGCTTTCTGTTTCCTATGTGGACCACAACATGATGCAGATCGGGCCGGAGAACCGGAACGACCATCTGTACCTGCAGAGCGTTGCTGCGGCGAAAGGGGTTTATTTCTCACGCCCGGGCAACGGCATCTGCCACCAAGTCCACCTGGAGCGGTTCGGAGTTCCCGGCAAGACGCTGCTCGGCTCGGACTCCCATACGCCCACCGGCGGCGGCATCGGCAGCCTGGCGATCGGCGCCGGCGGTCTGGACGTCGCGCTGGCGATGGCCGGCAGGCCTTTCCGTCTTTCATATCCGAAGATCCTTGGGGTAAGGCTGGCAGGAAGGCTCGCCGACTGGGTTTCGGCGAAGGACATCATCCTCAGGATGCTCCAGACCTTGACGACGAAGGGCAACGTCGGTTGGATCGTCGAATATTTCGGCGACGGAGTCAGAACTCTCTCCGTCCCCGACAGGGCGACGATCACCAACATGGGCGCCGAACTCGGCGTCACCACTTCGATCTTTCCGTCGGACAGGCTTACCAAGTCGTTCATGAAGGCCCAGGGCAGGGATGCGTCTTGGACTGCGATTTCCGCGGACAAGGATGCGGAATACGACCGCCTCCTGGAGATTGATCTGGGAACTCTTGTCCCCCTGGCGGCGTGCCCGTCCAGTCCGGACAACATCAGGCCGCTCTCGGAACTGGAGGGGACTCCGGTTGACCAGGTCATAATCGGTTCATGCACAAACAGTTCCTACAGAGACCTCATGCTTGTCGCCGCAATCCTAAAGGGGCGGACGGTCAGCCCGCGGGTCCATCTTTCCATCGCTCCTGGCAGCCGTCAAGTCCTCGAAATGCTCGGAAGGAACGGCGCGCTGGCCGACCTGATCGCATCCGGCGCACGGATACTCGAGGCGGCCTGCGGTCCGTGCATAGGGCAGGGGATAAGCCCTGCGTCGGGCACCGTTTCCCTGAGGACGTTCAACAGGAATTTTGCCGGAAGGACAGGGACGAAGGGCGACCAGGCATACCTTGTAAGCCCGGTTGTCGCCGCTGCCGCCGCGCTGCATGGCGCAGTGACCGACCCTCGAAGGCTCGGCATCCCGTTTCCGAAAGTCAAGGATCCCCGCAGATTCCTTGTGAACGACGACATGATCCTCCCGCCGCAGTCCGGAGCGAAAGCCGAGATCGTCCGCAAGGAGACCATCGGAGTTCCTCCGGCCAACACTGCTCTTCCTGAAGACATTGACGGAACGGTGGTAATAAAGGTCGGGGACAAGATCACCACCGACCACATAATGCCCGCCGGCGCCCACCTGAAGCACCGTAGCAACATCCCCGTCTATGCGAACTTCGTGTTCGAGTGCTTCAACGAGAAAGGGAAGCCTTCCTTTGTCGAGCGCGCGGCCGCGGTGCGGGATTCGGGCCGGCACGGCATAATCGTGGCGGGCGAAAGCTACGGGCAGGGATCTTCGCGGGAGCATGCGGCGATATGCCCGATGTTCCTTGGCGTCAAGGCCGTGCTGGCCATATCCATCGAAAGAATACACGCCGCAAACCTGGTCAATTTCGGCATCATGCCGCTCGTCTTCGAGAATCCAGCGGACTACTCCAGAATTTCCCAGGGGGACAAGATACTCGTCCGCGGCGTCCGCACCGGACTGGTGCCGGGAAAGGCCCTCTCCGCCGAAGTCTCCGGCCCGTCCGGCGGAATCTTCAATGTCATGCTGAAGCACTCTCTGACCGCGGAGGACGTCGCGATAATCCTCGCGGGGGGATGCCTGAACTACGTGAAAAAATAGAATCGGGAAATGAAAGCATCCGGCATCGCCATCGCATCCATAGCCGCCGTCTTCGCCGCGGCTCAGCTTCGTGCGGAGGAGACGCAGTATCCGAAGCTCGGACTGGCCGATGCGGCCCAGAAGGACAGGAGCGAATACAAGGAGGACGCCAGCTATGTCCAGGTTCTCGAGAATCCAACGGACTTCCAGCGCAGGCCGCTCAAGTTCAAGGTCGTATTCATGGGGATAACGGCGAAGCTTCAACCTCCGTATGACTCCGTCCTTCCGCCCCACTACTATCTGGTCGACATAGAGAACGCCCGGGCCATACCGATCGTCTTCTCCTCGAAGAACGACATCCTGCGCGCCGCCTTCAGCGAGGCACCGCCGAGAAGGGCCATAACCCTCTTCGGAAGCATCAAAAGCAAGTCCTTTAAAAGGAAAAACATCCTGAATGCGCCCAGCGAGAAGCTCTATTATTTCGAAGTCGACGACATGGATGCCGACATCTCCGGCGATACGTCCGCGAAGAAGGCCGAGGCCGAACGCTCCAAGCCCGGTCAGCCAGAGTTCGTCAGCCTCCGGCGGCTGGACATACAGCATGACTCCTTCGTGGGAAAGAAGATATGCTTCGCCTTCAGCTTCAAGGACATCAACAACAGGTTCAATCAGGAGTTCACGAAGATAAGCGGCATTTCCGACGACAAGTATTTTGAGATACTGATTGACGAACCGTTCCATACGCTTATCGTCGCCAAGAGAGGCGGCGAGGAATGCGTAGGGCCGCTGGAGGATGCGAAGCCTGGCGCCCAGTTCATCGGGTTCGGCGTATTGAAAAGAGCCGAGGACCCCGCCCAGAAGAACCTTTATTCATACTACTATGTAGAGCTGGAAAGCATCTCCGAGAAGAAATGATTGCGGTCCGAGGAATACTGCTCGAGCATGGCGGCGCGCTGCTTCTGGCGGTACGCCTGCTGGAGATAGACGTTTCCTGCCCTTTGCAGATACCATTTCATCTTCGCGTCCTGCCTCACCATCATCCCGATGTCCGGGTTTCCGCAGCCGTTCAGGTACAGGAGGACCGCCGAGACGATGAAGACCAGCACCCATAAGCCGGGATACTTGAACCTAATTGCCGCAGTTGAAAATATGCTTTATAAATTAACACTCTCATAATAAGGCATTTACATATTTAGAGGCTTTCACCCAATGAGTGAAAGCCAGTTTCGGCATATTTTCAACCCGGGAGGGTTGGCCGCATTCGCCATATCTACTTCGTTAGCTTCAACTTGCAGTGGTCACCACAGCTGCGTATTGCTGCCTGGTAGCTACGGCAAATGCGGCCAACTGCGGCTATTAGGTTGAATGCGGCCAGAATCCTGATGAATGTGATCTTCTCCGCTGAGGCCTTCTTCGCACAGTCCGGGCAGAGCAGCCTGTAGTTCAGCGGATCGGACATGACGCATTCCGCGCTGAGGGCGCAGCCGCACGAGGGGCAGCAGATGAACGCGTCCCTGTCGGGGTGCGCGGAGCAATGACAGTCACCTCGTCCCGGTATTTGAGATTGATCCCCCGTGCGTCCTTACGGAGGTAAAGCAGCTTCTGCGTGGTGAGGTTGGCGTTCCACTGCCATGCGACTTTGCCGGACGGATCCAGGAACCAGGCCCAGGCGAACCAGGTGCATGCGCAGAGGACGGCAAGGCCGATCAGGGAGAATACGAGCTTCATGATGCGGATTATCTTATCGTTCGCCTCGGTCTGCTTCCTCGACAGCTCCTTCGCTCCGTCGTCTATCCCGGAAGTGCCTTCCTCAAGGCATCTCTGGCTGCAGTAGTAGCCGAACAGCCTCCTGCATTCCGAGCATATGCCCTTCCCGCAGTAGAGGCATTTCGCCGTCAACGGACATCCCTGGATGCTGTTCGCACCCGGCCGGCTGGCTGCCAACGGTCCCTGCCCCCATGCTGTTGCTCCTTGATGATGTTGAACGCAAGTTGATCGTATGAAATTTAACGGCGGATATTCCGCTTTGCCATCCTGCTGGGATTTTTATGGAAATTCAAATAGGAACACTTGAATATGCTGGGGGAATGGTTAATTTTCTCAAAAGTCTTCATAGTGTCTAAAAACAACCAAAAAAGGAGGAAGGCATGAAGAAATTCATGTGCGTAGCTCTCTGTGCGGTGTCGGCAATCATTCTCGTGGGATGCGCCAGCATCCAGACAGCAACCAAGATGAACGACCAGAAGATCGCTTCAACCGAGGCCAATGTCGCCCACATCAACGCTGACAACTGGGGCTTCTACCTCCTGTGGATTCCTCTGATCGCCGGCTCCACGGACAAGGTCGGTACTACCGAATTCCTCGGCGGCGACACCGTCAAGCTGGAACCTGTCGTTGACATACTCACCAAGAAGAGCAAGGAACTCGGCGCGACGAAGACGCTCGATCTCGATTCACACATTTCGAGCATGATGCTGCCGTTCCCGTTCCCCTTCCTCTTCTACATAAAGGAAGTCCAGGTCTCCGGCAACGCAGTTAAATAAGATCGCATGAATTTCCATGAAGCCCCTTGCCGCAGCACGGCACGGGGCTTTCTATTTCAGATTTTCCATCCTGCGTAACGCTCGGGCCGACACATGAATATTAGGCGGTTCGGACCGCACAAGGGCCGGTGTCGGAAAATCTGAACTATACTTTTGAACAGATTCGGCTTCGCTGGTATTTTGAAACCTTTTTTTCTAAAAATTTCTTTGGCGTCCTTGACGTCTTGGCGGTTAATTAAGGAATTTTTGGCATGCAGATCATAATCAGACCCACGATGGAGGCGGCGACGAAGCTCGCCGCCAGGATTATGGCGAACAAGATCACCTCCAAGCCGGATTCGGTGCTGGGCCTTGCCACGGGCAGGACCATGGAGCGCCTCTATGCGATGCTTGTCATGATGCATCGCAAGGAAGCCCTGGACTTCTCCCTGGTGCGCACCTTCAACCTGGACGAATACATAGGCCTCGGCGCCGGCGACAAGAACTCATACCGCTACTACATGAACCAGCACCTCTTCAAGAAGGTCAACATAGATTTGCGCAACACATACCTGCCCGACGGAACGGCGGCGGACCTGAAGGCGGAATGCGAAAGGTATGAGAGGCGGATACGGGAAGTCGGAGGTATAGACCTGCAGCTCCTAGGAATAGGCAAGGCGGGCCATATCGGCTTCAACGAGCCGCTTTCCGCGCTGAAGTCGAGAACCCGCGACAAGTCGCTGACTCCGGTGACGCTGGAGCAGAACTCTCCGCTCTTCCGCCGCCCCGAGGACATGCCGAAGCGCGCCATAACGATGGGCATCGGCACAATCCTGGAGGCGAAGCAGCTCCTACTGCTCGTCACCGGCGACAGCAAGGCGGAAGTCCTCGCCAAGGCGCTCGAAGGCCCGATCTCGTCCATGATCTCCGCAAGCGCGCTCCAGCTCCACGAGAACTGCATCGTCATAGTAGACGAGGAGGCAGGAAGCCTTCTGAAGGAAAAGGAATACTACTACTGGATATTCGAGAACGAACCCGAGTGGGCCGGATACAGGTAAATAAATATGTAACCTCAAGCCGAGCTTGTGGTTACATATTTATTTTATCTGGCGCTTGCAATATCGCTTCATGAGAGTAAATTGTCATTTAAATCATGCGACTACGTCATCCTTTCCAGCTTTATGAATTCAGCAGATCCGCCGCCAGGCGGGTAACCTCGCGTGGCTTTTCCCCCCGAAAAATCCACAGGTGCCCAGCTTCAAATCCATCCATGCAGCCGGCCGTCCGGTCTTCCGTTTCATAATCATGGTGCCAGAATGAGTCTTCCAAAGGTCTACATGCTCGGTTCGGGCGAGATCGCCGTGCCCCTGCTCGGCGCGCTTTTCGATTCGGAACGCCTGGAACTTGTCGGCGTGGGGACGCAGCAGGATCGTCCTGCGGGCAGAGGCAAGCAGCTCATGCCCACGCCGGTCGGCGACTTTGCCGCCCAGATGGGGCTTGAGGTCGACAAGCCGGCAAGCGTGAACTCAAACGAATTCGTGTCGCGCCTTCGGGATCTCGGGCCGGACTTCCTTTTTCTGGTGTCGTTCGGCCAGATGCTTAAGGCGCCGCTGCTCGGCGTGGCTAAGTCCGGATCGGTTAACCTCCATGCGTCGCTGCTGCCCAAATACAGGGGTGCTTCGCCCATACAGGCCGCCATCCTGAACGGCGACGAGGTGACCGGCGTAAGCTTCATGCTGATGGATGAGGGGCTTGACAGCGGTCCCGTATTCAGCCGCCATGAATATCGCATCAGCCCCGGACAGAACGCGGCGGAGCTGGAGCTGGAACTGGGCGAGCTGGGCGCCGAAAACGTCGAGGCCGTCCTGCAGGGAATCGCCGCCGGAGAGCTGAAGCCCGAGCCCCAGGATCACTCCTCCGCGACGTTCGCAAGGAAAATCAGGAAGGAGAACGGGCGCGTCAGATGGTCGGAGCCCCCGGAGCTGGCGCTGCGGATGCTTCGGGCCTACTACCCCTGGCCGGGAGTCTACTTCGAGGCCAAAGTCGGCCAGGAACCCTGCCACATCAAGATCACCGAGGCCTCGGTCGCCGATGGCGTCGCCGGCAGCCCCGGCGCGGTTCTCGGCGTGACAAAGGAAGAACTGCTCGTCGGCTGCGGCTCCGCCGGCGCGCTCGCCATCAGGAGGCTTCTGCCGCAGGGAAGGAAGGAGATGGGCGGCGCGGAGTTCGCAAGGGGCTGCCGCTCTCTCGAAATTTTAGTTTGAGGTGTTAGCAAAACTATGTTTTGCCACCTAGGTGTCGGGTGTCAGGTTTCAGCAAAAAACAAGTTCAGACTCAAGAATTGCTTTCTTGTTATGCTGACACCTGAACAATGACACCTGAACACAGCCGATAGCCGCTTGTGCAATCGGCTCACTTAAAGAAAGAATGTAAAGGAAACTATGCTGCTCAATTGGTTCAAAAGGAAAAAGAACAAACAGATCATCATCAACTGTGAAAAGCTCGAAACCCGCGTCGCCCAGCTCAACCAGGGCAAACTGCAGGAATATCAGCTCGAAAGGAAGGAGGACGGCCCAGTCGTGGGTTCCGTCTACCTTGCAAAAATCGAAAATCTCGCACCCTCGCTTCAGGCGGCCTTCGTAGACATCGGTGCCGAAAAGAATGCCTTTCTCCACTACTGGGACATGCTGGAGGCCACCTACGACAGCGCGGAAACCGTCGTCCCCGACGCCCCGCAGGGCGGCCAGCACCGCCACAGGCGGCACCGCAGGGTCGAAAGGACAGATCTCCTGTCGAAATACCTGAAGACGAAGAACGATGCCGGCGGCAAGATCAGGGTCGAGGACATCCCCCGCCTCTTCAAACCGGGAACCGAGATAATAGTCCAGGTCACCAAGGGCCCGATAGGCACCAAGGGGCCGCGCGTCTCCACCAACATCTCCATACCCGGCAGATACCTGGTCCTTCTTCCGTTCTCGCAGCACATGGGCATCTCGAAGAAGATTGAGAATCCCGAGGAGCGCAGAAGGATAAGGAAGATACTGTCCGAACTCGACATCCCTCCGGGCATGGGCTGCATCTGCAGGACTTTCGGCGAGGACCGCAAGGAGATATTCTTCAAGCACGACCTCGACGTCCTCCTCGAGCTGTGGGACAGAGCCGGCAAGGACAAACTCCGCGCGCCCTGCGTCATATTCCAGGAGCCCAACCTGCTGGAACGCACGATGCGCGACTTCCTCACAGAGGACATCGACGAGATCGTCGTCGACGACCCCGACGCCTACGGCCAGATACGCAGCTTCATCACCAGGATCGTGAGCGACAAGGTCGCGGGCAGGGTCCGGCTCTACAACCGCGCCAGGCCGATATTCGAGGAGTTCGGCGTTGAAAGCCAGATTTCCGCCATCTACGAGAGGAAGATACCGCTCCCAAGCGGCGGCTACATCTGCATTGACGAGACCGAGGCCCTGGTATCGATAGACGTCAACTCCGGAAGCCTTAAGGGCACCGACCAGGCAGACACCATCCTCCGGACCAACCTCGAGGCCTGCGACGAGATAGCAAGGCAGCTCCGACTCAGGAACATCGGCGGCCTCCTCGTCATCGACTTCATCGACATGCGCTCCCCGCGCAGCCGCGACGCCGTCTACAAGAAGATGCGCATGCTCGCAAAGGAGGACCGCGCCAGAAGCAGGATATATCCGATCAGCCAGCTCGGCCTCATGGAGATGTCACGCCAGCGCGACTACGAGAGCCTGCGCGAAACCGTATTCGACGCATGCCCCCACTGCGGCGGCAGGGGAAAGATCAAGTCCGCCTTCACAATGAGCGTCGAAATCCAGAGGGATCTCAACGAGATTCTACGCAAGTATCACAAGGAGAAGGATTTTGCCGTCCGGGTGATAGTGCATCCCGCCATCCTCGCCAGGATGAAGAACGAGGACGCCGCATTCCTAGACGACATGGAGAGGAAATACGGATCACAGCTCACGTTCAGGGGCGACACAAGCCTCCATCCCGAGGAATACAAGCTTGTCGACCCCGCGACCGGAGTCGAATACAAGCCTTGAGAAAATTCAGACGGAGCAACTGATTGGTATTTTGCCCTCTACCGATAAATTAAAAGGTAACGATCAGCCTCTGCTGTGGTCTCCATCAGCAGAAGGCATGTGGTTAGCATCATATTTCTTTTTCTGAAATATTTGCCTGTTTCATAATGGCTCGTTGCAGGGCTGTCTTTAGATCACGATTACTATGGATAGGGACAGTTATTCTGAGATTGGAGCCTTGCTTTATAAAAATATGATGGCTCCCTGTGACGCGAGCCAGTTTCCAGCCCTTTTTATGGAGCAGGGAGCTCATTTGTTTCCCAGTCAATGTTTTCATTCTAGACCGCAAGTTCCATTATTGAATCATTTTTCTTCAAATGGACTTTGTCCATGTCTATGCTCAGGCAGCCCTCTACAGCATCATATATGTTCTCAATCAATTCTTTCATGTTTTCGCCCTGAGTGTTACATCCAGGAATCGAAGGCACTTCAGCCCAATATCCCCCTTCTTCTGCCTCATGGATAATTACTTTCAGCTTCATGATTGTTTCTCCTATTTTATTTATTTGCTAACGGTTTTATTAGAATCAAGTCGAAACGAAAACATCAAGTCGCCGGGCTTGCGGTGCGAGCTAGCATGATCAACAACCTGTGTATATTTAAATAATATAACGCACGCGTGCTGTTAGTCAAGTTGATATTCATGGAATCTGCTCTTATATTCATATGTTTGTGGGGATTAAGTTTGACTCATTTTAAATAGTTGGAAAAATTGAAATGTTGATAACCTAAAATAATATTCTGCTGGTATCTATCCTGAAAAATAATTGAAAAAATTTTGATTTCTCTTCAAAATTCATTTGACAGTTGCATAGATACCATATACACTCTAATAAACTTGAATATATGGATGTCGTATGAGTTTCATCCAGCTGCAGAAGAACAGGTCGAAGGGCGGCAGGCAGTT
>CAZWRV010000093.1:0-26028 GCA_964636325.1 uncultured Victivallaceae bacterium | reverse complement strand
GAGGGTTGAGCCGAGCTCAACCGCGGCGGAGCACGGCTCCGCCCTCCATCGAGTTCGATCGACAAAACTGCGAATCCCTCGAGATCATTTTTCCCCCATATAACTCCTTCACTGCGATGATCAGAAAATCTGAATTCAGATTCCGATCGTGGTCCTTCCGCATCGGCACTGGTGCAGGGTGGCCTTGCGGCCTGGCGCAATGACTTCGAGAGTGAAGGCCCTGTCGCTGTCGACATCGATGCTCCGCCCGCCCTTCTCGCCGACGCGGCAGACCGCCGTAACGGTCGCCGGGCCGAACGGGTAGTTGCGGACTCCGAAGCCCGGCTCGTCAGGCAGCTGCCAGCGGAGCGTGTTCTCCAGGGCGTCGGCCTGCAGGCCGATGACTACCTCGAAGAGCATCGCGACCGGGCCCAGCGCGGTCCAGCAGTAGTCCGGACCTGACCAGGATCCCTTCGCCGACTTCTCGCTGCAGTAGTTCTCCCAGATGTGGCCGGTGTCTTCGAAGACGTCCATCATGCAGCGCAGGTGGCGCAACGCGGTTTCAACGGCCAAGTCATGGCGGCCGGCGCGGTCGAAGCCCTTGATTGCGGCGAAGTTGGTGGGTGCCCAGGTCGAGCCCCGCCAGTAGTCGCCCGGAGGGCGGAAGAACGGCGAGTCTGCGGCTAGGCTGGGAATCGGATGGTGCCGCCAGAAGCTTTCCGGATCCTTGAGGTGCTTCGCCAGCGCTTCGACGCGCTGAGGAGGGACCACTCCGGCCCATAGCGGCCAGAAGGCGGTGACAACCTTGTTCGGATTATGACCGCCGTCAGGCAGCGACGTAGCGTAGATGCGCTGCTTTTCGCTCCAGAGATGCGCGTTGAGCGCCCTGCCGACCGCGGCATGCTCGGCCTCCCAGGCCCTGGCTTCTTTCGCGAGTCCGAGGACGCGGGCTATCCTGCCGAGGACTTCGGCCTCGTGCGCCATCTGCGCGGTGAGGCACGGATAGCCGTCGCCGAGGGACGGCGAATTGTCCAGACCGTTCGCGAGGCCCGTGGTCCAGTAGACCCCGTTCGGCAGCCTGCGGTTGGCCTGCAGCCACCTGTGATTGTCCTTTAATATAGGATATACTTTTGCGAGGCGGAGCTTGTCGCCGGTCAAGCCGGCGATGGCCCATTCGGCGATCGTCATTATCGGGGGATTCGGACTGAAGTCCGGCTCGTATGCGGCCGGAACTCCGTCGCGTATGTCGTGCTCGCGGTGAATGTAGCCGCCGTCGAACTGGCGCGAATAGAGCACGTCCAGCGTCGCGAGATACGGCATCGCGCGCCAGCCGTAGGCCGTGCACATGGCGGTGAACGACGAATCCCATACGAACTGGTGGTGGAGGAAGCCCTGCATCGCCGTCGCGACATACTGGTTGGGCAGGCCGCTTTCAGGACGCGGGCGCCGGACAAGCTTGAAGAGAACTTCCCACGTGAAGTCGTAGAGCTTCTGCATCCAGGAATATTTGTCGGGCAGGATCGGGACGGGCAGCTTCGCCTTCGCATCGGCGTAGGACGGCCAGGCTAGCTCGCGCCATTCGCGCCGAGGCGCCTTGCGGCCGAGGCTCTCGAAGGCAGGCATTGGCAGTTCTATCTTCCCTTCGGCGCCCTCTATGGCGAGTTTAATCCAGCGGGCGACTTCGATGGAAGGCTCGATCCGCTTCTCCTTGGCGCCCGTCTTGCGCAGCGGCTCGGGCTCGTCAAGCGGATTAGCCACAGGTAGATAGAGGCGGCGGATGCCGCGGCGGCGCTCCTCGTCCGTCGTGCCGTCCACTGCATTGCACGGCAGGACCGACGACGAAAGGAACAGCGGCTCCTCAGGCTCCTCCGCCGGCGACCAGAAGTCGAGCGAAGGGGCACGTCCGCTGAAGCCGGGCGCGGGCCGAGCAATCACATGCTGCCAGGCGATCCCGTCCTTGCGGAACTGCGACGGCAGGAAGCGCAGGCTGACGGCAGGGCCTCTTGCATTTTCAACTACCGCGGCCGTCAGGCCAAGAAGGTCGGGAAGACGCCTGCGAAGTTCGCTGCGGACATATTCGCGGTTGCGCGACGGGCAGTCGTCGTCGATCCAGCGGCCCCAGCCCGAGCGCGGACCGACCTCCACCAGAAACGGGGTCTCACCCTTCACGCACGGGAAAAGGACGGCGGCAAGTATCCTGCGCTCGTAGAAACGCCACAGCAAACCTTCGTCCAGCATCGGCGCGCCGTCGATCCACAGGCGCAGCGGTCGCGGCGAAACAAGTTGAAGCACCAGCGTCCCGGCCGCAGGCACCTCGATGCGCCCGGCATAGAAGCGCCCTTCGCCTTCGAAATTCATTTCGGATGGATTTCCCTGAGCCTGGCCGAGGACCGGGTCGTGCCGGTCTTTTCCAGGACGGCTCCAGAACGTGATTCGGGGTGGTTTGATTTTTGACATATTTGACCTCGCTCCGCTGAAACACCGTTTCCGTTTTAGGCTGTTTGTCATCAGTTGTTAGCGATCCGCAATCGTCGACCTCATGACTTCTAAATCGGCTACGCACGAGGATTGCTGACTGCGATTCGAATCGGCGGATTTGATGGTTGAATTCTATTCAACCGTCTTTTCTTGGCCCGCCTAACGCATGCTGAGCTTATCTCGCATATCTGCCAAGTCAAGTCCGGTCGGGCCACTTGCTGCAGTAGCGGTAAAGCATCATTAAGTGGCAAATATTCATTCCGCATATTATCTTGCTCGGAAAAATGAAACGGAGGTCTGGTATGTCCGAGGAACAACAACAGAAGAAGTCCGGCTGCCTTAAGTATGCGTTGATCGGCTGCGGAGTCATGCTGGTGCTGGGTGTGCTGTGTGTCTGCCTGATCGTCTACCAGGCGAAGAAGCTGGTGACCGGGATGACGAGCAAGTACACCGACGAGGCGCCTCGCGAGCTCGTTGTGCCGGCGATGCAGCAGGAGGAGAAGGACGCCCTCATGAAGCGGGTGAATGATTTCGCGGATGCGATAAAGCAGGACAAGCCTGCACCGGCGCTTGCGCTGTCGGCAAACGAATTGAACGTCCTTATCAACGGGGAGAAGGGGCTTGGCGCCATGGGCGGCAAAGCCACGGTGGAGATCGATGGCGAAAAGCTTAACGCCCAGCTGAGCATCCCTCTTGAAAAGCTGGGGTTCAAGGGCAGATACCTGAACGGGTCGGGAGTTTTCACGGTTGGGCTGGGTTCCGGCGGCCTTTCCATTTCGACGGACAGCATGGAAGTGAAGGGCGAGAAGCTCCCCCAGCAGTTCACAAGCGCATTCGGCACGGGTCTTCAGCAGCAGCTCGCAGATGACCCGAACGTCTCAGCCCTCCTCAAGAAGATCAAGTCGATCGAGGTGCGGGACGGACAGGTGCATATCGTTCCGATGAACCAGCAGCAGTGAGGCTTCTAAGGCGGGATGCGCCCGCCGCGTAAGGTCGCGTTCCGCTCCCACGCGGTCATGCGACAACCCAAAATTCCAAGCTCCAAATTCCAAATCACAAATAAATTCCAGATTTCAATTCACAAATTCCAAACGACAGGATTCAGAGTTTGGATATTGCAGTTTGAGATTTGAGATTTATTTGGAATTTGGTGCTTGGGATTTGGAATTTAAGCATCTGCAAAACGTTTCCCAAGATTCGTCTTGAGGGGCTAGCGCTTTTCGGCGGGGCACGCCTCGATGAATTTGGCCGCGGCCTTCTTGTCGACGTCGATTACCTGGCCGTCCCTGCGTATCGCCCGCTCCATCCTCTCGAAGACGTTGTTGGAGGCCTGCTTCTTCAGGCAGTCTATGTCGGCGACGACGAACATTTCGCGGCGGGCCCTGGTGTGGGCGACGTTGATGCGGTTGTGGTCTGCGACGAAGCCGATCCCGGAGCCGCCGTTGCTCCTGACGTAGGAGATGATGACGACGTCGCTTTCGCCGCCCTGGAAGCTGTCCACGGTGGCAATCCTGGTCCTGAGGAAGAACTCCCACACGCGCTCCGAGAGATCCGGCCTCGCCTTGACGGCGTCCTCGAACAGGAGCATAGAGCGGACGAGCTTGACCTGCCGCCTGTAGGGCGCGATGACTGTGATTTCATGGGGTGGATACTTCCTGATGCATTCCAGGACGAGGCTTCTGCAGATCGCCGCCTCCAAGGGGTTGTCGAGTCCGGGCTTTTCGCCTTCGAGGAAGAGCCTTTCCTCCCTTGTCTTAAGCGGGAGCGAGCTTGTCCTGTAGAGGCGGACGGTCTCCTTCGGGAATGCGAGCCTCCTCTCGTGGTACGACAGCTTGAAGTATTCGGCCTCCTCGCTGGTCCGCACAGCCGCATCGTAGAACATGGAGGAGGAGAAGCGGAGCAGGTGCGGGTTCTGACAGCGGTACGACTTCCGGAGGAGGATTACTGGGAACTTCCTGTCCTCGGCGAGCCATTCGAGCGCGCTCTGGGCGAGCATTGCCCGCAGCCTGCGGCTCAACGGGCCGAAACTGCTGCCGACTTCGCCCAGGACTTCCGAGGGCAGCGGAAACGGCGGCAGCTGCATGTGGTCGCCGAAGAGGACCGCCCTTCCGGCCAGCCTGGCGCAGAGCAGGAACTCCTCGATCCTCGACATCCCCGCCTCGTCGAAAAGCACCGTGTCGAAGAGGCCGTTCGCGGAGAGCTCCATGTCGATGATGCTGTCCTTGATGATTCCCACATGCGTGCCGGCATAGACCCCGCCGCCGCCGAAGTTCCTGCGCAACTCGGAGAAGGCGTGTATGTTCCTGTCCTGGCGGACCCAGTATTTCGCGGCGATGTCCGGCGCGATGGCGGCCTCGACCAGGCCGAAGCGAAGGATCGGCAGGCCGTCGAGACGCCTGCAGATGTTGTCGACCGCGGTGTTCGACGGAGCGGTGAGCAATATCCTCCGTCCGTTGCCGCATAGTTCCCTCAGGACTGACTCGAGGACTGCCGTCTTTCCGGTGCCCGGCGGCCCCTGGACCAGGACGATCCTGTTGCGGGGGTCGACAGCGTCGGCCCATGCCCTTTTCTGCGACGCGTCCAGTCCGGCGGGCGCCCTGTCTGTGTTCCCCGGGTAGTTGGCCGAGACAGACAGCCCCAGCGCATGATTGACGGAAGAGGCTATCTGGCCGAGGGCACCTTTCTCATTCTCGTCGCGCAGCTTTTCAAGGACGGCCGCGATGAGCGCCCTCGGGCTGCGCACCGCGTTTGCATAGCAGCGCCCGTGGTTCTTCTTGAAGGCCGGGATGTCGGCCCGGAGCCGCCCATATATCCTGGTTCCATCGTAGATGTCGATTTTAAAGGAGCCGAAAACACCATTGCAGCCTCGTTCAAAGACGTTAAGTATCTGGCCTTCGAGCAAAGGCCATTCCGGCCGCGCCGGAATTTCAAGGACCGCCTCGGCGGCGTCCGCCTTGAGGACGGACATCTTCTTGAAGTCCAGGATGAAGGCCCTTTCGGCCTCGAGCGCCTTCCTGGCCGCCAGGCAGAGCAGGCCGAGTTCGGTCCGTATCGTCCAGGGGGTCACTGAGTCGGTCGTGGTTTCCGCGGCGTCCGCAGATGGCGCCGGGACGGCTGTGTCGGATGAGCCTACGGCATATTTCCCGTCCAGGGGGAGGCTGAGCTGGTCGCTGGTCTCGTCCGACGCCATGTCCTCGGCGGCTCGACGCAGGAGCTCCTTCAGCTCCTTGGCTGAAGCCTTGCGGACAACTCGGAGCGCCTCGTCAGGATGGCCTTCCGCCACCGAACCAAGGAGCCCCGCAAACTCCTTCTTCGTCATGGAGAGGATGTCGCGCCCGCCGAACTTCTCGCGGAAGGCCTCGATCACATCGTATACTATCTCAAGCCGTTCGCCCAGGCCGCTTCCGGACCTGCCGAGCGGAACCGCTCCGCAGCTTGTGACCAAAGGCCTGCCTCCCCCGTCGAAGCCGAGCAGGAACTTTTCGGTATCCGTCTCCGACTCCACGTGCAGCGCAGGGCAGCCCTCCCGGCAATCCCATGCGAAATAGGCGGTCCTGACGCCTTCGCCGGCGGAGAGCTTATGCTTCCGGCCCAGCATGGATATCTGGCCTCCCTTGACTTCAAAGGGCTTCGGCTGGCTGATGTCCTCCCAAAGCTCGTAGAACTGGCGGCTCCTCGCCCGCTCCTCCGAACTATTCCAAAGCTTCGCGGCCTCCTTGTAGAAAAACTCTATCTTTTGCAGTTCCGTGTTCATGGCCGGAAATATAGCCCCGGTAACGCCGCCCGCAATCTGCGACTTTTTCATTTTCCGCGCTTGACGCCACGGCTTTTTGAAATTATTGTCAATGTCATTATTGATATTTAATATTGTTTTCGATACTTATATGAGGCAAATGGGGAACAGAGGAAGGTTGCTGCCGCTTTCGAGGGCGTTCACGGCGCTTGGCATATGCGCCGACACCGACGGCGGGGCAAGCTTCTCAAGGCTGCTCGGCGGGCTCTCGCCGATAACGCCGGGAGCGCTTTCGAGGCTCCTGAAGGCCATGCTGGCGGAAAAGATACTGGAGAAGGACAGCTCAGGCCTCTACAGATGCGGTACGCTGGTCCACGCCCTCTCCCGGAAAGTCAAGGGGGCTGTCAGGATGCCCGAGGCGGCCGCGCCGCTGCTCGATGCGCTCGCCAGGGACACCGGAAGGTCATCCGCCTATTTCGAGATCCGGGAGGGCGGCGCATTCCTGGCCGCCAAGTCCGAGATGCCGGAACAGTTCCATTACATAGATGTATTCAGAGCCATGCCGGTTCCGGCCTCGCACGGCTTCGGGCAGGTGCTTCTGGCACATGCGGACGCAAGGCTCCGGGAGCTGGTGGCCCCCGGCAACGGATTCATGAAGGACAAGGCGTATATGCGCCGTCTCAAGGAAATAAGCGGCGGACTACAGATCATACAGGACTGGGGCGTTAAAAATCCGATTTGCCGGATCGCGGCTCCGGTCTTCGCACGAAAAAGGATCAAGGGTGCGGTCGGCATAAGTTTTTATCCGCCAGCCCCCGACGACATGGAGATTGAAAAAATAGAAATGCTCGTGAGAAACACGGCGGAAAGGATGTCGGAGCTCTATGAAGGCGATAATGATGATGTTTGACTCGCTGAACCGCCACATGCTACCCCCCTACGGATGCGGCTGGGTGCATGCGCCCAACTTCAGGCGGCTGGCGGAGAGGACGGTGACGTTCGACAGCTCCTTCGTGGGCAGCATGCCCTGCATGCCCGCAAGGCGCGAGCTGCACACCGGCCGCTACAACTTCCTGCACCGGAGCTGGGGGCCGATCGAGCCGTTCGACGACTCGATGCCGGAAATCCTGAAGAACAACGGTGTCTGGAGCCACCTCGCCAGCGACCACTACCACTACTGGGAGGAGGGCGGATGCAACTACCATACCCGCTACAAGACCTGGGAGATTTCGCGCGGACAGGAGGGCGATCCATGGATCGGCGATCTCGACAAGGACATATTCAACCACAACCCGCAGAAGAAGGGCGACTGGTGCATCCAGGACTCCATCAACCGCAGACATATCACCGAGGAATCCCAGTTTCCGCAGGCGAAAACGGTCGCCATGGGCGTCGAGTTCATGCGTAGGAACGCAAAGTTCGACAACTGGTTCCTCCAGATCGAGACCTTCGACCCGCACGAGCCCTACTTCAGCCCCGAACGCTTCAAGAAGCTCTATGACTACGACTTTTCAAAGTTCGTCAACGACTGGCCCGACTACAGGCCCGCCGACGACAGCGAGCTCTCAAAGCACTACCGGATGACCAACGCCGCCCTCATCTCGATGTGCGACTTCCAGCTCGGCAGAGTCCTCGACGAGATGGACAGGCTGGACCTCTGGAAGGACACAATGCTCATCGTCAACACCGACCACGGCTTCCTGCTCGGCGAGCACGACTGGTGGGGCAAGTGCGCCATGCCGTTCTACAACGAGATCGCCAACACCCCCCTCTTCATCTGGGATCCGCGCTGCGGAAAATCCGGCGAACGCCGCAGAAGCCTTGTCCAGACTATCGATCTCCCGGCGACCGTCCTCGAATATTTCGGCATCCCCCTGCCCCAGGACATGCAGGGCGTCCCGCTGCGCGAAACAATCAAGTCCGACAAGCCGGTCAGGGAGGCCGCCCTATTCGGAATACACGGGGCGCACGTCAACTGCACCGACGGCCGATACGTCTACATGCGCGGCTCCGTGCCCGGCAACAAGCCGCTCTTCCAATACACCCACATGCCGACGCACATGAGGCGCACTTTCAGCGTCGAAGAAATGAGGACGGCCGAAATGCACGGGCCGTTCAAATTCACTAAGAATTGCCCGGTGATGAAGATTTCGACGGGAGCCTGGTTCAATCCCCGCAATTTCGGCACCATGCTCTTCGACACCGGAAAGGATCCGAAGCAGGAGAAGCCGGTTTCCGATCCGGCGGCGGAAAAAAGGATGATCGACCTGCTCGTAAAATGCATGAGGGACAACGACGCCCCCGCGGAGCAGTTCGTCCGCCTCGGCCTGGAATAATAGCAACCGCCAAGATTGAGGGAACTTATACTCATTTGGCGTGAAAATTGACATTTTGATTGGCGATTCATGAGAGTGGCCATCTGCCTGCCGCGGCGGACAGTTTTGCCGTTCGGAAATTTTAAAGTAGCGCAGGTATTCCTACCTGCGATGCCGCAGACAGAAATGTCTGCGCTACTTGAGGCGAGTTTCAGAGGAGAGACAAGATGACATCAAAGGAACGCTGGCTCGCGGCCATAGCCATGAAGCCGGTCGACAGGCTCCCGTTCTGGCCCAAGCTCGACGGGAAGTATCCGCAAGTTCAGGGGGGACGGTTCCAGGGCATGACTGCCGCCGAAGTCCACGAATGGATCGGAAGCGACAGGCACGAATGGACCGCTCCCTGCATAAGGGAAACTCGCAGAAGGACTTCCATCAAGAATGCGAGCGACGGGAAAGAAAGCAGGACCGTCTACGAGACTCCGGACGGCAGCCTGGAGATGCTCTGCCTCTTCGACGAAGCCTCCAACTCCTGGCATCCCGTTAAGTTCCCCGTCGAAACCGCGAAGGACATCCCGCTGATGACGCAGATCTTCGACGATCTCTCTGCAGGGCTCGACAGCGCACAATTGGAAGAAGCCTCCAGAACTTATAAGGCAACAGGAGACAAGGCCATAATCGGCGCGGGGATCGGCGAATCCCCGCTCATGCACTGGGTCGAATGGGTCGCGGGAGTCGAAAACGCCCACTATCTCCTCGCGGACGAGAGTGAAAAAGTCGAGGCGCTCTTCCAGGCCATGCACAGATCCCTGCTCGAAAAGACAAGAATCGCATGCGAGCACTGTCCGGCCGACATCCTATACTTGGTTGAAAACACATCGACGACGCTTATTTCCCCGGAGCAGTACAGGAAATACTGCCTGCGGCATATCATGGAGTATGCGGAAATCGCAAAGAGCCGCGGAAGAAGCATGGTGCTTCACATGTGCGGGCATCTGAAGGACATACTGCCGGATCTCGCGAAGCTTCCGGTAAGAGCCTTCGAGGCGTTCACATCGCCGACGGTCGGCAACACGACTCTTCTCGAGGGCCGTAATGCATGCCCCCGCACATGCCTGATCGGCGGAACAAACGCAACGACCTGGCTGAAAAGCCCCGATGAGATCAAGGCGGAAATCAAACGCAGCCTCGACGAACTCCCGCATCACAGGGGTGTCGTCGTCACCTCGGCCGGCGTGATGCCCCCGCTCTGCAAGCCGGAGACGATAAAAGAGGTCTGCGAGTGGGTGAAGGAGTATGAGGTGAGGAATTGATGCTATATTATGGCTGACGACTGCAACCGATTGCAACCGACTGCGGCCGGCCGCAATCGTATCCCATTTTCCCGATTCCGACAGAGATGTCCGCGTTTTGAGCAATTCTCATCTGCGGACATCGCAGTTCTGTCGGGAAGAAACTTGAAGTAGCGCAGGTATTCCTACCTGCGATTCCGCAGACAGGAATGTCTGCGTTACTTGAATCGAGTTTCAGAGGAGTGCCGCTCTGGCGGGGAAATCCGCCAGTTCTGTCGGTGTGAAACTTAAAGTAGCGCAGGTATTCCTACCTGCGATGCCGCAGACAGGAATGTCTGCGTTACTTCAGGTGAGTCTCAGAAGAGTTTTTGAGGAGGCATTTACATGTCAAACCACGGCCGGCAGCTATCCCCGAAGCTCTATGCTGTCTCATGGCTGGGCATGACTCCTCCGATGATAGACTGCCACGTTTATGTTTTGCGCGGTTCAGACGGACTTCTCCTCATTGACTGCGGCACGCCGTGGTCGCACGGCAGAATACTCGAGAACATGCGCCAATGGGGCCTTGATCCGAATCAGATCCGGACGATACTCCTCACGCATTCCCACGTGGATCATGTCAGCGGGGGCTACCTGTTCAAGCGGCCGGGCGTGGAAATCCTCGGCCACCGCGAGATAGCCACGGCCGTCGAATGCCAGTGGGAGACCGCGCTTGGTAAGGACGGGGAGCCGTTCGACCTGCGGATGGACGGCTTCCTGCTCGGCGGAGAAAAGATAGGAAGATGCGGATTCGACATTGAAGTGATTGCGACCCCGGGGCATACGAAAGGCTGCCTCAGCTACTTGACGGAGGTGGACGGCGCCCGCTGTCTCTTCACCGGCGATCTGCTGATGAGCAACCGTTTCCCCGGGTGGCACGGCGACCCCGGATTCTGCGAAGCCGAACTCCTGGAAAGCATCCGCCGGCTATCGCGCATCGAATTCCGGCACCTCTGCCACGGACATGACGCGCTTCTCGACGACTGCGGCAGGCTTTTCCGTGATACGCTGGCCGCCGTTGGAGCCGGCGCCTGGCACGCCCCGGGCTCGCCTCTCCTCGCCCCCATCCCCGGCAGGCAGTTAGCATCATGATTCAGAGGGAGGAATCACTGATATCGCCGGCCGATCAGCGCCGCTTGGACGATTCTGGTATGTCAGCGACATGATCGAGGGCGGCGCGCGGCAGCGGTAAATATTCAGTGAAAGGGCGTAGTCCACTGAATATTTACGATGCTGGCGCTCTCGCCGGCCGCGAACAAGGCCATGTCTATCGCCTTCTGCTACAGCATGTTCGCCGCGGGGATGGGCTTCTCCCGCTTCCTCGCCTCGATCGTCCTGGGCAGCGGCGTCCTCGCCGCGGAATGGAGCGTCATGGGGATCGCATTCACCAAATACCACACGATGTTCCTCTTTTTCGGATGCGGCACGATCGCCGTCACGGTCCTGATGGTGCTCGTCCCGTCGCTCACAAAGGACGTCCAGCGACTCTCGGACGCATGAGAGGGGCTTGAACCTCTGGAACTCGAACATCTTTGTCGCGAACTTTGCCGTCTTCTGGAGGGTTGAGCCAAGCTCAACCGCGGCGGAGCATGGCTCCGCCCTCCGTCGAGTTTCAAACCGGCAGAACTGGCAGATTTACTCGCCAGAGCGGCACCCCTGAAGCTTCGTTATGGACTGCGCGAACTTTCGTGTCGGGCGTCGAAGCGAGCACCTATGTAGGATTCCTGGACATCGCAACCGTCTTCCCTCAGTGCGCCGGAGAGGGTTCGCCCGCCCTTCGTGACAGATAGTCCGCGAAGACTTCCGCGGGCGTCAGCGCCCGGCCATGGATCGCGGCGGCGTCCACGCAGCCGTTGAACCATCCATAGGAACCTAGCCATCCGATGCGGAACGGCTGGGAAGTCTTGCGCAGTGCTATATCCGCGGCAGGCAACCCTTTCCCGGCCTCCCGTCCATTTACAAAGGCGCGCATGATCTTTCCGTCGTAAGTGGCGGCGACATGCGTCCATTCGCCTGGCGAAACAGGCCTTTCGGTCGGATTGTAGATCTTCCTTGAGCCATCGGCGGCGTCCAGTTCGAACCACACGGAAAAATCGGGCCGCAGGTGCAGGCTGTAGCCGCCTCCGGTATCATTCTTATGTTCGCCGTCCTTGCCATCGCCGTATCCCTTGCCCATCAGAGCCGGATAATAAGTCCGGGTGGGCTCGTAGCGGAACCTTATCGTCAGACTGAAAGGCGCCTGCAGGGCGACCGATGGTGGATCGCCGATCTCGAGATACTGGGATTGTTCGTCGTCCAGCCTAAACGACCCCTTTGGATCATTCTCCCTTTTCAAGGCGGGGCCATTGATCAGCCTGCCGTCGAGGGAATGTCCGGATGAGTCCGGGACGACTCCGGCGGAGAACTTTTCCATTTCCCAAAGTCCTATCAAGGAGCCTGCCGCCGTTTTCCGCCAGGATTCGGAGTCGGGGATTTCCGCCGGAATCGAATCGGGGCCGTCGATGGAGAATTCAGCCAGCGACGCCGGCAGATCGAAGCCTGCGCCGCCGGGAACATAGACAAGATCGCCGCCGTCGCCCTCGGACACGCGCCTGAAGTTCATGAAGAGAACTCCCGGCGCCGCGCCGTCCTTTCCAAGCCTGTCCAGCGGGATCGCCAGAACCGCCTCGCCGCCGCCGGCAGCCCATCTGGATTCCGCTCCGCTGTTCCAGCCGGTGGATGATCCGTCCACAGACTTGCACAGGCCGCTCACCCCTTCCGGAGCGATCCTTAAAATCCTGCAGGGATCGCCGCGCCTGGCGGCGAAAGCGATCTCCCACCTGCGGCAGACCGGAACCGCAGTGTCGGCCGTCTCCGAAAAGCGGACTCGGAGGACTTTCCCGTCCACAAGCAGCTGCACCTTGGCGTCGATGGCGGAGGGTTCGCCGAGAGGCGTCCGCCATTCCGACAATGCCAGCGCCTCGGACCAGCCGTTCCCGGACGAGCCTCCCCCTGCGGATTTCGCGGGTGCGAACGGTATTCTCTTCATATGTATCCGGCCTCCGAACTTCTGTCTGACACCCTCAAGATATTTCCGTCGCCCTTCGAGCATGTAGCTCCATGTCCCCTTTTCGAAGAGTTCGACATTGCGCTTCGCCCGGCCCGTGTCCGCGGCCGCCTTCGCTTTTTCAAAGATTTCAGCAAGCCGCCTCATGCGCCGTCCGTCGCCCAGCCAGCCCCACGCGATCTCCTCCGTCTGGTGATCGTAGCCGGTGTTCTTCCTTACATACGGCGGATAGTTCGCGGGATCGCAGTAGGTCTTCTCGACTTCGAGATAAAACTCCTTCATGCGCGCCCCGGCGCCGCCGTATACGCCACCGAAATATTCGTCCAGAAGGAGATCAACGCCCAGATCCGGATTGTCCATCAGCTTGAAGGTGACGTATGCCTCCACCTCCTGTCCGTAGCCGCAGTGGAATATCCCTTTTATTCCGAGTTCCTTGAAGAGCCTGAACTGTTCGCCGGCCGCGTGCGCGAAATAGCCGGGGAAGGCGTGCCATTTCCCGTTGTTCGCGATCTCGTTCGGGAAGGTGTCGTAGAGCCAGAGCTGGAATTCGCGTCCCGGATAGTTTTCCACCCAGTCCCTGAGGCATCCGGCCTCGTACTGGTACGGCGACCTGTCATAGACAAGCCGGTTCGCGTCGAAGCAGAAGTCCAGGACAACGTTCGGCTCAAGCTTCACGCCCTTCGGGCACGCCATCGTCGAACCGTAGGCGAGCGTGATTATCTTCTTGCCCGGATTGGTCTCCGCCACCAGCTTCGCCACCTCGTTCACGAAGTTGAACTTGTACGAGCTGAATTTCCCATATTGGTGGGGCGCGTCCGCCGCGGGATTGTCGGCGCCGAGCCATTTCCTGCAATTCTCGCATTTGCAGAAGCTCCCGTTGTCCATGGGTTCGACCGCAAAGTAGTCCGAGCCCCACTGCAATCCGGGAACAATGCCGCACACAGGATACTGGTAGCCTCCATTGTCAAAATATTCCTTTGCGTCGGACGCCACCTGCTCGACAAGCTCCCTGCTGCTGTAGCACATCTGCGGCGGAGGATCCTCTTTCTCATATCCTTTGGCAAAAAGCTCGGGGCGCTTCTTTTCAAAATTCTTTTTGTGCTCGGAACTTCCCTTGCACGGCGCCCAAAAACGGTCGTAGTAGCCGTACAGGGAATGGTTGCAGAGACATTTCTCGCCGCCAGCCCGCATCCTCAGGAGGAAAAGGCTGTTGACGCTACGTTTTGCAAGCATGTATTGTGCGCCGTCTGCAATCTTCCTGTGCAGTTCCGGAAATGCGGCAGCCTCATATTCCTTGTATTTTTCGCCGGTCCACATGCAGTTCACCGCGTCGTAGTCCGCGTTGACGTTCCCGCCAAATTCGCAGCGGGTGCTGAAAAACGGCCTTCGCCGTTCCTCGGATCCACGGACAATCAAGTCCTTTCGTCTCGGAATCAGCGTCCCGGTCTCGGACGGATTGAACCAGCGGACGCCGCAATGCTTTTCGAGAAAGTCGTATGCCGCATAGAGAGTGCCCTGGCTTCCCCAGAAATCGGGCCAGGTCTCGTAGGCGTTCGGGATAATCCTCTCATGCTTGACATCTCCGGCCAGTTCAGTATCCTCGGAGGAAGACGGTAGATCGGCGGTCAGAAGCCCCCTCTCGTATTTGACCTCTCCGGTGTCAGGCTTGTCATTCCCGAAAAGAATAAGCGTTCCAGGCCGGAAGCCGACTAGATATTCCTGCGGCTTGAAGTCATCGCTCTTCAGCCCCAGTTCTTTCGTGGCGTCGCTGTCGCCGACGAGGATGCGGACGCCCTCCGTCTTCTGGTCGGCTGTGACGATCGGCAGTTTTGCGCCACTCATCTGCTCCAGATGCCATTGCAGTTCGAATGCTGCGAACTGCGCAGCCTTAGTGGCCGGCTTGCCGATGACAATCGCGGCGTACGGACTACCGTCCTTGATCAACGCCAACTCCTCTTCGGCATGAGAGCTGGCCGCAAAGGAAATAAAGGCCGCGTAAAAAAAGTACTGAAGTATCTTTATCATGCTCATAGATTGTTCGGCACCTTGGAATATGTGGCGTCAATCCATTCACGCCCCTCGTTCCAGGTCAGGCTGGGAAGCGGCAGCTGCCCCCTTCCATATGAGTTGACGTGCCCGTCGATAAAAAGGAAGTTGGCGGTCATGTTGTGGCGTATCTCTATCTCAGCGTTCAAGTATGTCGGAGCCTTCTCCACATAAAGATTCGGGAAGAAAAGATTCGGAGTATAAGCCCCCATGCAGTCCGCGGCGTCGCCGAGATAGATCTTCTGCGACGGCCGCTGGCACTTCATAATCTTGACGGGCCTCGCATTATTGGTGTCGTTCAGATAGTAGCTGACATGAAAGGAGCTGTAGTTGCCCCCGAAAATCCCCTGCGGCCGCTTCGGACAGCAGAAGACATTGGGCACCTGCGGATTGTCGCAAGGCTTCAGGGAGAAATAAGTTCCGTTCTCCACAAGCGAGAGGTTAACGCTCGAATACGGGGCCAGCTTCGGGATCCAGGACTGCGCCGTATACGTGTAATTGTAGATGTCCGGCGAGAAATCGGCCATGTAGTCGTCATTGTCGCCAAGATACATTGTGTGCGCGTGCCCCATGTTTTTCTGCGTGCCCTGGCAAGTCGCCTTCGTGGCCATTCCCCTCGCATTTCTAAGGGCCGGAAGAAGCATCGCGGCCAGAATTGAGATGATCGCAATTACGACAAGAAGCTCGATGAGAGTGAACTTTGCCTTTGAATCCGGATCTTTCATGGAGTTTACCTCCTCCGTTTACGGCCCCTTATTTTTCCAGTTTTATCTCCGCCAGGCGGTCGACGTCGTGGACTGTGCAGAAGGAGACCCAGGTGTCGATGCCTATGCCCGCGCCGGAAATCGCCGGCGAACTTACACGTATCACGTTCATATAGATATTTTTCCCGGGCTCCGCGCCGCCCGGAAGGACTTCCTTCAAGGGCCAGGCCGCCCTGCCGATCCATTTATCTTTCGCCGACGTGTCGGACGCCACCTTCATGCCGCCCTTGCCATCGACGGCGACATTTTTCCGCCAGTTCACCTCGCCATGCGAGAGCGCGACCGTAAGCCCGGTCGGCCCGAACGCATACTGGCGGAAGGGCTCGGCGCGCTGTGCCGCCACGAAGACTTCCCAGTCGTCGTAACAGAAGACCATCGGAGAGGCGTTAAGCTTCGAGGTGTCGCAGTTGTCGACCAGTTCGAGATAGAGATATGCGCCGTCGTGGCAGATCCTTCCGTCGAATTTCCTCTTTGAAGGCTTGTCCCCGCCGCGGTCGAACCACTTGTCGCCCATCGGAGCGGCCTTGGCCCAGTCCACTTTCGAAAAGTCGCCTCCCGCGTCCGCCACGCGGGGGGCGGCAACCGCGGGGATCGGTGAAGTCTTGTATTTCAAAAAGTTTTCCCGCCCGGCGACCATGTATGACCAGACGGCCCTGTCGAAAAGCTCCAAGCGCTTCTTGTAAACCTCGTCGGCGCCGGCGACCGCAGCGCGCGCCTCGTCCATCAACGAGCCGAAGCGCTTCATGCGCGCCTCCGTCCCGAGATAATCCCAGGCCACTATCTTCGACTGGTGTCCCGCGTATGGCTTGCCGCCGACTTCGGGATAATTATTAGGATTGCAGTAGGTTTCCTCGATCTCAAGATAAAGCTGTTTCATGGGCTTTGCGGCCGGGCCGTACATCCTGAAATATTCATCCAATAGCGTTTCAAGATTCTGAGACGCGTCAAACATCAATTTATAGGACACATAAGACTCGACATCCTGGCCGTAACCGCAATGGAATATGCCTTTTATGCCAAGTTCCTTGAACAGCTTCATCTGCTCGTCGATCTTGTGAGCGAAGAAACCAGGGAAGGCGTACCATTTCCCGTTGTTCGCAATTTCATTTGGGAATGTGTTGTAAAGCCAGAGATAGAACGGACGTCCCGGTTCGTTCTTCACCCAGTCCTTCAGGCACTTGATCTCGTACTCGTAGGAGGCGGTGTCATAGACCAGGCGGTTCGCATCAAAACAGAAATCGACAACCACATTGGGTTCGAGCTTGAGATTTTCAGGGCGCGCCAGCGTCGAACCGTAAGCGAGCGAAATGATTTTCTTGTCGGGATTGGTTTTGGCGACCAGCTTGGCGACCTCGTTGACGAAGTTGAACTTGTACGCCGAGAACTTCCCGCTGGAGTAAATCGAACCGCCGTTCTTGTATTCCCCGACCCATTTCTGGCAGTCCGGGCACTTGCAGAAGCTGGAGTTGTCCATCGGCTCGACGGCAAAATAATTCTCGCCCCATTGGTATCCCAGGGATTCCATCGAGGCCTGTTCCGTATAGCCGCCCTTTTCAAAGTAGTCCTTCGCCTGCTCCGCGACCAGACGGACAAGTTCCTTGCTCGAATAGCACATCTGCGGAGGCTCGGTGCCTTCCGCATACCCCTTCGCGAAGATTTCCGGCTTGTTTTCCTTGAACAGCTTGTCCGGCTCCTTGCCGGGCAGCTTCAGGTAGCGCTGGTAGTAAGAATACATCGAATGGTTGCATCCGCATTTCTCCCCCCCGGCTCGCATCCTCAGCAGAAAGAGGCGGTCCATCCTCCCCCTTGCGAAGTCGAACCTGCCCTGCTCCGTATATTTCTGCCTGAGCTGCGGATAGGCCGCCGCCAAATACTGCTTATATTCATCCGTATCAGGTCTCCACATGACGCTTGAGGCATCATACAACGACGCAGGAGGATAATCAGCATATGCATTCCTGTTTATAAGTGTAGGAACCATGCGGAATGATTCGCCGGAGACCGTCAAGGTCGGATTCTTCGGGCAGATCATCCCGAACTCCGTCGGATTCAACCAGCGGACTCCGCAAAATTTCTCCAGGAAGTCGTATGCGGCGTAGAGCGTCCCCTGTTCGTCGTAGAACCCCGGCCACGTGCATATCTCGTTCGGATCGTCCGTACCGTATTTGACCTGCCCCGCATCCTTCTTGTCAAATCCCATCAGCCCTAGCGCGCCGGGCTTGAATATCACGGAATACTCCTGGTATTTGAAAGGTGACTCCGGCATTCCCGCCGCCTTCGCAGCCTCGCTTTCCCCGACATAGACAGGAACCCCTTCCGCCTTCTCCCCGTCGCGGACGATCGGAACCACCGCCCCGGTAATCTCCTGGAAATGCCGCTGCAGCTCGAACGCCGCGAACTGGGCGGCCTTGCACGCATCCTTGGCGATCACGATGCTGGAACAGGGCTTCCCGTCCTTGACCAGCACCAATTCCTCCTTCGCCAACGCATCATTCACCATCAGCCCGCCTAGAATCGCCACCGACAGAATCACGGCCTGTACCCTTTTCTTCATGACGTCCTCCATACCTGTTATATGTACCGAAATCAATGCATTTGAGGCAAGAAGAGATTTCAGTTTCCAAGCTCCATAAAACCGAACGCCGTCCCCGATGACTGACTTACCATTTGGCTCCCCCTTCATCCGGCGGGGCACGATTTCCTGAAAACGAACTCCGGCTTGACCTTCATGTTTATCTTCCTGCCGCTGGTGATGGATTCCACCGCCTTCTCGCAGATAAGCCCCGCGCGGATCGAAAGCGACGTCATGTCGGAGGCCTCGGCCCAGGGGGTGTTGAAGTAGCCGATCGTCGCGACATCGTCCGGGACTCGCAACCCGGCCCCCTGGGCAAACTTCCCGACACGCATCAGAAGCGAATCGCTAAGCGAGACGATGCCGTCGGGACGCGTCCTGGGGGAAAAAATCTTTGCGAGCCTCTCATCGGACGGGCTGTCCTCGTGCAGGAAGACCGCCGACTTCAGCAGCCCCGCCTCATCAAGAGCCTTGGTGGCGCCCCTGACATACAGCTCGGCCGTCCAGCCAGGCTTGAAGTGAGGCGCCGCAACCATCAACCTCCTGCGCCCTAGCCCAAGAAGATGCCGCACCGCCATACAGCCCCCCTCGAAATAGTCGGATATGACGTATGAGGCGTCATATCTCTTCCTCCCTTCGAAGCGGTTGATGAACACAAGATGCGTCTCCGCCGCCAGATCGTCAAGGATATCGTATGGGACCAGGGCGGTCCC
Organism: uncultured Victivallaceae bacterium; assembly: GCA_964636325.1. Classification (GTDB taxonomy): domain Bacteria; phylum Verrucomicrobiota; class Lentisphaeria; order Victivallales; family GWF2-50-93; genus CAZWRV01. The sequence goes on along the minus strand of CAZWRV010000093.1, from coordinate 7,051 downwards.
GTCTATTATGACGCCCTTGGGAGCGTCCTGTAACAGATCCCTCAGAGACTCCTTTATCTTGACGGCGTCCCACATGTCGTAGACCGCCGGCGAATAGTCCCTAAGCGCAAGCATCCCCGGAAGCACCCCGATGAACTGCGCATGGTGCTCCTGCCTCGTCTCGATTATGGAGACAACCGTCCGCGAGACAAGCGTCCTGGGCGCTTCTGAAACATAGGTGCCCTCCCCGTGGATGCGCCTAAGAAGATTCCTGGCGACAAGCCCCGCGACAGCCTTGTTCACCGTCATGTGGCTCATCCCGAACCGCCTGGCGAAGTCGCGCTCCGACGGAATCTTCTCCCCGGGCTTGAACCTGCCCTTCCTGATCGAATCCTCAAGATAGTCCGAGAACTGCTCGAACTTAGTTATCATCTCTATCGGCCTTGACAAAACATCCATCTGCGCAGTTCCTATGTATTGGTGTATAGGTGTATTATACACACGGCCAGCAAAGTTTCAAGCTCCATTTCATAGAAATATGTTTTTTTCGGGGCTTGAAATTTGGAAAAATATATTTTACCATATTTAACATATTATAATATAATAGGCATTATATGGCAATTTCTCAAAACTTCCAGGCAAGTCCGGTCAATTTCATCCACAAGCAGATAGAGAAGTATTTCGAGGATCTCATCGTCTCCGGGAAATTAAAGCCGGGAGACCGCCTGGAACCGACACCGGAAATCGCAAGAAAACTCCATGTCGGCCCCCACACCGTCCAGAAAAGCCTGGCATCCTTGACCAGCAGAGGTTTTCTAGTGCGCTCGCAGAAGAGGGGAACTCTAGTAAATCCTTCCGCCTGCTGCCATACCATTGGAATAATTTTCGGTCTTGACGACTTTGCGGATCCGGACAACACGTTTTGGTTTTCCCTGTTAAAGGAAATAGAAAATGCGGCGGAAAAATCGGGATGGAACTGCAAAGTCTATCTCGTCGGCTCCAATGAGAAAAAATTCGGCGATGTCATCTGGGAAGTTGAAGCCGACATCGCGGACGGGAAAATAAGGGCTGCAATCGCCTTGTCTCCAGGCGAACATCTTTACAAGTGGCTGGAGCAGGGATGCGCCGTCCCTTCGAGCATTGTTGAGGACATAGTGCTATATGATTACCAGGGATTTATAGAGGAAGGAATCCGGTATCTTCTTGAAAATGGCTGCAGGGACGTGGGTGTCTTATACAGCGGCGACAAGACGATGATTGCCAAGATTCTCGAGCATCTCAAGGAATCAAAACGCATGAAAGGATGGAACTACAATATTGCGGGTTCCGCGGTGGGCAGATCAGCCGGATATGAAACGGCCAGGGAAATATTCAAGTCCCACAGGACGAGGTTCGACGCACTGTTCATTTTTGATGATCGCGCCTGCGAGGGAGTTGTGGTAGCCCTGCTTGAACTGGGATTGAGAATCCCCCAGGATGTCGCGCTGCTCTCCTGGGCCAACAAAGGCGTCGAGATATTCTCCCCCGTCCCCGTCACAAGGCTCGAGTTCGACACGGCGGAACACGCAAAAGCTCTGCTCGACGACCTGGAGTCCCAGATCGAAGGGCGTTCGCGCAGGAAAATCACAATGCGAGCCACCTTGATACCGGGCCGATCCTGCGGGATGGTTTAATTTTACAAATGAATTTTAGCGAGCTGACTTAATAATTCGAAGGGAGGAGGTCGCCATGTTCAATCGTGTGTTCAACAATTTCAGAGCGTTTGGATGGAACCGTGCGGAGTCAACACGCATATGCTTTATACGGGACTGCAGGTGCCGCCTGAAAGACAAGGCAATCCGGCATCCCGAAACCGGAGCCAGGAATCTGACATCCTCTTTTACTCTTATCGAACTGCTCGTTGTAATTGCGATAATCGCCATCCTGGCATCAATGCTGCTTCCGGCTCTGCAGAACGCACGGGTGCAGGCGCGGACCGCCGCCTGCCTGGCGCAGGTCAAGCACTACTACCTTGCGATCGTCAACTACTCCGACGAGTGCAACGGCTGCCTGCCGTTCAACAACGTCAACGGCAACTCCCCGTCGCATTTCCTGAAAGACTGGTATGGCAAATACAACACCGCATGGGGCAACCTATATATAAACGGCTACATCAGCAGTCCGAACGTCTTGCTTTGCCCGGGACAGCGCGAACATTACATCGGCCCGGATCACTGGGGAACCGCCTGGGACACCGACTATGTGGTCGGCTGGTGGGCCGGCCAGTGGGACTCCATCATGAACGTCGCGAACGGAGACACCTCCTACGCGGTCAGGCTCGACCAATACGGCAGAAAGTGCTCGCGCGGCGGATTCGCCGCGCCCGGCCCGACATGGGTCAACCACACTGGCGGCCTGAAACTGCTTGCGGCGGACGTCCGCTGCTACAACACTTGGCCTACGGACGACGGGAGCGGATTCGCGAACGGCTGGGCGAACGCCGTGCATCCGCTCGACGTGCCGCACAAGGGGAGCGGCAACCTGCTGCTCTTCGACGGGAGCGGGCAGACCAAGTCAAACATGTTCGGGCGCAGATCCGTCCTCCTGCAGTTTGCCTGGGAAAGGTTCACTGTCGACCCTTGGAACGGCGACAGCTGCGGCGACCGGAACAACCTGCCGCACCACCAATCCGGACGCGACTGGTGGGCCTGGGCCGAAGGCCAGGTCCGATGATATTCCGATCCGATGGCACAAGCCGGCAATTGGCGGTGTCCATGCGCCGGCATGAAGAAGTCTGAAATAAGGAGAACATGACATGAGAAGCGCGTTGGGTTGGGCGGCAGCCGGACTGCTGATTGCCGTAAGTCTTACAACCGCGAATTCGGGAGAGGACAGACAAAATGGCATTCCTCTTCCCGAAATTGCTGTCGCCAAGGCGGGCAAGCCTCCGCACATTGACGGAGTGATCGAGCCGGGCGAATGGGACGCGGCGCCGGCCCTCACCGGCTTTGTCGTCCCCGGAAGCCCGCATCAGCGGCTGGCCCGCAATCAGAGCGTCTACCGCATCACATATGACGACCAGTTCATCTATGTAGCCATCAAGAACTACCGCGGCGCCACCTGGGACATGTTGGCGAAGAACGCCCGGGAGGAGGACGATATTTCCGTCGTGTTCGACACTTCCAACGAGATATGGTTCACACCGCCTTCCAGCCCGCAGGCGACGTTCCAGTCCATTTTCAACACGTATCCCTGCGTCTACGACATAAAAATGATTCCTTCACTCGGCTATTCCAGCCAGGGCTGGCGTGCAGGGTGGGAGATTGCCAGCACTGAGACGGACGAATACTGGATTGTGGAGGCGCGCGCGCCGATCCGCTCATTCGGAGTAGAACGGATCACCGACGGCTCCTCATGGCATGCCTTGTTTTCCACCGATGTTCTCGGCGGCAAGGACGGCGGATTCCGCCGCTGGGGACCATGGATCACCAGCGGATTCAAAGACATATCCGGACACGGCCCGATTCGGTTCCATGAGAACACCCCTGTGGTTCAGGTTTACGACGTGGAAAGCCTTTTCACCGGCAAGCTGAAATTCCCCATGGGAGTGACCGGCCCCATGCAAGGCAAAAGCAAGGTGGCAGTGACCGTCCGCATCGGCGCCGGCCCCGCGCAGGCCGCCACCGACATGATAATGGAGAAGGCCGTCGAGGTCGAAAACGGACGGCACGAAGAATTCACGCTCGAGGGCGATGTCGCACGGGCCGGTCTGCCGGAAGTCGAAATCGCCGAACGGGGTTCCTCCGGCGACACCACCAGGAAGTGTCCGCAGGGGTTCTGCGAGATAACCGCTAAAACTGCTGATGGCCCCATCCTTTATCACAGCTTATTTCCATTTGTGGTGGATGGTTTCACACGAACACCGGCCCAAATCAAGAAAAGCCCGTACGATGCTCCGTTCGGAGTCACCGCCAAGCATGCGCCGTTGAGCAAGAAACTGCTCGTCAAGATAGACCGTTTATACATGGACAACCGCGAGGCTGCGGCAAAAGGCCAGGCGCGGCTTGTCGATCTGGCGACGAAAAAGGCTGTCGTCTCAGTTCCGATCGCGCCGTTCCGCCATGACTTTTCAAAGTTCGCCATGGATGTGTCCGCTCTCAAGCTGCCTGTCGAGACCGAGGCGGATTGGGCCGGCGCCAAGAAGGCGCGTGAGGAAAACAAGCTGATCGATGAGTTGAACAAGGAGCTGAAAGGCAAAGGCCAGGCAGGTTTGCCGCTGCGGGAACTGCCCGGACCAAAGCCTGCGGAATTCAGCTTAGAAGTGTCGCTTGCCGACGCCGCTGGAAAGGAGATCGCCACGACCGCCGTTCCCGTCCGGATGATGGATTACCAATTCGAGTGGCTGGGGCACAATCTGGGCATTTCAGACAAGGTGCTTCCGCCATGGACGCCCCTTGCCTGGAGCAACGGCATTCTGTCGATGTGGAACAAGCGCTATCGCCTGAACGGGCTCGGGCTGGCCGAGGAGATATGGAACTCGAACGCCAAGCAGCTTTCAGGGCCGATGAGGCTCGTGGCAAGGATTGACGGCAAAGAAGTGGAAGTTGCAGGGGGAATGCCCGTAATGAGAAAGCTTTCAGAGGCCAATGCCGACCTTACAGGGACGGCGAACTGCGGGGATTTGGACATACAGGTTAAGACACGCGTCGAATTCGACGGTTTTGTCAGGAACACAATGACAATTGCGCCTAGGAAGCCTGTCCCGGTGGAGCGCCTGGCTCTTGTCGTCGCCATACCTAAATCCGAGGCGGACTGTTTCATGACCACGGCGGGCGGATGGAACGCCTGCAACGGTTTCACACCGGAAAAATGGGACTCGCGGGAGTCCACGGCGGGCACGCGTCTTGGCAACTTCATGCCTTATATCCTGCTCACCGATTCCGAGCGTGGGTTCTGCTGGTTCGGCGACAACGACAAGGGCTATGTTTTGGATCCGAAAGAGCCCACCCAGGAACTGACGACACAGGACGACCAGGTGATACTGAGGATCAACTTCATCAACAAGCCCGGCATCCTCGGCGATCCGACGACCGTGGAATACGGATGGATGGTGTCGCCGCAGAAGCCGCAGCCTTCCGGCTGGCGCGCTTGGAGCATCGATTATCGCCGCTATTATCCAAAGGCCCGCACTGTGTTCTATGCTGACTTCGACCGGCGTGTATGCTGGGATTATTACTCAAGCCCGTATCCGATGGACATGGACAAGTCGCGGACTATGATCAATCCCGACGCCGACCAGCGCAAGGTTGTGCGCTGCGTCGGCCATACGGGGGACGCGCTCGGCTTCTATGAGGACTACAAGGGCCGGAGTTTCGCGCCGTTGTGCGCCGACTGGGGCGAGCAGCCAGGCGTCCAGGGAAGCGGCGAAGTCGCCCGTTCCAGGGGGCCTAACGACTACGAGATATGGCATTGGGACCGCTGGATACGCCTGGGCGGTCTGAGCGGCATATACTTCGACATCAACTATCTCGGCGACAATTGGAACTATCTCACAGGCACCGCCTATGTGCTGCCGGATGGACGAATCCAGCCCGGATATGGATATCTGGGCCAGCGGGAATACCAAAAACGGCTGCGCTACATTTTCAATGCCAACGGCAAGCAGCCGCCCAACATCTGGCTCCATTCCACGCACGGCCAGCCGATTTTCTCATGGCTGGCGGATGTGACCATGGAAGGCGAAGACGCCCATCCGAGCGGATCCGAGGGCGACGACTATCAGGACGCGCAGCCGGCGGGCCGCCTCCGCAGCATCGGCCGCGGCTCCAACCTCGGAGTGATTCCGACAACCATGTGCCAGGCCAGTAGAAACACGAATAGCCCGAAATTCCCTTTCCTGGCATACCAGTATATCGGCTGGATGGGCGTTCATGACGTCATTGGCGGCGCCGGCGACGGGACGGCATTCTGGCACGCGTTGGCGGCGGAGAACGAATTCTGGCGCGACGATATCCGTTTCCTGCCATACTGGCGTACTGGGCTTGGCGTGGAGCCGAAGACCGACGGAGTCATCGCGTCGGCCCTCGTGTATCCGCATAGGGCATTAGTATGGATCGTGAACACCGTTCGCGAAAACCGTGTCACCGAAATCCAGTTCGATTTCGCAAAGCTTGGGCTGGATGCGGGCAGAACCGCGGCGCTTGACGCGGAAACAGGCCTGCCTCTCGAACTGCGCCGGTCTGCGGTCTCGCTCCCCGTTCCCGGGCGTCTCTGGAGGGCTGTTCGCCTTATCGAGCCGCAGGCCTTGAAAGCTGGCGAGACTTTTTCGGCACATTTCGAAAACGGGGAAGCTGTGGCGGACGAGGCCATCGGGCATCCGTATGCATTCAACGACAGGATGGATGCGCTGGTCGCCTGCGCCCCCGGCAAAAGCGGCAACGGCATGTGGCTGGATGAGACGGTGAATTTCAGCGCTCGGAACCATATTTCCCCGGAGTGCGGTTCCATTCAATGGCAGGTTTTCCTTGGTGCGGCCAGCGCCGGTTGCCTTTTATCCTTCGACCGCGGCCCCAAGACCATCCAGCAGCCAGACGAGGCTGGCATTCAAAAGCTTATTATCTCATATGACAAAGGACAGGTAGGCATTGAACGGGTGATGACCGAGCTGACAGGCGACGCAAAGCAGCCGACGAAGCAGTTCAAGACTGTAATGGCATCAGCCGGATGGAAGATTCAAGACCAGCCATCCTGGCACTCGCTCGAAATAAGATGGCAAGACAAACAGCTAATCCTGCTGGCCGACAGCTCCGAGCTGCTGCGGACGGACATTCCCGATGGCATGCCGATCCAGCCCGCGCAGTCCGGATTAAGCCCGGACATGTCACGGTTGCAGAACTGGGGGACTTCCATGTTCGCTTTCGGCCCGATGCCGGGGGCGGCGATTGATGATCTAGTATGCAGGCGCCCATAGCCCGATGTTCGCGAAGATGAAAAATACGGCAAGCTGATGGGAGAGCAATGATGCATGCCGACGGCAAAAGTAAGTATTCAGCGAAGTATGTAGCCAGCCTCAAGACAGCTGGCTTCTTTTCTT